>CAJMLY010000021.1 GCA_905214425.1 uncultured bacterium
ATCACTCCGGCGAGCGCGCCAAGGATTTGATCTCGCACCTCGACATGGCAGAGATCAGGGCATCGGCGCCCGTCCAAGAATTGGGATGCAGTTCAATACGAGCTCGGGGCTCTTTTCGTCTAGATTGGGGACGCATGGCCGGACGAAAACAATTTGCGTCTGGTAATAAGCGTACGAAAGCGCAATTTACGTCTTAATTCCGTACGCAAATCAAGACGAAAATCGTTTACGTCTGCTTTAAATCCGTACGAAAACGGTTTTCGTCTTGCAGGGCAGTTGCCGTTTCTACAGTTCAACTTCCAGTTCGGCTTTGTGCTCGTAGAGGTAGTCGCGCATGTAGGGGATGGCAAATGAGACCTTGCCGTACGAGGGAGCCTCGATAATCGATTCTCTTAACAGGCGGCTGCGGACGGAACTCACCTGTTGAGGCGTTTTGTTTAGGGCATCGGCAACCATGCTGGTCGAGCTCGTCTGCCCCAAAGATGCCATGCTCAGCAGATAAGCGATGCACGTGGGCGGAATGCGCTGTAGCGCGGGCTCAATCACCATGGCACAGAAGCGTTCGCGTGCCGTTGCAATGCCGCGCTCGGCTTCTTCTTCTCCAATAATCGGTGTATGTGCGCGTCTTGCCAACTGCCATGCGTAGTATCCAACGAGTTGGATCATGAAAGGATAACCTTGCGTTGCCTCGGCAAGTTGGCCGGCAATACCTGGCTGCAACTCCATGCCAGACGCTTCAATGGTTTCCTCGAGGGAGTACGACACTTCGGTTACTGCCACAGCCTTCAGGTCAAAGGGGAGGGCACGGCGCAAAAACGTAAGTGTCTTTCCGTTGATGATGCTTTCAATCATCGAAGGCAGCCCCGCAAAAACAAAGGCTATATCAAGGTCTTCGCCGATAACCTGCTGAATCGCAATGGAGAGCGTTCGGACCTCATCGAGCTCTGCGTCTTGAACCTCGTCGAGAGTGATGAGCAGGCCATTTTCATTCTTGGATATTGTCTGTCTCATGGCGTCGCGTAGCGATGGACCGATTCGCTCAATGTCTATGCTGCCGATGGATATGCCAGCTACGGTGGGCTCAAATCTGGCGTGTTTGGCCTGGAATTTGGGCTGCAGCTGTTCGAGAATGCGTTGGCAAAGTCCCTCGGTTGCGACCTCTTTTATGACCGTCCAGCCACGGCTTTGCGCCAAACGTGAGCACTCGTCAAGGAGGACCGTCTTGCCCGTTCCACGGACGCCGGCTATGCGCATTAGGCGCCCCGGGGCACCAGGCCCGTTGACGAGGCCCTCATTGAATTCTTCGAGCACATCTTCGCGGCCGATAATCGTGGGAGGTGTTTTACCTGCTGTGGGCTTAAAAGGGTTTGTTTGCATGTGAGCCACCTTTGCTCAAGATATAGCAAGATATAGCAAGATATAGCAAAGTATAGCAAGATATAGCAAAGTATAGTGAGATATAGCAACGTATAGCGCTGTTCGCGGGTTCTTACGGTGGTGCTATTTTCCGAATGCCGCGCGGATAAAGCGCTGGGCGAACAGCTTGTTGGCAACTCACGAGGGCTCGGGGTGCCAATTTGGGGTGCAGTAGTGCTGCGCCACGAAAAGGGCCTATCTACTACGTTTAAGCCGCAGGGGTCAACCATAGTCGGCTTTTTCGAAAATCGACAAGCTGTCTACCTGCGGTTTTGTTTTCGCACTTTTCAGCATGGTCTGGGCTCTCCGCGTTAACGTAGTAGATGGGCCCCTTTTGTGGCAAGGGGCCGACCTGCGGCTCAGGGTAGCCAAAAAAGCCACGTCCCAAAAAGACTGTTGGAAGTTGCGGTGGAATAATTCCTGTTTTTGCTGCTGAAGGCCTTGAACAGGAACTATTCCACCGCAACTTATGAGGGGGCGGGGGATGCGATAGTATTGCATGGTGGTATTCGACTAACCGAGGACTTATCCGAGGGCTTTATGGAACAGCACCAGCATTATCAGAGCCTGCAAGACCAGGCGTACAACGCATTGCGCTCCAAGATCATCTATGCCGAGCTCAGGCCCGGCACGCGTCTTTCGGCGATTGGTCTGGAAAAGGAGACGGGAATCGGGCGCACGCCCATTCGCGAATCCTTTGTGCGCCTGCGTGAGCAGGAGCTGGTGGAAACGCGTCCCAAAAGCGGCACCTACGTCTCTAAGATCAGCATGGAACGCGCCGAAAACGCCTGCTTTTTGCGCGAGAAGCTCGAGAGAAGCGTGCTAATTAAATGCTGTTCGGCCGCCTCGCCCGAGCAAAAGCAGCGGCTTGAGCAGGTTCTTACCGAGTCCGAGTCGCTCGACCATGGCGAAACGCGCCGTTTCTTTGACCTGGATAACCTGTTCCATGAGACATGTTTTGAGATTGCCGGTCGTCACATGTTGTGGGATTGGATGAAGAGCATCAACACACATTTTGAGCGATACAACTGGTTGCGTATGGTGTCGCAGGACCTGGATTGGGAGCCGATTCGTCGGCAGCATCGCCGGATTCTCGAGGCCATTAAGAGGGGCGATACCGACACGGCGAGCTATCTGGCAGAGACGCACTTGCACCTGATGCCCGAGGAGCAGGGCCCGGTTATCGCCTTGCATCCCGACTATTTTGAGCTGTCCAAAGACTCGGCCATCTAATTTGTCCCTTTATTTAGTTGCGGTGAAATAGGGACTGTTTTGCGGCCTAGGTGGCGCAAACAGTCCCTATTTCACCGCAACTGCGTTGGGGCGTAACCGGGGCACAAAGCTGCGGCGCCGCTTGGAGGAAAAGACCAGAAGCAAGGGTCCATTCCTCCAGACGGCACCGCAGCTGTTTTGGTGGCTCGGCTTTTGTCGAAGTGGCTTAGTTGAGCGCGACGGCCAGCCGAGTAGGCAAAGCGGCTTGGAGGCGTGTCGCTTCCGTCACGTTCTATCAGCATACAAGACGGTTTTGGTTCTTGTTCGTGACGGAAACGGCGCGCTTCCGAGCCGCTTTAAAAGAAAGGGGGCGAGGTTTAGGGCACGCCCCCCTTTCACGATAGAGAGCTAAACCTAGCCGCGGACCTTCTTGACGACGTCCATGGCCTCGTGGGCGATCTGCTCGACCTTGGAGAAGTCGCCGTCGGCAAACAGGGCCGGCTTGACCATCCAGGTGCCACCGCAGGCGATGATGGCGGAGGAGCTCAGGTACTCCTCGACGTTGGCGGTGCTCACGCCGCCGGTAGGCATAAAGCGGTGACCGACAAACGGAGCGGCGAGGGCCTTGATGGTGTTCAGGCCGCCATACTGGGACGCGGGGAAGAACTTGGTGACCTTGAGGCCCAGGTTCTCGGCTGCGGTGACCTCGGAGGGGGTCACGGTGCCGGGAAGGACGGGCAGGTCGATGTCGATGCAGTGCTTCACGACGTCCTCGTTGTAACCCGGGGAGACGATGAACTTGGCACCGGCTGCGCGGGCCTGCTCAACCTGCTCGACGGTCAGGACAGTGCCGGCGCCAACGCACATCTCGGGCTCGGCCTCGGCCATAGCGGCGATGCACTCGGCGGCGCAGGCGGTGCGGAAGGTGACCTCGGCGGACTTCATGCCAGCCGCCATAAGGGCGTGGGCGAGCGGAGCGGCGTCCTCGACCTTGTCGAGCACAACGACCGGCACGATGCCCAGGGACTCAAGCGTGGTGTAGAACTGATCGAACATGATGTTCCTTTCGATGTGTGGCGCGCATGGGCGCGTGATTGCCAAATGTGCTGGTCAGGAGCCGATTTTGGATTGGTTATCGGAGGCACTGCTTGGGGTTCAAGCAATTCCAAAACCGGCTGCTCGACCAGTCATGTAGGGAATGCCAGACAAAACCGGAATGGGACTGGTGGTTTTGCCCGGCCGGAGGAATCGGGGAGCGGGCCGTAGAGGTATGGGATTGGAAAGCTGCGGCCCGCGGAATGGAGACGGACTAGCGTGCGACGCGAGTGCCACCGTCGGCGGCTGATGCCACGGCTGCGATCTCGTCTGCGGTCACCAAGTTGGAATCGCCCTTGATGGTGAGCTTGAGGATCGAGGCCGCGATGGCGTAGTTGACGGCAGCCTGCGGGTCAAAGTCGTTGATGAGGGCATGGACGAGGCCGGCGTTGAAAGCGTCGCCGGCGGCAACACCCTCGAGCACGTGTACGTCGTGAGCAGGGGAGAACCAGTGCTCGCCGCTCTCGGCGTCAAAGAGCATGCCCATCCAGATGGAGCGCTCGACGCAGGAGATGTTGCGAACGACCGAGGCGACCTTCTTGCAGCCGTACTCGGCGCAGATCTGACGGGCCATCTCGACATAGGTGTCGCGCTCCTCGATGCCATGGGCAAGGGAACCAGAGACGCAGGTCATGCCGAGGCCGGCGGGCGCATCCTCGTCGTTGGCGATGCAGATGTCGACGAGCGGCAGGAGTTCCTTCATGGTGGCCTGCGACTTCTCGGGCGACCACATCTTGCCGCGATAGTTCACGTCGCACACGGTGGTGATGCCCTTGGCGCGGCAGGCGGCGAGCGCATCCTTGCAGGCAGCGGCCATCTCATCGGAGACGGCGGGCGTCACGCCGGAGAAGTAGAAGACATCGATGCCCTTGAGGATCTCGTCCCAGTCAAAAATATCGCGCTTGGCCATGTTGATGGCAGAGTACTTGCGGTCGTAGACGCAGCCGTTGCCGCGCTGCGAGGCACCGACCTCAAAGACGTAGGAGCCAAGACGGTCGCCCTGACGCACGACGCGCGTGGTGTCGACGCCGTAGGCCTTCAGCGAACGCAGGGCGCACTCGCCCAGACGGTTGGCCGGAACAACGGAGACGTAAGCGGCCTTGTCGCCCTGGTAGGCCAGGGAAAGCGCAGTGTTGGCCTCGGCGCCGCCGTAGCGGACGTCAAACTCGGTTGCCTGCTCAATACGCAGGTGGTCTTTGGGCGAGAGTCTCATCATGATCTCGCCGAAGGTAAGAACCGTTTTACCCATGGTCGCGCAGCTCCTTTTACTCGTGCGTACACCTTTGATATGGCGTTGGCACGCAGGTGCCAAGACGGTAGGGTGCGTCTTTGCACCTGCGTGCCAACGCTCGCCGAAATCGGTTTACGAAATCGGTTTCGTTTCGAGTTGTAGTATACTCAACTACAGCGTTTTGCAACCGAGATTTTTAAAAAAATGCCTAAAATGGCTCAGACCGCCGACAATTGGGAAACGGGGTGCGTTATGGCGCAGATGAGAATCAAGGACATTGCCGCCGAGGCTGGCGTGAGTCCGGCCACGGTCTCGCGCTATCTCAACAACCGCCCCGGGCAAATGAGCGAGGAAACCCGTGCCCGTATTGCCGAGGTCATCGAGCGCACCGGCTATCGCCCGCGTGCCGCCGCGCGCAATCTGCGCAGCTCGCGCACCAACCTCATCGGTGTGATTCTGGCTGACATCGCCAACCCGTTCTCGAGCGCCATGCTCGAGGGCCTTTCCGCCAGCGCCGCGGCGCGCGGCTGCTCGCTCATGACGGCCATTAGCGGCAACGACCCCGCTAAGGAAGCGGAGTCGCTCACCAGACTTATCGATGCCGGCGTGGACGGCCTGGTCGTCAACACCTGCGGAGGCAATGACGAGGCGATCGCCGCGGCAGCGGGACGCCTGCCCGTAGTGCTGCTCGACCGCAACGTTGCCGACGGCGGTGTCGATCTGGTGACATCTAACAACCGTGAGCTGGTCGCCGGCTTGGTAGACGCCTTGGCAGCTGCGGGCAGCGAGCGTCTGTGCCTGCTCACCGAGGCAAGCGACGATAGCCCCGTGCGTCGAGAGCGCGCCGAGGCCTTTGCCGACGAGCTTTCGCGCCGCGGCCTTGCGGGCGAGGTCGTCACCCTGGCCGACGGTGGCGCCACGGGCGTCGGTCGCTTGGACGAGACCATCCGCGGCTATGCAGGCAAAAAGCTCGGCCTCATTGCCGTCAACGGCCTGGTTTTCCTGCGTCTGACCGAGGCGCTGGCGCAGCTTGGTCCCTCGCTGCCGGCGGGGCTCAAGATCGCGACGTTTGACGACTACCCCTGGAACCATGTGCTCTTTGGCGGCGTCACCACGGCAGCGCAGGACACCCTCACCATTGCCGAGCGCGTAGTCGAGCGCCTTTCCGAGCGCATCGACGTCGTTACCACCACCGTGGGCGAGGCCGCAAAGCTGGCGCCCAAACGCATCGAGATCCCCGGCCACATCGAACACCGCGCATCAACCTCGCGCTAACCATTCGTTCGCAACTGCCTGTTCGCGCACGTTTTTTGAGCGCTTGATACGCTTTAACCCTGCGGAAACATTTTTCTGCGATAGTATCTGCGATATAGACCAGTCGAAACCCGCCCGAAAGAAAGGGGAGCGACATGAACCAGCAGAACATCGATTACGTACTCCGCTCCGTAGAGCAGCGTGACATCCGCTTTGTGCGTCTGTGGTTTGTCGACATTCTCGGCCGCCTCAAGAACTTTGCCATTAGCCCCGAGGACCTCGAGGTCGCTTTTGAGGAGGGTATTGGCTTTGACGGCTCCGCCATCGAGGGCTTTGCCACGCCCGAGGAAGCCGATATGCTGGCGTTTCCCGATGCTTCGACCTTCCAAATCCTGCCGTGGCGCCCGAGCCACAACGGCGTCGCCCGCGTGTTCTGCGATGTGTGCACCCCCGATCGCAAGCCGTTTGCCGGCGACCCGCGCGATGCCCTGCGCCGCATGTTCCGCAAGGCCGAGAAGGCCGGCTATCTGCTCAACGTGGGCGCCGAGCTGGAGTATTACTATTTCCCCGACGAGCACACCCCCGAGCCGCTCGACAACGTGGGCTACTTCGATCTTTCGGTGAGCGATGCCGCTCGCGACCTGCGTCGCAACACAGTCCTCACGCTCGAGAAGATGTCCGTGCCCGTGGAGTACACCTTCCACGCCGCCGGCCGCTCACAGCACGGCATGAGTCTGCGCCACGCCGAGGCCCTGAGCATGTCTGACGCCATCACCACGGCCAAGCTCATCATTAAGCAGCAGGCTTACGAGAGCGGTTGCCACGCCTCCTTTATGCCCAAGCCGTTGGCAGGCGAGGACGGCAGCGCCATGTTTTTGCATCAGTCGCTATTCGACCACGACGGCAACAACGTCTTTTGGGGCGAGGACGACGAGAAGTACCACCTCTCCGATATCGCCAAGCACTACATGGCCGGCATCCTGGCGCACGCGCGCGAGATCAGCGCCATCACCAACCCCACGGTAAACTCGTACAAGCGCATTACTACCGGCGGCGACTCCGTGCCGCAGTACGCCACGTGGGGCCTGCGCAACCGCGCGAGTATGGTCCGCATTCCGGTCTACAAGCCCGGCAAGCAGCTGTCCACGCGCATCGAGCTTCGCAGCCCCGACCCCATGGCCAACCCGTACCTGGTCAACGCCGTCACGCTGGCAGCTGGTCTGGACGGCATCGAGCGCAAGCTGGAGCTCCCACCCGAGGCAACGGCCGAGACGCTCAAGCTTACCGACCGTCAGATGGTCGAGGCCGGCTACACGCCGCTGCCGCGTTCGCTCAAAGAGGCCCTCGACGTCTTTGAGGACTCGCAGTTTATGAAGGATGCCCTCGGCGAGCACATCCACAGCTTCTTCCTCAAAAAGAAGCGCGACGAATGGCATAAGTTTGAGTCCACGATCACCGAGTGGGAGATCAAGCACTACCTGGCGAACTCCTAATCGCGCTGGCTTGTTCCAGTACGATTGAGCTCATTTCTTTGGAGGCCGATATGTCCGAAAAGAGTGCCCTGTTCATGGCGCGCACGACGCGCTTCCACGAGTTTGCCCGCAGCTTGACGACCACCCTGGGTGTCGAGGTGAGCCTGGCTACTCCCGATTCGCCGACCGCGGCGCACGACTTTGACCTGCTGATCCTCGATTCCGACGGCATTCGCAGCGATCGCATCGATCAGATTGCCAAGTGGCTTGATGATCGTGGCGGCGTTCCCATGCTGGTGATCGTCGACGACGAGGCCCTCGGCACCCTGCGTCTGCCGAATCACGCGCATGCCGACTTTGTATGCCCCACGGCGACGCCCAACGAGCTTAAGGCTCGTGCGCAGCGCCTGATGGGCGAGGAGGAGACCGTCACCGCCGACGATGTGCTCAACATCGATAACCTCGAGATTAACCTGGCTACCTACCAGGTGACGCTCGACGATGAGCCCATCGACCTGACGCTGATGGAGTACTCGCTGCTGAGCTTTTTGGCGACGCACCCCAACCGTGCCTACAGCCGCGAGGTGTTGCTGCACCGCGTGTGGGGCTTTGAGTACTGCGGCGGCACGCGCACCGTCGACGTGCACATCCGACGCATCCGCTCCAAGGTGGGCCCGCAGATCGCGGCGCACATCACCACCGTCCGCGGCGTGGGCTATCTGTTTAAGGACTAGATTTCCACCACAAAGGGGACAGGCACCTTCGTGGTGGTTTTGACGCAGGTGCGGGTTCCCCTCGAATCTGCAACAGAACTTAAGCCTTCCTAAAAGATTGCGTTCTCATACACTTGCGCCCGCATATTGGGGTACAACTCAACGTGAACAATGATGGCCCGCCACATGTTTGGCGGGCCTTTGGTTATTTGACGAAAGGATCGCAGCCATGAGCGAGTACGATTCCCAGCGTCCCCAGGATGCGGGCAACGCCGGCGAGACCCAGCAACAGCCGCGCGTGCAGGTGGAGTCGACGCCTGCCGACAGCAACATTCCCTACGTGCAGGCCTACGACACGCAGACCGGAAAGCCGCTGGGCAGCCAGCAGGTTGTAAACAAGCACACGGTGGTCAAGACCAAGACCAAAAAGCTGCCGATTTTTATTACGGCACTCGCCGGCTGTGCCTGCGGCGCCCTGCTGGTCATTGCGCTCATTATGAGCGGCACGCTCGATATCGGCGGCGGCAAGAATGCCGTGACGGCGGGCGCTTCGGGCTCGTCGACGCAAAAGATCACGATCGACTCGGAGGACACCACACTTGCCGAGGCCGTTTCTGCCAAGGCCCTGCCCTCCGTCGTTTCCATCACCGCCACTTCGAGCGGCGGCCAGAATGGCTCGCTTTCGCAGTCTGCCGACGAGTCGGACAACTCGGGCAGCGTCGGTTCGGGCGTGGTGCTCGATACCGAGGGCCACATCCTCACCAACAACCACGTGGTCGATGGTTACGACCAGTACGTGGTGACCATGGACGACGGCACCACGTACGAGGCCGAGTTCGTGGGCAACGATGCTTCGAGCGACCTAGCCGTCATCAAGCTCAAGGATGCCGATGCCTCCAAGCTCACGCCGATCGAGATTGGTGATTCCTCCAAGCTCAACGTGGGCGAGTGGGTTATGGCCATCGGTTCGCCGTTCGGCAACGAGCAGTCTGTCTCCACGGGCATCGTCTCGGCGCTGTATCGCTCCACGGCCATGAGCTCTACCAGCGGTAACACCATCTATGCCAACATGATCCAGACCGATGCCGCCATCAACCCGGGCAACTCCGGCGGCGCGCTCGTCAACGACAATGGCGAGCTCGTGGGTATCAACTCGCTCATCGAGAGCTACTCGGGCTCCAGCTCGGGCGTGGGCTTTGCCATTCCGGTTAACTACGCCAAGAACATTGCCGACCAGATTATCGACGGCAAGACGCCGGTGCATCCGTATCTGGGCGCCACACTTTCGAGCGTCAATGCGCTTAACGCCCGCACCAACAAGCTGAGCACCGATAGCGGCGCGTATGTGGTGAGCGTCGTTGAGGATGGTCCTGCTGCTAAGGCCGGAATTCAGGAGGGCGACGTCATCACCAAGCTGGGCGACGACGAGATCACGAGCGCCGATGGCCTGATCATCGCACTGCGCAGCCACGAGGTGGGCGAGAAGGTCGAGATCACGCTTATGCGCGGCAAGGACGAGAAGAAGGTCACGGTTGAGCTGGGCTCCGATGAGGAGTTGCAGAACCAGCAGCAGGACGACAGCTCGACCGACACCGGCAACGGCGGTATTACCGACGAGCAGCTGCGCCAGTACCTGGAGGAGCTGCTGGGCCAGCAGGGTCAGGGCCAGGGCTACGGCCAGGGCTACTAGCGAGCCGTTTCGCATATGCCGAAGCCAGAGGGGCTGTCCCGCCAAGTGTGGGACAGCCCCTCTTTTCTTATTGATCCGTTGGGGACGGAGGAAAACGGATCGCTTGGGGCTGACAAGAGGCCTGGTCCGGAATGGTCTGGACAGTTAGTTCAGATACGTATAAATCTGGGGCAGCTTGGGATGCGTTTTGAGCAATTTTTGATTGGGATGGGGCTCGAATGGGTGTTTGGAAGGGAGAGCGGGACGTTTACATGGTCTCGAGGAGCCCAAATTAGTTGAAACAGGGGTGTTCGTGCCTGATTCAGCTCTAGGATTTATACGTATCTGAACTAACTGTCCACTCCAGTCTGGCGGCTGCCGATTCGGTGCGGTTCGAGACCGCTATTCGGCCTCATTGCGACCGGTGGTACTCTTGTATCCGTTTGAAATCGAGCGAAGGAGTGCCGCTATGGAGCAATCGAGCCTGTTTGGTGACGGCGTGGACATCGATACCGAAACGCCCGCGACCGCGGAAGCCACCGCACCGACCGATGCCCGTGCCCAGGCGGCAGCGCGTGCGGCCGAGCTGCGCCACGAGCTCGATTACCACGCCTATCGCTACTACATGCTCGATGCGCCCGAGATCACGGACGCCGCCTTTGACAAAATGCTCGTTGAGCTGCAGGAAATCGAGGCTACCTACCCCGACCTGGTGACGCCCGACAGCTATACCCAGCGCGTGGGTGGCTACGTGAGCGAGCAGTTTACGCCGGTCACGCACATGGCACGCATGTATTCCATGGACGATGCCATGGATCTGGACGAGCTCGACGCATGGCTCCAGCGCACCGAGGATGCGCTCGGTGCCGGCAGCGTTACCTATACCTGCGAGCTTAAGATCGACGGTCTGGGCGTGGCCCTTACCTACCAAAACGGCACCTTCGTACGCGCAGCCACACGCGGCGATGGTACCACGGGCGAGGACGTGTCGCTCAACGTCCGTACCATCAAGGATGTGCCCATGCACCTGTCCGAGGCGGCGCTCGTCCACATGGGCGCCGACCGCGAGCGCACCATTGAGGTGCGCGGCGAGGTCTATATGCCCAAAGGCAGCTTTGTTCGTCTGAATGAAGAGGCCGATGCCGAGGGTCGCGACCCCTTTGCCAACCCGCGCAACGCCGCTGCAGGATCCCTGCGCCAAAAGGATCCCAAGGTCACGGCGCGCCGCGACCTGGCTACCTTTATCTACGCCATCGCCGATACCGACCCGCTGCACGTCCACAGCCAGCGCGAGTTTCTGGACTGGCTGCGTAGCGCCGGCTTTAGCGTCAACCCCAACGTGGCTCGTTGCGCCACGCCGGCCGAGGTCCACGAGTTCTGTGCCCAGGCGCTCGAGCACCGCGGCGACCTGGATTACGACATCGACGGCGTGGTCGTAAAGGTCGACAGCTTTCAACAGCAGCTCGACCTGGGCTTTACCGCCCGCGCGCCGCGCTGGGCCATTGCCTTTAAGTTCCCGCCCGAGGAAAAGCAGACCGTCCTGCGCGAAATTCGCATCCAGGTGGGCCGCACCGGTGTGCTCACGCCGGTCGCCGAGTTCGACCCGGTGACGGTTGCCGGTTCCACCATCGCGCGTGCCACGCTGCACAACATCGATGAGATCCGTCGCAAAAACGTGCGCGAGGGTGACGCCATCATCGTGCACAAGGCGGGCGACGTAATCCCCGAGGTCGTGGGCCCGGTGCTCGACAAGCGTCCGGCCGATTCGGTCGACTGGCACATGCCCGAGGTCTGCCCCGTGTGCGGCAGCCCCGTGGTCCACGAGGACGGCGAGGTGGCCTACCGCTGCGTCTCCATCGATTGCCCCGCGCAGCTCAAGGAACGCCTGCTCCACTGGGTGAGCCGCGGCTGCATGGACGTCGACGGCCTGGGCGACGAGATCGTCGACAAGATGATCGCCGCCGGGCTGATTCACGATGTCGCGGACTTCTACCAGCTCACGGTAGACGACATCGCCGGACTGGATACGGGGCGCGTGTACGCCAGCTCCAACAGCAAAAAGGGCGTCAAGAAGGGCGACCCCATCCCGGTGGGCCTTAAGACGGCCGAGAAAATCATCGCCGAGCTCAACAAGTCCAAGAGCCAGCCGCTCGGTCGCGTGCTGTTTGCCCTGGGCATCCGCCACGTGGGCAAGAGCGTGGGCGAGGTCATCGCCGAGAGATTCCTGTCGATCGACAAGCTCATCTTGGCGAGCGAAGAGGACATCGCCGAGTGCGAGGGCATTGGTCCCAAGATTGCGGCGAGCGTCAAGCAGTTCCTGGCCGTGCCCGAAAACCTCGCCGTGCTGGAGCGCCTGCGCCAGGCGGGCCTGTCGCTCGAGGTCGACTTGGGTGCCGCACACGCGCAGGCCGCAGCCGACGCTGGCGTGGCAGGCGAGCTTGCTGACGCACAGCCACTCGCGGGTCTGACCTTCGTGCTGACCGGTACGCTCGTCAACCGCACGCGCGACGAGGCGGGCGCGGCGCTCAAGGTGCTCGGCGCCAAGGTTTCGGGCAGCGTGTCAAAGAAGACGAGCTATCTGGTTGCCGGTCCCAAGGCGGGCTCCAAGCTCACCAAAGCCGAACAGCTAGGCGTACCCGTGTTGGACGAGGATGCACTCGAGCAGATCTTGGCTACTGGTGAGGTGCCCCAGGCTTAGGACATCGATAATCAAATTAGAAAACCTCCCGGAAAGGTTGATACTTTCCGGGAGGTTTTTATTTGGGCGTGGTGGCGGGCAGCATGATCTGCGTCATGTAGGTTGCTGAGGGTGACCCTGCGGAGCGGTGTCGTTCCGGAGCGATAGAAGATTCATACAAAGCAAAGGGGCCCCGCAGTTAGGTTCCACAACGGGGCTGCCCCATTGTGATGAGTTTTATACACTTTAACATTAACATTAACGTGTATACTTAGCAGTGAAGATATATGTTGAGAGGAGCAGTTATGGTTACCGTCGCGTTTTCGGAACTGCGCCAAAACCTTACGCAGGTGGCCGAAAAGGTTGCCAATGAGGGCGAGGAGGTTGTGGTCTTCAAGCGGAGCAAGCCGTTGTTCAAGATCGTGCCGCTCGACTATCAAAGCCCGGTTGCAGTGGAATATGACGCTGCCCAGGAGCGCGGGGGTGCAAAGCCGACGTGCGGCTCGGACAAGCCCAAGCGCGACGTGGGTACGATGTGGCATCCCAAGATCACCTGGAAGGAGATCCGTGAGATGCTCGCGGAGAATGAGGACTACCAGGAGTATCTCGATATCGTAGCCAAAATGCCAAAAGGAACGCCGCTCGATACGATGACGGTTGAAGATGAAAAGCGCGTCGCGAGGGAGCGCTACCTATGAGAGCATTTCTCGATACCAATTTTCTGCTCGATTGCGTGCTTCCGGGCCGGCCGGAGCACGCAGCGGCGCAAACGATCAAGGGGCTCGTCGACGTGGGGCTTATCGAAGGCGTTGTTTCGGCCTGCTCTCTCAAGGACGCGTATTACATTCTCACCAAACAGGCCGGCGAGGCGCGCGGGCGCGAGGTAGTGCGCGACTGCCTTAAGAGCTACTCGGTAGAGTCTCTCGACCAAGAGGCTTGTTTTGCCTCCGCCTATTCCGATGAGCCGGACTTTGAGGACGGCTGTATCCGTGCGATGGCCGAGCGTGCCGGCGTGGACTTTATTATCACGCGTGACCGCGCCGCTTTTGTGCGCTCGACCATCAAGACCTTCTCGCCTGCAGAGTTCATCCGTGCGTTTCCGATTCCGGAGGAGTAAAACCGCCATATCGAGGACTGTCTCCAGTGTGGTAGATCTTCTGTAGCCGACGCTCGTTAGTTGAGCTACACTTCATAATTATGTACATAATTATGATTGGAGTTGAACATGCCCGTTTGCGTTCCAATTAAAGATATGCGGGACACCGCGAAATTCTCGGAGCTCGTTGAAACTACTCCTGGTCCAGTGACTGTTACAAAAAACGGCTATAGCAAATTTGTTGTACTTCGATCCGAGGACTACGACCTCATGGTTCAGGAACAGGCTAAGGCTCGTCTGATGGCTCGTATAGCTGTGGCCGAGCGGGAGCGTGCTGCTGGCATGGCGCGTGATGCCTTTGAGGCTCTCGATGACCTTGAGGCAAAATATGGCCTATAACGTCAAGATTCTGCCTTCAGCCGAACGTTTTCTGGGCAGTTCTTATTTGGACGGGGCAACCGGCACCGTGATCTGCGTCACATAGGTCGCGGGGTCGTCGCTGATGATGTCGTCGATCAGGGCGATCTCGCGTTGCCCCGCTACGCCACCAGCTTGTCAAAAGCCCCGCGCCGGTTGAGCATGGTAAACGCGACAACACAGATGACCGCCGATAGAATTGATCCGCACGGCGAGGCGATGCCCATGGGAAACAGCGTGTCGGAATAGGCGTTCGACAGCAGCCACGCGCCCGGCACGCGAATGAGCGCCACGGCCAGCACGTTGTGCGCAAAGCCGATGTAGCTCTTGCCGTATGCAGCGAAAAAGCCGCTAAAGCAAATGTGGATGCCGGCAAAGATTGCATCGAAAATATAACTGTGCATATAGCCGGTACCGGCCGCGACCACCGCGGGGTCCTTGGCAAAAAAGCCAATAAACGCCGGCGCCACCAGCCACATCAGCACCGTGATCAGGCAACCGTATACCACCGAGATCGTCATGGCGTCCTTGAGCACCTGACGCGCGCGGTCGCCCTTGCCCGCGCCGGCATTCTGCGCCGTGAGCGCGCTGACGGTGGCGCCCATGGAACTCGGCACAATGAACAAAAAGCTGATCATCTTCTCGACCAGGCCCACGGCGGCGGCGTCGACGAGCCCTCGGTGGTTGGCGATGACGGTGATAAACATAAACGCCACCTGGATGCAGCCGTCCTGCACGGCCACGGGCACGCCGATCTTAAGAATGCTGCCGAGCACCTCGGGCTGGGGGCGCAGGTCGCTGCGCTTAACGTGGATGTTCGTGCGGCGGCTCTTGAGCCACACGAGCGCGAGGGCAACGCTGGCCGTCTGCGCGGTTACCGTGCCGAGCGCCGCGCCCACGGGGCCGAGCCCCATGTGGCCGATAAACAGAAAATCGAGCGCGATGTTGATGATGCACGCCACGCCAATCACGTACATGGGCGAGCGCGAATCGCCCAGGCCGCGAAAAATGGCCGAGAGGATGTTGTATGCGGCGATAAACGGAATGCCGACAAAGCAGATGCGCAGGTAGGCGGCGGTGCCTTCGACTGCCTCGGCCGGCGTGCCAATGAGTGCCACGATCTGCGGGCACAGTGCGAGCAGGACAGCGGCCAGTACCACCGAGACGCCCATAAACAGCGTAATGGTGTTGCCGATGGCGGTCTCGGCGCGGTCGAAACGGCGCGAGCCCACGGCGTGGCCGACGATAACCGTCGTTCCCATGGCCAGGCCCACGAGCGTCACGGTAATGATATAGAGCGTCTGCGCGCCATTGCCCACGGCGGTGATGCCGGCGGCACCGCTGAATTGCCCCATCATGTACAGGTCGGCCATGCCGTAGAGCATCTGCAAAAAGTACGAGAGCATATAGGGCAGGGCAAAGACCGCGATGGTCTTGAGGACATTGCCGCGTGTGAGGTCGTGTTCCATGGGCGGGGCTTTCTGGCTGGGTTCGTTTACGTACCAGTGTAGTGAAAACCCTACAACGATTGTAGGGTCAAGGTTTGTGTTGACGCCGAAGCGAAAAAGTCTCGCGCACCATTATTCCGAGTGAATATGGACACACATCACGAGAACTCGCCGCCGGCGCTAACCTTGCAGAAAACGATTTCGGAATACTTGACACCATTATTCGGCGCGCAATAATACGTGCGTTTGCGAACAACGTTTGATGGGGGTTGAACCTGCGTGCGCAATCTCAAAATACTGTTTTCCTATCTAGGGGCATACCGTCGCGATGCCATCCTCGGCGTGTTCTTTGTGTCGGTCGAGACGGTGCTCGAACTGTTTATCCCGGTCATCATGGCCAACATCATCGATGTGGGCGTGCCTGCGGGTGATATCAACTACATGCTGCTGCAGGGCGCGTACATGTTGGTGTGCGCTGCGCT
The DNA here is from genome assembly GCA_905214425.1 of uncultured bacterium. Classification (GTDB taxonomy): domain Bacteria; phylum Actinomycetota; class Coriobacteriia; order Coriobacteriales; family Coriobacteriaceae; genus Collinsella. Next base: position 16,183 of record CAJMLY010000021.1, read on the forward strand.
TTCGCTGGTACTGGGCTTGGGTTATGCCCGCACGTCCGCCCGCGTTGCCTCGGGCCTAGGCGCTAACCTGCGCGAGGCCGAGTACAAAAAGATTCAGACGCTCGCTTTTGGTAACCTGGACAACTACGACGCCAGCTCGCTCGTCACCCGCATGACCACGGACATCACCGTTATCCAAAATGCTGTGGGCAACGGCTTTCGCCCTATGGTGCGCGGCCCGGTGACGCTTATCGTCGGCCTTATCTACGCGCTGATGCTGTCGCGCCCGCTCGCCACCGTCTTTGCGATCATCTTGCCCGTGCTGGCAATCGTGCTGGGCGTCATCACCTATCGCGTGAGCCCGCTCTACCGCCAACTCCAGACCTCGATGGACCACCTCAACGGCGTGGTACAGGAAGACCTCACCGCCGTGCGTGCCGTCAAGGCCTACGTTCGTACCGAGCACGAGGAGGCCAAGTTCGACACCGTCAATACCGAGCTCGCGCGCACTGCGACAAAGACCTTTGGCAGCGCGGTGCTCAACCTGCCGGTGTTTCAGCTGTCGATGTACGTGGCTGCGCTCTCCATCCTGTGGATTGGCGGCCGCATGATTCTCGCCGGCAAGCTGGGCGTGGGCTCGCTCACGGGCTTTATGAGCTACGTGCTGCTGATCATGAATTCGCTCATGATGATTTCCAACGTGTTTTTGCTGCTCACGCGCGCTCTTACGAGTGTGGGCCGTATCGCCGAGGTGCTCGATGAGGAGCCCTTTATCGCCAACCCCGCGGGAGACCTCGCGATTGCGGCGCCAGCGGACGGCAGTATCGAGTTTCGCGACGTTTCCTTTAAATACCGCGCGGATGCAGCCGAGGATGTGCTCGAGCATATCGACCTTCGCATCGAGAGCGGCTCGACGGTGGGCATCCTCGGCGGCACGGGCTCGGGCAAGAGCTCACTTGTGCAGCTGATTGCGCGCCTGTACGACGCTACCGAAGGCGCCGTGCTTGTGGGCGGACACGACGTGCGCGACTACGACCTCGCCGCCTTGCGCGACGCTGTGGGCATTGTGCTGCAAAAGAATGTGCTGTTTACGGGTACCGTGCGCGAGAACCTGCAGTGGGGCAATCCGCAGGCGTCGGACGATGAGCTCCTCGCGGCTTGCCGCGCGGCGTGCGTGGACGAGTTCCTTGATCGCATCGGCGGGCTGGACGGCGAGTTGGGCCAAGGCGGCGCCGGTGTCTCGGGTGGCCAGAAGCAACGCCTGTGCATCGCGCGCACGCTGCTCAAGCATCCGCGCGTGCTCATTTTTGATGACTCCACCAGCGCGGTCGATATGGCGACCGACGCTAAGATTCGCGAGCACATCGCCCGGATTTCCGATACGACCGTGCTCATCATCGCCCAGCGCATCGCGAGTGTCATGGATGCCGATCGCATTGTGGTATTGGACGACGGTCGTGTCCACGGCGTGGGCACGCACGAGGAACTGCTAGCGGGCGACAACATATACCAGGAGATTTATGCCTCGCAGATGGAGTTTGCGAGGAACGCGGACGCCGGCGACGGCAGCGACGATGGTTGCGCGAATGATCCGTTTTCCTCCGTCGCATGCGGATCGCCCTTGGAAGGGGGTGAGCGTCATGCCTAAGACCGCAGCCCAAGCACGCCCGGCCGACCTCAAGCGCACTGTGCGCCGCTTGCTCTCCTACATGGGGCATGCCAAGTTCTCGTTGCTCGCGGTGGGCGTGCTCGCCTCTGTCGCCGCCATCGCGAGTCTTGCCGGCACCTATATGGTGCGCCCCATCGTCAACGGCCTGGCCGCGGGTGGGGAGGAGCTGCTTACCAAGCAGGTTCTCTTTACGGCCGTCATCTACGCCGCGGGCGTGCTCTCGGCCTTGGGTTACTCGCAGATTATGGTGCGCGCGGCCCAGCGCGTGGTGTCCGATATTCGCCGCGACTTGTTCGCGCACATCCAGACGCTGCCGCTCAGTTACTTTGACAGTACGCGCTCGGGCGACATCATGAGCTTTTTCACCAACGACGTCGACACGGTCTCCGAGGCACTCAACAACAGCTTTGCCAACGTGATTCAGGCGACCATTCAGGTGATCGGCACCACAGCCATGCTCATCATTCTTAACTGGCAGCTCACGATTATCACGCTCGCGTGCGATGTTGCCATTGTGCTGTACGCGCGCTACTCGGGTGCCCGCTCCAAGCGCTTTTTTGCCGCCCAGCAGGCATCGCTTGGCGACTTGGACGGATACGTCGAGGAGATGGTCTCGGGCCAAAAGGTCATCAAGGTCTTTAACCGCGAGGCAGCGAATGTCGCCGGCTTCACCTGCCGCAACGACGAGCTTCGCCGCACCGGCACCGCCGCCGTGAGCTATGCCAACTCCATGGTGCCCATGACCGTCGTGATTGGCTACGTCAATTATGCCATCGTCGCCGTGGCGGGCGGCATGCTCTGCATCAAGGGGCTCGCCGACGTGGGCGCGCTCGCGAGCTACCTGGTCTTTGTGCGCCAGGCCGCCATGCCCATCAACCAGTTTACGCAGCTCGGCAACTTCTTGCTCAACGCGTTGGCCGGTGCCGAGCGCCTGTTTGCCGCCATGGACCTTGAGCCCGAGGTGGACGAGGGCTGCGTGGAGCTGGTGCAGACGGGCGACGCCGCGTGGGCGTGGAAGATTCCCGAGGGCCAGGGCGTGGGCGCGTACGGGCACTTGCATGACGTGGCAGCCGTTGATGAGTCGGGCCGCGCGGTGGCCGCCGACGGCACCGAGCTCACGTGCGGCTTGGTCCCGCTTGCCGGCGACGTGCGCTTCCATGCCGTGGATTTTTCCTACGTGCCAGGTGCGCGCGTGCTCACGGACCTCAACCTGTTTGCCAAGCCGGGGCAAAAGATCGCCTTTGTGGGCTCGACGGGCGCCGGAAAGACGACCATCACCAACCTCATCAACCGCTTCTATGAGGTCGATGACGGCGAGATCACGTACGACGGCATCGACGTCAAGCACATTGCCAAGGCCAGCCTGCGCGGGTCGCTCGGCATTGTGCTGCAGGACACGCACCTGTTTAGCGGCACCATTGCGCAGAACATCCGCTTTGGCAAGCTCGACGCGACCGACGAGGAGGTGCGCGCCGCCGCCGAGGCCGCCTGCGCCGACTCGTTTATCCGCCGCCTGCCTAGAGGGTACGACACGCCGGTCACGGCCGACGGCGCCAACCTGTCGCAGGGCCAGCGCCAGCTGCTCGCCATTGCGCGCGTGGCCGTCGCCGATCCGCCGGTGCTCATCCTGGACGAGGCCACGAGCTCCATCGACACGCGTACCGAAAAGCTCATCGAGCGCGGTATGGACCGCATCATGCGCGGACGCACCACGTTTATGATCGCGCACCGCCTGTCCACCGTCCGCGACGCCGATGCCATCATGGTCCTCGAACACGGCCGCATCATCGAGCGCGGCACGCACGAAGAGCTGCTCGCCCAGCACGGCGAGTACTGGCAGCTGGCGCATGGCTTAAAAGAGTTGGATTAACCCGTTCGAGCACGATGCTTTGACCCCTCCGTGCCCCCCATCTCGCCTCAAACCATCACAACATTCGACGTTTTTTGCCAAAAACGGGAAAAGCATCGAATGTTGTGATGGTTTTTCTGCCACTCGACCGGGTGGAATCGCTTTCTTGCGCACGAAGGTGTGCGGACCCGTGGGCAGGGGAATAAGGTTGGTTATCCGACTCCATTGGAGGGCTCATGGACCTGCCGATCGTCCTGTCCCATAAGACTGCCTGGCTGTACCACAACGTGGCGCGTCCGTCCGAGCCGCTCTCGCGAGCAAGCAGCCTATGCGATGAGGACTCGCTTGCCAACGAGGCGGAGCCGACCGCGAGCCTGCCCAAATTGGGACTCGATGCCAAGGGGCTGAGGGCTTCAGCGGCGGTCGGGATCGTTACCGACTATCTGGTTTCGCTTGGTATTCCACGAGAAGAGCTCGATCATATCGACACGCTCGTCAACTTTGATTTTGAGCGCTCGACGCCGGCTGGATTTAGGTGCCACGTGTTTGGGGCGCCGGTACCTCCAGGCCATCTTATCGAGGTGGCAGAGGGCCTTCTAGTGGTTGATGAGGCCATGTGCTTTGTCCAAGCGGGTTCGTGGATGAGCGAGCCCGAGCAGCTGGAATATGGCTACGAAATCTGCGCCCGATACCATTTGAATCATCTGTCGACAGGCGATTATATCGAGATGGGGCAGAGGTATACCGTTGCCGACTTGATTGCTTATTGCAATGAGAACCGATCTCGTCAGGGGGCTATACGCGCGGCCGCCGTGCTCAAGCGCGTGCGCGATGGCGCGCGGTCGCCCATGGAGACGGCCACCGCAATCATGGTCGCAGCAAAACGTTCCCAGGGCGGGCTGGGATACGCCAAGATCGAGCTCAACCATAGGGTCGATGTTCCCAGCGAGTTCAAATATCTCGCAAAGGCTGGGTATTTCGAGATTGACGTATATGCGCCTGCGAGCGGTACGGGGATTGAATACAACGGCTCGGACCATCTTGATAAACAGCGCAGCGCGTCGGATGCGGAGCGCATGACCGTGCTGAGCGCGCTGGGCTTTAGGATGATCGTTCTCACCGGGACTCAGTTTGCCCACCAGCTGCAATTGCACCGGGCGATGAACGCCATCGCGCTCGCTATGGGCCTTAAGTGCGACCGAAGCGAAGCGTTCCAGAAACGTCAGAACGACCTGCGAGAATTCGTGATTCGGCACTGGGACGGCGGTCTTTAGGGGCGCTTTGGTCCTTCTGCGGGGTGCCGTGGGCAGGCAAACCATCACAACATTCGACGTTTTTCGCAAAAAACGGGAAAAGCATCGAATGTTGTGATGGTTTGTATGCTGAGGATGGGCTTGGAAAGTCTGTTTTGCTCGAAGTGACCCGTCCTGTCGTACGGGTGTCGGCATGATTCTCTCGTGGGGTATTATGTTTTCCGAAGAATAAAACGCCGCGTGAGGGGAGGGCTGCGTGGACGGGCACGTGCAACATGACGGCTTTGGCCGCGATATCAACTACCTGCGCATTGCCGTTACCGACAAGTGCAATTTCCGCTGCATTTACTGCATGCCGGCCGATGGCGTGGCACCCCGTGTGCACGACGAGCTACTCAGCGCCGAGGAAATCGCCCGCTTTGTGCACTTGGTGGCGGGGGAGGGCATTCGCCGCGTGCGCCTGACGGGTGGCGAGCCGCTGGTCAGCCGCCGTATCATCCCGCTCATTCGTGACATCCGCGCGATTCCGCAGATCGAGGACATTTCGCTCACCACCAATGGCGCTCTGCTGCCCAAGCTGGCGCCGCAGCTCAAAGATGCGGGGCTTAACCGCGTCAACATTTCGCTCGACACACTCGATCCCTCGCTGTTTGGAAAGATCACGCGCCTGGGTCGGCTCGAGCAGACTATGGCTGGCATCGACGCGGCGCTGGCTTGGGGCTTTGAGCCCGTTAAGGTCAACTGCGTTGTTGTGCGCCGGCTCAACCAAGATGTGGAGGCCCTCGCACGGCTGACCGTCGACCGCCCCATTCATCTGCGCTTTATCGAATATATGCCCATCGGCGACGAGCACACGAGCTCGCATTGCGCTGTGGACCCGCATGCGCCCACGCTCAATCCTGAGCTGTGGGATGCGAGCGACACCGTGCCGAGCGACGAGCTGCGGGTGCGCATCAATGCCGGGGCCGCCGCGACGGGGCTGGGCGAGCTTGAACCGCTCGACATCAACGACGCTCCTGCCGGCGCGGGCCCTGCGCGCTATTGGCACTTTCCGGGCGCGGCGGGAACGGTCGGCTTCATTAGCGCCATGTCCAATCATTTTTGCGCGAATTGTAACCGTCTGCGTCTGACGGCCGACGGCAACGTGCGTCCGTGCCTGTTCAGCGATGCCGAGTATTCGGTGCGCGACGCCCTGCGCCGTGGTGATGATATGCAGGTACTTTCGATTTGGCGCGATGCCGTGGCCCACAAACCGCAGGAACACGCGATAATTGAGGGCACGCAACGATTTATGTCCCAAATCGGAGGATGATCATATGGCCAAGAGCAGGTACGCCGATGCCACCAAGGCCGCTCGCAGGGCCGCGATGTCTGCCCACAAAGTCACGGCTGCGGCGAATGCTGGCAACGTCGACGGGTCTGCGCAGCCGACTGCCAGCGCTGCCACCGAGCCCGCCCGTGACGCCCGTCGCGACGAGCTGACGCACGTGGACGCCAAGGGCGAGGTCCGCATGGTTGACGTGTCCGACAAGGCCGAGACCCATCGCATTGCCATCGCCGAGGGCACCATCCTCATGCATCCCGAGACGCAGGCCATGGTGCTGCAGGACCGCGCCAAAAAGGGCGACGTGCTTGCCTGCGCGCGCGTGGCGGGCATCATGGCCATCAAACGCACGAGCGACATCATCCCCATGTGCCATCCGTTGCTCATTACCAAGAGCAAGTGCGACATTGCGCCCATCGCTCCGGCGGGGACGCCTGCCGAGGACGTGCCCGAGGGCTGGGCGCCGGCGCGCGCGGACGGACAGGTTGGCTTTCACGTGCTGGTCACGGCGGGCGTGACGGGCAAGACGGGTATCGAGATGGAGGCTCTGACCGGCGCGAGCGCTGCATGTCTTACGATTTATGACATGTGCAAGGCCGTCGATCGCGGCATGGAGATCGTCGACGTGCGCCTGCTGCACAAGGAAGGCGGCCGCTCGGGCATATGGGACCGCGCAGAGCGTCAGGCCGCTGCTGTTGAGGCCGTGGGAGCCGCGGGCGACGCACCCGCGAGCGCACCCATCGCCGTCGCGCCTGCAGCTCCGGCTCCGGCCGTCCCTGCGATCGCGTTTATCGGCTACCAAAACTCGGGCAAGACCACGCTCGTCGAGAAGGTCATCGCCGAGCTCACACGCCGTGGCCTGCGCGTGGGCTCGCTCAAACATCATGGGCATCATGGCTTTGATATCGATGTACCCGCTAAGGACACCTGGCGCCATCACCAGGCCGGATCCAAGCACGTGGGGCTCATCTGCGCCACGCGCTGGGCGGAGTACGCCGATACGCGCGAGGAGGACGAGATGCCCGCGCGCGAGCTGCTGTCGCGTTACAACGATGTCGACGTGGTGATCATCGAGGGCTACAAGGCCGAGGGCTTCGACAACATCGTGGTCGCGCGCTCCGGTGTCGACCGTCTGCGCGGCAAGAGCTCGCTCGACCTGGTCGACGGTCGCACGCTGGCCCTTGCCTGCAACGAAGCCCTGGCGCGTCAGGCATTCGATGCCGGCTTTGCGACCCGAGCCATCAACATCAACGACGCCCGAGCCATCTGCGACCTCATCCAAGACCACCTTCAGGCTTGACGCTGCGTCGGCCCCAAGCACCCCATCTCGCCCCTCAAGCCGTCGCTCGCGTACCAAAACGCGTCGCTCCTCTTTCGGGGCGACCTGGGGCACTTGGAACCGGCTCGCTGCGCTGCCATAACATGCCAAAAAGGGACAGGTTAGTTTTGGCAGGTTTTATCTGGGTAAACGTTATTTCCACCACAAAGGGGCCAGGTACCTTTGTGGTGGTCTTTGCTTTGGTAGATTTTTGTGAGATGCCTTACAATCTACCAAGTAGTTCATGACGGGCGAAAAACGGAGAGAAGGGGCTTGATGCGTCCTTAATGTTTCATGCGGATAGATTGATTTGACAGATGGTGGCGAATGCCCACCGCCCGTATTCGTATGAAACAAGGAGTCTCCATGCTCGCATCTCTTTTTTCAAAGCCTCAATCATCGCTGTCCGTGCAGGCCAAGCGCCTGGTGGCGATGCGCTTTCTCATCTACACCGGTTTTCAGACCAGCTACTTTATCGGCGTCATCGGAACGCTCACCTATGCGGACGATGCCTCGGTCGTGGCGACATCGCTGGCAGTCCTCTTTATGAACATCTTCGTGATCATGGGGTCCTTTGCGGGCGGCGCGGTGCTCGACGCTTGGGGCCCGTGCCGCCATTTCTTGCTGAGCATCGTGGGCACGCTGGCAACCGGCGCGGCGATCCTCGTTTTTGGCAGCGCGACTGGCATCGTCCTGCTCGGCGCTGTGCTCCTGGGCTTTGTGATGGGGTTCGCCCAACCCATCGCCACGTCCTATCCGGCGTACCTCACCGACGATCCTGTCGAGCTCAAAGACATCAACTCCGCCATCGCCATGTTTTCAAACGTGAGTATCATCGTTGGCCCCACACTGGGCGGCTTTGTCGCGGCGGCTGCATCGTCACGCGCGGTGTTCGTGCTCATGATGATCTTTACCGTACTGGCGCTCGTCGCCGGTTGGGGCTTTAGGCCGCAGACCAGCCATGTCGCCGGGCATGCGGATGCCGATTCGGCAGAGGAAGGGGAGCGTGCGGGACAAAGCTCCAACCCCAGCGCACCCACTCGTGTCACCTTCGCGACCAGCATCAAGACAGTCTTCACCAACAGCGTCCTCGCCCTGCTGTTCTGCATTATTTTCCTTTCAAACTTTGGCTACGGCGCCTTTGACCCGCTGGAGTCGTTCTTCTACCGCGATGTTCTGCACGTCGGTGTTGAGTGGATGGGCTGGCTCTCGTCGGCCAGCGGCGTGGGCGCGGTGCTGGGCGCCGTCCTCGCGCTCCGCTTGCCGCCGCACCTGGTCAACCTTAAAACGCTGCTCGTGGCGCTTATGTCCGTTGGTCTGGGAAGCCTGCTCTACGTGGGAACGCCGTATGTGGGCGTAGCCCTTGTCGGCCAGATTGCCCTAGGCGTGGCCTGGGGCGTCGTCAACCCGCTCCACAACACGATCGTGCAAACGACGGCCCCGCTCGAGCAGCTCGGTCGCGTCAACTCGGTCATGGGCTTTGGCAACATGTTCGCCGGCGTGGCCCCGCTGGCGATTGCCCCGTGGCTGGCGGCAACATTTGGCGTACAACGGACACTCGTGGGGGCGGGCATGGTCGTGACGGCGGTTCCCGCGGCGTTGCTGCTATTTGGTCGCCGGCATTTGGATTGTGCCGTAAAGCGGTAAGAAACCATCACAACATTCGATGAAAATCGCGATTTTGCCGAAAAACGTCGAATGTTGTGATGGTTTGCGTTCCGGCCAGGCCACCCTTCGGGTCCTGTCACCACAAAGGGGCCAGGCACCTTTGTGGTGGTTTTTGCTTTGACGGGCCGCGCCTGCGCCTTGGTATACCATGTACGCCGTTCACGAATACACCCCACACCGCCGCACAACCCAGAAAGGCCCCCATGGACACCACCTTCAGCCACATCAAAGCCGTGTTCTGCGATATCGACGGCACGCTGCTCACGAGCCAGCACACGGTGTCCCCGCGCACCGTGGCGGCGATCCGCGCCCTGCGCGAGCGCGGCGTGCTCTTTGGCCTGTGCACCGGGCGCGACGCCCACGCGACCGAGGCCATGTACGAGCTCTGGGGCATCGAAGGCCTGGTAGACGTGATGGTGGGCTGCGGTGGCGCCGAGGTCATCGACCGCGCGCACGACATCAACGAGCTGAGCTATCCGCTGCCGGGCGAGACCATCGCGCGCATCTGCAAGCACATGGCGGACCTTCCGGCAACGCCCGTCTGCCCCCGAGGCGGCGTGTTCTACGTGCCCGAGAGCAACGCGTGCGTCGAGCACCTGTCGCGCGTCGATGGCGTGCCCTATCAGGTGGTCGATTTTGCCGAGTTTTTGCGCGAGCCGCAGCCCAAGGTGATGTTTACCATGGCGCCCGAGGTAATGCCGCGGGTGATTGAGCGGGCAACGACGTTTGCCGATAACACTGTTAAGGCGGCGGCTCTGCAAACCACGCAGCGGCTCTACGAGTTTATGGATCCGCGCGTGTCCAAGACGCGCGGCCTTGTGCGCGTGGCGGAGCTCAACGACATGGAGCTCCAGGACATCTGCGTGTTTGGCGATGCCGATAACGACACCTGCATGGTGGCTGACGCCGGCGTGGGTGTGGCCATGGCAAACGGCAGCGACGCCACCCGCGCCGCCGCCGACTTTGTAACCGCGAGCAACGACAAAGACGGCATCGCGATCTTTATCGAGGAGCATCTGCTGTAGCGCCGGGGGAGAACCACCGCAAAGGGGACAGGCTCCTTTGCGGTGGCCTCAGGCGATTTGGGCGAATTGATACCTAAAATCTGCGCGAAAATTCAAATAACGTTGTCTGAACATCATGCTTCTAACCACCGATGAGTTAAAGATATTCCCATCAATTTGGTAGTCTATTCCTCCCGGTTAATGATCTACCGTTCACGGTCGATTTTCGACCGTTCACAGGACGCATGCTCTTGAGCAAAATGTTGTGCAAATAAATAGAATGCTATTAAAAATGATAACTAGCTTAATTACCAGTAGAAATAGATATTTCATAGCGAATAAACGAAGGTAAATCCGAGCAAATGTCAAGAGAATTGAGAATTCGCTACAAAACTATCGGTAATTTTGCTTAGATGTTCAAACAATCGTTACAATATGTACTACAAGCGTGCGTAATTACAGATTGCGCAGATACGTTTGATAGTGAAAGAGCAAGATCGCGGTCTCTTGGGGAGGAGACATCGATGAAAGCGAATTCAGAAAAAACTAAGCAGAGTAAAAAAGCGACGCGCCGTGTACTGGCAGGCGTTTTGTGCGGAGCCTCCGTTTTGAGCCTGGTACTGTCGCTCGTCATGCCTCCGATCTCGCAGGCCATTGCCAATGGCACTCAGGAGGTTGCTGCCGAGGAGGTTGCTGCGGACGAGGGCACTTTAAGCAAGGACGCCCGTGCGGACAATCCCACGGGCAAAGACGCCGAAAACCAGAATAACGGCGACGTCGAGAATGACGCGAACGACGACGTCGAGAATGGGGCGAACGAGGACACCGTTGCAGCAGACTCGACAGCCGATGACGCGGAGGCCGAGGGCGCCGCGCCGCCTGCGGATGATGATGCTAACGACGAGGGCACGATCGCACTTGCTGCAGAGAATGGATCGACTCATGAAATCAGTAGTGGAGCTGAACTCAGCTCGAAGCTTTCTGAAAAGGGATTTCGCGATAATGAGGGCCGGGCTACTTTTACGCTTGTTAAAAATATTGAATGCAGCGATGAGATTAGTCTTGAACAAACTGACGATAACCCCATCAATATCACCCTTAATCTAAACGGTAATAAGATCAAGTGCTTGAACACCAACAAGCCGTTATTCAATGTTGCTGGCGGCGCAACACTTACAATTATGGATTCCAAGCAGGAGAGTGAGAAGGTCAGCGAGGGCAAGCCGCTGACTGATCAGGGGCAGAGCCTGAATGCCGATAAATATAACAAGTATGCCGCCAATTATGGCAAGAATGCCAATCTGACTTACGATAAAGATAACATTCCATCTAATCTCACCTACTACGTGACCGAATCGTCCCCGAACGAAACAGGCACAACCGAGACACTTGTCAAACATGATGTTGAGATTAAAGGCGCCATCGTGGCGTGCGGCGGCAAAACAAATCTAAGGCTCATCAATCTGTATAACAGAAACGGCAAGGGCGGCACGTTTAACCTTGTGAGCGGCGTGATTACGCAAAAACAAGACGGCAGCGTTAGCAGCTTGGTCTATGCCGAGGGCGGCTCTATCGTCAACATGGGCGGCGGCTACGTGTGTGGTGCTTCTAGCTCGGGCGCGGGCGCGGGCATTATGGTGTCCAACGCGAGTGGCGGCGCTTCGACCCTTAATTTGACCGGTGGCGTAGTTGCCGGCAACAGTGCTCCTAATGGCGGCGGTGTGTATGCTGAAGGTTCCACGGTCACCATAGCTGGTGGCGTAATCTCCGGCAACAGCACGCTTGCTTCTGGTGCCGGTCTCGGCGGCGGCATCAAGGCTTCAGGCGGTAAAGTTACCGTTTCTGGTGGCTATATCACGAATAATAGAATGGCTAAATTCTGCAATATAGAGGGTTCGGGTTGCCACGGTGGAGCTGGGCTTGCTGCCAATAACGGCGCCCATGTCACCATTTCCGGTGGCCAGATTACTGGCAACTATTCCGAGGAAGCCGGCGGCGGCGTTTACGTTACCAATTTTAATCGAGGAGATATGGCATGGCTCGACATTACGGGAGGATATATTGCCTCTAACGTGAGCTTCCGATCTGAGGGTGCTGGCATTCGAGTGGGCCAGAAGGTTGACGCGATGATTGGCGACATTCGAGACAACAACGGCACTCCAGGCAGCAAAGTTTACATCACTAACAACTGCTGCATGTCTCGCTTTGACTGGGGCGGCGGCGGCATCTTTGTTCAGGGTGATTCGAAAAACGCGAATAACGCAGGCAGGCTGTTTGTATACAACTCGTATATAAGCAGTAATACCGCTGGCGGCTATGGCGGTGGCGTTGCAGTCTGCCCGACGGGCAAGACGTTGGTAACGAACACTAAGGGCACGGCAATCTTTGGCAATTCGTCTGCTGGCAATGATCATAATTTCAAAGAATACAAACGGGAAGATGGCAGTGGTAATGATGGTACGCCCCATCTTTCAGGTGGTGGTATTGCTGATACTGATAAGACTGAAGATAGAGAGGCATACAACTCACCCGATTTCCGCAAGTACGGTCATGCCGATTTCTTCCTCGCAGCGCGGGAAAACAAAACGCCGGTCGCAGTGGTAAGCGGCAAGATGCTTGGCGATATAGACGCCAAGTATTCGGGAAGCATTGAGCTAAAGGGTCCCATTACCATCCCCGCCAACGGTGTTGCTCAGGTAAAAAATAGCATCGGTCTGACTTCGGGTGTTAGCGCCAAGGATAAAGCGGTGACTGACTTAGTACAGGGTAAAGTACCGGGTACTAAAGTGACAACTTTCATCACGGGCAACTATTCTTGGGACCATGGTGGCGGCATCATGTCGAATGGCAACTTGTACTTGGGTCAGCCAGCAGACACGTATGTCTATCCGAGCCTTAAGCTGAAGGCGACCAAGGAGTTGACCGGCCGCAACCTCAAAGCTGGGGAGTTCACCTTTACGGTTTATCGCAAGGACTCGGATGCTGCGAAGGCGCCTTCTTGGGACGATAATGGTAATTTCAGCACTGGTGACTGCGAGCCTGTCAAATCTGTCCCGAATAGCGCTGACGGCAACATCGCCTTTGACCTTAGCGCGAAGCTTAGCGAGCTTCTTGGCAAGCAGTTTAAAGCGAGTGGTACTGGCGAAACTACAGACTACGACATTACATACTACATGGTCGAAAATGCGGGCGATAAACTTGGTGTCAAATACGATCATGCTGTATACGAGATTAAGGTGAAAGTCAAATGCACGCCGACTGAACTTATGTCTGTTCCGATACAGGGAAAGCCGAATGAGACTAAAAAACTTATGGTCTATAACTTCACGATTGATAGGGTGGACGTGACTAAGATTCCTGGGGGTTCAGCTGGCTCTCCGGACACTGCGCCAGTAGATCCTGATGCTGACGGCTATTATTCGATTGCCAACTCCGATGGATCAAAGACCTTCACCAACACGTACACCTCCAGCGGCTCTTGGAAACCTCAGGTGACCAAGAAGGTCGATGGCGGCGAGATGAAGGCGTTCTCATTCGAACTCGCGAACGAGGACGACCCGAACTTCCAAAAACCAGAAACGGCAACAATTGATCTCGCGAAACCCACTGACGAAAACGGTAATGTGAGAACGGTCGATTTCCAGTCGAAGACATATGAGCTCGAGAACCTTGAAAATGGTTCCAAAACCTTCACGTACTACGTGCGCGAGAAGAAAGAGAGTTCAATTTTCTCGCATTACAAGTTCGATCAGTCGGTCTATAAGCTTAACGTCACGATGACGGATCAGAAAGATGGCAGGATCACTGCCACGAAGGTGACCTACACCCAGATCAAGGATGCTGACGGTAAGCCCATCGACAAAGGCCCCGTGAATTACAACGATGGATCCGATACTACCAAGCCCAAGTCCACCCCCACCTTCACCAACACCTACTCAACCTCTTTGCCCCTTTCTGGTATGTCGGGCGTCACTCTGACGTACCTTGCCGGCGCGGCGGTGCTTTGCGCTGCTGCGGCCTGGATGCACATTCGTCGCAAGACGAATGCGAAGGGAGGTAAGCGTCGTGAATAAGAAAGTTTGCTCCTTCCCGATCTTGTTTGCGCTGCTTGCCCTCCTGATCGGCACCTGCGCGGTTGTGTTCCCCGCTTCCGCGCAGGCCGCGCCGACCTCGACCGGTTCCATCACGGTGAGCGGCACCGTGGCGAGCAGCTACGACGCCTACCAGATCTTTAGCGCCAACGTCGTCGACGGCGACAGCGACGCCAAGATCGCCACCGACCTCGCCTGGGCAAGCGACGCCGCGCGCGATGCCGTGTTGCCTGTGCTGCACAGCGCCGGTATGCCCAATTCCCAGACCACCGCGCAGGAAGCTGCCGAGTGGCTCAACACCGATTCTCACCTTACGAGCGCGCTGAGCGCACAGCTTGCACGTTCCCTCCAGAGCTCTGGCGCCGAGTTCGTGGCCCTTAACGCGGGCACGGCGGCCGAGCTGCCCTGCGGCTACTGGCTCATCGTCGCCAAAGACGACGCCATCGCCCAGGGCGAGGTCGGCACCGCGCCGATCATGGCCCTGGTGGGCGGCAGCGCCGTCACCGTCAAGCCCAAGGCCGCGACGCCCAAGGTCGCCAAGCACGTGCTGGAGGACGGCACCGCCTCCTGGCAGAAGGCCGCCGACGCCACGGTCGGCGACGACCTGTACTGGCGCCTCTCCGCCACGGTCCCGGCGGGCCTCACGGCCTACGACACCTATACGGTGCGGTTCGTCGACACCATGGGCGCGGGGCTCGACCCCTCCAAGGTGGCCGCGAGCATGCGCGTGTACGTGGCGGCGGGCGCGGACGGCGGCTTCGGTGCCGTCTCGGCCGGCAAGGACGGCCGCGCCGGCACCGAGCCCGCGAAGGGCTGGACCGATATCACGGCCCAGTGCAGGGTCTCGGTCGAGGGAAGCTCCTTCACCGTGCGCACCGGCGACCTGATCGCCGCGCTCGGCGGGGCCGACGCCTTCACCGCGGGCGCCCGCGTGGTCGCCGTGTACAATGCGCCGCTCAACGGCGCATGCAACCACGGCATCGCGAAGGGCAACCCCAACGAGGTCTACCTGCGCTACCCGCGCTCTCCCTTTGCCGACCAGTCCGGCGATGCCGGCTTTACCCGCACGCCGAGCGACGATGCGTGCGCCTACACCTGGGATCTCGCGCTCACCAAGCGCGGCAGCGACGGCGACAAGCCGCTTGCCGGGGCGGTCCTGAGCATTGCCGATGACCGTGGTCGCACGCTGGCGGCCGACGGCATGTGGGATGCGGAGGGCAAGGCCACCGTCACCACGGGCGAGGACGGCCGCGTGACCGTCTCGGGCGTGGACTCGGGCAAGCTGGAGGTCCGCGAGCTCAAGGCGCCCAAGGGCTACAACGCCTTCGAGGGCACGCGCTCCGTGACGGTCAAGGCCGAGGGCCTGGACGTCGACCAGGTGGCCGCCGCCAAGCCCAAGCTCACCATCACGGCCGAGTCGCCCCTGCGCGCCGACAGCGCGGACGGGTCGACGGGCAGCCTGGAGGCGTCGCTCATCAATACGCCCACCGGCACACCCCCTAGCATTACCACCGGAGGCTTTATGCCCTCGACTGGCGATATGGCAATGTACGCCGCGGCCGCCGCAGCGGTCGCCGGAGCCGCGCTCATCGTGGTCGCGCTCCTGGTCAAGCGGGGAGGTGGCAGCCATAAAGAGTAGCTGGCAGCCCCACAGAGAGCGGGGCGAGACGTAGCGAAG
>CAJMLY010000022.1 GCA_905214425.1 uncultured bacterium
GCCCGTGGGTTATACCCTAAGAGCAAACCACCCTTTTTAAGGGTGGTTCTGATTGGAGGAGAACGCATGCGGCCCGGTGGCACTCAGACAAAGCGCGGCGCCGCGGTGCGCATGCGACGCCGACTGGGCTTGGCGCCGCGGGCGTACGCACTGCTATCGTGCTCGCTGGTGCTGGTCATAGCTGGCGTTTCTGCCTATGGCATGACCGTGCCGTCCATGATGCAGGCGCATGCCGCACGCGAACCGCGCGTGGGGCATGAGGTCAAAAGTGACCTGGGTACCACGACTGGATATGCTTGGGCAAGTGTGGTCGCGCATATTGTGTTTGGCACCGACGATGCGGACGGCGCCGAGGCCCCGGACAACGAAGTCACGCTTGCCAATGGCAAAACCATCGTGCTCACCAACACCAAGATCATCGATCGGTTGTCCAACAATAGCGTGGCGGCAACGGTGAATAAGGTCGAGCAGCAAAAGGAGCAGGACGCCCAGCAGTCCGGAAAGCCCGGTAGCTCGGATACTTCTGGCTCCGGCTCGGATTTATCGAGTTCGGGCGGCGGCTCTGGGGCGGGTTCCTCTACCGGAGGGTCTGGAAACGGCGGCTCGACGGGCGGCAACACTGACAACGATGCAAACTCCGGTGGCCTTTCCGCTGCTGAGGAAGAGAGCATTCACAGTTGGCTTGTGACCAAGTACAACATGCTCGACGGCTATGTTTCTCGTGCCAATGACGTGGTCTCGACCTATAACTCTACGGGAGATCCCAGGCCGTGCGACAGCCTGGTCGGGGAGATGTTTGTCATTCGAGCTGAGTTCGGTCGTCAGACATTCTCGCCCCGGTCAAAGTGGTATCAGCAGTATGCTAATCTGTGGGGCTGTTACACCAACCTATGCCAATGGGTCGGCCATTACGGCGATGATGACGTCGCGCTCGGTAACTTCAACAATAACGTGGCGGCGCTTGCCCTATGATGACCGATCTTGCATCCACCACACCACAATCGCTCGGTCGCGATCCCATGGTCGGCCTGCGCCTGGCGCGTGTCGACGGGTTTGAGCCGGCCATTGCGCTCGGTCAGGACGAGCTGCCTGCCTATCTGCGTCGTTTTACGATGCTGTTTGCCGACGATGCCACCATGCGCCGTGGCGGTATCGGCCGCGTGACGCGTGCCGTCAACGCCCAGGGTGAGGCCGTGGCACTCAAGCAGCTCATCTTGCCGACGCGCGATGAGTTTGACGACGATGCCGCCCATGAGTCGCTGGTCGCCAAGTTCAAAGCGGCATTTCGCGAGGAATATGAATGCCATCGCGCCCTTTCGGGCCTTAAGGGCTTTCCCCGCCTCTATGGCTGGGGCGAGGTTGACGGTGTGCCTGCAATTGTCATGGAATGGGTCGAGGGCGAGACGCTCGCCCGCTTGCGCTCGCGACTCGCCGTGGACGATGCCGGACGCCTATCGCCGCTTGTGGCGGCGCGCTTGGGGCGCGACCTGTTCGACCTGCTCTGCCGTATGAGCCTGGTGGGCGAGGGCTTTGTCCATCGCGATATCTCGCCCGCTAATATTATGGTGCGTACGGCGCGTCTACCGCTTGACCGGCAGCTTGCCGAGGGCACCTTTGACCTGTGCCTGATCGACTTTGGCTCGTCGCTGGCGCTTGAGCCTGCGTCGGCCGTGGCCGGTACCGGCGGCAAGGCGTCGTTTACGGAGCGCTATGCCACGCTGCGTCGCGCGACGGTTGCCTATGCCCCGCCCGAGATGCTCACCGACGATATTCCCGACCTGCGCGCTTTGCGTATGTCGCCGGCGATCGACGTCTATGCCGCAGCAAGCACGGTTTACGAGCTCATTGCCGGCGCCGCGCCATACGAAGCCGCGCCGAGCACTTCGGGCACCTCGGGTTCGCGCAAAAAGACGCGCGACATCGCCAGCCCCTACCGTCTCAAGATGGACACGCTGCCCGACTATCCCATTGGTGCCCATGCGCCCGGTTGCGATTTGACTCAGCTGCTTCGTCGTGAGCCCGATGTGGCGCTCGCTGCGGCCGAGCAGGCCCAGCAGCTGGGGCTTGAGCCGGATTCCGAGGAGCTACGCGATGCGCTGGCGTTTGTCGATGCCCAGCTGTTCGACGTGGTGATGGCCTGTCTGTCCAGCCATCAAAAAGATCGTCCCGAGCCGGCGGCGGTCGAGGCGGCGCTCTCGGCGTTTTGTGACCACTATGCGCAAAATGTCGGTCGTTCGCTCCGCGGCGAGCCGCTCACGCCGTGCCCCATGGATGCGTCTGGCCGCGCGGTTCGTCGCGCGCTGATGGTCGGCGCGACGGTCGTCTGTGGCGTGGTTTGGGCTGTGGTCGTGGTTTCGGCCGCGCTGCTGGCGTCGGGCGCTCGCGTGACGGCGACTTTGGGATCGCTCGTGTGGTCTGGGTCGCTACCGGGTATTATTGCCGCACTGGCGTTGGCGCTGCCAGGCATAGCCGGCGTTGCCGCGGGGGCACTTGCGCGCGATCGGCGCTCGGGCTTCCTGCAGGGTGTGCTTGCGCTTTCTGCCTGCGAGGTTCCGGTGCTGGTTGTGGCTGCATGTAGCGTATTTTCCCAACGCGCCGTGATGGGCGGCCTTGTTGCCGCTCTGGTTGCAACCTATACGCTTACGTGGTTTTTGCTTGTGATGGGCTTTGCCTTTGAACTTCCCGTTTCGGCACCGCGACGCACAAAAGCCCAGATGGCGACTCCGCTTGCCGGTGGAGCCGCAGCTGTCCGTACTTTTGGCGGACCTGTCGAAGTATCGTCCGATTCTATTTCTACGACCAAGGAGGCCTAGGTCATGGCATCTCAAGTTGAGCTCACCCCATGCGGGGCCATGTTTGACATCTTTAAGCGCGCAGCGCATCTGAGCCATATCGAGCTGTGCGGCTTGGTGCTTTCGTCCCGTCCGCTCGCCGACGGCCGCAGCCCGCAGAGCCGAGCCGCCGATCGCTCTTGGGTTTCCCGCTTTATCGTTCGCGCGCCGGTCGGCACGCTTCAGCAGCGCTACTTTGCCGAATACGGTACCTCGGCTGCGCGTATTATGTCGCAACTGGCCCTGCGCCAGCGCAATCCCATGGACTCCACGGCTGTGATCAATATGGTGTGCGGTCCTGCAGGTGAACCGATGGTACGCGCGCTCGAAGAGTGCCACCAGGACACGAATCTCTATCGCAACGCGCTCGATCGCCTGTCCCAGGCGGCGGAACTCATGCCCGCCGAGCGCGCCGAGGCCGTGCTGGTGCTGTTTGTCGCCGTCGGTTGTTCGGCGGATGTGCGGTCCTCGGTGAACTATGCCATCGACTACGCACACGCGACCTGTGGCGGAGGCACATCCACGCCGCGTTCGCTTGGCATGTCGCTGACTGCGGGCGAACGCGAACCCGCCCCGGCGCACCCTTTGGGCTTGCTGCGCGTGCAAAACAGTTTTGTCGTGAGCGCCCCGCGCTGGATTCAGCCGAGTGAGCAGGGTGTTGAGATTGGCGCGCTGGCCACTGGTGAGGGCGATATTACCGACGTCGGCGACGATGTCTCGGCCCGCCATGCCCATATCTGGTGCGATGCTCAAAATATCTGGCACGTCGAGGACTTGTCGTCCACCAACGGAACCGTGGTGGTAAACGGGGCCACGCGCGTTTGCATTCAGGTCGAGCCCGGCCGTTCCGCCCAGCTCAATCCCGGCGACGAGCTCAAGCTCGGCGAATCCACTACCTATGCCATCCTCTTCGGTGCCCTCTAGCCGGCAGTTAAGGACGTTCCTTTTCTGCCGGCACTTGGGGACACTCCTCGGCGCGCCAGAGCCGGTCGCCTGGGGATGGAGAGGCCATTTTGGCCCTTGGCGGTCAGTCGGGGCGAAACTAGAAGATCTTTCCGATTCGCGGCTGTTCATGCTTGTAGAGCATCTAAAACAATAGGATGTTATTCTGGAATATGCCGGGTGCGTGAACTTGCCTGTCTTAGCCTTAATAAGGTATAGGGGAGTTTGGCTCAGGGGTTCCGTGTTGTTCTTCAGCGCAGTATTGTGGGACAGATTTGCTGAGATTGGCGCCTTACACCGCAGAGCGCACGGAAGGCTCTCGATTTGTGTTCTGGCCCCAGAATACAGGGCCTGATACTTACCAACTGTGGCATGGATGTAACATCTGTAGAAATCAACCCTTTTGTTGTCGACCTTTGTAAGAAAAACACTGCCATCAACTCTTTGGATGACGAAACTAGGGTGCTTGAGGGGAGCCTTTACTCCCCTCTGAGAGATGACTCATGTTTTTCGCTTGTCGTTGTGAATCCTCCGTTACTGCCGATTCCGGATGAGATTCCTTATCCCTTCGTTTGAGATGGAGGACAATCGGGTCTGGATAAAACACTTCGTATTCTTAAGGGTGGTGATACGCATTTAGAGAAAAACGGTAAATACTGCTAATAGGGGTGACGACGATGGTGCGGGGGCGACCCGCGATGCTCTCATCAATACGTCGGATACTTGGGAAATCAGGTCTAGATGCATGTATGATGATGCTGTGTGGCTATTCAATTAATCCGCGTTCCGAATGGGTGCAGGGTATAGCTGCGACATCGTATGCTTTTGACCCGGCGCGATACTCAGATATTTCTGAGGCGGTTGACGAAGTTTATACGCACTATGCCGCGCAAGGCGTTTCGGAAGTTTGCACATCTACGTTACGGGCTTAGGTTTCTTCAAGCGAGCAGGCCGGTTGCGTTATTTCGAGCGATTTTTCTAGTCTAGACGACAAAAGGCAAAGGATTTGATGGGTATAAAACGCGGACGTTTGTGGGCGGATGCTCAAATCTATTGTGGCAATCGGGCGGTTGAAAAAGATATTTCAACCGCCCGATTGCCAGGTTCGTCGGAGGAGATGTCCGATTCCGACTCTCTTGTAGGAAGAGCTTGAGATCGTATTGGCCCAAGGCAATCTTAAAGCAGTCTCATTGGCAAATCTTCGCTCCTGTTGTGTTGAGGTGTAAGGTATCAGTGATTGATGTTTTGTGGCGGGTAGATTGGGGCCTTCCTTGATTCGATGCGTTCTCTCGAGGTTCATCAGAGCAAAAGGGGCTTTCGTCTTCATTGCTATCACGGTGATTGGAACCGCTCTCTCCTATGCCATGCCATACGTGAACGGGAAATTCTTAGATTTTCTTCTCGGTAACCGCAGCGAAAGAGACGCCGTACTCTTCGCGCTCCTGGTTGCGTCAATAGGAGTTTTCTCCACCCTCTTTACTTATTTTGCAGGAACACTTTCCATTCGCATAACCACGAGACTTTCCTTTGATCTTCTCAGGGAGGCCGTCTTGCGTTTTGAAAGAGACGATTACTTGGTGAGTCGGACCATCGATCCAGCCTATACAACGCAACGGATTATTTCCGACTCCAGCGTGGTCTCATCCTTCGTTTTGGCGAATTTTATCAGTGCGCCGCTGTCCATTGTAGCCATTCCCATCGTATTGCTTATCATATGGTCAATTGATTCAACTCTCGCGGTGTTTTCCATCATTCTCCTCATCGTGTATTTCTGTGTAATTACTGGGTTGAGGAAACTTTTGTATAGGGTCACGTATGAGAAGAAAGAGGCGGACAGCGCCTTTTACGCCGCAATTGCATCGCAGCTTAATCAGATTCTCAACATTCAACTGACATCTTCGTACGGCAAGAGCGAACAAGCGCTCGACGCTGGGTTTAAGAGCTATTTTCCCAAAGTTTTGCGCTCCGGAAAG
Source organism: uncultured bacterium (assembly GCA_905214425.1). Lineage (GTDB taxonomy): Bacteria > Actinomycetota > Coriobacteriia > Coriobacteriales > Coriobacteriaceae > Collinsella. The sequence continues at coordinate 5,747 of CAJMLY010000022.1, forward strand.
CTATCATATTCTCTGACATCGCTCGATGGTCTTTTCGCAGCGTTGTTTCAAGCGGTGATACTTGTTGTTTCCGGAGTACGAATCATTAACGGAACTATGTCAATAGGCGAGTACACTATCATCGGTACATACTTCGCGGTTCTCTTTAAGACTTTGAAAAGTATGATGTCATTGTTCAAATCCTATCAAGATGCCAAAGCATCATGGGATAGGACGGCTATCGCGACGAGAGAAAAGGAGAGATCGGGGTGGAATCGGACCGATTTAGCTAAACTCGATGAAATAAATGACATTTCGGTATCTGATTTGGAATTCTCGGTTGCCCTTCCAGACGGATCTGTCCGAGAGGTCCTCGGCGGGTTTTCTTTCAAGTTTTCCGGTCCTGGTACATATTGCATAGTTGGGGAAAACGGAAGAGGCAAGACGTCACTTCTTTACTTGATGCTCGGGCTATACTCATCGAAAGGCAAAGTAAAATACAACGGCGTGCCAATCGAAGAATGCGACTTGGATTACATACGTGCGAGAGAGATATCGTGCTGCCCACAGTCGTGCTTCGCGCCGGACGAAACGGTGAAAGAGCTGTTAGAGTATTTCGACACGCCCTTTTCTTCCTATCACCGGGGTGTAGATGGCCTACTTTCGCTGGAAAACAGCGTGAAGGAGTTGCTCGGGAAACGTTGCTCCGCGCTTTCGGGCGGTGAGCTGCGCCGAGTGTACTTATGGTCGGCGATTTCACGCAAGTCGTCAGTTTTGGTACTCGACGAGCCCACGACTGGGTTAGACGCTGTAAGCCGCGCCGAGCTTGCGGCCTATGTTAAGCGCAACAAGCAAAGCCAGCTGATCATCATTGTCTCTCACGATGACGAGATGGTCGGCGCGGTAGAAGGGGTAGTGGATTTAGGCAGCATGTACCGGGGTAAATGCTGACAAGTGTAGTGCTACCCAACTGACAGAGATAACAAAAAAGCGATGCAGATGCACGTAGCATTCAGTCGGTTCGGACTCGGTGCCTTCACGCCATCGCAACGCTTTCAGATATAGTTCTCATTCTCTTACTAAAGGAAACTTTAGTCTACGTTGTCTTGTCGAGACAGAGGTGAAGCGAAGTGTTGTCGCGACGTATCTTATTCCAGGTGGCTCAGTATCATCGTGAGAATCACACCAAAGTGTACTTACAATTCTCGTGTCCCACGGACAACATGAGCTGAGCATTGAGGTTCCACCCTTTGCTGCAACTACACGGGGTTGGACGGCAATGAATATGCCGGGCCGCATGCCACGCGCAGCGGGGGTCCATGCCCCAGTATGTTGCCTACAGCAGCCTCGATGTCCACGCACACATCATCTCTGCCTTCGTGTTCAATCCGTTTGCCGGAGAGTGCGAGGGTTACAAGGCCGTAGAATACGAGCCGAACAAATGAAATGCGGTATCGACGCATAGGATTAAACTGACGATTGCTTTGCACCGAAAATACGCCCGGAAAGCCGCTATGGGTGGCGGCCCGGGTTAAATTGAGAGGCCCGTCCGATCACTTTCATGTGACGAACGGTCGGGCTTCTTATTCCACTTGCCAATGCTCGGCTCATATTGGAAGAAAGCTACGCTAATGTTTGCGTGATACTCCTATTTTTTCCGAAGAAAGAATCGGATAATGAAGAATAACAATAAAAAAGGTGCCAGATATAAAGCAAGTACAAAGGTTAATCCAACGAGACCTTGCAATAATGGCATAACTCCTCCCAGACACGAGATTTTGGTATTTGTCCCCATCTTATTTTGAATTGGACCAAATAGTTCCTAGACACAAAAACTACTCGTCAACTGGATCGCACCAATCTGCTGGCAAAACACAGCTTGATTCTTTATCGACATAGCACCAATCCGCAACAGGGCACTCGGCGATGTCGTAAAAATTGCATATATCAACTCCAAGACAACAAGGCTCAACGGGAGTATGTTCATTTGAACCAACAGGATGGATATGCTTCATAACAGCTCCTCACCTTAATCCAATTAGAGACTACGTTTGATCAATGCCACAGTGATCTACAACGCAGATGCTGCCGCCATCCATGTCATAGTCGCAGTAATCGTATGCACCACAGCCATCTGCTTTATCATAAACAGTACAGATGTCAGTAATGCCCAAGAGGCAGTCAAAAGACATCGGCTTCACGCCTGCCTCGTCGCCACTTCCTGGATTAATCGGATGAATATGCTTCACGACTACCTCCCTTTGAGTGCAGAAAAACCTCAATATTGTGTATAACAAACCAAGATGTCTAGTTCACCATATTTCTAGAATGGTTTCGGCGAACGTAGCAATAAGCTTCGCAGACGGTAATCAGAAGAACGAACACCTCCACAATGGTGACAGCAATGCGCTGAACCGCTTATTCCGATACAGTAGCTTCTCGTTGATTTTTCTCCTGCGAAGATGAGTGGCGGGAAATAAGGTCAAAAGCCATCTCGTAGCACATTTTTCTATATTCACATGATGCAGGGTGTAGACTCTTGGGCAAGTAGCCGTGCTCGTCTGCAGCCTCCCAGCTACAGCCCCCACCACAGAAAGACCGAGCCCAACAGTCCGTACAGTCAATTCTTTTTTCGACACCCTGACTCCAGTTTTCAATATACCTAGTTTCGTCAATTCCGGTGACGATGTTGCCCATTTTGAATCGCATCATCCCGACAAACCTGTGACAGGGGTATACGTCCCCTTCGGGAGTCACGGAAATAAAACGCCTGCCAGCCCCGCATCCGACAAAGGCGATCCTGTTGCTCATAATCAAATCAACTGCAGTTTTCAATGTTCTAAACAAGGGCTTTTCCCCTTGATCAATCTGTTTGAGATATTGATCCGCCAAATCTATTAGGCCCGCCCTGATTTTGTTTAATGAGTGTTCGTCGAGTTTGATATTCTCATCGAATGAGCTCACGGGCGAGAAGTAAATCCTTCTGAAGCCCATCTCTTTAAACTGAAGATAGTCTTCAACAAGGTTACAGTTATTATTTGTTAAGGTCGCTCTTGCGCCGAAGGGGAACGACTCGGAAAAACGACGAACGTTTTTGTCGATATCGGAGAAAGAGCCGCCTCCCGTCTTGTACGGGCGCGATGCATCGTGCTTGCATCCTGTACCATCGAGACTAATCAGAACAGAAAACCCGTGCTCCTTGAAAGAATTCACAGCAGTGTCATTCAAAAGCGTTCCGTTGGTCGTAATAGAATAGGTAAAGTTTCTATTGGGGTATATTCTATTTGAATAGTCGACCGTTTTCCATATCAGCGGCTCGTTAATCATGGGTTCCCCACCAAAAAAGACGATTGCAAGCGTTTCGTTTTCCGATGAACTTGCGACGAGGTAGTCGACCGCCTTGAAGGCTATCTCGTCTGTCATCAGCAGAGGAGACGTTCCATAATCTCCTTTACCGGCAAAACAGTAACTACAACCAAGGTTGCATGCATGTGAAACGTGGAGTTCGATGGATCTAAGTTTTCGAGGCGTGTCTTTTGTTAAGAAAGTCCGCTCAGACAATCGTTGATACTCATCAATGTCGTCTTCAAGTTCTGCTATGGTCGTTTGGTCGTAGCCTTTCGCAGCAAGTGACTTTGTTAGCAACTTCGAGTTGACCGTTCTTCCCGATGCTTCAAATATGCGAAGCGCATCTTCTGATGCTTGGTCAACCTGAAAGCAATTGCGAGTGACCTCATCGAAGCAGTAACGACGATCACTTACTGAGAAAAAATGCATACGTTCCTCAATTTCATGCTGGACTGGCACTAACCTTGTTTATTGTTACGCAGCTATAAAAAACCACCAGCGGGGATTCGGTGTGCGGCCCAATCGGACTCCCAAAAGGTTCTATTTGAGACTGGCAAGCTTTGTGTTGTTGGCACTTCGACAGCGCTCTTTATTCCAACATGGAGCCTCGCAGTTTGAGTCGACTTGCCTCTGGAAGGTCCGATCTCAACTTGATTTAGGATGAAAACAGATTACAGGCGCGCTCCTCTAGAAAGAAAGGAAACCAATCGCCGCCTTTCACCAGGAAAGTTTTTATAGCCCACCTCGAGCAAAATGAAAGATGCGAGAGCGATTGGGGAACAACGCGAATCTCCCCTTTTGGGTGGGAGCGAGCCTTCAGCCACCGGCGAACGACTCGCCCTGGTCAGAATCTGGAAGTGGTGCCGGGCCGCTTGGGCCTCCCCGGTGACTTCGTGGGGCTTACCTGCCTGACGTCGAGGAGTACATCCGCAAGATTCGTTCCCTATGCCGTTTGCTCTCACGCCCGCCTTGGTTCCAAGTCGGGCGAGCACGAGGTCGCGCCGGCGCATCCGCTGGGACTGCTGCGCGTGCAAAACGGCTACGCGGTGAGCGTCCCGCGCTGGATTCAGCCGAGTGAGGAAGGCGTCGAGATCGGCGCGCTGGCAACGGGGGAGGGCGGCATCACCGATGTGGGCGATGACGTTTCGGCTCGCCATGCCCACGTGTGGTGCGATGACCAAAATGTCTGGTACGTTGAGGACCTGTCGTCCACCAACGGAACCGTGGTGGTAAACGACGCGACGAACGTCTGCACCCAGGTCGAGCCCGGCCGCTCCGCCCAGCTCAACCCCGGTGACGAGCTCAAGCTCGGAGAATCCACAACCTACGCCATCCTCCTCGGCGCCCTCTGACTCATCTCCTAAATAAGTTGCGGTGAAATAGGGGCTGTTTAAGGCTACGGCCGGCAAAAACAGTTCCTATTTCACCGCAGCTGCCATTTGGTCCCTCGGTGACGGAAGGATCAATTTTGCCCTTGATGGTCACCCAAGGTAAACCTTTACCGCCCGCCTATATTTGCCGAAATTACACTTGACGGCGGGGTACAATAAACCCGCATGCGGATTTCCGTTGCGGGCGCTTCCCATCGCCGGGGCGTGCCCGGGAGCATCCGGCATGCGGCCTTTGCGGCGCTCGGTCATGTGCAAGACGGGTAGCTGGGCTTGTGGAGCGCGTGCAGCCCTCCTCGCCTCGGCATGCCTTCTCTCCACGCCATGTACCTGCTGCTGAGCCTGCCTGCCAGATGATTGGAAGCAACAGCGAAAATCCCATCACGCCAACATCCCGGCGATCGCCGGGGCCTGTATACCTATATGAGAGGAGAGGGGTATATGGCGCGTAAGTTTAAGTCTATGGACGGCAACGAGGCGGCCGCATATGTTTCGTATGCGTACACCGAGGTAGCGGGAATCTATCCCATTACGCCGTCCAGCCCGATGGCCGACCATGTCGACCAGTGGGCGGCCCAGGGTCGCAAGAATATCTTCGGCACCCCGGTCAAGGTCGTCGAGATGGAGTCCGAGGCAGGTGCAGCCGGTACCGTTCACGGTTCGCTGGGCGCCGGTGCTCTGACCACCACCTACACGGCTTCTCAGGGTCTGCTCCTGATGATCCCGAACATGTACAAGATCGCGGGCGAGCAGCTCCCGGGCGTCTTCCACGTCTCCGCGCGTTGCGTCGCTTCCCACGCCCTGAACATCTTTGGCGATCACTCCGACGTCATGGCCTGCCGCCAGACCGGTTTCGCCATGCTCGCCGAGGGCAACGTCCAGGAGGTCATGGACCTCTCGCCGGTGGCTCACCTTGCCGCCATCGAGGGTAAGACCCCGTTCCTTAACTTCTTCGACGGCTTCCGCACCAGCCACGAGATCCAGAAGGTCGCCATGTGGGACTACAAGGATCTGGCCGAGATGTGCGACATGGACGCCGTCCAGGCTTTCCGCGATCACGCGCTCAACCCTGAGCACCCGCACACCCGCGGCAGCCACGAGAACGGCGACATCTTCTTCCAGAACCGCGAGGCCTGCAACAGGGTCTACGACGAGCTTCCCGCCGTCGTCGAGGGCTACATGAAGAAGATCAACGAGAAGCTCGGCACCGATTACGGCCTGTTCAACTACTACGGCGCTCCCGATGCCGATCGCGTCGTCGTGTGCATGGGTTCCTTCTGCGACGTGCTCGAGGAAGTCATCGACTACCTCAACGCTCACGGCGAGAAGGTCGGCCTGGTCAAGGTTCGCCTGTTCCGTCCGTTCTCCATCAAGCACTTTGTCGACGTTCTCCCCGAGACCGTCAAGAAGATTGCCGTCATGGACCGCACCAAGGAGCCGGGTTCCATCGGCGAACCGCTCTACCAGGACGTCGTTTCCGCTCTCTACGAGGCCGGCAAGACGGGCATCAAGGTTGTCGGCGGCCGTTACGGCCTGGGCAGCAAGGACACGCCTCCCGCGTCCGCGTTCGCTGTCTTCGAGGAGCTTAAGAAGGACGAGCCCAAGCGTGAGTTCACCATCGGCATTGTCGATGACGTGACCAACCTGAGCCTGCCCGAGGCCGAGGATGCGCCCAACACCGCAGCCCCCGGCACCATCGAGTGCAAGTTCTGGGGTCTGGGTGGCGACGGTACCGTCGGTGCCAACAAGAACTCGATCAAGATCATCGGCGACCACACCGACAAGTACGTTCAGGCCTACTTCCAGTACGACTCCAAGAAGACCGGCGGTGTCACCGTCTCGCACCTGCGCTTTGGTGATTCCCCGATCCGCTCGCCGTACTACGTGACCAAGGCCGACTTTGTCGCTTGTCACAACCCCAGCTACATCGTCAAGGGCTTCAAGATGGTCCGCGACGTCAAGCCGGGCGGCACCTTCCTGGTCAACTGCCAGTGGAGCGACGAGGAGTTCGCCGAGCACATGCCCGCCGTGGCTAAGCGCTACATCGCGAACAACAACGTCAACGTCTACCTGATCGACGCTATCGACCTGGCTGCCAAGGTCGGCATGGGCAAGCGCACCAACACGGTGCTCCAGTCCGCCTTCTTCGCGCTGGCCAAGGTCCTGCCCGCCGAGGACGCCCTGCAGTACATGAAGGACGCGGCTACCAAGTCCTACATGAAGAAGGGCCAGGCCATCGTCGACGCCAACCACAAGGCTATCGATGCCGGCGCTACCGCCTTCCGTAAGTTCGAGGTTCCGGCCGACTGGGCAACTGCCGAGGATGCCGCTCCCGTCGAGCTCTCCGAGGAGACCAAGTCCGCCATCGCCCAGCAGGTCAAGAACCTGCTCGAGCCCATCGATCGCATGGATGGTGACAGCCTGCCTGTTTCCGCCTTTGCCGATTGCGCCGACGGCCAGTTTGAGCTGGGCGCCTCCGCATACGAGAAGCGCGGCGTCGCCGTGGTCGTTCCTCACTGGGACGAGACCAAGTGCATCCAGTGTAACCAGTGCGCTTATGTGTGCCCGCATGCCACCATCCGTCCGTTCGCGATGACCGAGGACGAGGCTGCCGCCGCGCCCGAGGCTACCCGCACGCTCGACGCTATGGGCCCCAAGGCCAAGGGCATGAAGTTCACCATGGCCGTGTCCCCGCTCGACTGCATGGGCTGCACCAACTGCGTCAAGGTTTGCCCCAAGGGCGCCCTCGAGATGGTTCCCACCGAGCAGGAGATGGACCAGCAGCCCGTTTGGGACTACATGGTCGAGAACGTCTCCGAGAAGAAGGAACTCATCGCGGCCAACGTCAAGGGCAGCCAGTTTAAGCAGCCCTATCTGGAGTTCTCTGGCTCCTGCGCCGGCTGCGCCGAGACCGCCTATGCACGTCTGGTGACCCAGGTCGCCGGCGACCGCATGTTCATCTCCAACGCCACCGGCTGCTCCTCCATTTGGGGCAACCCCGCTGCCACCGCTCCGTATTGCAAGGACAAGGACGGTCACGGCCCGGCGTGGAACAACTCCCTGTTCGAGGACAATGCCGAGCACGGTCTGGGCATGGCCGTTGGCTATGAGGCCGTTCAGAAGAAGCTGATCGCTGCTACGCAGGAGATTATCGCCGCTGACGGTCCGTCCAACGAGCTCAAGGCCGCCGGTCAGGCTTGGATCGACTCCGTCAACGACGCCGAGGCCTCCAAGACCGCTGCCGCTGCCTACGTCGCCGAGCTCGAGAAGTGCGGCTGCGACGCTTCCAAGGCGATCCTCGCCGACAAGGCTTACCTCACCAAGAAGTCCTTCTGGATCTTCGGTGGCGACGGTTGGGCCTACGACATCGGCTTCGGTGGCCTGGACCACGTCCTGGCTTCCGGCCACAACGTCAACGTCTTCGTCTTCGATACCGAGGTCTACTCCAACACCGGCGGTCAGGCCTCCAAGGCTTCGAACCTGGGCCAGGTTGCTCAGTTCGCCGCTGCCGGCAAGGTGACCAAGAAGAAGTCCCTGGCCGAGATCGCTATGAGCTATGGCTACGTCTACGTGGCGCAGGTCGCCATGGGCGCCAACCCGGCTCAGACCCTCAAGGCCATCCACGAGGCCGAGGCCTACGACGGCCCGTCCCTCATCATCGGCTACAGCCCCTGCGAGATGCACTCCATCAAGAAGGGCGGCATGCAGAACTGCCAGGCCGAGATGAAGAAGGCTGTCGAGTGCGGTTACTGGAACCTCTTCCGCTTCAACCCCGAGGCCGCTGCCGGCAAGAAGTTCTCGCTCGATTCCAAGGAGCCCGCGGGCGGTTATCAGGAGTTCCTGATGAACGAGGCCCGTTACGCTTCGCTGACGCGTTCCTTCCCCGAGCGCGCCGAGGAGCTCTTCAAGGAGAACGAGCAGGCCGCCATGGACCGCTATCAGCACCTGCTGAAGCTCAAGACGGTGTACAACGAGGCCTAGGTCTCCCACCGCAGGATCTGAGGGCTAACCTTCGCGGACGTCCTCGGACATGAAAGAACCCCCGCTGCGCACTACGTGCGGCGGGGGTTCTTTCGTCCTGCGGAGTGTCCGCGAAGGTTAGACCTCAGATCCTGCTACGACTACGTCCTCGGATTGTGGGGCTGAACGAGGGGCGTGGTTGGTGGGGCCTTTTATCCCGGTCGCTGTTTCGCGGCTTTGCCGCGAAACCACGCGCTGCTTTGGGCATAGAGGGGGACCTGGTTGCGGACTCAGATGACCTAGAGAGATATGGGTGCAAACGAGAAATCGTTGTTGGGGTCGTCCTTTTCCATAAACTCATCGAGACAGAATGTCATATAGATTGGAACGTAAAGGATCTTGCCCTCTTTGCAAAGGTTTTCGTGGCTCAGCACAACGGCCTCGGGAATTTTGTACTCGCCCACACTCATCAAACGGTCGAGGGCTGCATGTGCTCGAACTTTCTTGCCCGATTTGACTTCGATTGGGACAACATGCCCGCGGGCACCTTCGATTACAAAGTCGACTTCACCGACCTCACGCGTTTGGTAGTACCACGTATCTGCTCCGAGGGCAACGAGTTCCTGTGCGACCACGTTCTCATAGAGGCCGCCGAGGTTGGGGGTTTTCATGTCAAGGTAGACGGCGCGTGCCGTGCTGCCGGGATACCGCGATGCGAGCATACCTGTATCGGACTCGTATAGTTTAAAGGCCGTCGTTTTCTCCGTCCTCTTGAGAGGACTTCGTGCCTCCGTCACCTGGGGGACCATCAATCCAACGCCTGCGTTCACCAGCCATAGGAAATCCTGCTCGTATTTTTGAAGACGAGCTCCCTCGCCTAGAGACGAGACGATAAAGCGATGGGACTCCGCCTCAAGCTGAACGGGAATTTGCTCGAAAATGGAGCGAACGTTAAACGCTCGAGTCGATGCATATTTAGAGATATCGCTTTTGTACTGATCGACTAGCTGAATTTGAAGCTCACGCGTTCTCACGAGCGAATAGCCCGAATCGATATAGTTCTGAACGACCTCCGGCATGCCGCCGCAAACGATATAGGCTCTAAAGTTTTTGAGCATCGCCTCATGAATATAGTTTTCGACGGGACGTCTCTCGACAAGGCGGCTGCGAATATCTGCAAGCACATTTTCGCTGACGCTGTTTGCCCAACAAAACTCTTCAAAATCCATCGGCCGCATAACAATGTGCTCGACATACCCTACCGGAAAAGAAGAGATCCCCTTAAACTCAGTCCCAAGCATAGACCCCGAGAAGACATAGCTAAAGCGTCCGTCCTCGACCAGCGCCTTCATAAGTGTAACGATCTGCGGATACTCCTGAATCTCATCGACAAAGATAAGCGTATCTCCCTCAACAAGCGGTGCATCCGCAAGAAGGGCCACACGGTTGATGAAGTCAATGGAGTTCTTAGCGCCAACAAGTACGTCTCTTGCCTCGGCATCAAGTAGCAGATTGACCTCATAATACGAAGCGTAGTTGCTCTTTCCAAACGCGCGAATCGCATAGCTCTTGCCAATCTGACGCGCACCGGTAACAAGCAGGGCCTTATGGGAGTTATTCTTCCAGCTCAAAAGCCTATCAGTGACTTTGCGGCGTAGCATTAAAACACCTCATTGACAAAAATTGGCAAATAGATTTGCCCATAATCATACAAAAATTGACAAATAGATTTGACCCAAATCATACAAAAATTGGGAAATAGCAAAGCTCACTTAGGCCTCAAAGCCAGCGAGCCAGCACGGTACTTTGCGAAAAGGCTGGCGGCGCCGTTGTTGAGGGTGGCCAGGTTGACAGTGGCGCCGTTAGCGTTCTCGGCTGCTTGGGCGCGCAGGAGCGAAAGGGCGTCGGCAGCGTTCATGCAGAAGCCGACGGTAAAGTTCCATACTGCGAACTCGCAGTCGCTTGCCGCGGGGTGAAGCGCGATCGGCTATCCCTTATGTTGGATGAAAAGCCCCATGTTTTTGCAGGGGTGCATACTCGTCAAATTAATGTATAGAATCGCGTATAGTGCGAGTAAGATATTGCGCTGTCCGTTTTGTGTTTAGCAAAGATATAGTTTGCATAATCTGGTCTAATCCCTGCTCTATTTAAATAAAGTTGCACGTAAATGGCGTAGATGTGCCTGAACTGGGCTTCTTTACGCTGAGCGGGTAAAATCGACCGTTCGCCGCTTAGGTATTTTCAAAATGAATAAAATGAGCGATAAAGAGAATATAAACCTTAATAAACTCGCGTATCGCACGGACGCGGGTTATTAATGGGTTGTAGGCCTTTTACAGAAAGGATTCCAGCAATGTCTAAGCCTCTTGGCAAGCCCGATCGTATTGTCGTCGCCCTCGGCGGCAACGCCCTCGGCAACAACCCCGTCGAGCAGATCGAGGCCGTGAGCAACACCGCCCACGCGCTCCTCGGCCTCATCGAGCAGGGCAACGAGATCATCATCACCCACGGCAACGGCCCGCAGGTCGGCATGATCCAGAACGCCTTCGCCGCCGCCCACGACGCCATCGGCACCCCCGAGATGCCGCTGCCCGAGTGCGGCGCCATGTCCCAGGGCTACATCGGCTACCACCTGCAGCAGGGCATCGGCCGCGAGATGCACAAGCGCTATAAGCGTTGGCACGCCGCCACCGTCGTCACCCAGATCGAGTGCGATCCGGATGATCCCGCGTTCAAGAACCCGACCAAGCCGATCGGCCCCTTCTACACCGAGGAGCAGGCCAAGGAGTTCATGGCCGAGGATCCCTCCAAGGTCTTCGTCGAGGACTCCGGCCGCGGCTGGCGTCGCGTCGTCGCCTCCCCCGATCCCAAGAAGATCGTCGAGGCTGACTCCATCCTCAACCTGCTCGACAACGAGTTCATCGTCATCGCCTGCGGTGGCGGCGGCATCCCCGTCGTCCGCGACTACGAGAACAAGGGCTGCTACAAGGGCGTTCCCGCCGTTATCGACAAGGACCTGGGCGGCGAGCTGCTGGCCGAGGACTGCGACGCCGACGTCCTGTTCCTGCTGACCGCCGTTGAGCATGTCGCCATCAACTTTGGCAAGCCCAACCAGGAGGAGCTCGAGGACCTCACCGCCGACGAGGCCGAGCGCCTGGCCGACGAGGGCCAGTTCGGCAAGGGTTCCATGGAGCCCAAGGTCCGCGCCGCCATCAAGTTCGCCCGCTCCCGCAAGGGCCGCACCTGCATCATCGGCGCCCTGGACAAGGCCGCCGAGACCATGGCCGGCCTCTCCGGTACCCGCATCCACGAGTAGTCTCTACTCTGTTGCCTCTCTCGTGGGCGCCAGGCAAAGCGCCCACAAACTAGCCTCTCTTCATGAGCCCCGCGGTCCGCTCCGACTGCGGGGCTTTTGCTGTTGAGGTGACTGTTCATGGGTGGTCATTGGGGACAGACTTAAATGAGTGGTCGCCCAATGACTACTCATTTAAGTCTGTCCCCAATGACAAGATCCGATCCAATTAGATGCTCAGGTCATGGGATGCCTGAAACCAGACGATGACTCCGAGAATCCTGATTCGGCGTTTGTCCAGCACAATATCCGGTTCCGATGTGCGATATGAGTAGGATGACAGCATCACGGTGTTCGTGCCGGTGCTATACCGCCGTATGACCACTCTGGAATTATCGGACAAGGCGAGGACGGAGCATCCGTTCCAGGGCTTCAGGTTGGGGTCCACTAGGAGAAAGGATCCCATCGGATAGCATTTGGACATGGCAGATGTGTCCATTTGAACAAAGAAACACCCACGATGTTTTTTGAATACGGATGAGGGGAGCGCCGTTGTTCCGGTCTGCTTAAGTCCTGTTCTGCCTCCATTCATCTGGATTTTAAATACATCGCAAAGGGAGTCAGTAGCAGTTTCCTTGGAATTCGGCTTCCGTCCTCCGTGGTCGAGCTTTGCGGCAAGCCCTGCGGTTTCTGATGCGAGGTCGTCAAGCTGCAGATTGAATTTCGAAACGATCTTGAGCAGTGTCGACCGGCGGATGGCATAGCGGTCCTTTTCCCAACGGCATACCGTTTCTTTGGAGACGCCGACGAGTGCCGCGAACTCCTCCTGCGTGAGCTGGTCGCGCTTGCGAAGCGCCTTTATGTTTTGACCCGTTCCCATGTTATGAAGCGCGGACGAGGGGAAGGCAGAGGCAGTTGGGGCCGCCAAAGCCGTTTGTCAGCTCGAAGATGGAGATGGGAACAAGTTCAATACCGGCCTGCTCCAGTGCCTTGTTCGTCTCGGTGTTCTCTTCGTATACGCAGACCTTGCCGGGCTCCAGGCAAAGCGTGCTTATAGCATTGTTGGTTCTTTCGACCTCTGCCGCTCCGGGATTTGAGCCGCCGCAAGGGATAAATTGCGGTGAACTTAAACCCAGGGCTAATCCCAGCGCTTCTTTTAGTCCGCCTTCGACATGACGCGCCCGGGTTGTCCTTTCCGATCTGCCTCGTGTAATGCAGTAGACCCGCGCTTGGTCCAGGAGCTCCCGGTCAATGAGGAATGTCTCATAGTTAACACGAGCAAAGTATGTGTCGAGATGAATGCAGAGATCATCGTAGGGAACCTCAATGGCCCATACGGACTCAATAGTCGAGTTCTCGTCCCAGAGCAAGTTGTTCGCTAGGGTGTCTATAGCTGCTGGCTCGGTTCGTTGAGAGATGCCAACGGCTACATTTTCGCTGTTGAGGTTGTGAAGGTCGCCGCCTTCAATGTGGTAAGTCGATTCATGCTTGAAGAACTGAGGAGTCTCGCGGAAATCCGGATGATAGTTAAAAATCGTTTTATAGGCGATAACCTCACGGTTGCGCTCTGGCCAGTACATATGGTTGAGCGTGACACCTTCGCCGATGACGCTTGCTGGATCGCGCGTAAACCACATGGTGTTAAGGGGGGCTATGAGAAGGTCGTCGGGTGAGTATGCGTCTCCCGTCAGCTTTGAGAGGCTGAACACCTCCTTGTTCGTGTCGAAGACCTGGGAGTAGCGAACGCCGTTGACGGCTGCCTGGACCAGGTCGCGGGAACCTTCGATATGCTCAAGATACTCGCGAATGGCGGACTCGAGCTCCATGCCCCTCGCGCCGCATTCTGAAATGTAGCTATCGATAAAAGAGCGACGCGCTTGCTCTGTCGCATCAAGGGCTTCGGTAAGAAGGTTCTCGAGATAGAGAATCTCTACTCCTTCGTGCTCGAGCATTGCCGAGTAAGCATGATGCTCCCCAAGAGCCTTTTCAAGATCAAATGAATTGCTAGAAGGGCGTAGCGTAAAGACTTGATTGAACTGGCCGTCGGGGTAGTTGCGCGTTTCGGGGCCGGGGCAGTGCAGCAGGACCCTTTTTAGCTTTCCTATTTCGTTTTGAACATGCAATGCGGACATGTGACCTCGCTTTGGCGATGAGTATTGATCGCTTCCATAGTGTCACATTAGAAGCTTGTTTCAATTTACATCATGTTTGCCACAGGAGAATGGCACGATCCAAGTAAATAAGTGACGTTAAACATCTATCAAAAGTGATAATTGATGAATTACGTCAATCTAAAGTCCGTTTACGGGTCGATGCGCTTCGCTGGCGGGCGAAGAGACGGAAGGGTGTTTTGCGCGATGACACAATGGCTTTGCCGGCAACGAAAAACCCCTGAATTAAGGAGGAGAGATGGCAGAGACAGAAAAGAAGCGCACTCTTCGAGTCCCGCACGTGTACACCATCATTCTCGTCTTGATGGCCGTATTTGCCGTTCTGACCTGGGTCGTGCCTTCGGGTTCGTTTGAGCGCCAGGAGGTTAACGGTCGCGAGGTAACGGTCTCGGGCACCTATGAGCCTGTCGATAAGGTCTATACGGACGAGGACGGCAACGAGGTCGATCTTCGCCAAGGCATCTTCGAAGTACTTGAGGCCCCTGCGATCGGCATCCAGCAAGCGGTCGAGGTCGTTGCATTCATTATGATCGTGGGAGGTTCCTTCCAGGTCATCACGGCGACCGGAGCCATCACGAGCGGCGTCGCCCGAGTGGTGAAGAAGTTCAAGAGCAAGGACGTCCTCATCATTCCGATCCTAATGGTGCTTTTTGCCTTGGGCGGCAGCACCTTTGGTATGGCAGAGGAGACGCTTCCGTTCTTTGCGATTCTTATGCCGATCATGATGGCCATGGGCTTCGACTCAATTACAGCGTTCATGACGGTGTTTGTGGGTGCCCGTATCGGATACATCGCATCTACCGTAAACCCGTTCAACGTCCTGATTTCCCAGGGCATCCTCGGTATCCAGGGCAACCCCCAGCTTTGGTTGCGTACTATCGCCCTTGTCGTGCTCACTGCAGTTGCCATCGCATGGGTTGTGATGTATGCCCTCAAGGTTAAGAAGAATCCCGAGGCATCCCCAGCTTTCCACGATGATATCGAGAAGCGCAAAGAGTTTGGTGCGGACGAGAATCTCCTCGATAGCGAGTTCACCGGTAGGCAGAAAGCCGTTATGGTTATTTTCGTGCTTGGACTTGCCGCCATCATTTGGGGTCTGGTGGCCCAGGGCTGGTACATGAACGAAATCTCTGCGATTTTCTTGGCCATGGCCCTTCTTTCGGGTGTTGTTTCCGGGATGAATGAGAAGGAGATCGCTGGCGAGTTCGTTAAGGGAATTGCAGACTTCGCGTTCTCTGCCATCGTTGTTGGCCTCGCCCGCGGAATCCTCGTAATCGCCAATGACGGCCTCATCATCGATACGATTCTCAACACGCTCGCCACGGCTCTCTCTGGAGTTCCGGCAGTTATCTTTACGAGCATTCTCTACGTCGTGGATAACCTTCTGTCGATCCTCGTTCCGAGCTCCTCGGGCATCGCTGCTCTTACGATTCCCATTTTCGGCCCGCTTGTTGAGCTGATGGGCTTAAACCCCGAGGCTGCAGTTACCGGCCTTTCCATGGGCAGTGCTGCCATGTCTCTCATTTCGCCGACAAGCGCGATGCTCGTTGCCGGTCTTGGCGTCTGTAAGATTCCGCTTGGCCAGTGGTGGAAGGTCGCTTGGAAATTCTTCCTGGTCGTAAGCGTTATCTGCATGGCATTCACTGCGGTTTCGGGTCTTATCCCCCTGCCGTAAATGCAAAACCCCACATACAAGTTGTGAGAAAGAAGGATAGAGATGAACAAAGGACTGAACGTTCATAGCGAGATTGGCGCCCTCAAGAAGGTGTGCGTCCATCGCCCCGGTATGGATCTTGTAAACATGAAGGCGGAGGATTTCGACCGCGTTTGGATTCACGACGCGTTCTATCTGGACTATGCCCAGAAAGAGCACGATCAGTTTACCGGCCTTCTTCGCGGCGCTGGCGCCGAGGTCGTCTATATGGAAGAGCTGCTCGCTGAGACGTTTGACAAAGTCGAGGGCACTCGCGCAGAGTTCATGACGAAGTTCATGGGTGAGTCCGGCATCTCCAACGCGGCCCTTCGCCAGGCCGTTGTCGAGAAGCTTGATTCGATTAAGGACAACAAGGAGTTTGTCCTTGCTGCCATGGGCGGCCTCTACGTTCGCGACCTCGAGATCCCCAAGGTTGGCGGTTCTCTTGCCAGTATGGACGGCGAGGAGTTGAAGGCTGACGATATGGTGCTGTTCCCCATGCCGGCCTCGTATTTCTCCCGTGACCCTCTGGCTGTCGTGGGCAAGGGCGCTACCATGAACCGCATGTACTGGAATCAGCGCAACCGCGAGGTAATCTTCTACGAAACGGTGCTGCGCAACCATCCCGATTACGCCGGTAGCCCCATCTGGTACGACCACAACAGCGAGTGGCATATCGAGGGCGGCGATATCCTCAACATCAACGCCAAGACGCTCGCCATCGGTATTTCCGAGCGCACCCAGACTGCGGCCATCGATGAGCTCGCCAAGAATATGTTCTGGGGTTCCGATGAGGCCGAGATCGAGAACATCTATGCCATCAAGATCCCGCACGGCTACGCCTACATGCACCTCGACACCGTCTGCACGCAGGTCGATCGCGATAAGTTCACGGTCTATCCCGGCATCTACCAGACGCTTCGTGCCTACCGCCTGACCAAGGGCGATTCGGAGGGGGAGGTGCATATCGAGGAGCTCGAGGGCACCCTGCAGCATATTCTCGAGCTTGCGACGGGTATGGACCACATCACCATGATTGAGTGCGGTGGTGGCGATCCGATCGAGGCTTCTCGTGAGCAGTGGAACGATGGTTCCAACACTCTTGCGGTCGCACCGGGCAAGGTCTGCGTGTATGAGCGCAACGTTGTCACCAACGATGCTCTTTACAAGGCCGGCGTCGAGCTGCTCGTCGCCCCCTCCGAGGAGCTTTCTCGCGGTCGCGGCGGCCCGCGCTGCATGACCATGCCGTTCTGGCGTGAGGAAATCTAGTCAGCGTTAGCGTATCTGGGCGGCGCGTGTGCGTCTGCGCCGCCCATCCCTCCTTGTGTGTTCCAACAACCGAAAGGACTCAAATCATGGCTCTTAATCTTTCTGGTCGAAGCGTTCTTACCCTGCTTGACTTTACGTCCGAGGAAATCGAGTACATGCTCGACCTCTCAAAGAACTTCAAGGATATGAAGCGCGCCGGTTATCCGCACCGCTTTCTCGAGGGCAAGAACATTGTCCTGCTGTTTGAGAAGACCTCCACGCGCACGCGCTGTGCCTTCGAGGTCGGCGGTATGGACCTGGGTATGGGCGTGACCTACCTCGACCCCGGCTCGTCGCAGATGGGCAAGAAAGAGTCCATCGAGGATACCGCCCGCGTGCTCGGTCGCATGTATGACGGTATTGAGTATCGCGGCTCCGACCAGTCGATCGTCGAGGAGCTTGCCGCCAAGGCTGGCGTTCCCGTCTGGAACGGTCTGACCAACGAGTACCATCCCACCCAGGCCCTTGCCGACATTCTTACCATGCGTGAGGAGTTTGGTGACACGCGCGGCATGAAGCTCACCTATATGGGCAAGGAGCAGGGCAACGTCAGCGACTCCCTGATGGTTATCTGCGCCAAGCTCGGCATTAACTTCTGCTCCTGCGGACCCAAGGGCGATGTCGAGGGCGCCACGCACTTCGATCCCGAGCTTCTTGAGCGCTGCCAGGAGATCGCCGCTCAGAATGGCTGCACAATCCAGCTTACTGAGGATATCGACGAGGGCGTCAAGGATGCAGACGTGATCTATACGGACGTTTGGGTCGGTATGGGCCAGGCTGAGGAGCTGTGGAAGAGCCGAATCGATCTTCTCTCTCCCTATCGAGTAACGCCCGAGGTCATGGCCAAGGCAAACCCCGGCGCCATCTTTATGCACTGCCTGCCGAGCTTCCACGATACGCAGACCACCATCGGCGCCGAGATTGCCGAGAAGTTCGGCGTGACCGAGATGGAGGTTTCCGATGAGGTCTTTGAGAGCGCGCAGTCTCGTGTGTTCCAGGAGGCCGAGAACCGCATGCATACCATTAAGGCCATGATGTACGCGACGCTTCGCTAGTAGCTGGGAAGTGAACGAACACTATGAGTAAACCGTACGGTAAGCCCGATCGTATTGTCGTCGCCCTCGGCGGCAACGCCCTCGGCAACAACCCCGTCGAGCAGATCGAGGCCGTGAGCAACACCGCCCACGCGCTCCTCGGCCTCATCGAGCAGGGCAACGAGATCATCATCACCCACGGCAACGGCCCGCAGGTCGGCATGATCCAGAACGCCTTCGCCGCCGCCCACGACGCCATCGGCACCCCCGAGATGCCGCTGCCCGAGTGCGGCGCCATGTCCCAGGGCTACATCGGCTACCACCTGCAGCAGGGCATCGGCCGCGAGATGCACAAGCGCTATAAGCGTTGGCACGCCGCCACCGTCGTCACCCAGATCGAGTGCGATCCGGATGATCCCGCGTTCAAGAACCCGACCAAGCCGATCGGCCCCTTCTACACCGAGGAGCAGGCCAAGGAGTTCATGGCCGAGGATCCCTCCAAGGTCTTCGTCGAGGACTCCGGCCGCGGCTGGCGTCGCGTCGTCGCCTCCCCCGATCCCAAGAAGATCGTCGAGGCTGACTCCATCCTCAACCTGCTCGACAACGAGTTCATCGTCATCGCCTGCGGTGGCGGCGGCATCCCCGTCGTCCGCGACTACGAGAACAAGGGCTGCTACAAGGGCGTTCCCGCCGTTATCGACAAGGACCTGGGCGGCGAGCTGCTGGCCGAGGACTGCGACGCCGACGTCCTGTTCCTGCTGACCGCCGTTGAGCATGTCGCCATCAACTTTGGCAAGCCCAACCAGGAGGAGCTCGAGGACCTCACCGCCGACGAGGCCGAGCGCCTGGCCGACGAGGGCCAGTTCGGCAAGGGTTCCATGGAGCCCAAGGTCCGCGCCGCCATCAAGTTCGCCCGCTCCCGCAAGGGCCGCACCTGCATCATCGGCGCCCTGGACAAGGCCGCCGAGACCATGGCCGGCCTCTCCGGTACCCGCATCCACGAGTAGCCTCTACTCTGTTGCCTCTCCCGTGGGCGCCAGGTAGGACGCCCACAAACTAGCCTCTCTTCACGAGCCCCGCGGTCCGCTCCGACTGCGGGGCTTTTGCTATTCACCTAGTCATTGGGGACAAACCCGGCACTTGGGGACGGTCCTTTCCTGCCGGCAGCTTGGGACAGTCCTTAATAGCCATTGGGGACGTTCTTAAACGACTAGTCAAACAACAACGTTCACAACGACTACTCATTTAAGTCTGTCCCCAATGACTGCCCAATGGCTGGGAAGGCGCATCCCACACCGACGCATTGCCTTCGGGCCCTCTCCCCAGGCTCTCCATAGCTCAGCTGGACTCCCCGCAACCTGTTCCGAGTTGGCGGAACGAGCGCGACGTGGAGTGTCATTCTTTACCGCGTTAGACTAGACGCAGGGAAAGGAGGAGGACATGGATGCTCGCGTCAAGCAGCTTGTAAATATGATCGAGGACGCTCAGCCTGTCGCTGTCGCGGTACTTGCCAAGCGTCTCGAGGTAAGCGAGCGCGCCGTGAGAAACTATATCCATCGCGCAAACGACAGCCTTGCAGGGGTTGCACGCATCGTTGGCAGCAAGGGGCAGTATCGTATCGATGTTGCACGTGCAGATGAGCTTGCTCGCTTGCTAGACGGTGCGGCTCTGGCCCATCCGGGCATTCCTGATACGCGCGATGGCCGTGTGTCCTTCCTTCTTAACGACCTCCTCATGCGGTCCCAGTGGGTGACGATTGAGGAGTATGCGGATTTACTCTACGTTTCGGCGCGGACTCTGTCCAATGACATGCGTCTGGTAGAGCAGAAACTCGCCCAATTTGACTTAACGCTCGAAAAGCGCCCACGCTACGGAATCCGCGTTGCGGGCGGGGAGTCACAACGGCGCCTGTGCCTGGCCTCGCTGGTGAGGCCCGTGTTGCCCGACACCGACGATGCAAAGCTCGCCGAGCGCCTGCGGGCCATCGCCGCATGTGTGGACGATGCCCTGACGGCCTCGCCCGTCACGGTGAGCTCGCTGGCATCCCGCAATCTCATCATGCATCTTTACATTGCTCTTGGCCGCATCGAGCAGGGCTGCTATGTCCCAGCTGCAGAATCGGACGTTCAAAAACTGGAGGGAACGCGCGAATACGCCGCGGCTTTCCAGATTGCCGCAAACATCAAGGATGCCCTGGGCGTGAGCATGCCCCGAGAAGAGGTTGCCTTTATCGCAATCCATTTGCTCGGTAGGGGCACGGGCGTGCCCGAGAAGGGCTCTGCCGTTATCTCGGACGAGATGTGGGAGATTGCTTCCGAGATGGTACGTGCGGTCAACGATGAGTTTAGGTTTGACTTTAGCGGCGATCTTGAACTTCGCATGAACCTTGCTCGGCATATCGGCCCTCTGGGCTATCGCCTTGAATATCACATGCATATGGATAACCCCATGCTGCCCGATATCAAGACGAGGTTTCCGTTGGCCTATTCGATGGCAGCTGGCACCTCGCAGGTGCTCGAGCGTCATTTTGGCAGCCAGCCCTCTGATGAAGAGCTCGGCTACATCGCCATGGCATTTGCCCTGGCCCTCGAGCAGCAAGCCGACCAGCCGCGTCGCAAGCGCATCCTGATCGTGTGCGCCTCGGGAGCGGGAAGCGCCCGTATGCTCGAGCACCAGTACCGCAAGCAGTTTGGCATGTATATCGATTCGATTGAGACATGCGATGTCGCCCGCGTGGGAACGTTCGATTTTTCGCACATCGACTACGTGTTCACAACGGTGCCGCTCAACGTCAAGTTGCCCGTGCCCGTCCGCGAGGCCGATTTCTTCTTGGAGACGAGCGATGTCAACGCTATCCGCAAGGTGCTGAGCGACGACACTGCGCAATCGGACTCCGTGAGCTCTTTCTTTAGCCGTGCCCTGTTCTTCAACCGCGTTGAGGCGTCGTCGAAGCAGGCCGTTCTCCGATATCTCTCCGAGCGCGCCGTCGAGAGCGGCCGTGTCGATGCCCAGTTTGCCCAAGAGGTCGCCGAGCGCGAGAGCGCGAGTGCCACCTCGTTTGGCAATGGGGTAGCCATGCCCCATGGGATGCATCCCTTGAGCGCCGAGGCCTTTGTTACCGTGGGCCTGCTCGAACATCCCATTCTTTGGGACGAATACGGCCATGAGGTCGATATCGTCTTTATGGTGTCGTTTGCCCGGTCGGGCGGCGATGAGGCGCGGATCTTGAGCTCACTGCTCGCCGAGATCTTTATGGACCGCCAGGGGGTCGAGCGCCTACGCGAGCGCCGGTCCTGGCATGAGCTGATGGCGCTTGTGCAAGCGCATACGGCTTAAGACTTCTTTTGTCGATGACCCTGTCAGTCTACCTGCAATAAACCTCGAGGATTGCGGGCGGGAGATAGGCGTTTCGAATATTCAAGTACAAACCAAACATCACGGGAGAGGAGACCGTTATGGACGATCAGGGAACCGAGATGGTTTCGTTTCAGCTGGTCGCTGCAGCGGGAGAGGCACGCAGCCTTGCCTTCGAAGCCCTTGAAAAGGCAAAAGCGGGGGATTTTGACGCCGCCGCCAAACTCATGAAGCAGTCAAAGGATGCGGGAATCAAGGCTCACCACATCCAAACGCAGCTGCTTTCGACTGAGGCAGCGGGCGAGCATCTGTCGGTGGATGTGTTGCTGGTCCATGCTCAGGACCACCTCATGTGCTCCATGCTTGCTCAGGAGCTCGTGCAGGAGCTGATCTGCCTATATGAGCGCACTGCAACCAAGAACGCCTAGCGGCGTGCGGTGACTATCCAACCAATCAATGCGAAGGGAATCCCTTATGAAGATCCTTCTTGTTTGCGCAGCTGGTCTGTCTACAAGCATTCTGATGAAGAAACTCGAGAAATATGCGGAGCAAAACGGCATCGAGCTCGATATCGATGCGGTGGGTATCGGCGAGTATCAGGAGACGTGCGCCAATTATGACGTGCTGCTCTTGGGGCCGCAGGTGTCCTACCAGCTCAACACCGTCAAGCAGGGGAGCGGTAAGCCGACCGCGGTCATCCCCGCACAGGACTACGGCATGGGCAACGCCGCCAACGTGCTGGCACTCGCCCAGTCGCTGTTGGGTTAGGAGGCAACCATGGAAAAGTTCATGACCCTGCTTCAGGAAAAACTGACCCCTATCGCCAATTTCTGCGGCACCGAGCGCCACTTTGCCTCCATGCAAAAGGGCTTTATGAGCGCGATCAGCTTCATCTTGGTATCTGCCGTCTTTATGATCCTCGCCAACCCGCCGGTCACGGCCGACCTGGTGGCGCAGGGCGGGTTCTGGTCCGTCTTTGGCCCTTGGCTCGATTTTGCGACGGCCAATAAGCTCACGCTGCTCATCCCCTTCAATATGACGATGGGCATACTGTCGGTGATCGTGACGTTCGCAATCGCCTATAACCTGGCGGGCACCTACAAGATGCCCAAGCTTAACGCCGGCATGACCTCGCTGGTGATGTTCCTGATCGCCGCGGCGCCGTCGTCCTACTACCAGCTTGCTGACGAGTCCGTGCTCCAGGCGGTCCCCTGCACCTATCTGGGTGCGCAGGGCCTGTTTACCGCCATCATCGTTGCCTTGGTCTCCGTCGAGGTCACGCGCTTCTGCCAGACCAAGGGCATCACCATCAAGATGCCCGATGGCGTGCCGCCGTTTTTGTCCGAAACCTTTGGCGCCATCGTACCTATGCTCGCCAACATCCTCATCTTCTTTGGCGGCAACCTGCTGATCCAGATGATCGATCCCACGCTGTCCATCCCCTCGGTTATCGAGAAGCTGCTCGCTGCCCCGCTTTCCGTCGCAGTTGACTCTGTGCCCGGCGCACTGCTTATCTGCTTCATGACGCTGCTGTTTTGGTGCTTTGGCGTCCACGGCAACATGATCGTGATGCCCATCACCGCCCCGGTCACGCTTGCCGCCTTTGCTGCCAACGCCTCGCTCTACGCTGCTGGGCAGCCGCTTGAGTTCCACCCGGTACTCATGTCGATGGTCATCAACCTCATCGGCGGCACGGGCAATACGTTCTCTTTTGTGGCGCTCTGCGCGTTTAAGGCAAAGTCGCAGCAGCTCAAGGCATTTGGCAAGGCATCGATCGTGCCGAGCTTCTTCCGTATCTCCGAGCCCGCGATCTTTGGCGCACCCATCATCTTCAACCCGATCCTCATGATTCCGTTTGTGCTGGGCGGTATGATTTCGGCCCTGCTGTATTGGGGTGCAATCTCACTGGGTCTTGTCTCTAACTTCTACATCTTGGTGAGCGGCACGTTCCCCATCTTCGTTCAGGGCTTTATCCAGTGCCTCGACCCGCGTATCTGGGTATTTACGATCGTTTTGATCGTGGTCATGGCTGTGGTCTGGTACCCGTTCTTTAAGGTGTACGACAACCAGCTCCTGGCACAGGAGCAGGAGAACGCCGCGGCAGCTTCTGCCAAGGATACTGAGTAGCATGGGTTACTTTGACAGAACGTCTGCTGCCGGTATGCCCGAGGGCTTTTTGTGGGGCGGCGCGCTCGCTGCCAACCAGGCCGAAGGGGGCTGGAACGAGGGCGGCCGCGGTATGTCGCACTCCGACCTGATTCCACAGGGTCCCGACCGCTGGGATGTGATGTTTGGCAGGCAAAAGTCCGTGGATGATCCGGACAGGCTGTATCCATGCCGTTGGGGCAACGACTTCTTCCATCATTGGCGCGAGGACGTCGAGCTCTTTGCTGAGATGGGCTTTAAGTGCCTGCGTCTTTCAATTTGTTGGAGCCGTATTTTTCCCACAGGGATGGAGGCCGAGCCCAACGGTGAGGGCTTGGAGTTTTACCGTCAGGTATTCGAGGCGCTGCGCGAGCACGGAATCGAGCCGCTCGTGACGCTGTCGCACTACGACTATCCGTTGGCTCTGGTCGAGCGTTATGGTGGATGGCAAAGCCGAGAGATGATCGAGCGGTATGCGCACTACGTCGAGACCGTCGGACGTGCGTACCAGGGCCTCGTGCGTTATTGGCTCACCTTCAACGAGATCAACAGCGTGGCGCTGTCCTATCTCAACGCGGGCGTCACGCTCGAGGATGAGCGTGACCGTGCAGCCGTGACCGCGGCGTTCTCGCACCATATGTTTATGGCGAGCGCTCGCGCTGTCGAGATCCTGCACAAGATCGATCCCGCAAACAAGGTGGGTTGCATGATCGCTGCCGGTGCGACCTATCCGTACCGTTGTGCGCCCGAGGACGTATGGCTTGCGTATGAGGAGGACCGCGGCCGCTACTTCTACACTGACGTGATGGCTGCGGGCGCCTATCCTACTTGGAAGCTGCGTGCGCTCGAGAAAGAGGGTGTTCACGTGCCCTTTGAGCCGGGCGATACGGAGTATCTGGCCGAGCATACCGTCGACTTCATTTCGTTCTCGTACTATTGCTCGCGCTTGGTGTGCGCCGATGACCAGGTGATCGCTGAGAAGGCGGAGGGCAACGTGTTCCCGACGCTGCGCAATCCGTACCTCAAGGATAAAGAGACTGCCTGGAAATGGCAGATCGATGCGCTGGGTTTGCGCGTGACGCTTGCCGGCTACCACGATCGTTACCATCTTCCGCTCTTTATCGCCGAGAACGGTGTGGGCGGACTCGATGCGCTGGAAGACGGCAAAGTCCACGATGCGTATCATATTGATTACCTGCGCAGGCATATTCTTGCGCTACGCGATGCAATTGTCGAGGACGGTGTTGACCTGATGGGATACACGCCGTGGGGCTGTATCGATCTGGTATCGGCCTCGACGGGGCAGATGAAGAAGCGCTATGGCTTTGTTTATGTCGATGCCGATGATGCGGGCAAAGGCACGTTCGATCGCTACCGAAAGGACAGCTTCTGCTGGTATCAAAAGGTCATTGCATCAAATGGCGAGGACTTGAGTTAACCCTTGCAAGTCTGCTGCCCCCCGCGGCCCGTTTCGGCCGCGGGGGCTTTTGCTATTTACCTAGTCCCCGATGAGACCCTCATTCTGTGGGCAGTCGTTGGGGACAGACTTAAACGACTACTCATTTAAGTCTGTCCCCAATGACTGCGGAAATCCGGCACTTGGGGACATTCCTTTTCCGCCGGCAGCTTGGGATAGTCCTTAAAGCCCGCATCGATCAACTGCGGAAAGCGCATCCCAGAATGAGCTTCCAACATGGGACGCGGTTTCCCTTGAGGCCCTCAAACGGAAAATGCATCCCGGAAATATGCCGAAAAGTGGCTCTCAGTTTCCCAAGCAGGCCGCTAACGGAAAGCGCATCCCGCTATCGAACTTCAAAGCGGGATGCGCCTTCCGTGCCGGCAGTTCCGGGCAGTCTGGGGCCACCCATTTAAGTCTGTCCCCAATGAGTGCCCAATGACTAGTAGTAGGCCCACATGGCT
>CAJMLY010000023.1 GCA_905214425.1 uncultured bacterium
ACCGAGCCGTACGCTTGAACTTAGAAGGGGGAGGCCTCGCGGCCTCCCCCTTTTTTGCGTTATATACACGTTGTGCTTTGGGACCTAGCTTCCCCGTATGCGCTCTTACTGTTTGGCTGTTTTTTGAGTCCATCTAGTTTATTTGAGCGATAATTACTCGCATTGGCGTTAGGGAGGGCTTGATGTTTACCGTATTTGTCTTGGGCAATACTGCTTCGGGTAAGTCGACTGCCTGCCGCTATTTCGAATCTCGTGGCGCTATGCTTATCGATCTGGATGAGCTTGCAAAATCGCTGTATGTGCCGGGCTCTAATATCGTCAATGCTCTCGCTGATGAATTCGGTTGGGACATTTTGGATGAGGAAGGCGGCATTCGCCGCAACATCCTCGCCTCTCGAGCTTTCGCTTCTCCTGATTCGGTCGCACGGCTCAATGGCATTGTGCATCCCGTTCTGATTGAACAGCTTTCGCTTAGGATTCTCGATCCGGTTTGTTGTACGGTTTCATCACCCCGTTACCCCTTTGCGGTGGTTGAGGTTTCTGCTCCGACTGGTTTTGAGGATGCATTTGGCTTGGCTGATGAAATTCTGGTCATTAGCGCCCCTTTGTCAGTTCGTCGCGAGCGCGCTATTCAACGTGGCATGGAGCCATCTGATTTCGATGCCCGTTCTGCTTGCCAGCCCGATGAGTCTGCGCTGTGCAATCTCGCTACAACGGTGATTGATAATTCGGCAGCCGATGATTCGCTCTTTGAGCAGCTTGACTCATGGCTTGCATGCCACGGGTTTATAGATACTCCGGATAAGGAGGAGGCCGATGCCTAAGGCACGTTTCTTTACGTGGTATCGCGTGGCACCACTTGCCGTTGTGTTCGTCTTCGGCCTTATTTCGCTCGTCTACTTGTGTGCCCCTGCCGCTTTCTTTAAGCCGCTGTATCCGATTGACTACGAGGCGTATGTAAAGCAATCCAGTATTTCGCATAATCTGGATCCGTATCTGGTGTGCGCTGTCATTAAGTCGGAATCGAATTGGGACCCCGAGGCCGAGTCGAATCAGGGTGCTCAGGGATTGATGCAGCTGATGCCCGAGACTGCCCAGGATATGATCGCCAAGGGCCTTGTCGACGGAGGGGAGTATTCGGCTGACAATCTTAACGATCCGGCTACGAATATCGAGTTTGGCTGCGCATACCTCTCGTATCTTCTCGCCTATTTCAACGGGTCGACGGATAGTGCCATCGCTGCCTATAACGCCGGTATGGGCAATGTCGACGGATGGGCGCAGCAGAACACGTCACTCCATAATGCGATTACCTTCCCTGAAACTCAGGCTTATCTGATTCGCGTCAATAATGCCTGGGTTCGATATAAGACTCTCTATCCCGATCGGTTCGTATAGGACTAAGCCCACCGCCCGCGTATACTGCAGATGTATGAGTTAGGAGTATCCATGGCGGAATTTGAAGTAGAACGCGTTGGTGGTGAACTTAAGCGCTTTGGCGTTGAGGGCGCTGATGTGCCGTTTAAGGTCGTGTCTCCATACGAGCCCGCTGGTTCCCAGCCTAAGGCCATTGAGTCACTTGTGCGGGGCGTGAGGGACGGAGACCGCTATCAGGTTTTGCTGGGTGTGACTGGTTCGGGTAAGACTTTTACGATGGCCAAAACCATTGAGGCCTTGGGTAAGCCGACCCTTGTCATGGCTCCGAATAAAACGCTCGCCGCTCAGCTTGCGAGCGAGCTCAAAGAGTTCTTTCCCAATAACGCTGTGGTCTACTTCGTCTCGTACTACGACTACTATCAGCCCGAGGCGTATGTGCCGCAAAGCGATACATATATCGAGAAAGACTCCTCGATTAACGAAGAGGTCGAGATGCTGCGCCATCAGGCGACCGCGTCACTGCTCTCTCGACGTGATGTGATCGTTGTCGCATCGGTCTCGTGTATCTATGGCATTGGCTCTCCTGAGGACTATGCGGGTCTGGCTCCAAACGTCGACAAGAAGGTGCCGCTCGAGCGCGACGACTTTATCCATGCGCTTATCGACATTCAATATGATCGTAATGACTATGACCTGGCACGTGGCACGTTCCGCGTGCGCGGCGATGTTGTTGACGTGTATCCGCCTTATGCCGAGCATCCGTTGCGGTTTGAGTTCTTTGGCGACGAGGTCGAGCTGATTGCCGAGATCGATGAGGTCACCGGTGAGATGCTTCGTGAGTACGAGGCCATTCCCGTATGGCCGGCATCGCACTACGTGACCGAGAAGCCGAAGGTCAAGGCGGCTCTGAAATCGATCAGCGAAGAGTGCGAGAAGCGCGTGGCGGAGCTCAAGGCGACCGACAAGTTGCTCGAGGCGCAGCGTCTGCAGCAGCGTACCGATTATGATCTTGAGATGCTCGAGACGATGGGCTTTTGCAACGGCATCGAGAACTACTCGCGTCATCTGGACGGTCGCAAGCCGGGTGAGCCGCCGTTTACCCTAATCGATTACTTTCCCAAGGATATGCTCTGCATCATCGATGAGAGCCATGTGACGGTGCCGCAGATTCGCGGCATGCACGAAGGTGACCGCTCGCGTAAGGTGACGCTGGTGGAACACGGTTTTCGCCTGCCCTCGGCGCTCGATAACCGCCCGCTTCGTTTCGATGAGTTTGAGGCAAGGATCCCCCAGTTTATCTATGTTTCGGCCACGCCGGGCGACTACGAGCTGCGGGTGAGCCAAAACGACGTGGAGCAGATTATTCGTCCGACCGGCCTGCTCGACCCCAAGATTGACGTGCGTCCAGTTCGCGGTCAGATTGACGATCTTGAGGACGAGATTCGCGAGCGCGTTGCCCGCAAGGAGCGCGTGCTGGTGACCACGTTGACCAAGCGCATGGCCGAGGACCTGACCGACCATCTACTTGATGCGGGCATTAAGGTCAATTATATGCACTCTGATACGGCGACAATGGACCGTGTCGAGATCCTGCGAACGCTGCGCGAGGGCAAGATCGATGTTCTCGTTGGCATCAACCTGCTTCGCGAGGGCTTGGATCTTCCCGAGGTCTCACTGGTGGCAATTCTCGATGCCGATAAGGAAGGCTTCTTGCGCAACCGCCGTTCGCTGATTCAGACGATTGGCCGTGCGGCCCGTAACGCCGATGGCGAAGTCATCATGTATGCAGACGTTGTGACCGATTCGATGAAAGAGGCCATCGAGGAGACGCAGCGCCGTCGCGAGATTCAGATGGCATATAACGAAGAACATGGCATTGTGCCCAAGACAGTGCGCAAGGCCATCAACGACATCTCAAGTTTTATTGCCGAGGCCGAAAAAACCGTGGGTTCCAAGGGACGCTCGAAGGGCGACTCTCTTGGCCATGGCGCATTCTATACGCCCGATGAGTCGGGCGAGGGCGGTGTGCCGGAAACGGTGGCGCCCGAGCAGACACTTGCGGAGCAGTTGGAAGAACTGCCGCATGACGAGCTTGTGCGGATCGTCGAAACCATGGAAGAGGATATGCGTAACGCTTCTGCCGCTATGGACTTTGAGGAGGCGGCGCGCCTGCGCGATGCTGTCGTTCAGATTCGGGCGATGCTCGAGGGTGCGTCTGAGGACGAGACGATCGAGCGCTTACGCTCGCAGGCCCGCAAGGGTTCCACGTTCGCATCGGGCAGAAAACGCCAGGGTGCACGGTTTAAGAAATAACGAACAGGCCCCGAGTTCCCTGTGGAGCTCGGGGCCTATGTCTTTTGCGCGCTGGAATTTGTGCGTTAGAGGTCTGCGATCAGAGCTTCAGCACAACGGATGCCGTCGGTGGCCGCGCTCATGATGCCGCCGGCATATCCAGCTCCCTCACCACAAGGGTAGAGGCCCGGGGTCGACACGGCATGGCACGTTCGGTCTCGGGTGACAGTGACCGGTGAGCTCGAACGAGTCTCCACGCCGGTAAGAACGGCATCGGGACGGTCGTAGCCTCGTAACTTTTTTCCGAGTAGGGGAAGTCCCAAGCGGAGCGACTCGACGATATGCTGCGGTAGGGCTTCGTCAATTGCCGTCCAGGTCACACCGAGCGGATAGGTGGGCTTTATCTTTCCGGGCGCCTTGCTGGCGCGTCCTGCGAGGAAATCTCCGACGAGTTGTGCCGGTGCGTTCCAGTTGGAACCGCCCAGGCGATAGGCGGCCGCCTCGCAGGCACGCTGGAGCTCGATGCCGGCGAGCGGGTCATCGTTGGGAAGGTCCTCAGTCGTGACGTTAACGAGCAGGGCGGCATTTGCGTTGCGTCCGTCGCGGGCATTGAGACTGGCCCCGTTGACGCACAGATGGCACGGTTCTGAAGAGGCGGCAACAACCTGTCCGCCGGGGCACATGCAAAACGAGAACACGCTGCGGCCGTTGGGAAGATGGGCAACAAGTTTGTAGGGGGCCGCCCCGAGCGCTGGATGTCCCGCCGAGGCTCCATATTGGGCTCTGTCGATGTCGCGTTGCGGATGCTCGATGCGAACGCCCATGGCAAAGGTCTTTTGTGCGAGGGCCACGTTGTGGTCCTTAAGGAGCTCAAAAATATCGCGAGCAGAATGCCCGCAGGCGAGGATGAGGTGCTTTGTCTCGATTGGCTCGTAGGCGGCGTCTTGGGACGATTGGACATCAATACCGGTGATGGCGCCAGACGCGTCGATGCGAATGTCGACGAGCTTCGTTCGATAACGGACGACACCTCCGAGCTGCTCGATGCGCTGGGATATAGCGGTGACAACCTTGGGAAGGATGTCGGAGCCAATGTGCGGCTTGGCATCCCACAGAATATCGCGGGGCGCACCCGCCTCGACGAAGGTTTCGAGGATAAGGCGATGGGCGGGATTTTTTGTTCCCGTATTGAGCTTGCCGTCCGAGAAGGTCCCCGCGCCGCCCAGACCAAACTGAATATTGCTCTCGGGGTCGAGGATGCGCTCCTTTAGAAAGAGGTCGATCGCCTGCGAGCGGCGAAATGCCGGGTCGCCGCGCTCGATAAGCAAGGGCTTAAGACCTGCTTTGGCGAGCGTGAGCGCAGCGAAAAGGCCGGCGCATCCGGCGCCGACAACGACAGGGCGTTCTTGAGGTGCGTCGGAGACGGGGGAGGGGAATGAAGGCTCATCGTCTTCTATCGCGCGTACGCGCGAGCGGTCACGCTCGGCAACGCTGTCGACCGCTTCTCGCTCGAGGTGGGGACTAGTCAGCTCAACACGAAAGCTCAGGATAAAATGGACGTCTCGTTTTTTGCGAGCGTCGATTGACTTGCGGTGGAGCTCGATGGACTTGATCTCGGAGTCCTTGCAACGTAGGATGCGCTTGGCGACTCGCTTGCCAACAATGAGGCAGGCATTTTCATCGCCGGCTTCATCGAGCGACGCGTTGACTTGGGTGATTTCGATCATCGAGGTCTCCTTAGAGGCAAGAAAGAGGCCGTCCGGTATCCCAGACGGCCCGAATGCGTTTTTGATTATAGACTGCGCGGCTACAAGCTGCTTGCAGCGCGAATGCCCGAGAGCCAGGCCCACGCAAGGTTAAAGCCTCCGCAATCGGCGTCGATGTCGAGCGCTTCGCCGCAGACGTAAAGCGGGGCGTCGACAACGCTGCGCGCGCGTAGACTGGGTGTTGAGATGCTCTCGACAGATACGCCACCACGCGTGACCTGCGCCGAGCGCTCCTCGGCTGTTCCCTCGACGAGCAACTTAAAGTGCTTGAGGATCGAGACCAGGTGGATGACATCGTTGGAGCCTGGATGGCACTGCTCGAACGCTGTACAGACGACGCGGGAGAGTTGCGGGGCGAGCATGCCGTCGAGCCAACGGGGATCGCGGGGCGAAAAGCCGCCGAGCAGCTTAACGCGCCGGTTGAGCATATCGAGCAGCTCGTCTTTAGAGAGGTCGGGGAAAACGTCGAGCAGGATCGTATCGCCGCGCTGGATACGACGGGAGAGGTTGAAGACAGCGACGCCCGAGATGCCGAAGGCTCGAAACAGTACTTCACCGTCTTCGTGCCAGAGCTCACTATGGTTACGGGTGAGCGTCAAGCGGGCGCGGACGCGCAGACCATCCAACGTCTTGAGTGCCGCCCGATCGCCAACGACCGTTGCCGATACGGGGCAGAGGATGGGGCGCAGCGAAGTGAGGGGGAGGCTAAACGTATCGGCGATACCGGTGGGGTTGCCGCCCGTGGCGATAATTACGGTATGTGCCTGCAGGGCCTCGTTCTTGCGAGGGACATCGGCGAGCGCTTTCCGAAGCGAGCGGAGCTCCGATTTTCGGTCGTCGTGCTTTTTTGCCTTGAGCGCCCGCGCTGGACGGTCTATTTGGAGTGCCCAGCCTTCGGAAGCTTTGTGCGCCGAGGCAACGTTGGCTCCGCAGATTAAGGTGATACCTAGGCGGTCGCAAACGTTGAGAAGCGCGTCGCGCACCGATTCGGCGCGAAGGGAGCGCGGGTACAGCCGGCCTTCCTCGGAGGTTGTCATGATGCCCAGCGAGGAGAAGAAACCCATAAGCTCTTGTTCGGGCCGGGGGCCCATAACGGATTCAACGAATGCGGGGTGGCTATACCGCTGTGGATCAATTGATTCGTTGGAGAGGTTGCAGCGGCCGTTGCCGGTCGCAAGGAGCTTAAGGCCGCAGGCGACATCGCGCTCAACGATGCAGACGCTTTTGCCAGCTCGTGCGGCCGTAATGGCGGCGGCGAGGCCTGAAGCCCCGCCGCCGATTACCAGGACGTCATAGAAGGCGCTCGCGTTCACTTAGGCCTCGTCGGTCTCGTGCGGGGTAATGGCCTCGACGGCAGAGACTGCCTTGGGCAACATGCCATCGGGCAGCGCGGTCTCGACCTCGCCCTTATCGCAGGCCTCGGCGAGTGCCGGATTAATGGGAAGCTGGCCCAAGATGTCGAGGTTATAGCGCTCTGCGACCTCGGGGAGCTTGCTCTTGCCAAAGACCTCGATCTTCTTGCCGCAGTCGGGACACTCAATATAGCTCATGTTTTCGACGATGCCCAGAATGGGGACGTTCATCTTCTCGGCCATGTTGACCGCCTTGGCGACGATCATCGAGACCAGATCCTGTGGGCTCGTGACGATGACGATGCCGTCGACGGGCAGCGACTGGAAGACGGTGAGCGCGACATCGCCTGTTCCCGGAGGCATGTCGACCAGCAGGTAGTCGATGGGGCCCCATGAGGTCTCGCTCCAGAACTGCCTAATGGCGCCTGCGATGACCGGACCGCGCCAAAGGACGGGGTCGGTCTCGTTTTGGAGCAGCAGGTTGGAGCTCATGACCTTGACGCCGTGCTCGGAGATTTCGGGCAGCATAAGGTTGCCAAGGGCATGGACGTGGCGTCCGCTCATGCCGAACATCTTGGGGATAGAGGGACCGGTGATGTCGGCATCGAGGACGCCGACCTTGTGGCCGTGACGGGCAAGCTCGGTGGCGATGGCACCGGTGACAAACGACTTGCCGACACCGCCCTTGCCGGAAAGCACGGCGATGACGCGCTTGACCTCGGACAGCGTGTTCTCCTCAAATTGCGACGGCGACGTTTGTCCGCCGGCGGCCTGTGCGTGCTCGCAACCCATGTATGACTCCTTTGTATATGTTGGGGCCGGGGCCCCGTGGTGTGACACGAGCGTCATTGTACCCTCGTTTGCGAGCGGGAGTCATTTGCGATGCATTTGGGCCGAGCGTGCTTGCAATACGATGGGTCCAAGCGAATGGGCGGGCTTACTGAACTTTGCTGGCGAACTCGAGGTATTGCATGCGCTGCAGCTTATCGATCGTCGAGGTGTATGGGCTGTCTTCAGATTCCAAGTCGTAGCGCAGCCCGTCGGCACCGAGATAGCCGGCGACATTGATGGTGGGTACATCTGACCTTGTTGCAAGCAGGGCCTTTTGATAGTCGGTGAGCGGGGCGCCGATCTTATTAAGGGTAATGGCTGCAATCTCGTTTGCCCCGACGGTGTCGTAGACGTTGAGCTCGGTATTGCCGGCGATTTCATAGTTAGCCCAGACGAAATAGGTCGACTGATAGACACGGAAAGCGTGGCTTGCCGTATCTTCCTGAGGGTACAGCTCGTCGTTGAGAGTCGTTGCGGCGCTCGGCTGATGGTCGCCAAAAAAGACAAGGACAACCGGTCTGCCGATATTGCGGAGCTCGTTGATAAAGTACTCGAGGTCCCGGTCGGATGCGTTGATGCAGGTGAGATAGGTGTTGAGCGCGCTATTGGCGCCCTCGCTGGCTCCCTCGACCCAATAGTTTGTCAGCTCTTCGGCGGGAACGGTGCCATAGTCGTAGCCGCCGTGATTTTGCATCGTGACGTCAAAGATGAACTGCGGCGCTTCGTCGGTTCTAAGCAGGTCGAGTATCTTGTCGTAGGTGGCGTAGTCGCATACGCCGGCATGGTAACAGGGCGCACCTTCGAAATCGCCGATTGAAAGAAAATCTCCGAAGCCCAGCTGCTGATAGATTTTATCTCGATGGTAGTTGACGGGGTTTTGCGGGTGCATAGCGGTAGCGGTATACCCAAGCTCTTTAAGGTCCTTTGCCAGGCTGTTGACGCCATTCATCTGATACAGCTGATAGGGGATTTTGCCTAATCCGACAAAGGCCGTTGTCGCTCCGGTCAAAAATTCGAATTCGGAGTTTGCCGTTCCGCCACCGGTGACCGAAGCGAGCATGGTGCCGCGAACAAGTGTGTCGGGAAGCGAGTTGTAGAATGCGGGACCGGTGTACCCGGCCGCCTGGAGCTGCTCAAAGCACGAAAGGTCGCTAAAACTCTCGTTCATGACGGCAACAATCGTCGGCTTGATTTCATTGAACTGGGCAACGGCCGCCGCGCGCTGCTCGCTCGAGCCATACGTGCTGTCGTAGGCGGCGGCGAGCTCTTGCTCGATGCTCTGCGCCTCATCGGGCGTATAGTCTTCGGGCTTCTCAATGGGCAACTCGTTGACCATTTCGGTGAACGAAGTGATAAAACCCTGAGACGCATACGTGGTGATGGGCTGCCAACGGTCAAATCCAAAATCCAGCGCCTGCTCCAAGTCGATGCTGGAAAAGCCCGAGAGCCCCACAACGGTCACTAGCAGAAAAGCGCAGAGGTTAGCGGCGATTGCGGGGAAGACATGGGTGGGCGTACGGAGCTTTCGCGGTCGGATAAGAGAAAGAAGCCCCAGGGAAATCTCCAGCAGGGCGAGAGAGGTTACGATTCCGGCGGTAAAGGTAAACTCGTATCCCTCGCTCACTTCCATTGCGGTGCCAAGGGCCAAGATATCGCTTGGCAGGATGGCCTCGCCTTTAAACGTTATGACGAAGTGCTCGGCAATGCCAAGGATGCAACAGGCGACGGGCACGAGGGCCATGACGCCTCCATGACGCTGTCCCAGCAAATAAAGGGAGAGCAGAACCGTCGCGAGCAGCCCGACGGAAAACCCGAATGAGTTGGCGGGAATGCGATAGAACGTTTCGTTGCAGGCAATTTCGAGTGAAACGAACGAGAGCGCTGAAACAGCGGCGATGACAAGGATGTCACGGCAAATACAGGCAACCGTTCCCGTCGCAAGATCGGTTTGGTCGATAAGTCCCGAAACCAAGGGTTCGACAAGAAGTATGACGGCGGCAGCACCGAGCGCCGAATAAGAAAGGAGCCATAGGGAACTGTCCTCATTTACGAGCAATTGATTCGTAATCCATGCAGCTACCACGCCGAGCGGGATGAGGAGCGTCGCGCACCAAAAGACGCGGGCAATGGGCGGCTTTTCATTGTGTTTGATTGAAAAATATACGCGCACCACGACGACGGCGGCCACGATAAGGACGGCGATGAATATGGGCAGATTGGCCATGTCGCTCGAAGTGATTTCAAGGGGGATATCTTCGGTCATGGACGTTCCTCTGTTACGGCAAATTAAGTTCAATATTAGATTACTGTAACCTTTCCACGGCATTTCGAGAAACAAAGCGCCCGATACGCAAAGCTAAAGGTCTGCGAATCTTGTATTACGAACATCTGTGCGCGTCGAGTGCGCTAAACTCATCGGCAGTATGATTCGATGCAATAGGAGGCAAGGAGCTTCCATGTCTGATTCTTCTATCGTTATTCGCGGCGCTCGTGAGCACAACCTCCGTGATATCGATGTTTCCATTCCGCGTGACCAACTCGTGGTCATTACCGGTCTTTCTGGCTCGGGCAAGAGTTCGCTGGCATTTGACACTATCTATGCCGAGGGCCAGCGTCGATACGTCGAGAGTCTTTCGAGCTATGCGCGCCAGTTCTTGGGCCAGATGGACAAACCCGACTTGGATTCAATCGACGGCCTTTCGCCGGCGGTGTCGATCGACCAAAAGACGACGTCTAAAAACCCTCGCTCGACGGTTGGCACCGTAACCGAGATTTATGACTATCTGCGCCTGCTGTTCGCCCGTGTGGGCACCCCGCACTGTCCCGAATGCGGCCGCGTCATTGAGCGTCAGACGACCGACCAGGTTGCCGACAAGGTCTTGGCGGCGGGGGAGGGCCGTCGCGCGTTTGTGCTGGCACCGGTGGTGCGCGGGCGAAAAGGCGAGTACACCAAACTGTTTGAGGACCTTCGCGCCGAGGGCTTTAGCCGCGTGCGTGTCGACGGTGAAGTGCGCTCGCTCGACGATCCGATCGATCTGGACAAGAAGTTCAAGCACGATATCGAGGTCGTGGTCGATCGCATCGTGATCCGTGAGAACTCTCTGGGCCGTATCGCCGAGTCTGTTGAGCAGGCGACCGCGCTGGCTCACGGCAATGTAAACGTGTACATGCTGCCCGATCGTGATGCTCCCGAGGGGACCGAGGGCGAGCTGCTGGAGTATTCGTTGGCCTTGGCGTGCCCGGAGCATGGTCACTCCATTGACGATCTTCAGCCGCGTGATTTTTCGTTCAACGCTCCCTATGGCGCATGTCCTGAGTGCGACGGCCTGGGCTTTAAGAAAACCGTTGATGCCGAGGCGCTGATCGAGGACCCCTCGAAGTCCATTGCCGACGGAGTCTTTGGTAGCCTGTTTGGCAATTCGAACTACTATCCGCAGATTTTTGCTGCGGTCTGCAAACACTTTAAGGTGAGCACCGATACGCCGTGGGAGGACTTGCCCCCTCGCGTGCGTCGTGCATTCTTGGATGGCCTGGGCGATACGAAGATCTCGGTCGACTACCAAAAGCTCGACGGACGTCGCAGCCAGTGGGATACCAAGTTTTCGGGCGTTCGCAACATCCTGTACGAACGCTATACCGAGACGACGAACGAGAACACCAAGGCGCGCTTGGAGAAGTACATTCGCGAGGAACCGTGCTCGAGCTGCCACGGCGCTCGTTTGCGCCCTGAGATGCTCGCCGTCACCGTGGGTGGCAAGTCCATTTACGAGGTTTGTTGCCTGTCGTGCCGTGAGTCGCTCGAGTTTTTTGAGGGCCTGGAGCTCACCGAGCGCCAACAGTTTATCGGCGGGCGCATCGTCAAGGAAATCCTGGAGCGCTTGCGTTTTCTGGTCGATGTTGGACTCGACTATCTGACGCTCGATCGTGCCTCGGCGACGCTTTCTGGTGGCGAGGCACAGCGTATTCGCCTGGCAACGCAGATCGGCGCGGGTCTCATGGGCGTGCTCTATATTCTGGACGAGCCCTCGATCGGTCTTCATCAGCGTGACAACGAGCGCCTGATCAAGACGCTCGAGCGCCTGCGCGATATCGGCAATACCGTTATCGTCGTCGAACACGACGAGGATACAATCCGTGCCGCCGATTACGTGATCGACATGGGGCCCGGCGCCGGCGTCAACGGCGGACACGTAGTCGCGGCGGGAACGCCTGCCGATATCATGGCGTGTCCTGAGTCGATGACGGGCGCTTATCTGACCGGCAAACGAATGATCCGGGTGCCTGATGAACGGCGCAAGCCCGGTCGCGGCTGCCTTAAAATTACGGGCGCTCGAGCCAACAACCTCAAAAACGTTACTGCCAAGATCGAGTTTGGTACGCTTACGGTTGTTACCGGCGTGTCGGGATCGGGCAAGAGCTCCCTGGTTACCGACACCATTGCGCCTGCCCTTACGAACGCCATTCACCGTTCGACGCGCCCTGTGGGTCCATATAAGAAAATCGAGGGCATCGAGTGTATCGATAAGGTTATCGATATCGACCAGTCGCCGATTGGCCGCACGCCGCGTTCCAACCCTGCTACCTATATCGGCCTGTGGGATGATCTTCGCGCGCTGTTTGCGAGTACGCCGGAGTCGAAGGCGCGCGGCTACTCGCCGGGTCGTTTCTCCTTTAATGTGAGTGGCGGGCGCTGTGAGGCGTGCAAGGGCGACGGACAGATCAAGATCGAGATGCACTTCCTTCCCGATATCTACGTTCCTTGCGAAGTTTGCGGCGGTAAACGCTACAACCGCGAGACACTCGAGGTCACCTACCGTGGCAAGACCATCTCGGACGTACTTGACATGAGCGTGGCCGAGGCACTGGCTTTCTTTGGGAATATCCCGCAGATCAAGCGAAAGCTCCAGACGCTGTACGATGTAGGCTTGGGCTACGTGAGCCTGGGCCAGCCCGCCACGACGCTTTCGGGCGGCGAGGCACAGCGTGTGAAACTCGCCAAGGAGCTTCATCGACGCCAGACGGGCAAGACGTTCTATATTTTGGACGAGCCGACGACCGGCCTTCATTTTGAGGACGTCCGCCAGCTGCTCGATGTGCTGCAGCGCTTGGTCGATGCGGGCAACACAGTGCTGGTGATTGAACACAACCTTGATGTCATCAAGGTTGCCGACCGCCTGATCGATATGGGTCCCGAGGGCGGTAACGGCGGCGGAACCGTCGTGGTTTCGGGCACACCGGAGCAGGTTGCGGACTGTCCGCAGAGTTATACGGGCCAGTTTTTGGCGCCGTTGCTCAGGCGTGACCGGGAGCGTCAAGCTCAACTTGATGCTCAATAAATAGGCGATTCAGTTTATGGGCGCCATCGACTCCTTGTGATTCGATGGCGCTTGCTGTGCCGAAGTGACGTATGCAGCCGAATTGGACATATACTTAATCCTTGCGTCCGAATGCGAGGGAAAGGATATGTCATGGCAAAGGCTGTAAAGACGCCAAAAACCAATGCGATGCGCGAGCTGGAAAGCGCCGGCATTTCCTATGTTCTACATACGTACGAAGACGATGGCGATGAGTCGGTGGGCCTGGGGGTCGCGATTTCGGAGCAGCTTGGCGAGGAGCCCGGTCAAGGATTTAAGACTTTGGTCTGTGTGACACCGTCCAACGACTATGTTGTGTGCTGCATCCCTGTTGCCGACGAGCTCGATTTAAAGTCCGCCGCGCGTGCCGCTGGGGAGAAGTCCTTGGCCATGATGCATGTGAAGGATTTGCTTGCAGCGACTGGCTACGTTCGCGGCGGCTGCAGCCCGGTCGGTATGAAAAAACGCTACCGGACGCTTATTGATGAGACATGTGTCCTTTGGGATACCATTTTTATTTCGGGAGGCAAGCGTGGTTATCAGCTCGAGCTTGCACCCGATGATTTAATTGCATTTTGCGGGGCGACGGTTGCCGCGATTACGAGAGAGGACTGAGCGATGCCGCAGGAAGAATTGAAGCGCGGAGCTCATTTTGCAAAAGAATCTGCGCCTCAGACACCCTCATCCGAAGCTTCTTCGTCGCGAGACGACACTGACGACATGGGCTCGTCGGACTACTCCACGGTTGGTCGTTCCGCCGGGCTTATGACCATCCTGACCATCGTGTCTCGCGTCACCGGTTTTATCCGCACGTGGGCAATGGCGGCCGCTATCGGCATGTCGCTACTCTCGTCCTCCTATCAGGTCGCCAACAACCTGCCCAATATGCTCTACGAACTCGTGATGGGCGGCATGCTCGTGACGGCGTTTTTGCCCGTGTACATGGGCGTGAGGCGTGAGCAGGGTCGCGAGGCCTCGAACGAGTACGTGGGCAACCTGCTCGGCATTCTGCTTTTGGTGCTGGGTGGCATTTCGTTGCTGGGGACCGTATTCGCCCCGGGCTTTATCTGGACGCAATCGTTCCTTTCGGGTGACGGCGGCAGCATGGATACCGCTGCGTTCATGTTCCGTTTCTTTGCCATCCAGATTCTGTTTTATGGTTTGGGTTCGGTGTTCTCGGGCGTTCTCAACGCACACCGCGACTACTTCTGGTCGACGTTTGCCCCGGTCCTCAACAATGTGATCGTCATTGCGAGCTTTATGGGTTTTGCGCCCGTGTCCGCACAGTTTGGCGAACGTGCCGGCATCATCTTGATTGCGGCCGGTACGACCCTCGGTGTCTTTGTTCAGATGGCATGTCAGATTCCCGCGCTTGGCAAGCACGGCGTGCATCCCCATATCCATATCGACTTTAAGGACCCCGCGCTGCGCCAGACGATTGCGCTCGGTATCCCGACGCTGCTCGCCACGGTGTGCATGTTTGTCTCGACTTCTATCACCAACGCTGCCGCGCTGGTGGTCCAGCCCGAGACGGGTCCTTCCGTCATCGCCTATGCGCGCCTGTGGTACACGCTACCCTACGCGCTGATTGCTGCCTCGCTTTCGACGGCGCTCTATACCGAGCTCTCTCACGACGCACAGGAGAAGGATTACGACAGCGTTCGCACGGGCATTTCGCGTGGCGTCGCCCAAATGCTGTTCTTCCTGATTCCGTTCGCGCTGTACCTGATTGTCTTCGCGCGTCCGCTCAACATGATCTACTGTGCTGGCAAGTTCGATGAATCCGGCGTGACGCTGGTGTCCGAGTACCTTGTCTACCTGGCGTTCTCGCTGCCGCTCTACGGCGTGGTCGTATTGATGCAGAAGAGCTTCTCTGCCTTGCTCGACATGAAGCCCTATAGCCGCTATTGCCTGTATTCCGCCATCGGCCAGGCCGGCTCGGTTCTGCTGTTTGGCGTTGTGCTGGGCTTCGGTATGCCGGCAATCGCGCTTTCGTATGTCGTCGACTACGTGATCTTGGTCGGATGTTCGCTATGGTGGCTGCGTCGTCGTCTGCGTGGCCTTCAGGTCAAATCTATCCTGCATGGCGGTTTCTTTGGCCTTTTGCTCGGTGGCCTGGGTGCTGCCGCAGGCGCCGGCGTCATGTGGGCGCTTGAGCACTTTGTCGGGGCACTTGGCGGCTCGATTCTGATTACTCTTGGCTACGTTTGCGTTGCGGGTGTCGTCTCGCTTGCTGTTACCTTTGGCCTTGCCGTCGTCCTTAAGATACCCGAGGTCTCGGCGCTGCTTCGTCGCAAGTAGGTGCGTGTGGCCGGTCACGACAACATTCCAACACTCGCCGAGCAGGTTTCGCGCGTTCCCACGCAGCCCGGATGTTACCTTTGGAAAGATGCCAAGGGCGATGTCATCTACGTTGGCAAGGCAAAAAACCTGCGTTCCCGTATGCGCCAGTACGTGACACTGCAGGATGAGCGTCAAAAGATCCCGCTGATGATGCAGCTGGTGGCGAGCTTTGACTATATCGTGGTGGAGACCGAGCACGAGGCGCTTGTACTCGAGCGCAACCTGATCGGCCAGTACCATCCGTACTTTAATGTGGACCTTAAGGACGACAAGAGCTATCCCTTTATCGCTATCACCAAGAGCGACCTGTATCCCGCTATCAAATATACGCGCGAGCGTCATAAGCCGGGAACGCGTTATTTTGGTCCCTATACCGATAGCCGTGCGGCACGTGAGACGATAGATACGCTGCGCAAGGTTATCCCCATCTGCTCCGCATCCTGTGCGGAGTGGCGTCGTTGTCGTCGTATCGTCGAGTCCCACAAGGGCGAGGAAGACATCGTCAATATGATTTGCACGCAAAACGGGCGTCCCTGCTTTGACTACCATGTCGGGCGCGGCCCGGGTGCGTGTGTCGGCGCGATTTCTCCTACGGACTATGCCAAGAACGTCAAGCGTGTCGAGCGCTTTTTGTCGGGCCATCGCAAGGATGTCGTCGACGAGCTGACTTCCGAGATGGCGGATGCCGCCGAGGCGCTCGACTTTGAGCGCGCTGCCCGCGTCAAACGTCGTTTGGAGGTCATCAGGGGTCTGGACGACCGTCAGCAAGTCGTTTTTCCCTCCAGTGTCGATATCGATGTCATCGGTTTCTATCGCGAGGAGACCATCTCTGCCGCTTGCGTCTTCGTCGTTCGCGAGGGCCGAACAGTTCGCACCTGCGAGTTCATTCTCGACAAGGGTCTTGATGTTGACGAGGAAGAGCTCCAGTCGGGCTTTCTTAAGCGCTATTACGACGAGACGGCTGATATTCCAGCTGAGATAAACCTCTCTGTCGAGCTTGAGGATGCGGAGGCGCTGGGGGAGTGGCTTGCAGGCAAGCGCGAGCGTTCCTGCCATCTCCATAGGCCGCAGCGTGGCGAAAAGCACCGTTTGCTCGATATGGCATCCAAAAATGCGCGCCATGCCCTCATGCGCTACATGATGCGAACGGGGTACGCTGACGACCGCACCAATCAAGCGCTCC
Source organism: uncultured bacterium (assembly GCA_905214425.1). Lineage (GTDB taxonomy): Bacteria > Actinomycetota > Coriobacteriia > Coriobacteriales > Coriobacteriaceae > Collinsella. The sequence continues at coordinate 16,499 of CAJMLY010000023.1, forward strand.
TGGAGCTCGAAAGCGCGCTGGCGCTGCCGGCGCCGCCGATGCGTATCGAGTGCTTCGATATCTCGACGCTGCATGGAACCTTTACCGTCGCCTCGATGGTGGTGTTTACCAACGGACGCGCCGACAAGAGCCAGTACCGTCGTTTTAAAATTCAGGCCGAATTGGACGAGGCAAACGACTTCGTGTCGATGTCCGAGGTTTTGGGACGACGCTATGCTCCCGAGCGCATGGCCGACGAGCGCTTTGGCTCGCGCCCCGATTTGCTCGTTGTCGATGGCGGTAAGCCGCAATTGACCGCTGCGATCAAGCAGCTTGAGGCTCTTGGGCTCGATATACCGGTTTGTGGCTTGGCAAAGGCCGATGAGGAGGTTTTCGTGCCTTGGGACGAGACTCCCGTCGTGCTGCCGACCGGGTCTGCTTCGCTCTATCTAATTAAACAGGTGCGCGATGAATCGCACCGTTTTGCAATCACATTCCATCGTGAGTTGCGCGATAAAGCCATGACAGTTTCGGTACTCGATGACGTTCCAGGCGTGGGACCCACCAGAAAACGTGCCCTTATGCGCCATTTTGGCTCGATGAAGCGTTTGCGCGCGGCGAGCGAGCAAGAGATCGCGGAAGTTCGCGGCATACCTGCCGATGTTGCCAAGGCGGTCCACGAGGCGCTCGTTGCGTGGAATGCCGAGCGCGCCGAGGCGGCGGCTGACCATTCCGATAGCTAAACACGAGCCTAAACTACTGATATACATGATTGCGTGATTTTCAACCATTTATTTCGCCATGATTGCATGCTGGTTTCGGGTTTTATTAACGCTAAAACGTTTGACTAGTCATGGTGAACAACCCTGCTATCCTGCGGGTTGACGAAGACTGATATCTCACCTCGCCGATACATACTGTCTGGCGAATCATTTGTCAATGAATTCGGTGAACGGTAGTAAATACCGTTCAAGCGTATGTATGTATCGGTCGCCGAGCGCGGCACCTCAGTTGGGTTCGTCGGTAGGTAAGGTATATATCGTCCGCAAGTTGCGCGGGGGCACGTCTAGGTGCTCCCGGGTAAGATTCTCTATTGATAGGAGAAGACATGGCCATCATCAACAAGGGTATGTCCAGGCGTTCGTTCCTCGGCCTCACCGGCAGCGTCGCTGCTGTCGCAGGGCTTGGTCTCACCGGCTGCGGTGGCAGCTCTAGCGACGAGGGTTCCGCTTCCGGTTCCACCGATTCCGCCAACCGTGGCGGCGGCGTGATCACCGCTGGTTCCGCTTACGCTCCGTCTAGCTTCGATCCCGCCAGCACCGGCTCCGCTGTGGGCCTGGGTGCTAACTGGCACGTCGTCGAGGGCCTCTACGGCATCGATTACCACGACTACAGCACCTTCAACGAGCTCGCCACCGACGATCCCAAGTCTGTGGACGACACCACTTTCGAGGTCACCATCCGCAAGGGCGCCAAGTTCTCCGATGGCACCGAGGTCACCGCTGACGATGTCGTTGCTTCCTACACCGCTTGCGCCGCTTCCGCTACCTATGCTCCGTTCTTCCAGCCCTTCGAGTCCATCGAGGCCAAGGACGCCAGCACCGTGACGGTCAAGACCAAGGTCCCCAACTTCTCCCTGCTCAAGGATCGTCTGGCCATCGTCCGCGTTACCCCGGCCACCCAGACCGAGGAGGATCGCGCCAAGCAGCCGATCGGCTCCGGCCCCTGGATGTACGACTCTATCTCCGATACCGAGATTACCCTGGTTCCCAACCCCGAGTACAACGGTGAGTATGCTGCCGAGGATAAGAAGATCCAGTACAGCATCCTGACCGACCCCACCGCTCGCGTTACCGCTCAGCAGGAGGGCTCCACGCTCGTTATGGAGCTCGTTACCGCTGACGCCGTCGACCAGCTCGAGAGCGCCGGCTGCAAGATCGATAACGTTCAGGGTTTCGGCACCCGCTTCATCATGTTCAACGTCGCCAAGGAGCCTTGGAACAACGTCAAGGTCCGTCAGGCTGTCATGTATGCGCTCGACACCGAGAAGATGGTCAGCAACACCTTCGCCGGCCTTGCCACCGCTGCCAGCTGTTACCTGCCCAAGAGCTTCACCAACTATCATGAGGCTTCCACGGTGTACAAGACCGACGCCAAGAAGGCTAAGAAGCTCATTGAGGAGTCTGGCATCACCCCGGGTGCCATCACCCTGCGCACCACCGACAACGAGCAGATTAAGGGCATGGCCGCCCAGGTCAAGAACGACCTCGACGCTCTCGGCTTCGATGTGACCATCCAGACCGATACCTCGCCGGCCACCTACGCTGCCATCGACGGCGGCGAGGCCTACGATATCCTCCTTGCCCCTGGCGATCCTTCCTGCTTCGGCGCCGACCCCGACCTGCTGCTCAACTGGTGGTACGGCGACAACGTCTGGATGCAGACCCGTTGCCCGTGGAAGGAGTCCGCTGAGTGGCAGAAGCTCCACGGTCTCATGGACGAGGCTCTTGCCGCCGAGGGCGACGAGCAGCAGAAGAAGTGGAACGAGTGCTTCGACATCATTGCTGACAACGCCGTTCTGTACCCCGTTGTCCACGTCAAGACCGTCTCCGCTTCCTGGGACGATCCGTCCACCGCGCCCAACGGCGAGGCCCTCGATGGCTTCAAGGGCATCGGCACGACGAGCATGTCCTTCAGGGGCGTTGCGACCGTCAAGGCGTAAGACTCGCTTGAGTCTGTATGCAGGATGTCGGTCGTTGGGACCGTATCCTCATAGTTGAAACAAAGACCCGGGCGGCAATGATGTCGCTCGGGTCTTGTAATGAGTATCCGTACTCATATACCAGTTGGTCCTACCGACAAAAGAAAGGGGAGAGAACGTGAACAACTTGCTACGTTTGATTGGAAGGCGTCTTGTGGCGCTGCCGATCATGGCATTGGGCGTCACCGTCCTGGTGTTCTTCCTTATGTCGTTCTCCAAGACCGACCCCGCCTACACGGCGTTGGGTGACGGTGCCTCGCCCGAGGCGGTTGCCGAGTACCATGAGAAGTATGGTCTGGACGACCCCTGGCCCGTGCGCTACGTGCGCTATATGGGCGATTTGATCCATGGCGACATGGGCACCTATGGTGCTGCTCGCAACTCCGTTGCCAAGCGCATCTCCACGGCCCTGCCCGTCACGATGCAGCTGACCTTTATCGGTCTTGCCATCGGTGCGGTCGTTTCGTTTTTGCTCGGCGTCATTGCGGCACTATATCGCGACAAATGGCCGGACCAAGTGATCCGCGTCTTTTCCATCGCCGGCTTGGCAACCCCGTCGTTCTGGCTTGCCGTTCTGTTGATCCTGCTGTTCTCTTCCTACCTTAAGGTGCTCCCGGCATCGGGTGCTCTGCCTCACTTCACCACGAATCCGGTTGGCTATCTGGGACGTATGATCATGCCCGCTATCGCCTTGGCATTTCCGCTGACAGGCCAGATGACTCGTATCGTGCGTACCGCCATGGTCGAGGAGCTCGACAAGGATTATGTCCGTATGGCTCGCGGCGCCGGCGTTCCCGAGAAGGTCGTCGTCGGCATCAACGTTCTTCGCAATGCGCTGATCACCCCGGTCACCACCCTCGGTCTTAAGATCGGTTACCTCATGGGCGGCGCCGTCGTCATCGAGGTTATCTTCAACCTCCCCGGCATGGGCACCGCGATTCTGCAGGGCGTTCAGGGCAACGAGGCGAACCTGGTTCAGGGCGTCGTTATCGTCGTTGCTCTTGCCTTCATCATCATCAACATCGTGGTTGACATGCTCTACCTGCTCATCAACCCGCGCATCAGGACGGTGTAGATTATGGTAAAGATTCGAGAGAAGCAAACCGAGCAGCTCGAGAAGGCTGCCTCCAAGGGGCTCAAGCTCGGTGGCTGGAAGAAGATGACGTTGTCTTCTAAGATTGCCGCCGTCGTGCTGGTGCTGGTCGCCCTGACTGCGATTCTGGCGCCCCTTCTTGCCCCCTATAGCCCGGTCGAGATCTTTACGGCTCGCCAGGCTCCCGGCAACGGATTTATCTTCGGTACCGACGATAAGGGTCGCGACATTCTGTCGCGTATGCTCTACGGTGGTCGTTACTCGCTGATTATCGGCTTTGGCGCCACCGCCATGGCTCTGGTCTGCGGCTCGGTCGTGGGCGCCCTTGCAGCGGTTTCGCGCAAGGCCGTCTCCGAGACGATCATGCGTATCTTGGACATCATCATGTCCATCCCGGGCATCGCCCTCGCGGCCGTCTTCGTCTCCATCCTGGGCAACTCCGTGCCGTCGATCATCTTCGCCATCGGCTTTATGTACACTCCGCAGATTGCCCGTATCGTACGCGCCAACATCGTGTCCGAGTACGGCGAGGACTATGTCCGCGCGGTCATCGTTTCCGGCGCCAAGGCTCCGTGGATTTTGATCAAGCATGTTCTGCGTAACTGCATCGCCCCGATCATGGTCTTTACCGTTACCCTGGTCGCCGACGCCATCATCTTCGAGGCCTCGCTGACCTTCATCGGCGCTGGTATCCAGGAGCCCACCGCTACCTGGGGCAACATCCTCGCCGACGCCCGCGGCGGCGTGCTCGCTGGCCGTTGGTGGCAGGCGCTGTTCCCGGGCCTGGCCATCATGATCACCTGCCTGGCGCTCAACATCCTCTCCGAGGGCATTACCGACGCCATGGCCGCTGCTCCCTCCGCCGCCCTGGATCCGACCGATTCCTCCAAGCGTCGCGAGGCCGACCTGCTGGTCTCCGACCCCGTTCGCGCCTACAAGGAGCAGGCCCAGTCCCTCTCCGCTCGCCTTGGCGCCCTGCGCGATGTCGAGCTCAAGCGTGACGATCGCCATGTGCCCGACGAGTCTGTCGAACCGATTCTCTCGGTCCGTGACTTCTGCATCCAGTTTGAGCATCACGGTGATATCAACGTCGTCGACCATGTCAACTTTGACGTCCGTCCTGGTCAGACCATGGGCCTGGTGGGCGAGTCCGGTTGCGGTAAGTCCATCACCACGCTGGCCATCATGGGCCTGACCGATGAGGACGAGCACCTTTCCGGCGAGGTCCTCTGGGAGGGCCGTGACCTGCTCAAGATGAGCAAGAAGGAGTGGTTCGGCCTGCGCGGTACCGATATCGCTATGGTCTATCAGGACGCCCTGTCCTCGCTCAACCCTTCCATGCTCATCTCTGCCCAGATGAAGCAGCTCACCAAGCGCGGCGGAACCCGCAGCGCCGAGGAGCTCCTGGAGCTCGTCGGCCTCGATCCCAAGCGCACGCTCGAGAGCTATCCGCACGAGCTTTCCGGCGGCCAGCGTCAGCGTGTTCTGATCGCTATGGCCCTTACCCGCGACCCCAAGCTGGTCATCTGCGACGAGCCCACGACCGCTCTGGACGTTACCGTCCAGAAGCAGGTCATCAAGCTGCTCAACGATCTTCAGGCCAAACTCGGCTTTGCCATGATCTTCGTTTCGCATGACCTGGCTCTGGTCGCCGAGGTTGCCCATAACATCACGGTTATGTACGCCGGTCAGGTTATCGAGCAGGCGCCCACCAAGGAGCTGCTCACTAACCCGATTCACGAGTACACCCGCGGTCTTCTGGGTTCCGTTCTGTCTATCGAGAGCGGTTCGGGCCGCCTGCACCAGGTGCCCGGCGCCGTTCCGAGCCCGCGCGATTTCCCCAAGGGCGATCGCTTCGCGCCCCGCTCGAGCCACCCGCGTATTGGCCTGGACACCCGTCCGGTCTTCAAGCGCGTGCCCGGCACCGAGCACTTCTATTCCGAGCTCCCCGACGAGGTGCTCAAGGCAAATGGTTTGACCCCTCACGCGGAGGTGATGTAGATGAGCGAGACCGCAGTCAACGGCGTCGAGCCGATCATCTTCCTTGATGACGTCCACGTCACCTTTAGGACCCGTACCGGCTCGATTCTGCACCCCAACCTGGTTCACGCCGTCCAGGGTGTAACGATTAAGCTCATGCCCGGTCAGACGATCGGCATCGTCGGCGAGTCCGGTTGCGGTAAGTCCACCACCGCCAACGTCATGTGCGGCCTGCAGGCCCCCACGAGCGGCAAGGTCTACTTTAAGGGCAAGGACGTTACCAAACGTACCGCCGAGGACCGTCGCCACATGGGTCGCGTCATCTCGGTCGTGTTCCAGAACCCGGCCACGGCGCTCAATCCCCGCATGGTCGTTCGCGAGCAGCTGCTCGACCCCATGCGCGTCCACAACCTGGGTACCGAGGCCGAGCAGGAGAAGCGCGTCAAGGAGCTCCTGGAGCTCACCGGTCTGCCCAGCTCCGCCGCCGAGGTTCTTCCCGGTCAGCTTTCGGGCGGCCAGCGTCAGCGCGTCGCAATTGCCCGTGCCCTGTCGCTGAACCCCGATGCCATCATCGCCGACGAGCCCACCTCGGCTCTGGACGTTTCGGTCCGCGCACAGATTCTGAACCTGTTGACCGACCTTAAGAAGGAGCTCGGCCTGGCCATGGTGTTCATCAGCCATGACATCCAGACGGTCCGCTATATCTCTGACGACATCATCGTTATGAATGGCGGCAGGATCGTCGAGCAGGGCGAGGCCAAGCAGGTCTTCCAGCACCCCCAGGACCCCTACACCAAGATGCTGCTCGGCGCTGCGCCGTCGCTGCTGCACCCCAAGCTCGGCGAGTAGCCTCGCTTTCCCTCCCGTGCGCCCGGTTCCCTTGCCGGGCGCACCTCCGTTGCGATTTCGAAAGGTTGGGTTCACGAGCCATGCCAAGTGCTCAGGAGCTACAACATCAATTTGGTGAATACCGAGGCGCCATGCCCCGTCCATCAGATTTCGATCTCTTTTGGAAGGATCGCATGGCCGAGGCCGACGCCGTCGGGCTTGACTATGCGATCGAGACGGCATCGGTCGCCGATGCCGCGACCTGCCAGCTTTTCGACCTCTGGTATACCGGCATGTGTGGCGCGCGCCTGCATGCCAAGTACCTTAAACCCGTCTCGGACGAGCCCGTGCCATTGGTACTTCAGTTCCATGGGTATCCGGGTGCAAGCCGCAGCTGGTTTGAGCAGGCGTCGTTTGCGGGCATGGGCATGGCACTCATCGCCCTCGATTGCCCCGGCCAAGGAGGTCCCTCCGAGGACATTGGTGGATTTGAGGGCACAACGGTTGCCGGGCATATCGTCGCCGGTATCGACGGCGACCCTGCCAACCTCTACTATGTCCGCTTACACCAAGATATTCGAATCCTGTGCCGCATCGTTCGCGAGCTCGAGGGCATCGATCTTGCGCGTGTGTTTGTGAACGGCGCGTCGCAGGGCGGCGGTTTGGGCATTGCGACCTGTGCGCTTAACAGCGAGCTTATCAATCGCGCCGCCATCCTCTATCCCTTCCTGTCAGATTTCCGCCTGGTCTGGGATTTGGATGCCGACGACATTGCCTACGAGGGCCTGCGCTATTGGTCTCGCTGGTTTGACGAGGACTCGACTCGTATTGACGAAGCCTATGCCAAGCTGGCGTACTTCGATTCCAAGAACTTTGCCCCTATGGTCAAATGCCCCGTGCTGTTTGGCACCGGCACAGCCGATATCGTCTGTCCGCCAGCGACGCAGTTTGCGGTCTATAACAACCTGACCTGCGAAAAGCGTCATGAGTTCTTTGAAGGCTTTGGCCACGAGGAGATTCAGGATTTTGACGATTTGATCATTCCGTTTTTCTGCAAGGGAGGGGAGGCTCATGTCTAAGTGCGAGAGCAATGTTGACGAGCTGATTGTCCCCGGGCTCGTGGGAATTCCTGGAACGGTTTCGTCAAGGCTCGCAGAATATCGGGACTGGCGCGGTGATGTCCAAGCAGATGTTTCTGATTTAGAGACATGCGCTTCGAATCTTGAGATTCAAGGCCTGGCCATTACGGCGATTGACTTTGTTAACCCCTGCGCCCGTTACTCGGAGGTCTCCTTTGAGCTCGGTGACGATGCGATTCACGCTCGTTTGATCGAGCCTGTCGGTCGTGCCCGAGTATCTGAGCGCGTGCCGCTGTGCCTGATGTTCCACGACATCGATCGGCCTGTGCGCGGCTGGCATCACATGACGAGATTTGCCGCCATGGGGTATGCCGTCCTCGCGCTGGATGACGATGTTGCTGGTGCGAACGACCTGCAGCGGGGGATTTCTTCGCCCGCTTTTGTCGAGCGCGTCCGTTGGGGTTGCGCGCTGGCGAAGGTGGCGCGCAATCTTGATGGCATGGACCCCGACCGCATCTTTGCATGGGGCGAGGGTCTTGGCGGCGGAGTCGCGCTGGCGGTTTCTGCTCTGGACGAGCGGGGCCTCGCCTGCACGGCGGTTGCCAATCCGCTTCCTGGCGGCCTCGAGGCGCTGTCGTCTCGGGTGCGCGGATCGGTGCTCATGGGCACATCGCTTATGGATACCGTGAGCGATCCCAAGGATCAGTTTGCCGTATTCAACGGTCTTGAGTGTGACCGGAGGCATATCATCTATGCAAAATACGCTCACGAGCGCATCAATGCGTTCGAAAACGAAGTCGTCGACTTCTTTAACCAAACGTTCTACCCGTGTTCTTTGGCCTAGACGGCCTGGACACTGCCAACAAGAGTGGGCGGCATAGGGCTGCCCGCCAGACAACTAAGGAGATTCTTGTGGCAACTCAGAAATTCACCGGCGTTATCCCTCCCGTCGTTGTTCCCGATACCGAAGACCACCAGCTCGATGTTGCCTCCTTTGAGCGCAGCATCAACCGCATGATCGATGCCGGCGTCGATGGCTTGTTCTTCCTGGGCTCCTCGGGCGAGGTCGTCTTCTCCACCGACGAGCGTCGCCGTCAGATCATCGCCGAGGCCGTCCGTATCGTCGACCACCGCGTTCCCGTTCTGGTCGGCATCATCGACACCGAGACCGAGCGCATGATCGAGCACGGTAAGGTCGCTCAGGAGCTGGGCGCCGATGCGCTTGTCGCCACCTGCCCGTTCTATGCCCTGCAGGGCATGACCGAGGTCGAGGAGCACTTCCGCATCCTGCATGAGGAACTCGACCTGCCCATCTTCGCCTACGACATCCCCGTGTGTGTCCACACCAAGCTCCCGTGGAAGCTCCTTGCCAAGCTCGGTGCCGAGGGCGTTCTGGCCGGCGTCAAGGATTCCTCGGGTGATGACATCTCGTTCCGCTACCTCGTTCAGGAGAACGAGAAGAACGGCCATCCGATGAGCATTCTCACCGGTCACGAGGTTGTTGTCGACGGCGCCTACCTCGGTGGCGCCGACGGTTCCGTCCCGGGTCTCGCCAACGTTGAGCCCGAGGGCTACGTACGTCAGTGGAAGGCCGCTCAGGCTGGTGACTGGGCTACCGTCAAGGCCGAGCAGGACCGCCTCAATGAGATTTCGCACATCTGGGATGTCACCTCGGGCGTCCAGGGCTATGCCGGTGGCGTCGGCGCCTTCAAGACCGCTATGAACCTCATGGGCATCTTCGACAGCCCGACCATGCCGCGCCCGGTGAAGGCCATGACCGGCGAGAACGTCGAGGCGATTAAGAAGGTCCTCCAGGACAACGGTCTCCTGTAAAGCTTCCCCGGGCACCCGATCTTGGGGCTCAAGCGGTCGAGCGTGACCCATTAGGTCAACGCCCGACCGCTTTCACCCCAACCTCGGGCACCCGGGAAACCTTTACCAAGCTGCGGCGATAACGCAGCCTTCATTTCCTGTAGTTGTTTTTATCTCCTAAGGAGAGCGACATGGAGAACAAGTACATTTGCTCCGTTGATATCGGCGGCACCAAGATTGCGACCGCCATTATGGAGTACCCGGCTGACGGTAGCGTGCCTCATCCCGTTTTTGAGGCCGAGGTTCCCACCGAGGCCCAAGAGGGCGGCGAGGCCGTCTTCCAGCGTATCGAGGCGTCCATCAAGGCTGCTCTCGAGGCGAATCCCGATGTCGAGGTCCTTGGCGTCGGTATCGGTGCTGCCGGCGTCGTCGATCCCAAGACGGGCGCCATCGCGTATGCCAACGAGATCATGCCCGGCTGGTCCGGCGTCCAGTTGGGGCCGCGTCTGCGCGAGGACCTCGGTCTTCCCGTTGCCGTTGTAGGCGACGTGCAGGCTCATGCTCTGGGCGAGGCCCACTGGGGCGTCGGCAAGGGCAAGTTCTCCGTCTTGTGTCTTGGCATCGGTACGGGTATCGGCGGCGCATATGTCGAGAACGGCCGCGTGATGCAAGGCTTCCATGGTGCTGCTGGCCATATGGGCCACATCGAGTGCTCGGCTGCCGCCGGCATTCCCTGCGCCTGCGGGCGTTCTGGCCATCTGGAGTCGGTTGCTTCGGGCACTTCCATTGGTCGAATGTACGATGAGCGTTTTGGCCGCGTCGACCCCAGCCGTCCTTCGGTCGGTCGCGATGTGAACGACCTGTGCCGCGCGGGCGACGCAAAGGCGACCGAGGTCATCCATGACGCCGGCTTTGCGCTGGGTGCCAGCTTGGGCTCGCTCGCTAACATCCTGGACCCCGAGGTCATCGTGCTTTCGGGTGGCGTGATTCACCAAGGTCCCGATTGGCGTTCACAGACGTGGAAGGATTCGGTGCACGAGGGCTATGCCAGCCAGGCGCTCGATCCGCTTCAGGACACGCCGATCCTCATCGGTTCTCTGGAGGGCGATGCTCCGCTCATCGGTGCCGCTGAGCATCTTCTTGCCTCGTTGAAGTAAACGTATCTTCTGTAGGAGCCTCCCGAGACAACACGCCTCGGGAGGCTGTTCTGAGAAAGGTTGCAGCCTTATGACCGTCGATCCTTTGATTCAATCCCTGAAGGGTAAGCTCGTCGTGAGCGTTCAGGCGTATATGGGCGAGCCGCTTCGTACGCCCGAGACCATGGCTCAAATGTCTCGTGCTTGCGAGCTCGGCGGCGCCGCCGCCATTCGCTGCCAGGGCCTTGCCGACATTGCCGCCATTAAGGGTCGCTGTGAGGTTCCTGTTATCGGCCTGTGGAAGGATGGGCACGAGGGCGTTTACATCACGCCGACGCTGCGTCACGCTCGCGCCTGCGTTGCTGCGGGTGCCGATATCGTGGCGATCGACGCCACCGATCGTCCGCGTCCCGACGGCAAGTCGGTCGAGGATACCTTCCGCCCGCTGCACGAGGAGGGTGTGCTCCTGATGGCGGATTGTGCCACCATCGAGGACATTCGCCGTGCGGTTGATATGGGCTTCGACCTTGTATCTACCACGCTTTCTCACGGTGTCGCTGCCATCGACTGCACCATGGCCGATGGCCCCGATCTGCCGCTCCTGCGTCAGGCGACCGAGGAATTCCCCGGTCTTCCCATCATCTGCGAGGGCCGCGTGCACACGCCCGAGGAGGCTCGCGCCGCGATCGATGCTGGCGCCTGGGCCGTTGTCGTCGGCACCGCCATCACGCACCCCACGAGTATTACGAGTTGGTTCAAGGCTGCGCTTGAAGCGTAAGACAGGCCTCGTATCCGCTCGGGGCGGTATACTCAATATAGGCAATTGACCGCGCGGGATCCGGGTTGCTGGGTCCCGCACTTGTTTTCGGGAGGCAGCACATGCAAAAGGGAGATGCCATGGATGCGGCGGAGCGCTCGGAGCGCATCCCCGATATCGTCATCATCACCGGAATGTCCGGATCGGGCCGCACACAGGCCATGCACGTGTTCGAGGACATGGGCTATTTTTGCATCGATAACCTGCCTCCGCGTCTCATCGCCCAGCTTGCCGAGCTCGTCGGCATCAATACGGGCGTGGGCAGGCATCTCGCCGTCACCTGCGATTTGCGTAGCCAGGGACTGTTTGACGAGTTGCTCGATGCGGTCGCCGCTCTCGAAGAGCGCGAGATGAGCTGCGACATCGTGTTCCTGGAGGCTTCTGACGAGGTGCTGATTCGTCGCTACAGCGAAAATCGCCGCCGTCATCCCATTGCCAAGCCGGGGGAGACTACGGCCGATGC
>CAJMLY010000024.1 GCA_905214425.1 uncultured bacterium
TAAAACCGGGCTCGAACAAACACGCCTATTGACAATGGCTTTCTCATATTAAAGGAGCCCCAAAGAAACAAGGCCGGAAAAGACCAGCACCCCGAATGAGCATTTCTTCATAGCAGCACGGTATCCAATCACGCAGCGACCCCGTCACCTCAGGGCAACGGGGTCTCAATCAAAACTAACTCAGTAATGTGCTAGCCAATTTGCTGGCAGTTTTTGCACTCTCGTGAAGCACCACGCCTCTGGGCCTCCTGAACAGAGATCTGCGAATAGCCCTTTGCGTCCTTACCAACGGTACGGCACTTATGCGTATGGTAAACATTGCTACCGTTCTTATACCAAACTAGGCCGTAGCCCGGAATCCACTTACCGTCCTCGCCGACATAATAGGAGCCGATCCAGGCATTAGTAGCCATGGCACCGGAAGACTGTAGGTAGTAGTCGCCGACCCAGGAGTCGTGGGCCATAGCGCCGGAACCGCTAAAGTAGTACCAGGCGCCGCCGATCTGACGCCAGCCGGTGGCCATCACGCCGGAATCGTCGAACCAGTACCAAACTCCACCAACGTTGGCCCAAGAGTTAGAGGCCATAGCGCCCGAACCTCCGAGCCAATACCACGTGCCGCCATTGCTGAGCCAGCCGGTTACCATGGCGCCCGAACCACTCGCATAGTACCAAGAGCCACCTGCCAAGAACCAGCCGGTAGCCATCGCGCCGGAATCGCCGAACCAGTACCAGGAGCCGCCCAGGCTGCGCCAGCCGTTAGCAACCATGGCGCCCGAGCCATCGAGGTAGAACCACGTACCGCCGATATTGAGCCAGCCAGTGACCATCGCACCGGAAGCGTTGGCGTAGTACCACGTCCCCGAAACGTTGATCCAGCCGGTCAGCATGACACCATACTCGTCGAAAAAATACCAAGTTCCACCGATATTATGCCAACCGGTCAGCAGTTCGCCACTGAAGGTCGCATAGAACCACTTTCCATAGATGGAGTCATAGAGCCAGCCGCTATGCTGCATGCGGCCATCGGCGTTGGCACCAGGGGTGTTCAGGAAGTAGTTCTTGCCGTCAATCTGAACTCGGCCGTATGCCATATCATGGCTTTCGGGGTAAAAGTAATACTTGTCCCCACCGATAGACTGCCAGCCCGACACCGCGATCCCGTCAGCGCCAAAATAGTACCAGACAGCTTCGTATTCGTTATGCCACTGGTTCGTGACCATGGCGCCAGTTTCGGGATCGAAATAGCGAAGGTTGCCGTCCTCGCACCGAACGAGTCCAGTCTTCGGACGACCGTCGGAACACCATTCCGTAATCGGTCCACCGTCTCCGCCACCGCCAGCAATATCAGCAAATGAGGGCACCGGGGCAACCGTCATGCAGGCAGCGGCAAATGCAACAACTCCCAGCACTGTTAGTCCGCGCCATCTTTCTCGAAGGTTTTTCATACGACATCCTTTCTCCGAGATTTAAGGCTCTCTTAAGTTATTTTTAAACTATCAATTCAGTATTTCAACGGGAAATCGATAAAAGGTGTCTTTGTGACTGCAATTTAAATATGAGTCGCCACACCTCAACCGTTACGCTGAATAGCTTCTAAGGCAAACTTAGCGCATGAACGAACTGATTAAACGAGTGAACTGATTAATAAAGCAACAAAATACAAACCTTGGTCATCAATCACATCTACCGCGGGCCGATAACGCCCGCCTAATGTGCTGCGATATAATCAATCTCACTAAATGCCAAATCAGCAAGCCGAAGGAGCTAACGTGCTAACAATTCACTATGGTGATATGGAAAACGTTATCTACAACACGTCGGTTTACTTCGATAACGTCTATTCGCCCCAGTGGTTTCAAGACTCCTTTGCCCAAAGAGTCATTAAATCCATCGATAAAGGCACCGTGGTAGGCCCCAATGCAATCGATACCAAGATTCTAGGCGTCATTCCTCCCGAGAAACTATCCAGCGGCACCAAAACACTACTGCTTATGTACTTTATGCCGCAGAATATATATAACGCCTCAAATTGCGGTGATAATTGCGCCTACTGGATTCTGAGGATCGCCGCGCAAAAGGATCTAACAATCAATCTCTACCATTTAATGGATTTCGGAAACGGCAAATTCACGGCTGCCATTGCGAACACAGGCGATGTCGTTCACACGATGTTTGACCTTGTCCCCATAGCTGGAAAATGCCTAAGGGAGAACTCCTGATGCGCGGATCATACAAGGTAACTATTCAAAATAACCGGGTTCAGTTTAAACTGACCATCAATCGAAATCTGACCATCATCCAAGGCAACAGTGCTACAGGCAAGACAACTTTGCTTGAAATGGTGGCAGCTCACGAAGATCTTGGGGCACAAAGCGGCGTAACAGTAAGTTGCAAAGTGCCCTGTAAAACAATATCTGGAAAATATTGGCGCAGAGATCTCCAAGAAATTTCCAGCAGTATTGTTTTTATTGATGAGGGCAATACTTTTGTTCGATCAAGAGAATTTGCCCATGAAGCAAAACGTAGCTCAAACTACTACGTAATCGTCGCCAGAGAGTCACTGCGTCAACTGCCCTATAGCGTTGATGAAATCTACGGTCTTAAGAACACCAACCGAACCACAACGAAGTATCCCGTTTACTCTCGTGTCTACACCTCTACATATCGTATTTACGGTGATACTGATTTTAGAGGCGAGAGGCCCGAGCTTGTCATCGTCGAGGACACAAATTCGGGCTACGAATTCTTCAGTTTGCTATGCAAAAAGAGCAGCATTAAGTGCATCAGCGCGGGAGGAAAATCAAACATTTGCAACTGCATTATGGACGCACCGGAAAACGACATCCTCGTGATTGCCGACGGCGCCGCCTTTGGACCAGAAATTGCGGAAGCAGCTGCTCTATTGCGCCGAAAGAACATCAAGCTATTCCTACCGGAATCGTTTGAATGGCTCGTGTTGAAGTCGGGATTATTCAACAGCAAACACATTAAGGACATGCTGCTTAACCCCGCTGAACATATCGAAAGCTCAAAGTTCTTTAGCTGGGAGAAGTTCTTTACTGCAGAACTCATCGAATGCTCACGAGACACACGTTTTCGATATGACAAGAGCTGCTTGAACGAGGAGTACTTGAACCCCACCGCTCTTGCGGCTCTTGAAGATACTTTGCCGGAACTTGGCATTACTTCGCACTAAAACGAGAAGTACTCACTGTCGGAGGATAGGTTTGGTCCGAGCCACGGGTCGCCATCGAGGAAGAACTCAGGCCAGCGCTGAATGAACAGCGCTTGCTCGCGCTTCCAGCGGCGCAGTTTTTCCTCGTTGGCCTCTTCCCTGCCGCGCGAGGTGAACTCGTAGTGGTATAGCTCGGCATAGGGCGTATAGATCGTGCGGTAGCCCGCCTCCCACACGCGCAGGCAAAAGTCTGCGTCGTTAAAACCGACGGCGAATTCCTCGTTATAGCCTCCGACCTGCTCAAATTCGCCGCGTCGGACCATCTGGCAGGCACCCGTTACGGCGCTAAAGTTGCCCGGGCGCACGGCACGGGCAAGATAGCCCTCGCGCTTTGCCGAGAAGTCCTGGTTGGCGTGGGCAAGTGCACCACGCACGCCAACCAAAATGCCGGCATGCTGCACCAGATGATCGGCAAAGTAGAGTTTGGCGCCCACCACGCCCGCATCGGGACGCTGCAGATACCCCATCATCTCTTCTATAAAGTCGGGACTTATGACCTCGGTATCGTTATTAAGCAGCAACAGATAATCGCCCTTAGCGTGCTCAACGCCAAAGTTAATGATCTGGGAGTAATTGAACTCGCCCGGCCAGAACACAACGCGCGCGATACCCTTGCCTTTGGATGCTGCAGCCACGCGCTCTGGCAGGGTTTCGTAATACGCAAACGTCTCCGGGTCTTCGCTGTTGTTCTCCACCAAGACGATCTCGTAGTTGGCATACGTGGCTTTCTGGGCGATCGACATCACACAGGCATCGAGCGTCTCAACGTGGTCCTTAGTGGGGATCACAATGCTCACCAGCGGCGCAGGCTCCGGCAGCGCATAGCGCATGCGGTAGACAAACGGCGTCTCGGTCTCCTCGACCGTTCCGTGAACGCCCAGCGAGTCAAAGTGGCGCTGCAGAGCCAGGCGCCCGGCCTCGATGGCATACGGTTTGCTGTCGGCGGTTCCGTCGGCGGTCGACCCCGGATGCACGCGCCAGTGATACAACATGTGCGCAATATGCTCAAAGCGCGCACCCGCTGCAAGGCAGCGAAGCGTCAGGTCATAATCCTGGGCGCCCGCGACGTCTTCCGGCGATATGCCAATGCAATCGATGAGCGCCTTCTCCACCATCAGGAAATGCGTCACGCAGTTATGGCTATAGAGCAGGTCGACGTTAAGCTTGGTCTTAAAGACCGGCTGGCCCCACTCCCCTGCTTTCTGGAACATGTCCTCGTCGCAGAACAGGACCTGGGGACGCTCGCCCTCGGCCGCCTTATTCAGCGCGGAAACATACTGGAATAACGCGTCCGGTTCCAGAATGTCGTCATGGTCCAAGAACGCGATGTAGTCGCCCATCGCTTGCTCAATACCTGCGTTGGTGTTGACCACAATGCCGCCGTTGCCGGGCAGCCCAATGCGACGAACGCGCTCGTCGTTGGCACTTGCCGCAAGATTGGCCACCGCATCCCATTCGGGCGAGGCGTCCATAAGCAGCAATTCCCAGTTGTCATAGCTCTGGGCTAGCACCGAGTCCAGCAGCTCGCGCAGGTAGACCCGATCGGTCTTGTAGCACGGCACCACAATGCTCACGAGCGGCCTATAGGCAAAGGCCGCCGAAGCGACACGCTGGCACGCCAGATCGCCCGGCTTTGCGCGATGCTGCTCAAACCAACGTCGATAAGCTGCGTCGTCAGCGCGTGCATCCTTCATGCGGTTCCAGCTGTCGTCGACCATGCCGTTGTACAGGCGACCATCCATGGCGCAAAACCCGCTCTGGATCTGCTCCGTGGGATCGCTCACAATCGCGACAAAATCTCGTATATCCTGAGGCATCTCAACGCTCAGATACGTTTTATTGACGCGACATCCGTTTTGCTGGAGAACATCGACCTGTGACTCAAACATATGCACGGTGGCATCAATCGCATTCATGTGCGTATCGAAGATCTGGAGCTCGGGGGCGCACTGGGGATCTCCCGCCCACTTGGCCTCATAGCGCCAGACGGCGCCCTCATCTGCCGGTAAATAACGAACGGCATCGATCTCGTAGCGACCGCAGCACTCGCCGCGCTGCGCATCGCGAACGAGCGCGCACATCGCAGGCTTTGCTTTGTAGTTAATCTTGGATTCCAATTTGGCCACGCGGCTATCGAGGCGAATAGAGCCCAACCTTTGGCCACCGGATGCAAAAACGACATCCATCGACGAGCCATCCAAAAACGGAAGCACCAAAACGGCGAGCTCGCGCTCGTAATCGGAAACGAAAGGGCAAAGCGCCAGCACACGGCCATGATCGACCGGGAGCACCAGCGACGGCACACAAGAACCGCTTGTCGTCGCATGGGCAAACGCTTGAGAACCCTCCCGCTCAATAAGCGCGGCGACATCCTGACCGGCAAAACGAAGCAGCACAAATAGACGGCCCTGACTGCGGCAAAGTGCCAAACGCTTGATACTCATCTACACTTCTCGCTTTCCCAAGGCGTTCGCTGCCATGCGTTTGCAAGCACCCAGGCGCCCAAACCTCAAGACGTCGTAATCGAACATGAGCTTTTTGCACGCACGGGCATTGGGGGCCTTGCTGGTAAGCGCCGCACGCACCATAGCAGCAACAGAAGAAGCGCATTGTGCGAGCGCAGCATCGTTGCCCACGGCAGAACCGGCAAGCGCTGCGGCAACGGCAGCAAACACCTTGCCGCAGCCCGTACCCAGAAGCCTGAGCGCATCGTACAGCACAAGATCGCAGAGGAAATATGCCAGGTCATCGGCATGTTGGACATCAAGACCGTCGCGCTGCCAGTCAGCCAGCACCGCGGAGTAAATCTTCACGTGCTCCAGCAGACGTGTCTCGTCGTCGTAGCGCATGGTGTCCATGAGCGAACCCTTGCGCGCCACGCGGTAGTCATACAGCTTGTTCGAGATAAGCGCGGTCTTGCGCGAACGACCGTACACGGCAAAATCGAAGACCTGGTCCTCACCATACTTAACGGTTTCGTCGAACACGATCCCGTTGCCCAGCAAAAACTCACGCTTGCAGGCGGTGCGCCATGCAAAGGGGCGAGATGCTTCCTTAAACAGCAGATCGGAGCTATAGCCTTCAAACGACACATCGCGCGGGCTCAGCACATAGTTAAGCCACGGATACCCCGCCTCCAGCGGATACGGGTTCGCGCCAAAGGTCAAAACGTCGCAGTCCTCGCGCTCAAAGGCATCGACGATCACGCGGCATGCATCGGGCGTAAAGCGGTCGTCGGAATCCAAGAACGCGACGATAGGCGCCGTGGACGCAGCGATGCCGGCATTACGTGCACTCGACAGGCCACCGTTCTCCTTATCGACCAGGGTAAAGCGCGCGTCCTTTTCGCAATAGGCAGCCGCAATATCGCGCGAGCCATCCGGCGAGCCATCGTTGACCAGCACGCCCTCCCAATCGGGCATGTCCTGCGCAAGCAGGGAGTCCAGGCACCAGGTCAGGCACTCCTCCACCTTATAGATGGGAACGACAACGGAAATCTTGGGGTTAGCCATAGTCACTCGCTCCTACTGTGCGACCGGAACGTCATCAGGGTGTGGGTTGTCGCCGTAGGTGCGCTGATACGTCAGCACGCGCCAGACCAGCGGCAGGCCGCCAATCTTAAAGTAATGCTTAAACGTATTGAGCTTACCCGGCTTCTTAAAGTCAAAGCGCGAATCGATATAGGCGCGGGGCGACTTGACCATCAGGCGCAAGTCGGTCTCGCCACGCGGGTCGAACAGCGACAGATCAAAGCGACCAGCATCCCAATCGGCCTTGAGCTCGGGCGAGGCCTTCTGCCAAAACTGCTCGCGCAGCTCATCGACCAAACGCTCGTCATTCCAACGATACGTATCGACCTTCATGCGCATTAAAATCCCCTGGAGCTGAGCCTTGAGCTCGGGGCGCTCATCCAAAAAGCGCTGCATCTCGGCATATTCGTCGCATACGCAAAACACCTTGTTGGGCGAATTAACGGAGCTCTTCTCGTTATCCTGGCGATAGCACAAAATGGGGTCCGCAATAAACGCGGCACGCTCGGCGCAAGCCCAAACCTTAAAGTTAAAGCCTGCGTCCTGATACGAGGCGCCCGGCGTGGAGAGAAAGCGAACCTGATTGTCGTTGAGGAACTCGCGTCGATAGATAGCCGACCAAATGGAAGGTTTGCGGTAGAAAATTCCCGGGCGATCGACGGGGCGATACGCGGCGCCCGTCATATGCTCGTCGATAATCCCAAACAGCTCACGGCGTTCGCTGGGCGTGGACCAATACAGGTAAAAGTCGCCCTTCACCACATCGGCATGCTCAGCATCGGCCTTGGCGACCAGCTTTTGGAGCGAATCCTCAAACATAAAGTCGTCGGACTCAAGGATGCCCACGTACTCACCGCGCGCCATCTCCAGGCCGCGGTTCATCGAGTCGCCGTAGCCGCTGTTGGCTTTGTCGATCATCTTGACACGGGAGTCGCGCTCCATGTACTCGCGGATAATCGCCGGCGAGCTGTCGGTCGACCCGTCGTTAATGCAGATGATCTCGATGTCCTTGAGCGTCTGAGTCACGGCAGAATCGAGGCACTCGCGCAGGTAGCGTTCGACATTGCAAATGGGAACAAGCAGCGAAACTTTAGGGGTATCAGAGTTCTGCAAGAGAACCTCCTGTTGAATAGCGTGTAACAGGGTTATTTTAGCAGCCGGGTTGCGGCGGGCGGCAGCGCTTGGAATTATATAAAGCGCTCCAGGCAGGCTTTGAGACCGCGAGTCGAAAGATAGAACAGCGTGGCATCTGCCATCGAAACGCCCGGGGTCGCCGCAACGAGCTTGTGGGCAACACGGCGAACGGCGCCCTTAGCAGGCATATCCGCCCACTCCGTTCCCAAAAACGTCGTGAGGTCCATGTTGACGCGAGCCGCCACGCGATGGAAGTCATCGGAATCCAAGCGCGCCAAATCAAACACGATAAGGTCCAGGAACCAGGTGATCAGCTCGCCGGGACACAGGTCCATAAGACCGTAGCCCGCCCAGTCCTCCAAGACCTCCTCGAGCATTCTCATATGGGCATCGAGCTTTTTGGCGCGAGCCTCGACACTGTTGAACTCGTGCGTCGCCGATTCGCTCTCCATCACGTAGTGGTAGAACTTGTCCGGCATGACGACGGTCTTGTGGGCAAGCGCATAAGCCGCAAATTGGAAGACGACGTCCTCGCCCAAAGCCAGACCGGGGGCGAAGCGAATGCCTTCGCGATTGAGCAGCTCGCGCGAAAAAGCCGCACGGCAGGCATAGGGCTGCGCATTCGAATGGAACAGCAGTTGGGGATCACGGGCGCCGAAGGTGCCAGCTTTGGGGCTCATGAGTTGCTGGACACGTTTGGGGGCAGCATCGGCAGGTTCACAGACGCCGCCAAAAACGGCGGCCTCGGCATCCGCAGACTCCATGGCATGCAGCACGCGCTCGACCGTCTGGGCATCGATGTAATCGTCGGCGTCCACAAAAAAGACGGTCTCGCCCTCGGCGACATCGATACCGGCATTTCGAGCACACGAGACACCCGCATTTTCCTGGTCAATCACCAGTACGCGATCGTCAGCCTGCGCGATCTGGCGCAACACGTTCAACGAATCATCAGTCGACCCGTCGTTGACGCAGACAACCTGAATCGAGCGCTCGGACTGGGCCAACAGCGAATCAACGCATCGCTGAATGGAGCGCGCAGAGTTGTAAACGGGGACGACAATGGTAGCTTTAGGACACGAGGCCTCTCCCATGCCGACCTACCCCCTCAGCGATTCGATGAGGAAGGCGGCGACCACACCTGGGCCTCCAACCGAGGCGTAATACTTAGCACGCCCCAAGGCACCATCCGTCGCAAAACTCGGATGCTCGTCAACCCAGCCCTCAGGATCTTTGAGGATGGCAGCGAGGTTCGCGCGCTTCCACGGCTTGAGGTCGTCAAGCGAAAAGTCCCCGGCATCCAAGGCCGCCTGAAATTCCTTGGCCATCTGAGCCAGGAACTCCTTATAGAACTTAGGCGCCAAGCGCACATAGTTCCACATATACGAGTCGTACTTAATGAGCTGATTGAACTTGAGCATGCGCGCGACGTCATCGCTTGCGTGATCGCGGGCAAAATCCTCTCGGATCCAACGTTCGATCTCGGCATACTCGGTATTGACGCAAAAGACCTTAGCCGAAGAATTGACCGAGGAGTTCTCGTTGTCCTGACGATACGAAAGCACGGCATCGTGCAGGTAAACGGCCTTGTCGGCGCAGGCAATCACCTTAAAGGCAAACGACGTGTCCTGAAAGGATGCTCCCGGAGTCGGCAAGAACTTGATGCCGTTGCGCTCAAGAAAATCGCGACGGTACACAGCCGACCAAATCGACGGTTTCTGCTTAAAGAACTGCGTCGTGTCGCTCGGGTGCACCGGCTTACCGCAGTCCTTGGCCTTAAACATCTCGTGCAGCGAACGGCGCTCCTCGGGCTTAGACCAGTAGAAATCAAAGTTCGCCTTCGCAAAGTCGGCATTATTGCTATCGGCGGCCGAGACAAGCTTTTCGAGTGCGTCGGGCGCCATAAAGTCATCGGACTCCAAGATGCCAACGTACTTGCCACGCGCCATCTCCAGACCGTGGTTCATCGAGTCGCCGTAGCCGCTGTTGGCCTTGTCGATCATCTTGACGCGCCTATCGCGCTCCATATACTCGCGGATAATCGCCGGCGAGTTGTCGGTCGACCCGTCGTTAATGCAGATGATCTCAATATCCTTGAGCGTCTGCGCCAGGGCGGAATCGAGGCACTCGCGCAGGTAGCGCTGAACATTGTAAATGGGAATAAGCAGCGACAGAACAGGGCTGCCAGAGGCGTTAGTAGACAAATGTGCTCCTTAGGAAATACCTGTCGTTTCATGGTATCAAAGGGTCAGCGCGCCAGCGGGCGTTTATATAA
The DNA here is from genome assembly GCA_905214425.1 of uncultured bacterium. GTDB lineage: Bacteria > Actinomycetota > Coriobacteriia > Coriobacteriales > Coriobacteriaceae > Collinsella. Next base: position 10,178 of record CAJMLY010000024.1, read on the forward strand.
TCTATGGAGCCTCTTGCGGGCAAAGCAGCCCCACGTCATGCGGCGGGCCCATGGCAGGTTCCTGCGTTTTATTCAAAGCTTGCCGCCAAGGTGCGCCGAGCCTTTACAATAGGACAGTCCCAAGGACGTATTCGATAGCTTCCGTGCAGCGCATGCGCGCCGCACGTGAAAGGATATATTGCCCCATGCCTTCAACCCTTCCCGCTCCCATCGACAAGCTCGCCATCGTCGTCGTAACGTACAAGCGCCAGGAACTCCTGGCCAACTTGTTCGACTCCATGACCGAGCTCACGGCAGCGCCCTGGCGCATCGTGATTGTCGATAACGAAAATTCGCGCGAGACCGAGGCCATGTGCTCCGCATTCAACGAGCGCCTGGCCAACCTGTGGGGCATCGACACCGAGCAACCCGACGCGCAGGGCGGCACCGACCGTGTCATCTACGCCCCGCAGCTCGAAAACGGCGGCGGTGCGGGCGGCTTCTCCGCCGGCACTAAATGCGCCTACGACCTGGGCGCCCAATGGTTCTGGGTGATGGACGACGACGTGCTCGTCATCCCCGAAGGCATCGAGCGTCTTGCCAAGTGGACTGACCGCTACGATGTCATCCAGGGTTCGCGCCTGGACTTTGACGGCGGAGCCTTCTTTTGGCAGTACCAGCTCATCCTTTCACTCGGCATCCCTAACCCCATCGCCAAGTGGGACCTGGGACCCGAGGGCTACCGCGCCATGAACCAGCTGTGCTTTGAGGGCGGCATGTTCTCGCGCCGCGTGGTCGACAAGATTGGCCTGCCCGACGCGCGCTTCTTTATCTACGGCGACGATGCCTGCTACGGCTACGTAGCCAGCCAGCACTTCCCCGCCGCCGTGGTCGCCGACGTGGTGCTCAAGCGCGCCCGTGCCGTCTCTAACTGGGATATCGCCGGCAAACGCCAGCTCAACTCTACGAGCGACACCAACCGCTACTACATCATGCGCAACCGAGGCTTCCTCGCTCGCTATATGCAGATCTACGGTGACTACCACCCCATGTTGTTCCGCCTGGGCAATGCCGCGACCTTCTGCAAGGAATTCATTCGCCTGGCTGCCGTTGACAAGTGCTTTAAGACCGGTATTCCGGCGCTGCGACGCGGCATGAAGGACGCCCGCAAGATCATCAAGGATCCCAACTGGAAGCCCATGCCGCCCATGAAGGATACCGAGTAACGGAAGCCGGAAACATCTCGGCGCTTAAAGCCGCTGGCACACCGTAGCCACATGCTGCCCATCAAAACCGAACCCCCAGCGCATGCGACCCACGCCGGGGCGCGGTACACGGATTTCGTCGATGCCATCGCGCTCTATGTCGAGTAGCGACTGCACGGCCAGCAATTCCAACCCCAGCGCATCCACATCGGGGTCATACATCATATTGATCGTTATAAGCGGGCGCTCGTCCAGCATGCCAATCGTATCGGCTATGTCGAACACAGCGCCCGTAGGAAAAACCTGGATGTCCCAGCGACCCGCGCCACACTTTCGCCTCGAAGCAGGATTGGCATAGCCCGGCAAGCCAAAGCAGAGCCCCTGCAAGAGCAGATGATATGGCAGCGGCTTATCTGGGTCGGTCTCACCGATTCCCGCATCCCCCAGGATGCGGCTTAGCGCCCGCTTCACGGTATCCTCGTTCCCACGGCACAGCCCGTCGCGAAACGCATCGACGTCTCGAATGTCTTCGGCAGCGCACTCAAACCACTCAACAATCACTAGACGCAAGGCCTGGCGAAGCTCTTTATTGGGCAATCGCAAAGCACGGAGGCGATCGCCATGCTCTGGCTCCTCAGTCATATCCGTCGTCAGGAAACCGGACAAATATAGCGCTGTCCACATGCCATCGTCAGGCGAGACATCTGGCTCTGCAGTGCCCAAACAAAGCGGGACCTCAGCGCACCCATGGGCCTCGAGCAAATCGAACAAGACCGAAAGGCGGTCGAGATTCCACCCGGCAACTACCTTACTCAGGCAATCGGCATATCCATACAGATCGGCACACACGGGCGCCGTGCAGCCTCGGTCCAGAAAACCGATCACACGCGCTGGATTCGAGCAATAATCCCTACCAAACCGATATCCCTCGAGCCATTCACGCGCATCATCAAGGTATTCCTCGCGCCCAGCATGATTCAACAGAGCCTGGACCTCGGCATCCGAAAAGCCGAACCAACGGTCACACCACGTCGAAAGCGGCGTCGTCACATAATACGAGCAGCCGTGCAAAGAAAGCGCCGCTTCGGCAGGGCCGGGACACTCCCCCATCAGACATGCGAAGCGTAGCGAATGGCCCGCGGCAGCAATGGCGTCAAACAGCACACGGTCAAGTAGCCCTGCCGGATCGGCGCCGGAAGCGCCCCTTGCGCTCGCACGGCCCAACCACGCCGCGTCGTACCCATCAACGAGCAATACAACTTGCTCATCGCAGGCAATCTCCAGCAACTCAATGAGCACGCCAAGCACCGAGGCGACCTCGTCCTCGCTCGCCGCGCCACGCGCAACACGTTCGATGTGACGCACCTTATCTCGAGCTAAATCCGGGGCCTCCAAGAGCGCCAACAAGCGAGCGCACTCGCCCGAAAGGGCATCGCGCACGACGCCGGCAACAGCGGCGCCACGCCTCGCAGCGCCAGAAAAGTCCAGCGATATCACCGGATAGCAAGCGTACTCATCCCGATAACGCCCGCTGTCCGCATCCCAAATCTGAGCATCGGCAAACGAGATCCGACCGGCGCGACCGACCGCTGGACGCTCCAGAAAAGCCCTGAGCATCGACAAGTTCATGCTCTTGCCAAAACCCTCGGGTCGACAGCACACCACAACGGACGCGTCGCAGTCCAACACATCGGCAATAAACATGGTTTTATCGATGAGTAAACACCGATTAATTGCATCGGAAAAGTCGTGTACATCAACCGGTAGAGCTGCGTTATCCGCATGATTGAGCAACCGCGCACCAAACGCATGAATAAAACCACAATTCACCTGTTCAGACACCGTAAACTCTCCCTCTAACGCAGCACGATGCCCATTGTAACGAGCAGGCGGAGCGCAACAATATCGACTTGCAAAGGTTTCGGGCAACGGTAGCAACTGACGCCCCGAGGGGGCATAACAAATCGTTGTGCAACAAAAACGGGATCCGATGCGGCTGCACCGGACCCCGTCTCAAACGCTTTGAAAACAATCTGAAAGGCTACTCCTCCGAGCCATCCTCCCCAGAAGCCTTCTTCTGCTGATCGAGCTTATGCTTACCACTTACGATAGACGTAGCGCCCAGTGTGGCCAAGCTCGCGCTGGCAAGGCTCGCCATCACAATCAGATCGCCCGTCTTGGGCATATTGCCGCCAGATGACTTGGTTGTGGTGGTCGTCGTGGTCGTAGTGGTCACCGTTTTGGAGTCATTTTGCTCATGGACCTGTTTGTCGGTGTTGCTCTTACCGCCGTCCTCGCCCTGCTGCTTTCCGTCCTCGGTCTTGTCCTTGTTCTCGTCCTTCTCCTCAGATTCAGACTTCTTACCCTCGTCCTTCTTCTGAGTGGACTTGTCGTCCTTCTCCTCAGAGCTAGAACCCTTATCGGATTCGGTCTTCTCGGAAGCCTTGTCCTTGGAGTCGCCCTTTACGGCTTCGGTCTTTTCCGTGGAAGCCTGATCAGAGTTGTCCTTGTTCTGGGCCGAACCGTTATTAACGCCAGCCATCAGCGAAGAACCCAGCGTAGAACCAAGCTGCTCGGAGAAAGAAGGCTTCTTGTCCGGCGAAGCAACGGGAGCGTCCGGCGCCTTATTCGAATCGTCCTTGGAAGCATCGGAATCAGGGGTTGCGTCAGAGCCGGAGCCGTTGTTAGAGCCGGTGTCAACGGACGAATCGCTCGAGCCGGTAGATGAGTTAGAGGTGTCAGCGCCGGTCGAACCAGAAGCGTCGCTGTCCGTATTGCCGGCAGAGCTTGAAGGCGAATCGCCCGCAGCAGAGCCGTTCGAATCGGAGCCGTTCGAGGTAGAGCCGTCGTTGGTAGTGCCACCAGCAGAGCCATTACCGTCAGCATCGGTCGAGGGCGCATCCATCCTGTCATCGTTGGCATCGTCACTCGAGTCGTCATTCGAATCAGGTGTCGGCGAGGGCGCCGGTGTGGGCTCGGGCTGCACGGGCGTCGCGGCGGCAGCCTCGTCCTCAGCGATATAAACCAAGCAGTCCTTTAGCTCGTTGCGGTAGCGGTTCTTCCAGCCCTCATGATACTGGGGTTGGCTCGAATACTTGGTCGCCACGTTATTGACCACGCTGTTGGAAAGCGCCGTCACAAACTCGCGATCGGACATATCGTTGGAAAGATTCGCCCAGCGGAAAAAGTCCCTGCAGCCACCAGTGCCGCACATGTTGGTAATGCTCCACACCATGCCCTTGACGCAGTCGGCGCGGCCCGAAATGTCAATACCCAGGCCGCTCTTGAGCCACGCCTCGGTCACCGCATAGTACGAGTTGTACGCATAAGCATCTTGAAGTGCTGAGAACTCAACAGGATCGGTGTTGTAAGCACCCTGAAAGGCCTCCTGCGCAATACGGCCCAACTCGGTGAGCTGGCCGTTCTCATACATGGCATTGCTCGTGTTGGAAATCTCGCTGCCGCGATCAATCGCATCCTTGAGCATGCTGTACTTGGCAGAATCGTAGTTGTAAACCTGCTTCATAAACGGAATGAGCGACCAGCGGCGATCAAACTGATAGTAACCCAGTGCGTTATAGCCGTCACCATACGAAAATCCCTGGTTGTAGTTACCATGGCTCTCGTACTTGGTAAAGTACTTCATCTCGGGAGTCACGTTGACAAACGAAACGCCCTGGACCGACCTCAGCACGCCCGAGAAGGACTGCTGGGTGTAGAGACCCTTATCGATATCGGTGGCATCCGAGGCAACGCCCGGCGTGGGCTCCTCGGCAGCGACAGGTGCCGGCGCGGAAACGGCGCCAAACGAAAGCGCCAACGTCAGGCCCGCGACAATAGCAGAATGCTTGGGCTGCATAAGATCCTCCCTGCATTGGTGTAGTTAAAGTTCAGTTTGCAAAGATAAAAATAAGTATTGCAGCTCGCCCGTTGTTGCACAACAACCCCTCGGTAAACGGCAACAACCCTCCGCGAAATCTTAAGGAATTAAACAAACTGGTCGTCGGGCGCCAACAGAAGCTCGCCGTAACGCTCCATCAGCCCGTCCCTCAGCTGGCAGAATGCGGGGATATAGACGTTCAAGATGCGCTGAATCAAATCTTGAGCGAGCTTGTTGTCATAGATATGGACGTTCGTATTGCGGTCTCTGAGCATATCTAGCCAGGCTGCCTCATCAATAAAGTCGTAGAATCGGTACGACTCCTTCAAGATGGCGCGAGGAGACCCCGACGCGGCAAGCGTGGCGCCCTCATACTCGAGCAGACGCTTAAGAAGCTTCCAGCTCAGTTCAAATTGAAGATTGAACTTATTAATCAATCCACTCTGAACAAAATCATTGTTGAGATCCTGATTGGGCGCATCCTCAAGATTCGCCAAGGCGCTGACAAAGTTCTCATATTTTTTCATACAGAATCACACCATCCCTGGCAATTTCATCGAGCAATTGCTGCGATAAGGACTCGTCGAGATTGACGACATCTACATCTAAAAGAGTATCAAGACGTTCATCGATCAAATATGAGAAGCGGCCGAAATCCCGGCAACCTGCTACGGCGATGTCAATATCGCTCTTGGGCAAGTTGTCACCTCGAGCGCGAGACCCAAACAGCACGACCTTCTCGGCGTTACATTCCCGAGCAAAAACTTCGATTTGCTTGTACACCTTGTCGAGAGATGCCATTTGCACCCCTACAGCTTAATGTCAAAGTTGATCTCGGGAACGGTGGCCAGGTCGGCCAACGTCACGCCGTCGACGTACTTTTCGATCACGTCGTCCAGACCACGCCAGAACTTGACGGTCGAGCAAAGATCGCTGCGGGTGCAGCTGTTGTCGATGCCGTCGCACGCCACCGGAGCCGTGCTGCCCTCGACGGCACGCAAGATATCGCCGGCGCGCACCTCAGCCGGGTCCTTGGCCATCATGTAGCCGCCGCCCTTGCCGCGCACGCTCTTAAGCAGGCCAGCCTTCATAAGCGGACGCACCAGCTGCTCCAAATACTTTTGCGAGATATGCTCGCGGTCGGCGACCTCGCGCAGGGCAATCTTGCCCTCGGCGTCGCCAAGCGCTGCGATATAGATCATCAATCGGAGGGCATAGCGGCCCTTGGAAGAAATGAGCATACCTACCCTTCCATAACGCTGGGGACATACATAACCGATGAATTTGTCCCACATCTAGAAAAGTCGAGTGGATTAGTCGGGTTTTCCCTTGACTAACGCCGAACCCATAGTAACTTTATTCCGAGAAGATTCCTAGGGTTTAGTACACCTATGAGTACACCATATACAGAGAGGAACAGCATGAGCGCAAATCCGCTGCTTTCCATCGAAGGTCTGACCGCCTCCGTGGACGAGAAGACCATCCTCCACAACGTCAACCTCAACGTCGCCGCCGGCGAGACCCACGTGCTGATGGGACCCAACGGCGCCGGCAAGTCTACCCTTGGCCACCTGGTCATGGGCGACCCCGTCTATACCGTCAACGACGGCCGCATCGTCTTTGACGGCCAGGACATCACCGAGCTCACCACCGACAAGCGCTCCCGCGCCGGCCTGTTCCTGAGCTTCCAGGCCCCGGTCGAGATCCCGGGCGTGCCGCTATCGAGCTTTTTGCGTGCCAGCATCGCCGGCCGCCCCGGCCTGGAGATGAAGGGCAAGGAGTTCCGCCGTCGCGTCAAGGAGCTCGCGGCCGAGCTCAACATGGACACCGCCTACCTCAACCGAGAGCTGGGCGTGGGCTTCTCGGGCGGCGAGAAGAAGAAGGTCGAGATGCTCCAGCTTCTGCTGCTGCAGCCCAAGCTCGCCATCCTGGACGAGACTGACTCGGGCCTGGACGTCGACGCCCTCTCCACCGTCAGCCATGGCATGGACGCCTACCGCAAGAGCTGCAACGGCTCCATGCTCATTATCACGCACAACACGCGCATCCTGGAGCACCTGGATGTCGACCGCGTCCACGTTATGGTGAAGGGCCACATCGTGCGCGAGGATGACGCCTCGCTGATCCCTTGGATCGACAAGAACGGCTTTGAGACCTTCGAGCGCGAGGCCGCCGAGCAGCGCGCCCAGGCCGAGGCCGCCGCTGCCGAGCAGCAGGCGTAAAGGGGCGACGCAATGACCAAGAACCGCACCGAGGTCGCGGACATCGACCGCAGCCTCTACGACTTCACCTATGGCGAGGAGGGATTCGAGCGCCTCGACGCCGGCATCACGCCCGACATCGTGCGCGAGATCAGCGCCAAGAAGGACGAGCCGCAGTGGATGCTCGATCTGCGCTTAAAGTCCCTCGAGATTTTCAATCGTTTTCCCGACCCGACGTGGGGCCCCTCCATCGAGGGCCTGGACATGGACAACATCGTCACCTACGTCAAGCCCAACACCGATCAAAAGCACGACTGGGAGTCGGTGCCTGACGACATCAAGAACACCTTTGAGCGCCTGGGTATCCCCGATGCCGAGCGCAGCTACCTGGCGGGCGTCGGCGCGCAGTACGACTCCGAGCTCGTCTACCACAACATGCAGGACACCGCGTCCAAGATGGGCATCGTCTACTCCGGCATCGAAGAGGCCCTGCACGACCCGCAGTGGGAGCCGCTCATCCGCGAGAAGTTTATGACGCTCATCCCGCCCACCGACCACAAGTTTGCGGCCTTGCACGGTGCCGTGTGGTCGGGCGGCTCGTTTGTCTACGTGCCCAAGGGCACCAAGCTCGACTTCCCGCTGCAGAGCTACTTCCGCCTCAACGCCAAGGGCGCCGGTCAGTTTGAGCACACGCTCATCATCGTCGAGGACGATGCCGACCTGCACTTTATCGAGGGCTGTTCCGCGCCCAAGTACAACGTGGCCAACCTCCACGCCGGCGCCGTCGAGCTCTTTGTGGGCAAGCGCGCGCACCTGCGCTACTCGACCATCGAGAACTGGTCCAAGAACATGTACAACCTCAACACCAAGCGTGCGCGCGTGGACGAGGATGGCGACATCGAGTGGATCAGCGGCTCCTTCGGCAGCCACGTGGGCTACCTCTACCCCATGAGCGTGCTCAACGGCCGTCGCGCCCGCTCGAGCTTTACCGGCATCACCTTTGCCGGCGCCGGGCAGAACCTCGACACCGGCTGCAAGGTCGTGCTCAACGCGCCCGAGACCTCGGCAACCGTCGAGACCAAGGGCATCTCCAAGAGTGGCGGCATTCAGACCTTCCGCAGCTCTATTGTGGCGACACCCAAGGCCGAGGGCTCCAAGGCAACCGTGAGCTGCCAGTCGCTGATGCTCGACGACCAAAGCCGCTCCGACACTATTCCGGCCATGGACATCCGCGCCAAGAACGTCGACATCGGCCACGAGGCCACCATCGGCCGCATCGGCGACGACAAGGTGTTCTACCTGATGAGCCGCGGTATCTCGGAGGAAGAGGCCCGTACCATGATCGTCAACGGCTTTGCCAACCCGGTCTCCAAGGAGCTGCCGCTGGAGTACGCCGTCGAGATGAACAACCTGATTAAGCTCGAGATGGAAGGAGCGATCGGATAATGAAACAGGAAACCAACACCGCTGCTACCACGCTCGAGCAGGTCAACGCGATGCCGGCTGCCACTTGGGGCTGGCTGAAGATGAATCAGACCAAGCTCGAGCTCTCTGACGAGCTTGCCGCCGCTCCCACCGAGACCATTGAGGTCGAGGGCTTGGACGAGCAGTTTACCGGCGTGGCAGACGCGTTCGACGCCGCCATGGACGCCATGGCCGAGCGCTTCCCCGAGCGCCGTGCCTCCGCCCCCGGTGATGCCGCCGGCCGCGCCCGCATCACGCCCGAGACCGAGCTCGACGTGCCCGCAACCTCCGTCTACCAGGCCGGCGCCATTAAGCTCGAGGAAGAGCTCTCCCCTGCTGAGGCCTTCGAAACCGGCATGGGTGAGGCTGCCTACGCCTACTTGGCCGAGCACGCTACCAAGCGCATCGTCATCGATGTGCCCGCATACAAGCACGCCACGGTTACCGTGCGCGTGAGCGGTGTCGATGCAGCCGCGGCCATCGCCGCCATCGACGTCGTCGCCCGTCCCCAGTCGACGCTCGATCTGCTTATTGCCCTGGACTCCCCCGTTGCCGGCGAGGGCGTCGTGGGATCCGTGCTGCGCGTGTGCGCCCACGAGTACGCCACCGTCAACGTGGCCTGCACGCAGACGCTCGACGATAGCTGGATCGCACTCGACGACACCGGCCTGTTCCTGGACGAGGGCGCGCGCGTCAACGTGCAGCACACCGTCCTGGGCGCTGGCGCCAGCGCCACCGGCCTTGCCGGCGACCTGCTGGGCGATACCGCCAAGGTCACCATCGATACTGACTACCTGGGCGCCCGAGAGCAGGTGCGCGACTTTAACTACGAGCTGCGCCACCGCGGTCGCAAGACCGAGTGCGAGATCGACGCCAACGGCGTGCTGACCGGCACGTCCAAGAAGGTCTACCGTGGCACCATCGACCTCGTGCACGGCTGCAAGGGTGCCGTCGGCACCGAACGCGAGACGGTGCTCTTGGCCAACAAGGGCGTCGACAACAAGACCGTCCCCGTCATCCTCTGCGACGAGGACGACGTCGCCGGCAACCACGGCGCCACCATCGGCCACGTCCGCGACGAGCAGCTGTTCTATCTCGCCTGCCGCGGCCTTGACCAAAACGCCGCCGAGGACCTGTTCATCCGTGCCAAGCTGGAGGACGCTGCGCTTTCCGCGACCGACGAGCGCACCCGCGCCGCCGTCGTCCGCTTGGGCAACAACCTGATCGACAATTTCGAGGAGGAGCTCGCATGATCGACACCGAGCACGTTAAATGCGACACCTGTACCGCACCGGAGCCTATGGAGCTCGACGCCAGCGACGAGGCCTCACGCGGCTGGCCCACCGTAGACATCGAGACCAATCCCTACAAGGCGCAGTTCCCGCTGTTCCAGCAGCACCCCGAGATCGCCTTCCTCGATAGCGCCGCCACCGCGCAGCGCCCTGCCTGCGTGCTCGACGCCGAGCGCGACTTCTACCAGCGCATGAACGCCAACCCCCTGCGCGGCCTGTACTCGCTGTCCGTCGAGGCCACCGAGGCCATCGCGAAGGTGCGCCAGCAGATTGCCAACCTCATCGGCGCCCCCCGGGCCAACGAGGTCGTCTTCACCCGCAACACGAGCGAGTCGCTCAACCTGGTCGCCAAGAGCTTTGCGCCAACGGTGCTCGAGCCCGGTGACGAGGTCGTCATTACCATCATGGAGCACCACTCCAACCTGATTCCGTGGCAGCAGGTCTGCCGCGAGACCGGCGCCAAGCTCGTCTACCTCTACCCCACCAAGACCGGCCAGCTCACCACCGAGGAAGTTCTTGCCAAGGTTGGTCCCAAGACCAAGATCCTGGCCGTGGGCCAGGTCTCCAACGTGCTGGGCGTCGAGAACCCGGTCAAGAACCTCGGCAAACTCGTGCACAAGTACGGCGGCTACCTGGTCGTCGACGGTGCGCAGTCGCTGCCGCACATGCCGGTCGATGTGGCCGACCTGGGAGCCGACTTCTTTGCCTTTAGCGCACACAAGGCCATGGGCCCTATGGGCATCGGCGTGCTGTGGGGCAAGATGGACCTGCTCAACGCCATGCCGCCCATGCTCACCGGCGGCGAAATGATCGACTCTGTCACCGAGCAGGACGCCGTCTGGGCGCCCGTCCCCGAGAAGTTCGAGGCCGGCACGCAGGACGCCGCCGGCATCTTCGCCACGGGTGCGGCACTCGACTACCTGGTCAACACCGTGGGTTACGAGAACATCCAGGCCCGCGAGCAGGCACTCGTCCACTACCTGATGGGCGAACTCATGCAGCTCGACTTTGTCCAGATCATCGGCTCCATCTATTGGGACAACCACCACGGCGTTGTGAGCTTTAACGTCAAGGGCATCCACCCGCACGACGTCGCGAGCATCATGGACATGGACGGCGTCTGCATCCGCGCCGGTCACCACTGCGCGCAGCCGCTGCTTACCTGGCTGGGCGTCGAGAACCTTGCCTGCTGCCGCGCCAGCGTGGCCTTCTACAACGACAAGGCCGACATTGACAAGTTCATCGCCGGCCTGCATCACGTTTGGAGCACGTTCAATGGGTAATCTGTACACCTCCACCACATTTATGGAGCACAACTCGCACCCCGACTACAAGTACGAGATGGATGCTCCCACGCACGAGCACGACGGCATCAACCCCAGCTGCGGAGACGAGCTCACTCTGCAGCTGCGTGTCGAGAACAACGTGATCGAGGAGGCCTCCTTTACCGGCCACGGCTGCGCCATAAGCCAGGCCAGCGCCGACATCATGGCCGACCTCATCACCGGCGAGACCGTCGAGGAAGCTCGCCGCCTGGCAGAGCTCTTCCTCGCCATGATCCGCGGAAAGCAGCTCTCCGAGGAGGACCTGGAGGACTTGGACGAGGCCGCCCAGCTCCAGGATATCTCGCACATGCCCGCCCGCGTCAAATGCGCCGAGCTCGCCTGGCGCACCCTCGACGGCATGCTCGAGGGGCAAACAAACCAGTAGCTTATGTCCCGAATCCAAGGTTTTTGATTGCCGAGCCGCCCGATACGGGCGGCTCTGTTTTTACCTAATGAGCGCGAACGCACAAAGTCCGCGCGTCCGGCGCCCCGTCTGACATTTGCCACACAGCCAGACGCGAACACGGGCGTTTTCCACAGCACCAAAGGCCTGCGGCAGGGCCCCGGGCCCGCCAAGCAATGCGCCAAGCCCCGTTCTGCGAAGCTCCGACTCGCTTCGCGCCTGCCGCAGACGGGTCCCATAGGGAGCGGCGTGCATTTTTGCGAGTATTCAGCACGCCAAGCTGTGTGTATACGCATCGAAAGCGTTAATCAACATCTTCAGGCGCATATATATTGTGTTTTAGAACAAGCATCACGGTCTGACGGGACGCAGACACGTGCTTCGGGGGCGCAACGGCGGGAATCAATAGCTTCGGGACCCGTATGTTGCAAGATTGCGGCGGTGCCGACAGCACCACGATGCTGAAAACTCCGTTTTTTGCACGGCGCAGACGGGGGTAGGCACGGGCAAACCCGGACCGAGCCGTTATTTTATGCAAGATGGCGATTTTTCTATGCATATTAAGAAGTGCAGTTACCGTACCAGGCTTTTAGAACAATGGTTGTGGCATATGGGCGACCCCAGCTGCGGTGCACAGGCAGTCCTACGCCACGTTTCGGCCAGTCTGCACCGCCGTTCGTGCACAGGCACGAACGATACGAGAAACGGTACTTTTGCCAATCCCCGTATATCGCTCAATCTGACGCACCGTAAAACCGGCATTGTTCAATCCAACAATAACGGTATCGCGCTGCGCCGTCGGTGCAGTTTTAACCCCGTTGAGCGGCACGCCCAGGCGCTTCGCCAACTTGTCGGCAAAAGCGTGGCGTTCCCACTCCGTCTCTTTCATATCGCCCAGCGCTGGCTCGCCTTCGTCGGGCGTCGAAAGCGAATGGGCAATAAAGCCCTCGGCAGAACCAAAGAGCTCAAGCACGCAAGAAGGATCAGAGAATCCCCTCGCGACATCAGCCGCGTCACCGTCGTAAGCGCACAAATGCTCCGCAAAGCTGCTCCAGGGATAACGCTCGATTAAGCTGATGCCAGCCTCCTGCGGATCGGCGTGTACGGAGCGAATAGCCTCCATCACCTGCCAGTCGGTATCGAGCGAGCGCCGGTCAAAACGGTTCTGGAACAGATGGCCTGTGCGCCCCGTGTGTTTATTGAACCGCCGCGCGTACGTCAAGAGCAGCCGGTGCATCGCCGCGCTCATCCTGTCCTCGTAATCTGCAAGCACCAAATGCACGTGATTGCCCATAAGGCACCAGGCGATAACCGTCACACCCTCCTCGCGGCAGCACTCGCGCATCAGCTCCAAAAACTCCCACCGGTCTTCATCGCCCTCAAAGATGAGCTGCTTGCCCGCACCGCGAGCACAGACATGGTAAAAGCCGGTAACCGTTCTCCAAACGCGCTGCATGGCGCTCCCTTCGCCGGGATCTGCTTGCCATCCAATACAGCACGATTGAAGCGTGCCATCAAAACATTCACGCAAAACAATACACTCGCGCGGCCAAAGGCAGTAAACAGGCGGCGAACGGCACGTTGCAACAGGTCAACCCCTGCAACACTTACAAGAGCCGACCAAAAGCTTGACCAAGACGGACCCCCTCTACGGAAGTTCACGACCACAGAACATAGAGTTAAACCGTTTCAATTAAAACTTCCGGACTTCTCGCTACGAAAACTGAGCCGTTCGCCGAATATTCCGTGCATTTCGCGGTATTATAGGGGCTGCATGTCATGTCCCTTTCGAAGGGTCGCCCGGCAATCGCCAGCCACGACCCCCAGACGGGACGCCAACACGATAGAGAGGAGAGGCATGCAGTACTCACAGGAAGTGGAGAACATGTGCCCCGTTGCCAAGGGTGCATACCACGGCCCCGCACCCATCCCCGAGGAGGGCAAGTGGGTCCAGGCTAAGGAGATTTCCGACATCTCCGGTCTTACGCACGGTGTGGGTTGGTGCGCACCTCAGCAGGGCGCCTGCAAGCTCACGCTGAACGTCAAGGACGGCATCATCGAGGAGGCCCTCGTTGAGACCATCGGCTGCTCGGGCATGACCCACTCTGCCGCCATGGCTTCCGAGATCCTTCCCGGTAAGACCATCCTCGAGGCCCTCAACACCGACCTCGTCTGCGACGCCATCAACGTTGCTATGCGCGAGATCTTCCTGCAGATCGTTTACGGCCGCAGCCAGACCGCGTTCTCCGAGGGCGGCCTGCCCGTGGGCGCCTCCCTCGACGACCTCGGCAAGGGCCTTCGCTCTCAGGTCGGCACCATGTTCGGCACCAAGGCCAAGGGCGCTCGTTACCTCGAGCTCGCTCAGGGCTACGTCACCCGCATGGCTCTCAACGACAAGAACGAGATCATCGCATTCGAGTTCCTGAACCTCGGCAAGTTCACCGACGCCGTCAAGGCCGGCAAGACCCCCGAGGAGGCCATCGCTGGCGCTATGGGCCACTATGGTCAGTGGGAGAACGCTGCCAAGTACATCGACCCGCGCACCGACGAGGAGACTCACTCCGTCGCCAGCGTGTTCCCGGTTCACGAGTAGAAAGGGAGGGAAATAACTATGACTGTTACGTTCGAAGGTTACGAGCGCCGCGCTGACAAGATCAACAAGTGCCTCGCCGACAACGGCATCGTCTCCCTCGAGGAAGCTCTGCAGATCTGCACCGACAAGGGCTTCAACCCGCGTGAGATCGTCAACAACACCCAGTCCATCGCCTTCCAGAACGCCGAGTGGGCCTACACCCTCGGTTGCGCTCTCGCTGTCAAGCGTGGCGCCAAGTCCGCTTCTGAGGCTGCCGCCATCATCGGCGAGGGCATCCAGGCCTTCACCGTCCCCGGCTCCGTCGCTGAGGACCGCAAGGTCGGTCTGGGCCACGGCAACCTGGGCGCTATGCTGCTCTCCGACGACACCGAGTGCTTCGCCTTCCTGGCCGGCCACGAGTCCTTCGCTGCCGCTGAGGGCGCCATCGGTCTGGCTCTGAACGCCAACAAGGCTCGCAAGAAGCCGCTGCGCGTCATCCTCAACGGTCTGGGCAAGGACGCTGCTCAGATCATCGCCCGCATCAACGGCTTCACCTACGTGAAGACCCAGTTCGACTACTACACGGGCGAGCTCAAGGTCGTCGAGACCATCCCCTACTCCGATGGTCCCCGCGCTGCCGTTAACTGCTACGGCTCCGACGACGTCCGCGAGGGCGTTGCCATCATGTGGCACGAGAACGTCGACATCTCGATCACCGGTAACTCCACCAACCCCACGCGCTTCCAGCACCCCGTCGCTGGCACCTACAAGAAGGAGCGCATCGAGGCTGGCAAGAAGTACTTCTCCGTCGCTTCTGGTGGCGGCACTGGCCGTACCCTGCACCCGGACAACATGGGCGCCGGCCCTGCCTCTTACGGCATGACCGACACCATGGGCCGTATGCACTCCGACGCCCAGTTCGCCGGTTCTTCCTCCGTGCCTGCGCACGTTGACATGATGGGTCTCATCGGCATGGGCAACAACCCCATGGTCGGTGCCACCGTCGCTTGCGCTGTCGCCGTCGAGGAGGCCCTCAAGGCCTAATCGCGCCCGCGCGATGCTCATATAGTTGAGCTTGGAGCCGCTACCTTTCGAGGTGGCGGCTCTTTTTGTTTACACTGACGCAGAGTAGCTAATGCCGATATGTCAGTTGCGGCGAAATACGAGATGTGATGAGATGGAGCGTCAGAGCGTCCATGACGCCCACCTGCCATATTTGCCCTTTACCGATTTGCCGAGTCTTTGCGACCCCATTGCCGATCACCCGTGCGACAATGCGCCGGACGAGAAAGGAATCCGATGAAATCGACTGATGTACTGGTAATTGGATCTGGCATTGCGGGCCTTTGCGCCGCCATCGAAGCGGCACGCACGGGTGCAACCGTCACTGTGGCAAGTGCCGGCAAGACTATGAGTGGATCGAGCTTCTTCCCCGGAACCTGGGGCCTCGGCCTTATTGGCCCCGTCGACGAAGACGATGAGCAGGACCTCATCGACACCATCCAGACCGTCGGCGGCGGTGTCGCCGACCCCGAGCTTGTCCAGACGTTTGTCCACGGCATTCCTCAGGCAATTGAATGGCTCGAGCAGGATCTGGGTGTTGAGCTCCAGCGTCCGCAAAGCGCTGAGAGCGCTCAGCAAAAGCAGTTTATCCCCTGCTTTGACCACAAGACGCGCATGTGGCGCGGCCTCACCCGCAAGCCCCTTGAGGACGCTCTGACGGCCCGGATCGAGTCGCTAGGCATTCGCCTGCTCCCCCGCCATGAGCTTATCGACCTTGTTGAGGACACGAACGGCAGAATCACCGGAACCGTGCTCTACAACCTCACCGAAGATCGAATCGTGCCCTTTGCTGCCAAGGCCACGATCATCGCAGCCGGTGGCACAGGCGGCCTGTTCGAGCGCAGCCTTACGTCGGCTGATGTGCTCAGCTCCTCGCAGGCCATCGCACTGGCGCACGGCGCATCGCTTACTAATATAGAGTTCATGCAAATGATGCCCGGCTTCATCGAGCCCAAGCGCAACCTGGTCTTCAACGAGAAAACCTGGCGCTATGTCAAGTTCGACCAGCCGGCAGATATTGCCGATGACAAGCTAGACGACCTGCTCGAGCAACGCTCTGGATATGGTCCCTTCACGTCACGCTTGGCCTCCCGGGCTATCGATCTCGTCATCGATCAGGCTGGCGCCGAAGGCCTGGCACTCCACTACGGCTTCCCTCGCGAGGATGTCCCAGAGTTTGTGCAGACCTTTGCCACCTGGCTGCAAGACGAGCACGGCATCGCCCCGACTGACGAGATGCGCGTTGCGATGTATGCCCACGCCGCTAACGGCGGTATCAAGATCGACAAGACCGCGTACACGGGCATTGAGGGCCTCTACGCCTGTGGCGAGGCAACAGGTGGTATGCACGGTGCCGATCGCATTGGCGGCCTGTCAAGCGCCAACGGCATCGTGTTCGGACGCATCGCGGGCACATCGGCAGCCCTTGCAGCGCAGAAAGAGCCTGAGACAGCCCTGAAGGCGGATATCGCCCTCCCCCAGCATGGCATAGCTACAGCAGATGCCGAACGCCTGACACACAGTCTTAGGCACACGATGAGCACCTATTGCATGATCAACAGGACCGAAACAGGCCTATCCGAGGCCCTGCTGCAGCTTGAAAGCCTGCAAGACAAGGCCATGGCGCTGTGCAAGCCGCATGCCGAAGACAGCGAAGTCGCAGCCCTCGCCCGCCTGCAATCGCAGATTCAGCTGGCACGGGAAATGGTCAAAGCCATGCGTAAGCGAACCGAAAGTCTCGGATCGCACTATCGAGCGGATTAAATCGATTCTCACTTTGAGTTTGATCACAACTTTTCAACATGCATCGAGCCCTGTGAGCATGATTCCTCTAAGGAGAACACGCCTACGGGGCTTTAGCCGTGTTTTCCCTAAGGGAATCACGGTGCAGATTTCTCAGCTCCGCGCCCTTTCGGGTTCGACCCCATGCGAGGTCAACAAAAAAGCGACCAGCCTGAGCCAGTCGCTTTAACAATCTTTGGGTGGGCCGTCAGGGGGTCAGCCTGCTTCGCAGGCGGTCGCTGCGGCGCTTCGCGCCTTGCGCGCTGCGCTGGTAAACGCTTACGCGTTTTCTCAGCTCCGCGCCCTTTCGGGTTCGACCCCATGAAAGGTCAACAAAAAAAGACGGCCAACTTTCGTTGACCGTCTTAACTTGTTTTGGTGGGCCGTCAGGGGGTCGAACCCTGGACCTTGGGATTAAGAGTCCCCTGC
>CAJMLY010000025.1 GCA_905214425.1 uncultured bacterium
GAGCACAACCTTGCCAAGGTTGGGGTCGCGGGTTCGAGCCCCGTTGTCCGCTCCAAGCACAACAGCCCGACTACTACGGTAGCCGGGCTTTTTCGTATCCATCGCCTGGGCTCGAACCCGAGAGGGAGCGAGCGTTAAGCAAACGCGGAGCGTTTGTAGCGAGCTGGCGAGGTCGCCGGCAGGCGGCCGAAGCCGGTGCGGATCCGCGAAGCGGATACGCAGACGCCCCGTTGTCCGCTCCAAACGCAACAGCCCGACTACTACGGTAGCCGGGCTTTTTTTGTACCTATCTCCTAGGCTCGAACCCGAGAGGGAGCGAGCGTTTTGGGTCGTGGCTGTGGCGTTGTTTGCCGCGAATGTCCGCTTTGGGCGTATCATCGTGGGCATCTCGCATAACCTCGTTGCAAGGGAGATACGCCCCATGGCTACAGAAAAGTCTTCTTCGCGCTCATGGATGTCCGATGCCGCGATCTATCAGATCTACCCGCGCTCGTTTAAGGATTCGACTGGTTCGGGTCTGGGCGATATCGCGGGCATTACCCAGCAGATGGACTATCTTGAGCGGCTGGGTATCGAGGCCATCTGGCTGAGCCCGTTTTACCCTTCGCCTCTTGTCGATGGCGGCTATGATGTGGCGGACTACTGCGATGTCGACCCACGTCTCGGCTCGCTTGACGACTTCGATGACATGATCGCTGCGGCTCACGCGCGCGGCATCAAGGTCATCGTCGACATCGTGCCCAACCATTCATCCAACCAGCACCCCTGGTTCAAAGCCGCTCTTGCCGCCGGCCCCGGATCGCCCGAACGCGCCCGTTATATCTTCCGCGATGGTCGCGGCGAGCATGGCGAGCTGCCTCCCACCAATTGGAATGCCAACTTTGGCGGCCCCGCATGGACGCGTGTTGCGGACGGTCAGTGGTATCTGCACATGTTTACGCCCGAGCAGCCGGACTTTGACTGGTCATGCCCTGAGGTTCACGCGCTCTTTTGCGACGTCCTGGCGTTTTGGAGCGATCGAGGCGTCGACGGCTTTCGCATTGATGTGGCGCAGGGTCTCGCCAAGGATCTCGACCGCGATGACCTCGACCGGTGGCATCTCGCCGAGGGCGATGACATGGTTGACGACGGCACCCATCCGCTGTGGGACCGCAATGAGGTCCACGAGATCTATCGCGAGTGGCGCCGCGTGTTCGACCGCTATAATCCGCCGCGCAGTGCCGTTGCCGAGGCGTGGGTGCTGCCCGAGCGCCAGTATCTCTACGCGCGTCCCAGCGAGCTTGGCCAGACATTCAACTTTGAGTTTGCCAAGGCCACTTGGACCTATGATGACATGCACACTGCAATCGAGAAGGGCTTGAAGGCAGCCGTCGAATCCGATTCCGCCTCGACCTGGGTACTCTCCAACCACGACGTGCCGCGCGTGGCGACACGCTATGCCCTGCCGCAAATCAAGGCGACGCGCTACCACCAGATTGCGCTCGACTGGCTCTTGCGCGACGGGTCGTCTTATGACGAGGACCGTGAACTCGGCGAGCGCCGCGCGCGGGCGGCCCTTTTGCTTGAGCTGGCGCTTCCGGGCTCGGCATACGTGTATCAGGGTGAGGAGCTCGGCCTTTTTGAGGTGGCTGATATCCCGTGGGCTGCACTCGAAGACCCTACTGCGACCAATACGCACGGACCGAAGCGTGAGAAGGGGCGCGACGGCTGTCGTGTGCCCCTGCCGTGGGTGGCGGCGGACGATCCCGCGCATGGCGGATCGTTTGGGTTTTCGCCGGCAGACGCCGATGCGGCGCCCCATCTGCCGCAGCCTGCATGGTTTTCCGATTATGCTGCCGATAGGGAAGAAGTGGACCCGACATCGATGCTTGCGCTCTATCGTGACGCCCTCTGGCTGCGGCGCAAGCTGCGCGGGTGCGCCAACGATCTTGCGTGGCTCGATCTTGACGGGCGCACCGGTCTTGCGGATGGTGCCGAGGGCGCTGAGGGCGGCGTCATCGCCTATCGCCGCGATAACGGCTGGGCGTGTGTGACGAACTTCGGTGCAGCACCCGTGGAGCTGCCGGCGGGCAGGGTCCTGCTCACCTCATCACCGCTTACAGACGGCAGGCTCGCGCAGGACAGCTCTGCCTGGATCATGCTCGGTGAGATGTAGGGGCATCTCGCTGCGAGCCTGCGTTTGTTCGCGCCTTTCGTGACGACTGATGCCCTCGCGAGAGCGTCGCAAAACTTTTCAAAAAAAGTTCTTGCATAGGATGCGGGCATCACGTAAGATTAATCCTCGTAAGCGGACATGGCTCAGTTGGTAGAGCACAACCTTGCCAAGGTTGGGGTCGCGGGTTCGAGCCCCGTTGTCCGCTCCATTTGGGCGTTTAGCTCAGGGGGAGAGCGCTTCCCTGACACGGAAGAGGTCAGAAGTTCAAATCTTCTAACGCCCACCAAATGTTCGCAGCTCAGAGGCTATGTCCTCTGAGCTGTTTTGTTTTGCTACCAAGCACGCCGCCAAATATGCCAGCAAATATTGATCCAAGGTCCCCGTAGAGGTGCCGGCAGGTTGCATACGTCCTGGCCGACCGTGACCGCAACATGTTGGTCAAGCATAATCTTTTGGATTCTTTTGGCGTGAGCGGCTTGGTTTTGGTAGGATTTGTCAGCGGCTTGACTAAGGGGGTTTTATAACTGCCATGCAGGTAACCGTGTTGGTAACGTTTTACCGACTTGCCAAGAACCCCTCATAATTAATGCGTCTGCAAAATGACTAATTGCTTTGACCTGCTGAAACACTATATGTTGTGTTTGACCTAAAAAAAGAATACAGGATATAGATGCCTCTTTGTCGTATGATAGATGGCGGACAGAGAACGAGGACCTTATTCGCCCCATTTGGATGGATCTTCGAGCCCCTTGATTGGCTGCGAGGATTGTCCGCATGAGGGCCTATGGTTTTCGAAAACACAGATTGCGCGACGGCGCCGCAAGACAGGGGCAAGCCCTGCCGGGCATCGTTTGGCTCTGAAGCGCAATACGATTTCGACGCGAAAGAGGCAAGAGGATGAAGATCATCAAGCGCAGCGGCACCGAGGTTGTCTTTGACATCGATAAGATTGTCAATGCCATCCGCGCCGCAAACTTGGAGGTCGAGGAGAGCTCTCGTCTTACCGACCGCCAGGTGGTTTACGCGGCACAAAACGTCGCCGAGGCATGCGAGAACGCGGGTCACACCGTGTCGGTCGAGGAGATCCAGGATCTGGTCGAGGACGAGATCATGCGTCTCGACTGCTACGAGGTCGCTCGCCATTACATCATCTATCGCTATGTTCAGAGCCTGAAGCGCCAGAAGAACACGACCGACGACAAGATCCTGTCGCTGATTGAGTGCAACAACGAAGAGGTCAAGCAGGAGAACTCCAACAAGAACCCGACCGTCAATTCCGTTCAGCGTGACTACATGGCCGGCGAGATCTCCAAGGACCTGACTCAGCGTGTGCTGCTGCCCCAGGAGATTGTGGATGCTCACAATGAGGGCCTGATTCACTTCCATGATTCGGACTACTTTGCCCAGCACATGCATAACTGCGACCTGGTGAACCTGGAGGATATGCTCCAGAACGGTACTGTTATTTCGGGCACGCTGATCGAGAAGCCGCACAGCTTCTCGACTGCCTGCAACATCGCGACGCAGATTATCGCTCAGGTTGCTTCCTCCCAGTACGGTGGCCAGTCGATTTCGCTGACCCATCTTGCCCCGTTCGTCGAGGTGAGCCGTCAAAAGATTCGCGGCGAGGTCGCCCGCGAGCTCGAGGAGCTCGGCGTTTCCGCATCTCCCGAAAAGGTCCGCGAGGTTGTTGAGGACCGCCTGCGTGACGAGATCCGTCGCGGCGTTCAGACGATTCAGTATCAGGTCGTGACCCTTATGACCACGAATGGCCAGGCGCCGTTCGTGACGGTCTTTATGTACCTCAATGAGGCCCGTACGCCCCAGGAGAAGCATGACCTTGCCATGATTGTGGAGGAGACGCTTCGTCAGCGCTATGAGGGCGTTAAGAACGAAGCCGGCGTGTGGATCACCCCGGCGTTCCCCAAGCTCATCTACGTGCTCGAGGACGATAACGTTCACGAGGATTCCCCGTACTTCTACCTGACTCAGCTGGCTGCCAAGTGCACCGCCAAGCGCATGGTGCCCGACTACATCTCCGAGAAGAAGATGCGTGAGCTCAAGCTGTCGAAGGGCGAGACCGCGGGCAACGGCGACTGCTATACCTGCATGGGTTGCCGCAGCTTCCTGACGCCCGACCGCTCCGGTAACGGATTTAACAACGTGGCCAACGCGCTGAACTATGACCCGAACAAGCCCAAGTACTACGGTCGCTTTAACCAGGGCGTTGTGACCATCAACCTGCCCGATGTCGCGCTGAGCTCGCATCAGGACATGGATAAGTTCTGGAAGATCTTCGACGAGCGCCTTGAGCTGTGCCACCGCGCCTTGCTGTGCCGTCATGAGCGTCTGATGGGTACGCTTTCTGACGCCGCACCGATTCTTTGGCAGTACGGTGCCCTCGCCCGTCTGAAGAAGGGCGAGACGATCGACAAGCTGCTCGTGGGCGGTTACTCCACCATTAGTCTGGGTTATGCCGGCCTGTATGAGTGCGTCAAGTACATGACGGGCCACAGTCACACCGAGAAGGAAGGCACGCCCTTTGCCATGGCCGTCATGCAGCGCATGAACGACAAGTGCGCCGAGTGGAAGGCTGCGAGCGACATCGATTTCTCGCTGTACGGCACGCCGTTGGAGTCGACGACCTACAAGTTCGCCAAGTGCCTGCAGCGTCGTTTTGGCATCATTCCGGGCGTGACGGACAAGGGCTACATCACCAACAGCTACCACGTCCACGTGTCCGAGGAGATCGACGCATTCGACAAGCTCAAGTTCGAGGGTATGTTCCAGCAGCTTTCGCCGGGCGGTGCCATCTCCTACGTCGAGGTTCCCAACATGCAGGACAACCTCAAGGCTGTCATTCGCGTGATGCAGTACATCTACGACAACATCATGTACGCCGAGCTCAACACCAAGAGCGACTACTGCCAGGTGTGCGGCTACGATGGCGAGATTAAGATTGTCGAGGACGATGGCAAGCTGGTGTGGGAGTGCCCCAATTGCGGCAATCGTGACCAGGAGAAGATGAACGTCGCCCGTCGTACGTGCGGCTACATCGGTACCCAATTCTGGAACCAGGGCCGAACCGAGGAGATCCGCGACCGCGTGCTGCATCTCTAATAACCATCCCAGGCTGCCCCGTAGCGAGGCCCCGGACCTTTACTCGCTATTTCGAACAGTCCTGGCTCACGACGGAGGCGCCACTGGCGCCTCCTGTTCGCGCGGAACTCATATCGAGTAAAGGTCCGGGGCCTCGCTACGGGGCAGCCAAGTTGATGTAGCTGAGATGCAGCATGCGGTCTGCTCACTCCTCGAAGTTCTTTGCGGAAATGAGTTGACTTGCAACAACGCTTTGCTTGCGATGACGGTTGGGCTGTAACACAGTTTTTATTGGACCTTGAACCCTATACTCGATGTTCGCTTCGTTCATTGAGTTACCCTTTGCATGAGGCCGGGACATATCGTCCCGCCCGCAGTTTCGCAGGCCGCAGGCCGAGAATGTTTGAGGACGGGATGATATGTCCCGGTCTCCCGGGAGAGTTACTTATGAACTACGCGAACATTAAGTATTTCGACATTGCTGATGGGGAAGGCGTTCGTACTTCTCTGTTTGTGAGCGGGTGCCGTCGTGGGTGCAAGAACTGCTTTAACTCTGTCGCGTGGGACTTTGCTGCGGGCGAGCCGTTCGATCGCGCCGTCGAGGATAAGATTATCGAGAGTCTCGACCATCCCTTTATTGATGGCCTGACGATTCTGGGCGGGGAGCCTATGGAACCCGAGAACCAGGCGGGACTCGTTGATTTCCTTGAGCGTGTTCGTGCCACTTATCCTGTGGATTCGGGGAAGACCATTTGGTGCTTTACCGGCGACGTGCTTGAGGAACTTATGCCGGGCGGTCGTCATCATACCGAGGTGACGGACCGCATTCTCGCCTGCCTCGACATGTTGGTGGACGGCCCGTTCGTTCAGGATTTGTATGATATCTCGTTGCGCTTTAGGGGCTCGAGCAATCAGCGCGTGATTGATATGAACGCCACGCGTGCCCGTGCCGAGCGTGAGAACGTTGCGCTTTGCGACGCCGTGGAGCTTTGGCGAGACGATCCGGTCTATTCGACCCATACTATGTAGCTTGTGGCCGATGCCAAAGGGCGTGGTACCATAGCGCGAACGCGAAATCGAAAAAAGTGAGGCCCAGATGGTCGATCAGGAAAAAGTCGAGACTGCCATTAAGCTGCTACTTGAAGGTATAGGCGAGGACCCAACTCGTGAGGGCCTGCTGGAGACCCCGGCGCGCGTTGCCCGTATGTATGGTGAGATCGCCGGCGGTATGGACCAGAGTGCCGAGGAGCACCTGTCCAAAACCTTTGCCGTCGCTTCGAACGATTTGGTTATCGAGCGCGACATCACGTTCTACTCGCTGTGCGAGCACCATCTGCTGCCGTTTTATGGCAAGGCCGCCATTGGCTATATTCCTAACGGTCGGGTGGCTGGGCTTTCCAAGCTCGCCCGTACGGTCGAGGTTTATGCCCGCCGTCTGCAGCTGCAGGAGCAGCTGTGTGCACAGGTTGCCGATGCCCTTATGGATTATCTTGCTCCCCAAGGAGCGATTGTGCTCATGGAAGCCGAGCATATGTGCATGACCATGCGCGGCGTGCAAAAACCCGGTACCAAGACCGTAACGCTTGCTCGTCGCGGCGTCTTTGAGACCGATCCGTCGCTCGAGGAGCGATTCTTTAGGATGCTGGGTCGCTAACCATGAGAGTCGTCAACGACTTTGCATCGAAGACCGATGAGGGAACGCCTCGTCGCGGCTTTATGGCTTCGGGCCTGACTCCCTTTGGTGCCATGCCTCGCATTGATTACATCTGTGCCAACGGACTGTTCCGGCGGCATCTGGGCAACATTGCACAGTTGGAATCGGGGCGCATCTTCTGCCGCCACGGTATTGACCACCTGCTGGATGTCGCTCGCATTATGTGGATCAAGAATCTCGAGGAACAGCTCGAATTTGACCGCGAGGTCATCTACGCCACGGCACTTCTTCACGATATCGGCAAAGATGAACAGTATGAATCGGGTATATCCCATGATGTTGCAAGCGAACGCGTCGCTGATGCGATTCTCGGCGGTATGCCCGATGACGTAGCGTTTGAGCCGGCCGATGCCGCAGCCATTAAGACGGCCATTCTGGGCCATCGAAAGCTGCGCGTGAACAGCCAGCCGCTCGAGCGTCTGCTCTATGCAGCCGACAAAGCGTCGCGCGCCTGCTTTGCATGCCCCGCGCGCAATGCTTGCAACTGGAGCGATGATAAAAAGAACCTGTCGATTCGCGTGTAGTTAGTTTACGCGGTCGGGGTTCTAAACGAAGGAGACGATCGCGATGAGTAACAAGAAACTGCCCGAGAATGCAACCAAGACTGAAGGTGCCGAGCTCGCCCGCCGTGGAAGGGGCGAAATATCCACCGCAACGGCGGTGCCCCACGTGAGCTATGACGACCTGCGCCATGCCGACCGCATTACTATCGACGGTCTCGAGGTCTTTGCCAACCACGGTGTGTATCCCGAAGAGAACGCCCTTGGCCAGAAGTTCATCGTGTCCCTGGTGCTCTATGCCGACCTGCGTGCAGCGGGGGAGCACGATAACCTGGACGCTTCGATTGACTACGGCTCGGTGTGCCACGATGTCGATGGCTATCTGCGCGAGCATACGTTTAAACTCATCGAGGCGGCAGCCGAGGGTGTGGCCCAGATGCTGCTGCGTCGTTACCCCTTGCTGCTTGGTGTGCGCATAAAGCTCGATAAGCCGTGGGCGCCCGTCGGTCTTCCCCTGGCAAGCTGCGGTGTCGAGATCGAGCGCGTGCGCTAACCGACTCTAGAGCTCGTTGGCGGGCGGTTTTTTGAGCCGCTGCGACAGAGCCCTGTTGTTGGGGCAGTACGTGTCGAGCAGCGCGTGAAACCGATGATTGTGGCTCGGCTCGAGCAGGTGGACGAGCTCGTGGGCGACAACCATGTCAAGGCACTCGATGGGATAGGCGGCAAGTTCGCGTGCGATGCGAATGGCGCCGGTTTTGGGTGTGCATGAGCCCCAGCGCGTTTTCATGCTGCGCACGGAGACGCGGGCCACGGTGACGCCCATTGCGATTTCGTACGCATGCGCGATGTCGCGTAGCGCTGCGGTGACCTCGGATGCATAGAGTTGGTCGATGCGGGTCTGGAGTTCTTTGGGCGTTAGGCCGTCGAGGGCTGTGCGCTGCTTTGCCTGCGCGCGCCCACTTGGTTCGTCGGCACCCATAAAACTTGCGAAGGTGGCCTGCTTGGGCCGCGGTGCGGGTGATGCAAAGTTGCGATCGAGCGCATCTTGTACCGTGATGGGCTTGCCCCAAAGTGCAATGATGGACGAGGGGCTGAGCGGCTCTCGCGCCGTCGCCTGACGTTGCTCGCGCTGGGCAAGTCGTCTGATAATCCAGGCGCTGTTGCGCTTCACAAACGCTTCGATACGCTCGCGGCTGGCGCCGAGCGGTGCGCTGGCGTGGACCTCGCCGCTCGATGTGACGCGCAGGTTGAAGTTTTTGACGCGCTTTTTGGTAACGACGACGGGGATGGGAGTCCCATCCGGTTGGGGTAGGAAAAGCGTAAATTGCTGCGTCAAAAGTGGTCCTTCAGATTGGGGACGGGCCGGCATGTCGACCGTTCGGCATGCCGGCCCGCTCAGGGGATGTGAAATTAATAACGCTCAAAGAAGGCAAGGGCATTATCGCTGCAGAGCTTCTGCATCACGGTCTTGCCAAAGTGCTTGGAGAGCATGTTCTGGAACTCGGGCATCTTGCTGGCATCGGAGAGGAAGGCGGGCACCGTGGCACCGTCCCAGTCGCCGCCGAGCGCGATGACGTCCTCGCCGCCCAGGTCGAGCCAGTGCTCGATATGTGCCGCCAGCTGGTCGAAGGTGACGTCTGCGGCTGTCTTGTCGGTTGCGTCGTTGGAAAGGAACTCGCTGCAGTAGTTGAGGCCGACGATGCCACCCATGTCGCGAATGGTGCGGAACTGGTCGTCGGTGAGGTTGCGCTTAACGCCGCAAACTGCACGAGAGTTGGAGTGGCTGGCGACGAAGGGACGTGTGGCGTGGGCGACAACCTCGTCAAAGCACTCATCGTTGAGGTGGGAGACGTCAAGCACCATGCCGGCGTGCTCCATCTGCGTAAGTGCCTCGATGCCGGCGGCGGTGAGGCCGGCGTGGGTATCGTGTCCGCTCGCGAGCGGTCCCTGCGCATTCCAGCTGAGCGATGACATGAGTACGCCCAAGCTCTTGAGCACCTCGATCAGCGCGGGGTCCTCGGCAAAGAACGTGGCGTTTTCGATGGTGTGGATGCAGGCGACCTTGCCGTCTTTGAGCGCGGGGCGAATGTCTGCCGCGCTGCGTACGTTGACCATGCGGTCGTGGTTGAGCATTGCCTGGCCGCTCATATGCGCCATGATCTGCGCCTGGAAGCGCGCGGCGTGGGCGGTGGGAATCTCATCGGGGACAAACGTGGCGAAGCACTGTGCCCATGGCGTGTTGCCGATCTTTGCGAGCGAGATGGCGCAGGCGTTGCCCTCGATGAGGTCGAAATCTTGCGGATGCGTTTCGTCGCCGGGGAAATAACCGTCGGTGCCGGCGGTAAAGCGCAGGTCGAGATCGAGCGTGGCCCAGCCGATGCGGTCGGCGGTGTCGCAGTGTAGGTCAAATACGGGATATGCCATGGTTCCTCCGGTTGCAGCGTTTCTTTGCAAACTGTCATTGAATTGTATGACTAGGGTATAGTTAGCGCCATATGTTCACGGCGGCCCGCGTTGTGCGCCGCCCTTATCACGGAGGTTACCATGTCCAACCAGGGCAAGAAGGTCAAGACTCATTATCGCGGCACGCTCGACGACGGCACGCAGTTCGATAGCTCCTACGATCGCGGCGAGCCGCTGGAGTTCACCTGCGGCGCCGGTCAGATGATCAAGGGCTTCGACGCCGCTGTTGTCGACATGCAGGTGGGCGAGAAGAAGACCGTGCACATTCCTGCTGCCGATGCCTACGGCGAGCACAATCCCGAGATGGTTATTACCTTCCCGGCCGAGCAGGTTCCCAACATCGAGCAGATCGAGAAGGGCATGAAGCTCTTCCTGTCCACGCCGAGCGGCATGCCTGCCCCCGCCGTCGTCATCGACGTAACGCCCGAGGCTGTGACGCTCGATGCCAACCACGAGCTTGCCGGCAAGGACCTCAACTTTGATATCGAGCTCGTCGAGGTCGAGGGTTAGAGCATGCCTGAGCGCTTGGTTTCGACGACATGCTTGGGAAATCTCAACGATCCGTCCTATGAACTTCTGCTTCGCCGGAAGCTGGGCGGCGTCTTTGAAGTTGACGAGCTACTGCTCGATTGGGACCAGGCTGATGTATGCGCGTTTGTGGGCGTGACGGAGCTGGGGCGCACGGTCGATGTTCGGCTGGATACTGCCGACGGCGGTCGTTTTGTCGACGGCGACGTGCTCGCCGTCGACCGTTCGGGCGTGGTGCCCGTGGCGGTTGTCGTGCGCCTGCGCAGCGCCGAGGTTTATTTGGTCGAAGTTGACCGCATGGACCCGATTGCGCTCGCGCATGCGTGCTGGGAGATCGGCAATATGCATGCGCCGCTTTTTCGAGGCGATTCGGACGAGTATACCGTGCGCATGTATACGCCGGTGCAGCCTGTTTTGGGCCGCATGCTCCGGGGCGTCGAGGGCGTTCGGCTCTCGACGGTTACCCGTGAACTCGATTCGGACCGGCGCTTTGCGTCGAGTGCGGCGGATGCCGTTGTGAGTATGGCACCAGACTTTACGATCGTAAAGAAGGCGCGCGGTTAACGTGCGTATAAGTAAGGCGGACTTTGAGAGACAACTATTCAAAGTCCGCCTTTCTGTTGATGAGATGCTGTGGGGGAGCATATGGGTCTTGAAGGAATCAAGCTGATTGCATGCGATTTGGACGGCACGTTGCTGCATCCGGGGGAGCGCGAGCCGCGTTCCGAGGCCTTTGAGCTCATCGATGAGCTGCATCGTCGCGGTATCGTGTTTATGCCGGCGAGCGGCCGTCAATATGCGAGCTTGCGCTATCTGTTTGCCCCGGTGGCCGATGAGCTCGCCTATGTATGCGAAAACGGAGCCCTGGTGATGAGCGAGGGACGTGCCGTTGTCAAGCGTTCCATGGAGCGTAGCCTTGCTATGGATATCGCGAATGCCGTGGTTGCGTATCCCCATGCCGACGTGACCCTTTCGTGTGAGGGACACCTCTACACCATGAGCGGCAACGATGCGTTCGTCGATCATTTGCGCTATGAGGTCCACTGCGATGTGGCGGTGGTCGACCGCCCCGAGGACATCGACGAGGACGTCATTAAGATTGCCTTCCAGACGCCCGAGGTGGATCAGCCGGCGGCCCTGGAGTATTTTGAGCGCCTCTTTAGCGACCGTGTTGACGTGATGACGTCGGGAACCGAATGGACGGACTTTATCGGTTTCGGTTCGGGCAAGGGCTCCGCGCTTGCCGATTACGGTCGTGCCCTGGGTATTTCGCCCGATGAGATGATGGCGTTTGGCGATAACGAAAACGATCGCGACATGCTCAACGTCGTGGGCCATCCCTATCTGATGGAGAGCTGCAACCCCTCTATGCGTGGCATCAACGACCGCGTCCGCTACGTGCGCACGGTCGAAGAAGAGCTGCGTCGTCTACTTGCTGAGTAGACATTTGGGACATGTCTAGAAATCTACTTTTTGCTGCAAAGTGCGGAAAG
Organism: uncultured bacterium; assembly: GCA_905214425.1. Lineage (GTDB taxonomy): Bacteria > Actinomycetota > Coriobacteriia > Coriobacteriales > Coriobacteriaceae > Collinsella. Next base: position 11,953 of record CAJMLY010000025.1, read on the forward strand.
GTGGATTTTAAGGCATGTTCCAAACATCTACCTACAGTCGGGGCAGAGACCCTCGAAGATGGTGTAGTGCGACGTGACGTGCCAGCCGATTTGCTCGGACGCCTTGGCGTCGAGCTGGGCATCGAAGGGGAGCGGTACGTCGATGACGCGGCTGCACGAGGTGCAGATGATATGCGCATGCGGCTCGATCGTGCGATCGAAGCGGCTGCCGCCCGGCGTCTTGATGGAGAGAATCTCGCCGGCATCTGCCAAGAGATTGAGGTTGCGGTAGACCGTGCCGCGGCTGATCTTGTCATCCTGTTCGCGCACGGCGTTGTAGATTTCGTCGGCGGTGGGATGGTTATAGCTTTGGCGCACGGCGTCAAGAACCAGCTTTCGCTGCTTGGTATTCCTTCTTTGCACCGCCATGCGCCTCGCCTCTTTTCTATTAACGGTCGTAGGTAAATGATACCGTATTTAGCACACAATACTAATAATGAGGACTGAAACCGTCTTCATTGGCAAGTGGGGCTCGGGCCTGGGCGTCTACAAGGCGAAAACGCGTTCCCATGCGCTCGTAGGAGGCATGAAGCGCCTCGAGATGAGATAGGACGTTTGCCGGAGTTCCCTGTATCTCCATCTCGACTGAGCCGTCTTCCATGTTACGCACCCAGCCGGTGAGTGCGCGTGCCTGTGCGAGGTTGGTGTTGGTAAAGCGAAAACCAACGCCTTGGACTTGCCCCGCCCAGCGCAGGAAATAGCGCAGGGGAGTGTCTTGAGTGGCCCCGTCGCTTGTGAGCACAGTAAGCCTGCGGCGCAGCTCGAGCTCGACGTTTGATGGTTTTTGAGGCTCTCGACTGCCGCCGGTGACGCTGGAGAAGAACGTATCGAAGAGGCCCATAGCTATGCCTGCTTGCCTGCGTCGGCCGGGAAGGTTATTCCGGCCTGCTGGCGCACGGCATCCATGATGCGCAGTGAGACGAGTGTGACATCGCGGTAGTGGCCAAGCTCGTGGCGTCCCGCCGGGGTCTCCCAAATCTCTTCCTTAACGTTATCGATGCCGCCGATGGCGGTGATAAAGTCTGCGAGTTCGTATTCCATAGTGTTGCTCGATTTGGGCAGGTCGAGCACGCGGCCGTTCTCGCCCTGTTCGCGCGGTGCCTCGGTCGCCGAGCCGCGTACGACGTCGCCGCGATAGTCGATGCGGACGTTGCGGGGCGTGGACAGATGGTCGATCTGGATAGTGCCACGCTCGCCTTCGATCTGCGAGGGCAGCAGGTCATTCGTAATTTTGGAGTGCGCGAGCTCGACGGAGATGCGGCCACCGCCGTAGCTGGCGAGGATGGAACCGCAGCCGTCGATGGGGCCGTGCGTGAGCTGTCGCGTGGTGGGGTCGAGCAGAGTAGTCATGCTCGTAAGGTCGGAGGGCATGCCGAAAATCTCGACCATGGGCTCGACGGTGTAGACGCCAATGTCCATGAGGGAACCCGATGCCATATTGCAGTCGAAGATATTGGTGGCGCGTCCCGCGAGAATCTCGTTGTAGCGCGAGGAATACTTGCCAAAGCGCAATGAGGCGCGGCGGATGGGGGCGATCTCGCCCAGGGCGTCCTCGATGGCGTGGAAGGCGGGATCGTGGAGGGGACGCATGGCCTCGAGGGCCACGACACCTGCTGCCTCGGCAGCGCGGAAGACTTCCAGCGCCTGCGCTTCGGTGGCGCAGAAGGGTTTCTCGACGATGACGTGCTTGCCACCGGCGATGCAGGCAAGGGCCTGCTCGTAGTGGAGCGCATTGGGGCTGCCGATGTAGACGGCGTCGACGTCGTCGGCGGACGCAAGCTCGTCAAGTGCGGTGAAGTTACGCTCGCCGCCGTGTTCGGCGGTAAAGGCGGCGCCGCGCTCGGCATCGCGCGAGAGCGTGCCCACAAACGCGGCTTGGTCGTTGGCGTTGACGACCTGGATAAAGTCGTCGGTAATCATGGATGTGCCGATGGTCGCTATACGCAGCATGTATCCCCCTCGTGCCGTTCGGTTTACAGGATGAGTGTAGCGCGAGGGGGCAGGAAATAGCGTGCGAAAACGCCGTTACAGGTCGCTCTCGTTAAAGCCGGTATCGATATCGAGGTTGCTGCCGTCGGCCGCCGTGGTGGCGAGCTCATCGCAGCGTTCGTTGAGCTCGTGGCCGGCGTGACCCTTAACCCAGATGAACTCAACCTTGTGCTTGCTTTTGGCGGTGAGTAGGCGCTCCCACAGGTCGCGGTTCTTGACGGGCTGCTTGTTGGCGGTTTTCCATCCGCGCTTTTTCCAGCCGTCGATCCAGTGCTTGTTAAAGGCGTTGACGACGTACTGCGAATCGGAATGGACCTCGACCTCGCAGGGGCGGTTAAGTGCCTCGAGCGCCACGATGACCGCCATGAGCTCCATGCGGTTGTTGGTGGTCTTGGCGTAGCCGCGCGAAAGCTCGGAGGTGAAGGTCTTGCCGGCGGGGTTGGTGTATTTGAGCACGGCGCCGTAGCCGCCGCGTCCCGGATTTGATCGGGCCGAGCCGTCGGTATAGATGATGACCTTCACGGGCTTCCTTTCGTTGGGTACGTTTCGTGTGAGTGACCATTGTAGCGCCATGCCCGCCGGGGGCTAGCAATCTACGATTTCTACCCCGTCTTCCGACAGTTAGTTGGCATGGATGATGCGGTTGAGCTCGTCGAGGTATTGCTGCAAGAGGGGAGAGGGCTTGCGCTCGTCGTGCATGATATAGCCTATGAGCATCGTTGGGGCGTCTGCTAACGGGATCGATGCCATACCCCATTGCATTTCATTGGAGAGGACACCGGTCGACAGGGTGTAGCCGTTCGACGTGATAAGTAAGTTAGTAAGTGTTCCGCGGTCCGAGATTCGTATGTTGCGGTCGCAAGGGATATAGCTAAAAGGTTCCTCGGCGTAATAGAAGGAGTTTGAGGTTCCCTGCTCAAAGCTGTAGCGCGTATATGGTGTGAGGTCGGCAAGGGACAGCTGCGGGCGGCGGGCAAGCGGGTGGCGCTCGCTAACGAAGACGTGGACCGTCGCGTCGAATAGGGGATGGAAGCTCGCGCGCGCATCGGCAAAAGCCTTCTGCAGAACGCGGGCGTTAAAGTCGTCCAGATAGAGGATGCCGATGTCGCTGCGAAATGCGCGGACGTCATCGATGATCTGCGATGTGGTGGTCTCGCGCATGATGAACTCGAACTTGCTGTCGCGGCAGCGCTCGACTACGTTGACAAAGGCCTCGACCGAAAAGGCGTAGTGCTGGGCGGAAATGGCGAGGCGGGCTTGCGGGGTACCGCCGTCCTCGTAGCGGGCCTCGAGCATGTCGGCCTGCTCTACGACCTGGCGTGCATAACCCAAAAGCTCGGTGCCGTCGTTGGTGAGTGCAACACCGCGGCTAGAGCGCGTAAAGATTTCGATATGAAGTTCCTGTTCCAGGCTTTTGACGGCGTTTGAGATGTTGGACTGAGCGGTATAGAGGCGCTGAGCTGCGGCGTTGATTGAGCCGGACTCTGCCACGGCAATCAGAAAACGAAGCTGCTGAAGGGTCATCGACGCCATCCTTTCGATTGCTATCTATAAAACCGATAACAGGTTAGCGCTTTTAAGTGATTGACCGAGCGAAACAATGCTCGTACTATTCAAAACACACAAAGGCGGTAGGTAATTAAACCGACCACGGGACCGGGATGCGAAAGGAGGCCCGCATATGAATTGCTTACCAAGACGAATGCCGGGCTCCTGTTTGCGCCCGTCGGCGTGATCAGGAGACAGCGACTTACTTCTCTCTAATTTATTTACTTTTGTTCGATCAAGGAGATCATCATGAGCCAGTTCATCAACAACCCCGAGCACACCTTTGGTTTCGATACCCTGCAGCTTCACGTTGGCCAGGAGAGCGCCGATCCCGCATCCGACTCCCGCGCCGTGCCTATCTACCAGACCACGAGCTATGTGTTCCGCAACTCCCAGCACGCCGCCGACCGCTTTGGTCTTGCCGACGCCGGTAACATCTACGGCCGTCTGACCAACTCCACCCAGGGCGTCTTCGAGGACCGTATCGCCGCACTCGAGGGTGGTGTGGCAGGTCTTGCCGTCGCCTCCGGTGCTGCTGCCATCACCTATACCCTGCAGGCTCTTGCCCAGGCCGGTGACCACGTGGTGGCTCAGAAGACCATCTACGGTGGCTCCTACAACCTGCTGGAGCATACGCTCTCCCAGTTTGGCGTCGAGACCACCTTCGTCGATGCCCACAACCTGGACGAGGTCGAGGGCGCCATCAAGGACAACACCACGGTCATCTACCTCGAGACGCTCGGCAACCCCAATTCTGACATCCCCAATATCGACGCCATTTCCGAGATCGCCAAGAAGCACGGTCTGCCGGTTGTCGTCGACAACACCTTCGGCACCCCGTATCTGTTCCGTCCGCTGGAGCATGGTGCCAACATCGTCGTCCACTCCGCAACCAAGTTCATCGGCGGCCACGGCACCTCGCTGGGCGGAGTGATCGTCGACGGCGGTAACTTCGATTGGAAGGCGAGCGGCAAGTATGCGCAGATCGCCGAGCCCAACCCCTCCTACCATGGCGTCTCGTTTGCCGAGGCTGCCGGTCCCGCCGCCTTCGCAACCTATGTCCGCGCTATCTTGCTGCGTGACGAGGGCGCCTGCATCAGCCCGTTCAACGCCTGGATCCTGCTCCAGGGCACCGAGACTCTGTCGCTGCGCGTTGACCGTCATGTCGAGAACACCAAGAAGGTCGTTGAGTTCCTGGCTGGTGACAGCCATGTCGCTAAGGTGAACCACCCGAGCCTGTCTGAGCACCCCGATCACGAGCTCTATCAGAAGTACTTCCCCAACGGCGGTGCCTCGATCTTTACCTTTGAGATTAAGGGTGGCCAGGAGGCAGCTTGGAAGTTCATCGATCATCTGCAGGTATTCTCGCTGCTCGCCAACGTGGCCGACGTCAAGTCGCTCGTCGTGCACCCGGCTACCACCACTCACTCCCAGCTCTCTGCCGAGGAGCTCGCCGAGCAGAACATCACGCCCTCCACGATCCGTCTTTCCATCGGTACCGAGAACGCCGAGGATATCATTTGGGATCTGAAGCAGGCCTTCGCCGCGCTGGACGAGTAAGGCGACTTGTGCAAGGACCCCTTGCGACCCGATAGGTATAACTGCATAAAATGCCTGCTCAAGGTGCCTGTGCGAACAATGGTTGCACAGGCACCTTTTTTGCATAGAACGGGTGCAAAAACAGGGTTTTTGACACGCTTTATGCATTCGAGTTGTGGAAAACTCCTGTTGAGAGGATGTGAGTTTTACGCAATTGACGTGCGCCTTTTGAGTAAAACCGCAGGTCGCGATTTGCTCGGGGTACTATGCAGCGCAATCGAATCACACGCAGCTCAAACGCAGCAAAAACGCACTACGGAGGTTTCCAGCTACATGAGGATCGATTCACGAAAACCGAAAGCCGCCGCCCTTTCCGCCGCTCTGACCGTGGCACTTTTGGCGGGCGCCGGTGCAACTGATGCCCACGCCGCAACACTGTCCGATACGGTTGGATCTACGCCGTCCGAGACAACGCTGGTACAGCCCGTTGACTATCGCGGCGATGGTTGTGGTTCCATGCAGGAGTGGAACGCCTCGATGGAGGCCAAGCGCGATTCCCTGGAGATGCGCGCTCAGATCATCATGAACATGTACGGTGACTATGCCACCGATGACGAGCGCGCTGTGCTGCAGGGTTGCATCGACGGCGCGGGTAGCCTGTTGACGATGGGGGAGGTCGACGCCAAGTCGACCGAGCTCGATGAGCTGCGCACTGCGCTTGAGGATGCCAAGCGCGAAGCGCTCGAGGCTGCCGCCGAGGCGGAGGCTGCCGAGGTCGCCCAGGCTTCGTACTACAACGCCGGTTACACTCCGTCCTACGCGTCTGCCGCGTCCTACGCGAACGGATCGGGCCTGACGCGCTCTGCGGGTGTCAATAACTACAACGGGCGCCGCGAGACCTATTACAGCAGCAATGTGCTTTATCACTATCGCACGGGCGAATGGACTCAGGATTCTGAGGGCTTCTGGCGCGATTCCGACGGCTATTACGTTGTTGCCGCGGGCGATATGGCCCAGGGCTCGACCTTTACGGGCTCCAAGGGTGATTGCAAGGTCTATGACTCCGGCTGCGCTGCCGGAACCACCGACTACTACACCGGTTGGTAATTTTTCTGCATCACGGATATTTGGCGGACGGGCGTCTTTACCGAGCTTAAGGGCAACGTAAGGACGTCCGTTCTATGTATGCGTTTGAGTTAACAGAGCCCTTACCGTGGCGGTACGCTGGGCGTATGGATGCGGGGCACACTGGTTCTTGAGAAATAAGGTCTTTCTCTTGGAGGAAGTGGTCTTGTGAATGCTCGAGATATTGCCGTTGCCGCCGTCGCGTTGATGCTTGGTTGCCTTGGTCCTACGGCCGCGCTCGTCGCGGGTATGCAGGGGTCTTGTGGGGCTGCTCCTATCGTGGTCGGCGCGCTGATCGCGGCCGCGCTGCTGGGAAGTGCGGGTGTAGCCCTTTGTCGCGACGATGAGGGCCAGGCGTCGGAGTCGCAGCTCTAACCGTTGTGAAGCTGATTTTTGGCCAAAGATGAAAAAGGAAGCCGCCGCGAGGGGAGTGTCCCTTGCGGCGGCTTTGCCATTGGATCTGTTGGCTGCAGTATGCCGAGCACTACCAGCTGCTTTCTATTTCGCGAATCCTCTGGTAGAGCCAATCGTTTTGCGGCACTTGGATATCGTGTTTGGCGGCCAGGCGGCAAATGGTGCCCGCGAACTCCTCGACTTCGGTTTTTCGTTGTGCGATGCGGTCCTGCGCCATCGAGGGCATACCGGTGGGGTCGATTCCCTCGATGAGGTGCACCATTTGCGTCAGGTCTGCCTCGGTCAGCTCAACGCCCTCGGCGTTGGCAACCGCAAGCGTCTCGCGCATGGCGGAGACAAAACAGCGGCGCTGCTCGGAGCCCGGCTCCGTGGCGCTTCCGTAGGTCCCGCCGTAGGCCATGCAGGTCTGGTTGATGCCGTCGTTGAGCATGAGTTTGGCCCACATGCGGTGAGCGATGTCGTCCTCGACGGTATGGGCGATGCCGCAGCGCGTATAGAGCTCGTCGATAGCGGCGACGGTCGCGGGGTCGGTGCCGGCGGCTGCACCAAAGCGGATTTCGCCCGCATTGGTAAAGGTGAGCGCGCCGTCGAGGAATACGGCGTCCATGCCCTGGCAGATACCCAGGACGGTATGCTCCCAGCCAAAGCGTTCGGCAATCTTTTGCTCGCTCGTAATGCCGTTGCACAGCGAGGCGATGAGCGTGTTGGGTCCTACGAAGCGCTCCATAGTCTTGAGTGCTTGGTCGAGACCGGTGGTCTTGACCGTCAGGATGACCAGATCGGCGGGTGTCGCCTCGCTGGCACGGACGGACGTGAGATCGCAGGGTTCGCCGTTGACGGTGAGCGCGTCGTTCGCGTGACGCTCAAAACGGGTGTCATCCATAACGTATTCGACGGCGTCATTGCCGAGGGCCTTGGCAATCATGCTGCCGTAGAGCAGGCCGACGCCGCCCTTGCCGACAAAGGTGACCTTGTTGATCTGCATGTGAATCATCTCCTCACAAAAAGGCGCCCGCGTGCGGGGCGCCTGATGGATTGTATGCCGCTGGGGCGTGTAGCGTGCACCGGAGGCTGAATTTAGAAGAACAAACGCATGGGAACTTATGCCGTGGGGCAGATGGCAAAAACGCGTGCGGGATATCCAACGCCATCGCGCACCTTGGGGAAGGTGCAGAAGATGACGGCACCCGTGGCGGGAAGCTCGTCCAGATGGTCCATGACCTCGATTTGATAGCGGTCGACCGAGAGGATGTATTGCTCGCCGGGGTAGGGGTAGGCGTCCTCGCACGTGGTGATGCCCGGCTCCTTTCATCGGGCTTTTTGCTGATGTTAAAGCGGTGCCGTGACGGCTCGATTTCTGCTGCGTTACGATACGTTCTCAATTGCGATTCCGATGTGTTTCGATGACGTGACGGGTTTGTTTCGCCTTGTCAGGGCTTCGATGGGAGGGGAGGGGCCGTGCAATATCGCGTTGACCCCAAAAGCGGCAACCGTATCTCGGCGTTGGGGCTGGGCTGCATGAGGTTTCCCGGTGCGCCGGGACGCCCGGATGCGAAGACTGCCGACGCCATCATCTCCCGTGCGGTGGAGCAGGGGATTAACTACCTGGACACGGCCTATCTCTATCCCGGTAACGAGGCGTGCGTGGGTGCGTCGCTTGAGCGCCTGGGCTTGCGCGACCAGGTTTTGCTCGCAACTAAGCTGCCGCATGCTTCGTGCAAATGCGCGGAGGATTTCGATCGGTTCTTCGACGAGCAGCTGCGTCGCCTGCGGACCGACCGTATCGACTATTACCTCATGCACAACATTACCTCGCCCGCCCAGTGGGAACGCGTGGTGGCGTTGGGCATCGAGGACTGGATCGCGCATCAAAAGGCGGCGGGGCGCATTCGCCAGATTGGTTTTTCGTACCACGGCAGCGCGGCTGACTTCCTTACGATGCTTGACGCATATGACTGGGATTTTTGCCAGATCCAGTACAACTATGCCGGCGAGCATTACCAAGCGGGAACGGCGGGACTCATGGCCGCCGCCGAGCGAGGCCTCGCGGTGTTTGTGATGGAGCCGCTGCTGGGCGGGCGTTTAGCGGGCAAGCTGCCGCCACGGGCCCGCGCTGTGCTCGATAGCGCCCGTGACCCGCATTTGCGCACTCCTGCCGCCTGGGGTCTTTCGTGGGTGTGGAATCATCCTCAGGTGACGATGCTGCTTTCGGGTATGACCGATACCGCGCAGGTGGATGAGAACGTGGTGTTGGCCGATCGGGCCCTGCCGGATTCGATGACAGCTACTCAGCTCGACACGATCGCGCACGTGCTGGATGAGTTTGAAAAATCGAATCGCGTGCCCTGCACGGGATGCGGCTATTGCATGCCGTGCCCTAAAGGCATCAATATCCCTGGATGTTTTGCCGCCTACAACGCGAGTTATGCGCACAGCTGGTTTACGGGTCTATCGCAGTACTTTACGGCGAGCGCGGTGCGCACAAGCGAGGCCAAGCTGGTGAGCAATTGCGTCAAGTGCGGCAAATGCGCGCGCCACTGCCCACAGCATATCGATATCCCCGAGCGTCTCGATGACGTGCGCCGACGCTTCCAGCCTGGACCCGTGACGGCAGTGCTTAAGGCCTTCGGCAAAACGCGCTCCTCGTGACCCTTTTATAACTTGCGGTGGAATAGTTCCTGTTTGCGGCAGAATAGGGCTTAAACAGGGACTATTCCACCGCAACTGAAGGGGGCTGTCGTGGGCCATCGGGATTCATGTAATGATTCGCGTGGGGTTCGTTGGGGCATTTTGGGCGCTGGGCACATTTCTCATCGATTTGCATCGTCGCTCAAGAAGGTCGACGGGGCACGGCTGGTGGCTGCGGCCGGCCGCACTCCTGCGCATGTCGAGGAATTTTGCCGAGCGTTTTCGATCGATGCTGCGCATGGCCATGCCTCGGTCGACGATAACGGCGATGCGGCTTATGACGCGCTGATTGCCGACCCCGATGTCGACGCAATCTACTTGGCTCTTCCGCATGGCATGCATACGCGTTGGGCCTGTCGCTCGCTGCGCGCCGGAAAGGCCGTGCTGTGCGAAAAGCCGGCCGTTTTGAGTGAGGAAGAGGCTCTCTCGATTGCTTCCACCTCTCGCGAGCGCGGCGTGCTGTTTATGGAGGCGATGAAGAATCGGTTTTGCCCGATGCGCACTCGCGTGAAAGACTTGCTTGCGTTGGGTGAGCTTGGCCGTATTGTCTCGATTGAAAGCGTGCAAAAGCTCGATTACGGCGAGTCTCCTTCGGGCTATCTGCTTGATCCGTTGCAGGGCGGCTGTCTATATGACATGGGCTGTTATGCGGTCGGTTGGTTTGAGGATTTGCTCGCGGGCGCGTGCGAGGTTTCGTCCCGTGAAGTTCGCTGGCGTGACGTATCGGGCGGTCGCGTCGATTGGGCCGACGAGATCCATATGAGCGTCGGCGGTATACCCATTCATATGGTGTGCGACGGCAAAGCAGCATATGAAAGCCGCTTAACGATTGCCTGTGAGCGGGGCTCGTTGGAAATCGAGCGTCTCCATCGCCCCGAGCTCGCTCATGTGAAGTATTCCGACGGTCGAGTTCTCGAAATCGACGCACCATTTGAGGTCGATGATTTTTACGGTGAGGTATCGCATGCGACGCAGCTCATTCAGGCGGGGAAACTCGAAAGCCCCATCATGTCCCTAGCCGCCACACGGCGCTGCGCACGCATCATCGATGCGATTCGTTTGAAACTTTAGGGCGTGGGGGGCATGGCGCCAGCGCTTGGAATGCCTGGAGGCCTTTGCCCCTGATGCCCCTTTTATAACTTGCGGTGGAATACGGTCTGATTGCGCCAAAATAGGGCACCAATAGACCGCATTTCACCGCAACTGATGAGGAGGGAGCTGGAGATGCTGACGATCGGGTGTCATCTTTCGACGACTAAGGGCTATCGGGCGATGGGGGAGACGGCGCTATCCATTGGCGCCAATACCTTTGCGTTCTTTACGCGCAACCCGCGCGGTGGCAAGGCAAAAGAACTTGACATGGATGACGTGGCGGCTCTGCGCGAGCTTATGGCACAAAACGACTTTGGACCGCTGGTGGCGCATGCTCCGTATACCTACAACCCCTGTTCTGCCAAAGAGCGGGCGCGCGAGTTTGCCTTGGAGGCAATGGCCGAGGACTTGCAGCGTCTGGAAGCACTGCCCGGCAACTACTACAACTTCCACCCCGGTGCGCATGTGGGACAGGGGGCAGACGCCGGCATTCAGATGATTGTCGACACGCTGTGCCAGGTGATGTTTGAGGGACAGCAGACGACGGTATTGCTCGAGACCATGGCGGGTAAGGGCACCGAGGTGGGCCGTAGCTTTGAAGAACTGGCGTGCATTATCGAGGGCGTTGCCGCCAAGCGCCCAGAGCTGTCCGATAAGCTGGGCGTTTGTTTGGACACCTGCCATGTGAGCGATGCCGGCTACGACATCATCCATGATCTGGACGGCGTACTCGACGAGTTCGACCGCGTGGTGGGTATCGATCGCTTGCATGCCGTACACATCAACGATTCGAAGAACCCTTGTGGCGCCCATAAAGATCGCCACGAGTGCATCGGCAAGGGATACCTTGGCAGCGAGGAATTTGGTGGCGGTATGCAGGTTATGCAGAATATTGTATCGAATGGCCGCTTGCGTTCGCTGCCGTTTATTTTGGAGACTCCGAACGAACTTGCAGGTTATGCAGCTGAAATTAGGCTATTAAGGTCATTGCAGCAGTAATAACTGTCACAAAGTAGAGTATTCCATTCACGTTATGGGTTTGTTTCAATCAGTTTTCTCATTGCAGATTCGTAATTCCGGGTGCATAATAGCCAACAGTTTTTGCAGACCTCTGAATCAAACGAGGTCACCGGAAGGAGACTGATTATGAAGCTGAAGAAGCTTGGCGCATTTGCCGCCACGGGTGCTATGGCGCTCGCCCTCGCTCTGACGGGCTGCGGCTCGTCCAACGCCACCTCTGGTTCTGATGCCGGTTCCAGCAGCTCTGACGACGCTAAGGTCGAGAAGGTCGACGGCTCCAAGGAGTACGCGCTCGTCAAGGACGGCACGCTGACCGTCGGCACCTCTGCCGAGTACGCGCCGTTTGAGTACAAGGATGACAACGGCGACTACCAGGGATTTGACCTTGAGCTCATCAAGGCTATCGGTGACAAGCTGGGTCTGGATGTCGAGTATGTCAACAATGACTTTGACACGCTGGTTCCGGGCGTCGCTTCGGGCGCCAAGTATGACGTTTCCATCGCGGCTATCACCGACACGCCCGAGCGTGAGAAGGAAGTCACTTTCTCTGATTCCTACTACATGGACGATCAGGCTATCGTGACCAAGGTCGATAACACCGACATCACGGCCGATAACTTCAGCGAGAAGCTCAACAACGCCGACGCTACCATCATCGTCCAGTCTGGCTCGACCGCCGAGGCCTTTGCCCAGGAGAACTTCCCGAAGGCCAAGATCGTCCCCTACAAGGACGCCACCGAGTGCTTCAGCGCTCTGCAGTCCGATAAGGGCGACGCCGTAGTCACCAACCGCTCCGTTGCCAGCCAGCTGACCGCCGAGCAGTTCAACACCTGCCAGACCATCAAGCAGATCAGCACCGGCGAGGAGTACGCCATCGCCATCAACCAGGGCAACACCAAGCTCAAGGACGACATCAACCAGGCCATCAAGGACCTGACAGACGACGGTACCGTCGACGCCCTCATGGCTAAGTACAATATCAAGTAAAATAACTACTTGATTGCGCGCGGGCCCTTTCCGTTTTGCGGAGAGGGCCTTTGCGCTTCTCTTGACGGAGAGCGTTTCCGTCTCGTTTTGCCGGCAACTTCTACGATAGGAGCCACCTTGTCTCGACTGAACAAAGGGGCCGCGGAGCAGCGTTTTCCACTGTCCGCCTTGCTCCAAAAGCTAGCCTGCGTCATGGCCGTGGCGCTCGCGCTGGTGTGCGCGGGGGCATATGCGCCCACGACCGCTCAGGCGCTTGAGACCGCAAAGATTACCGCCCGACCCAACACCGGTTCGGGCAGCGATGTGGTCGGCGGCACCGAGACGCGCATTACCTGGGAAGTTCAGGCCGATGCCGACGAGGAGCTGAGCGGTCTTTCTTTGACGTTTGTCGACGGCACGACATTTGGTGCCGATGACACGCGATTGACGATGCTCTCGGGCGAGGACCTCATGGATCGTACGCCCATGAAGCCCACGTGCAAGGCTGACGGCCAGACGCTCAAGATTGACTTTGGCGAGACGGCGCCTGCCGGCGGCTTTTTCCGTGTCGAGGTTTACGGCGTGACCTTCCCCGTCGAGGGCGGCGATGAGGCCTTTAGCGGCACCTATACGCTCGCCGACGGGTCGACCAAGAAGATCTCCAAGATTCCGTCGGTGGAGATCAAGGGCGTGACGGCCTTCGATAACTTCCTGGCTGACCTTAAAGAGCAGCCGTGGGTCGAGGCGTGGAACTCCAATATGTTCCTGCGCCTGTTCCTGAACCCGGTCATTTTGGTCCAGAGCCTGCCGATCGTCTTCAAGGGCTTCCTTATGTCGCTCTCGATCGTGCTTGTGGCGTTTCCGCTGGCAATTCCCTTCGGTTTTGCCCTGTCGCTCATGCGCATCTCTAAGTCGCGCATCCTGCGCTGTCTTGCCGGCATCTATGTGAATATCATTCGCGGTACGCCGGCGTTCCTGCAGATCTATATCGCGTTTTTCGGTCTGCCGCTGGCCGGTGTCAAAGTGGACGACTATGTGCTGGGTGTTATCGTCATGGCCATGAACTCGTCTGCGTACTTGTGCGAGATCTTCCGTGCCGGTATTCAGTCGATCCCCAAGGGCCAAAACGAGGCTGCTCGCTCGCTGGGCATGAATGCCTTCCAGACGCTGCTCTATGTCATGATTCCGCAGACGTTCCGCAATGTCCTGCCTACGCTGACCAGCGAGTTTATCTTGCTCTACAAGGACACGTCGCTGCTTGCCGCCGTGGGTGTCGTCGAGATCGTCATGAACGCCCGCACCATCGTGGCCACGACGGGCTCCATCACGCCGTATGTGGTTGCCGCTCTGTTCTATCTGGTCATTACCCTGCCGCTTGCGCGCTTGGTGAGCGGTCTTGAGGCGAGACTTCTGGGGACGGCCGAAACCAAAAAGAAGCGTCCCACCAAGAGCGCCGGACAGGTTGTCGCGACGCCCGCCGATCATATCGCCGGTCTGTAAGGAGGTCCTGTCATGAGTGAAACGAATTCCAACGAGGTCGTTGTCAGCATCAAGAACCTCCAAAAGGCTTTTGGCGATAACGTGGTTCTGCGTGATATCGATCTGGACGTGCACAAGGGTGAGGTCGTTGTGGTCCTGGGCCCCTCGGGCTCGGGCAAGTCGACGATGCTTCGCTGCATCAATCGCCTGGAGCATCCCACGAGCGGCTCGATTGTCGTTGAGGGCGTGGATGTGTGTGCCAAGGGCGTCGACCTCAATAAGGTACGTACGCACTTGGGCATGGTGTTTCAGCAGTTCAACCTGTTCCCGCACCTGTCGGTCAAAAAGAACGTCATGCTTGCGCAGCAAAAGGTGCTCAAGCGCAGTAAGGAAGAGGCCGAGAAGATCGCCATCGAGGAGCTGACCAAGGTCGGCCTGGCCGAGCGCATCGATTTTATGCCGAGTCAGCTTTCGGGCGGCCAGCAGCAGCGCGTCGCCATCGCCCGCGCCCTGTCGATGAACCCGCACGTGATGCTCTTTGACGAGGCCACGTCGGCGCTCGACCCCGAGCTCGTCCGCGATGTATTGGGCGTCATGCGCGACCTGGCACGTGACGGTATGACCATGATCGTGGTAACGCACGAGATGGGCTTTGCCCGCGATGTCGCCGACCGCGTCGTCTTTATGGACGGCGGCGTCATTGTAGAAGAGGGTACGCCGAGTGAGGTCTTCGACCACCCCAAGAGCGAGCGCACCAAGGCGTTCTTGGGCAATATCTCGTAGCGGCGCGTCGAAATTGTCGATATAACAAACGGGGATCGGATAGTATCCGGCCCCCGTTTTTGTTTGGGCATGAGCGACTGTTGTTGTGCGGTGCTCGGCTGTTAGTTGCCTTGCGACTTTCTGGCGGCTTCGTTAGGCCAGCTCCGCTCCCAGGGCCTTGCAGGCCGCCTCGCCCTCATCGTCGGGCGCATCGTAGCAGATGGTGGAGTCCACGACGTTGACGCCGGCCTCGTCGGCGTCGGCTTTCCAGTTATCCATCCACTCGCCCTCGGCCCACGAATAGGAGCCAAAGAGGACGACCTTCTTGT
>CAJMLY010000026.1 GCA_905214425.1 uncultured bacterium
ACGAGAGCGGTGCTCTACCAACTGAGCTACGCTGGCGGCCATGTGGTGACGCAACAGAGGCGTCAACGGCTGTCTATGATACGAGACATCGCACATCTGCGCAAGTGTTCTGACGGCTTTTCTCACTTTAAATGCACTAATATTGGAGATGCGATGTCTTGCTCTTACGGGTCTTAAACAGAATGGAGCTGCCATGGCTCAACCCAGGATCCTTCTTACACGTATCGATGACCGGTTTATTAACGGGCAAGACGTTGAATTGTGGAACGAGGCTGTGGGTTCCAACCTCGTCCTAATCGTCAACGACGAGATTGCGGCTGATTCGCGCAAGTGGGCGCCTATGAGGGTCGCGGCGCCCGAGGGCGTGTGGACGCGGTTTTTCTCGGTGCAAAGGACTATCGACATCATTCATACCGCAACGCCGCGCCAATGGATTCTCATCATGGTGGCGTCGCCCGCGGATGCGCTCGCGCTGGTCAAGGGCGGTGTGCCCATTACCAAGATCAGCATCGGTCATATGCAAGCAGAGGAGGGTAAGCGCCCCATAACGCCCGCAGTTGCCGTAGACGACACAGACGTCGCTGCCCTCAAAGAGCTGCAAAAGCTCGGCATAGAACTAGAAATCCGCTACCTCCCCAGCTCCAACTCCGACCCCATTCAACTAGTCATTTAAGAACGTCCCCAATGACTAGGTAGCAAAACGCCCGTCGGCGGTGGTGCCGGCGGGCGTTGCTGTGCAATATGTCGCGTTGTGGGCCTAGTGCCTCATAAAGTGGTATTCGATCACATTGCTGTATGGGTGACCCGGGCCCACAATGCCCTGCGGGAACAGCGGCTGGTGCGGCGTGTCGGGGTACATCTCTGCCTCGAGGGCAAAGCCGGCGCCCCAGCTATAGTTGGCATCGTCCTTGGCGTGCTCGTCGCCCAGCCAATTGCCAGTGTAGAGCTGCACGCCCGGGGCGGTGGTGTAGTAGTCCAGCTCACGGCCGGTCCACATCTCCTCGACATGCATCGCGCGGCGCAGATTACGGCCGTACTGATAGCCATCGATGCACAGGCAGTGGTCGTAGCCACGGGCCTGCTTAATCTGCGGGTCGTCGGCTTCCATGCCGGGCGCGACGGGGCGCAGCTCACGGAAGTCAAACGGCGTGCCCTCGACCGGAGCGATCTCTCCGGTGGGGATATTCTGCTCGTTGATGGGCAGGTAGTGGGCAGCGTTAGCAACAAAGAAGTGCTCACAGTCCATGCCAGCGTTGTGACCGGCAAGGTTAAAGTACGTGTGGTTGGTCATGGACACGTACGTGGCGCGGTCGCTCTCACAGCCATATTCGATACGGAAGCAGCCGGTGCGCGTCACGGTAAACAAGGCCGTAAAGGTGCGGTTGCCGGGAAGGCCCAGCTCACCGTCCTCAAGCGAGGTGGTCATGCGCACGGCGTTGTGGACCTCGTCGAGTTCAACATCCCATACGCGCTTGTGCAGACCATGCTCAAGATCGCTGTGCAGGTTGTTGACGCCTTCGTTGGCTGGCATATGCCAGTCCGTGCCGGCGATGGTGATCGTGGCGCCCGCGGTGCGGTTTGCCACGGGGCCGATGGTCGCGCCAAAGCAGGCGGGGTTGTCAAAGTAATCCTCGAGCTTATCGAAGCCCAGCACCACATCGCGCACGTTGCCGGGAATGTCGGGCACATCGATACCCAGTACGGTGGCGCCATAGTCCATAATGCGAACGCAGATCTCGGGCCCGTTGAGGGTGTAGCGATGAACGGGGGTACCGCACGGCGCGGTGCCGTAAAGCTCGGAAGTGATCATTTGGTTCCTAACATCGAGGTATTTCGGACAAACTGTAGCGCGAACAGGCGAGATTATCACTACACCCCACTAAAGCAGGGGGTATTTTTCTCAAAAAAGTGATGATTGGAGCTGCGCGGGCGTTCATTTGTGACGCGTACGAGTCTGATACAATTTGTTCGTTACTGTTTGAATGATATGCGCGCAAAGAACGGCGAGGATTCATCGTGATTAAGGCAGAGCGACAGGATAGGGTTCGTCAGCTGCTCGAAGAGCAGGGCACGGTCTCGGTCAAGGAGATTTCGGATGCACTGGGCGTTTCGGACATGACGATTCGCCGCGACCTCGAAGAACTTGCGAGCCTGGGCGAGATTGAACGCGTGCACGGAGGAGCCCGTAGTGCACAGGGCCGTCCCCACGCTATGTTGCGCCACGAGTATTCGCACAGCGAAAAGCGCACCAAGCATGCCGAGGAAAAGCTGCAGATCGCGCGCCGCGCTGTGGAGCTCATCGAGGAGGGCTCGACCATCTTTTTGGGCACGGGCACCACGGTTGAGCAGATGGCCTCGATGCTGCCGGCGTTTCGCCTGCGCATTGTGACCAATTCGCTTTCGGTGTTTAACCTGCTCGAGGCGCGCGAAGACTGCGACCTGTGCCTCGTGGGCGGTATGTACCGTCGCCGCACCGCCGCTTTTGTGGGGCCAACGGCCGAGGATACCCTGCGTGCGCTGGGCATCGACGCGGCGTTTATCGGCGCCAACGGCATTTTGGACGGCGACGTGTCCACATCTAACATGGAAGAGGGCCGCATCCAGCAGCTCGCCTTTAGCAAGGCCGACTCGCGCTATCTGATCGCCGACTCCAGCAAGATCGGCAAGCGCGACTTCTACACCTTCTGCCGCCTGGACAGCCTGGACGCCGTGGTGTGCGAGCCGGGTATCGCCGCCGAGGACCGCACTGCCATCGAGGAGCACACGCAGGTCATCTGCTAGCTAAAGCTACGGGATTGCCAACAGACGATACGGGAGGACTTTACCTCCTGCCATTGTGGGAACCAGCGCGTCAGCGCTACGCGATATGACGCGCAAATGAGGACTCCACTATCAAATCATCTCAACCTGTAACAGGTAGGGGTGAAATCACCAACCAGATGTTACAGATTTAGATTGGGGACATTGGCCTGTGCATTCATCTCAATCTGTAACATCTAGACGTCCAAAACCGGTCTTAGTGTTACAGATTGAGACAATTCGGCGGGGTCTACCTTGTTTGTCTCGATCTGTAACGGTTAGGACTTAAAAACTTGGCTACGTGTTACAGATCGAGACAAAAGAAAAAGAACATTAGGACTTGAAAATAAAGTTTTGATAAGGGATTCGCCCAGTTAAGACGGTGCGGCAGACAATTGAGATTAGTTTGCCTCCGGAGTCGTAAGCATAATGAGTCAGTTCGATGACCGGAAGTTTTGCAACACCATAATTACTGGCTTCGGAATCGCTAAGCTGACGTGCTCTATAGCTTTCCCTAACAGATTGGATAGACTTGGACAAGTCGTCCATGATTCTGCTAAATGCCTGAAAATCTAACTGGTTATTCGGAACGCGCGACTTTGAAATGAAGAACGTATCAGCGCCTATGAAGCTGCCTTCAAGTTCGTAGGTCAATTCAAGACGCTGAATTTCATCGCGACTTTGACATCCAAATTGTTGGAGCATCATTACGGAAATTGGACGACCTGATGTGAGGCCGCCGAAATGTTTGGTAATGGCATCTGGATCAACGCCATCGCAATGGCTTGCAAAGTCAAAGTCTAAAAGTGAATTGAGCTCGCTAACGCGTTTCGGTGCAACAAACGACCCCTTACCTTGGATTCGATAGATACTTCCACGACGCTCCAGCTCACTCATGGCAAGTCGGACGGTTGTTCTGCTTACGGCGTATTCGTCGCAGAGTTCCATTTCTGTTGGAAGTTTATCGTCTGCTTGATATTCATCGACGATCTGCTTGAGCAGCGCGTCGGTGAGCTGTAAATAGAGTGGCCGTTTTTCGTGTGTATCGAGCATTAGAGCCTCAG
This sequence comes from uncultured bacterium, assembly GCA_905214425.1. GTDB lineage: Bacteria > Actinomycetota > Coriobacteriia > Coriobacteriales > Coriobacteriaceae > Collinsella. The sequence continues at coordinate 3,864 of CAJMLY010000026.1, forward strand.
TTTGCATGTTGGTTATACCTGATGGTTGCCTCAGTCGGGATGTAACGTGGGCAAGGTAACCTTAACGTATCACAGAGCGGCTCAGCATGACGATCTGATGCCTGTATCCACGAAGGGCTTGTCCGAGCGTGAAGATATTCTGGGGCAGGCAAATACCGTTCATGGAGTCCCCGATATGTTGGAGGTCAGCGCCGGCTGCTTTTGCTGCAAGGCCTATTTTCTTAATGGTCTCGCTGTCGCAGGAGTCTTGACTCGTCCCGTTCGCCGCCATGACGAGAACCTTCTCTTCAATTGATTTGCCTACGTTGTGGGATCGTACAAAGTCTACGATGGCGCGCAGGTCTGCTTCTTGGAAGCAGGGGACGGTGTAGGGGGCTGGCACGAGAAGGATATCGACGCCGAGGTCAACAAACTTGCGCGCAATTTCGAGCGTCATGACAGGTTCCGCAACGCCCGCTCCATGCATTTTTCCGGCTATGACCAGGCCATTGAAATGCTCTTTGGAGAGTTTAATCGAATGGGCGATTGCATCGTTGGAGACGCCGGTTCCAGGGTTGCCCGTCAGGCAGATAAAATCAAATCCGAGTTCGTTAGCCTTTTCTAAGGTCTTGGGAGAGACGCGACGACCCATGGGGATTTCCGTTCGGGATTCAGACATCTCTGCCTCGTTATCAACTGGCTCCAGATTGACGCCAATGGGCCTTCCGCATGCTCGCTTCACCCAAGTGACCGGGTTTTCATTGAGATCATCTGGAATACCGGCAATAACTGGATCGAACACATCGAGCGCGTTAAACAGAAGCAGGTCGGCACCTGCGGCACGTTCGATTTCTGCATTAGTAACGCCGCCGAGAAATTGGGAAGAGGGTACGTTTTCCGCCATGATGGTACGTCCCTCGGAAGCCAGAATTGCCTGTTTTAGATCCATGGGTGACGTGGCGGCAAAATCGGATGCGGACATGTTCAGTAATCGTTTGGGCATTGTTACTTCCTTTGACTAGAACGACAGGCTTGTGACATTGTCTCTAATATTGTTACAACAATATATTCAATATGTTATATCCAATCGGTGAACGGTTGCAAACTTATTGTACTGCGCGGAAAAAATAGCCTTTAGCTGTGAAAACATTATATTAATCAACTACCGTTCACCGAATAAGTATTTGAATTCTTGACATATCGACAAAGCGGAAAAAGAATTGGTTATGACAAATCGCGCAAATGATATTACATTTCGCACAAGAACGTATTCACTTACATAAGTGGATACAAACGGGGACGACGACGGTTGAGTCCGGATAAATCGTTGTGTGCCCGGGAATCATGAAAGGATGTGTTATGGACGCTATCGTCAAATTCCTTGAAAAACACCAGCCCCTCTTCGACAAAATCTCGAGGAACATATATCTGGTGGCGATTAAGGATGGCTTTCTCTCGAATATGCCAATTGTGCTGTTCTCGAGCCTGTTCCTTCTTCTTTCGACGCTCCCTGCCTATGTAGGCATCACGCTTCCGTCTGAGGTGCTGGATTTCTTCAATAAAATCTATGCATATACCATGGGACTTCTTGGCATTATGGTGGCCGGCACCACGGCGAGCTCACTTGCCATGTCGATGAACCGTCGCATGCCTTCGGGTAAATCTCTCAACCCCACCTCGTGCATGGTTTGTGCCATGTGCGGCATGCTCTTGCTATCGGTGACGAACGATGTTGTCTCGATTGGCGGAGCAGATACATCTGTTTTTGAAACCGGCTATATGGGAACCAAGGGTTTTCTCGCTGCGTTCGTAGCCGCATTCTTGACCGTTAATATCTATAAGGTGTGCATTAGCCATAATGTGACGATCAAGCTTCCCAAAGAGGTCCCTGGCTCTATTGCGCAGAGTTTTCGCGATATCTTTGCATTTGGGTTTTCGATCCTTGCGTGCGCTTTTATCGATCTTGCGAGCCGCAAGCTGCTTGCTGTGCCGTTCGCCAATTTGGTATCCGCTCTCATCTCGCCGCTGTTCTCCGCGGTCGACACCTATCCTGGCATGGCGCTTATCGAAGGCGCGGTCGCACTTTTCCAATTTATGGGTATCCACGGTGCTTCGGTTGTCATGAGTCCGATCAATGCTGCGCTCTACGGCAATACCGTTACCAATCTTGAGGTCTTCCAAGCAGGTGGACACCCGTCAATTGCTCTCACGCAGGACTTTACAAGCTTCATCGGCGGTCTGGGCGGTTCTGGCTGCACGTTCATCGTTCCTATTATCCTGATCATGTTTATGCGCTCCAAGCAGCTTAAAGCCATGGGCAAGGCATCGATTATCCCGGTGATTTTTGGAGTTAACGAGCCCGTTATCTTCGGTATGCCGATTGTTCTCAATCCCTATATGTTCGTGCCCTTCCTAGTGGCTCCTATGGTCAACGCCATTATCGGTAAATTTTTCATTGACGTCATTGGAATGAACGCCCCCATGTATACCATGCCGTGGGCGCTTCCCGGCCCAATTGGTGCGTTCCTCACCACGGGTCTCGATCTGCGTTCTCTCGTATTGATGGCAGTGCTGTTGGTCGTTGACTTTGTGATTTACTATCCGTTCTGCAAGGCGTATGACCATCAGCTTTGTTTGGAAGAGTCTGCAAAGGAGACTGCAGGAAACTCGGATGCAGATGCTATTGCCGCACAGGAAAATGTCGCAAAAGCTCTCGAGGCGGTAAAGGACAAGGCGGAGCAGATCCGCGTGCTTGTGCTTTGCCAGGGTGCCGGCACTTCGACTCTCTTGGCAAATGCTCTTCGCGAAGGTGCCGCTGCTAAGGGTATCGATCTGGTTTCTCAGTCCGGTGCGTACGGAAGCCACTATGAGACGATGGATCAGTACAACGTGATTGTTCTGGCGCCCCAGGCACGCATGTACTATGACGCTATGAAGGCCGATACCGATCGCCTTGGAATTAAACTGCTCACCACAAGGGGCAAGGAGTATATCGACCTTACCAACGATCCCGAAGGTGCAATTGACTGGATCGTTCAGGAGCTGGCCAAATAGTGGATGCACTTCGTCGTTGATTCGTCGGTGTATGGTACGGCCCCGCAGCTTATTGAGCTGCGGGGCCGTATTTCGTTGAGTATCTAATTGAGACAATGAGCGCAACCGTCGTGAGATCGCATTGGCGCTCTCCGAGTCACCGACAAACTGCCTTCCATCTATGTGACCAATTCGCTTTCGGCCTTTAGCCTGCTCGAGGCGCGCGAGGATTGCGAGCTGTGCCTGGTGGGCGGCATGTACCGTCGCCGCACCGCTGCCTTTGTGGGCCCCATGGCCGAGGATACCCTGCGCGCACTAGGGATTGACACGGCGTTTATCGGTGCCAACGGCATTCTGGACGGCGACGTGTCCACGTCCAACATGGATGAGGGCCGCATCCAGCAGCTCGCCTTTAGCAAGGCCGATACGCGCTACCTCATCGCCGACTCCAGCAAGATCGGCAGGCGCGACTTCTACACTTTCTGCCGCCTGGACAGCCTGGACGCCGTGGTGTGCGAGCCGGGTATTACCGCCGAGGATCGTGCCGCCATCGAGGAACACAAGCGGGTCATCTGCTAGCTAACGCTGCAGGCGATACTTCTGCCCCCTGCCGGCGCGGGGGTACCGCTTTACAATGACGCGCAAATAACTTTGGGCAACAAGGATGAGGCTATTCTAAGATATGACTAGACTCCGTATTTCGTCTTTATGTCCATTGAGAATGAATCGTAGTCTTCATAGAGCCCTTCTCTGCTTTCATCCTCGGCGTGGTTTACACGTTCAAGGAGCTTATCCTTTGGAGCCTCTTTTGTTATTGCGGCCTCGCCATCGGGTATTGCGGCTTGCAAGAATAGTTCTAGAGCATGGACGTCTTTGAGTATGTAGCCCGTCGAACGACCCGCTCCTGTTTTTTCGATTGCGCTGCAACTAACAAGCTGACCGAGGGTTCGTTTAACGGTTACCTCGCTGATATCGGGGCAGTTGGACCGGATGTCGGATTTCTTAATGACGCCGGGTCTCTGTTGAAATAGAACAGCGATGCGCGCTTGCTTCGACATGGGACGAGTGCTTGATTCAATTAAGGTACGCTGCTCGAGCTGTCGGTAGGCTGCCAGGGTTGTTCCGAGCATGAAACGGATAAAGGGTACTTCGGTGTTTTGATTTTCATTCCATCCAGTGGAGCTTGCAGCGAGGGCGTTGTAGTAAAGCGCTTTGTTGTCTTCAATAAGTCGTTCGATGCTGATGTAACGCGCAACGTCGTATCCAGTCTTTTCGAGCAGCAGCGTTGTAAGGAGCCGGCTCATCCTGCCATTGCCATCGTTGAAGGGATGAATGCTAACAAAATCGAAGATAAAGCGGAGCGATATAAGGAGGGGATCGCAAACTTGGCGAGATAAAGCATCGTTGAGGGACTGGCAGGCTTCTTTAATAAGTCCCGGGGTTGCTAGAGCCGAAGGGGGCCTAAAGCGCACAAATCGATTACCTTGATCGTCAATGGAGACGATTTCGTTATCGCCATCTTTCCAATGGCCTCCATACGAGATTGCCGTGTGCGCCATGAGGTCACGATGCAACTGCAGAATGACCGATGGCGTTACGGGAATGGAATCGTGTTGCTCGTGAATAAGCGACAGCACATCTCGGTATCCAGCGATTTCTTCCTCTGCGCGGGAGCTTGGCTTGGCGGAATACGCCATGATCGCTTTGAGTCTTTTTTGGGTGGTAACAATTCCTTCAAGTCCGTTGGAGGATCGGGTGCTTTGGATCTTAGCCTCCTCCATTAGGGACGATAGAAGCTCGGGTTTGACTTGACTCAGAGCAAGCTGACGGCCTTTATGCTCGCGTATCGAGAGGAGGAGGTTGGTGATTGGAGTTGCTTCGAGTTCCGCTGGGACTGTGGTGTAATCGAACTGGCGCATGCGGCTCCTTTCGGTATCACGAACATACTTTCGATATCATAATATCATTAAATGATACCGAAAGTATGTTCGTGATACCGAAAACTGGAAACCATGGTTCATATCTGCTTGGAAAGTTCGGATTTGACTATCTTATTGTCTCGATCTGTAACAGTTAGACGGTTAAAAGCGGGCTACGTGTTACAGATTGAGATCTTTCAGCCCTGGTCGCCCGTTCGTCTAAATCTATAACAGTTAGGATTGAAAATCCCTGCTAGATGTTACAGATCGAGATAAACGGCCCGCACGGGCTCACCAAAAACAAAAAAGGCCGCATGCGAACCCGTGGGGGATTCGCATGCGGCCGACAGGGGGTATGCGGCAAAAGTTAGGCCATGAGCAGGCCGGTCTCCGCGACGTTCTTGTACCAGTACGCGCTCGCCTTGGGATAGCGGGCCTGGGTCTCGAAGTCGATGTAGAACAGGCCATAGCGCTTGTTATAGCCGTTGGTCCAGGAGAACTGATCCTGCAGCGACCACACAAAGTAGCCGTCGACGTTCACGCCGCCGTCGATTGCCTTGAGGATCCACGCGAGATGCTGGCGCATGTAGTCGATACGAGGGGCGTCGTCGATAAAGCCGTCCTCGAAGTCGTCCTTATAGCCCATGCCGTTCTCGGTGATGTAGATCTTCTTGTAGTTGGGGTAATCGTTCTTAATGCGGAGCAGCAGATCGTACAAGCCCTCAGGATAGATGATCCAGTCCCAATCGGTGGTGGGAACGCCTTCGCGCACGCATGACTCGCCCACGCCCTTGAGGAACCAGCGCGAGGAGCCCTTGTCGCCGGTGCCATTGTGGTTGATGTCGTTTTCGCCCTCGGCGGCACGCAGGAACTGGCACTTGTAGGTGTTGACGCCCAGGCAATCGTTGTAGGGGAGCGCGGCGGTCAGCGCGGCGATGTCCTCGTCGCGAACGTCGAGCTCGCCGCCGGCGATATGGGCAAGCTTGGTCGCGGCTTCCATGGTGTCGGCTGCATAGTGGCCACGGAAGGTGGCATCGAGCACCCAGCGGTTGTTGATGACGTCGGCCATGCGAGCTGCCTCGCAGTCAGCGGCGTTGTTGGGGTCGAGGGGATACTTGGGCTCCAGGTTCTGGACAATGCCAATCTCGCCCTCAAAGCCGCCCTCATGGAAGGCGACGACGGCCTTGGCGTGGGCCACCATCATGTTGTGCATGAGCTGGAAGGCCTTGTCCAGGCGATACTTCTCGCCGTGCGGCCAGTTGCCGACGATAAAGCTGCCCTCGGCGGTCGCGGGAATCTCGTTAAAGGTAAACCAGTGCTTGACCTCGGTGAACTCGGCAAAGCAAAACTTGGCGTACTCGACAAAGGCATCGATGGTCGTGCGCGTCAGGAAGCCCTCGCCACCGTCCTGGTAGAAGGCCTCGGGAGTGTCAAAGTGATCGAGCGTGACATAGGGGATAACGCCGGCTTTGTTGCAGGTGGCGAAAAGCTCGTGATAGAAAGCGACGCCCTCGGGGTTAACCTCGCCGGTGCCACTGGGGAAGATACGGCTCCAAGCGATGGAGACGCGAATGCCGTTGATGCCGAAGCGCTGGCACAGGTCGATATCGACCGGATACTTGTTGTAGAAATCGCTTGCGGGGTCGGGGGAGAAGCGACCCTGAGCAGCCAGGAAATCGTCCCAGGGCACTTTGCCCTTGCCGTGCGTGCGGGTCTCGCCCTCAACCTGGTAAGCGGCGGTGGCGCCGCCAAACACAAAGCCGTCGGGGAACTGCATGGGATTGGTCATGAGTCATCCTTTCTGTGGGATAGGAATAGGGAGAGGTGCCCGAACTGGGGATCCGGGCACCAGCAGAGGGAGGAACTAGTCGAGGTTCTCGCGGAGCCACTTGATGGCGCCAGCGGGGTCGCGGGTAAGGTCGATATATTCCTTGCCGCGCGGGGCGAGCAGCTTAATGCCCAGACGATCGGTGTCGGCCTTCATGTCGTTGTAGTAGCTACGAACCTGCGGGGCGAGCACGATGACGTCGTACTGATCCATGATGGCAGTGTGCTGGCCATAGGCACCTGCGGAGGAAGCGATGTTCTCTCCGGTCTGTGCGGCACCTTCCTTGATGGCGTTGGCGAGCATGGCAGAGGTGCCGGCGCCGGCGCACAGGACGAGGACCTTCAGGCCATCGACATCCTTCTTGGCGGATGCATCGGCAGCGGGCTCGGACTGATCGGCGACAGGCTTGCTGTCGGCGGCGGCAACAGTCGTCTCGACGGAAGCGGTGGCCTGCTCGACAGCGGGCGCAGGGGCGTTGGCGGCGATGGCAGCGGCACCATCGGACTCGAGACCCAGCTCGGCGGCGCGCTCGGCCTCCTGGTCGCAGAGCAGCTTATCGTATGCCTTCAAGAACGGCAGGTAGATGATGGCGTCCAGCAAGATGATAATCGCGACAAATACCAGGGCGATAAGCTGGAAGTTCGTGGTGATGAAGATGCCGATGGGGGCAGGGGTAGCCCAAGGCACCACGAAGGAGAAGCCGTTCATGCCCACGTTATCGATAAAGAACTTGGCAACACTCACGTTGACGCAGCCGGCGGCAACAAAGGGGATGAGCATGTAGGGGTTAAGGATCATCGGCGCGCCAAAGAGCAGCGGTTCGTTGACGGCGAAGGCAACAGGAACAATCGAGGCCTTACCGACGGCCTTGAGCTGCTTGGACTTCATAAAGAGAATCAGCAGAAGCGGCACGATGAACGTGGCGCCGGTGCCGCCGAACTCGCCCACGAGCGACATGTTAAAGGTGAGGGAGTGGGCGGGGTGACCACCGGCCAGCAGAACCTGCAGGTTCTCGGCCTGATTGGCAAGACGGATGGGGTCGATGCCCGGCTGGACGATCGAGGGGCCGTGGACGCCGATGAACCAGAAGAACGCGGTGGCTGCCTGGATAAGGATAAGGCCAGGATAGGTTTCTGCTGCAGTGAAGAGCGGGGAGAGCAGCTTGATGAGCAGCTCGGAGAACGGAACGCCCATGAGGTTGCGCACGACGACATCGATGATGCCGCAGATGATGACGGCGCCGCCAAAGGGGATGATGTCACGGAAGTTCTGAGCGATGGCGCCCGGGACCTCCTTGGGCAGCTTAATGGTCAGATCGCGAGAGACGCAGAATTTGTAGACCCACACGGTGATGAACGCGGCGATATAGGCCGAGAACAGACCGCGCGTGCCCATGCTGGTGCAGTCGAAGACCGAAAGCTCGGAGCCGTTGAACTTGGTGGTGAACTGCGTAACAGCGAGCAGCAGCATGCTGCATTGGGCGGCCACCATGGTGGAGCCGTCGTTGAGCACCTTGCCGGCGGGCATGCGACGGTTCATGGACGCCGTGAAGTTCTTGGCAGTGGTGCCGGCAACCATGATACCCATGACGCCCATGGTGAAGTTGTACAGCTTGTTGCACCAGTCGATGAGCGGCTGGGGCAGCGTGATGCCAACTACGCCAGGAAGGGTGGCGATCAACAGAAAGATCGAAGAGGTGAGGACGATGGGCATGCACCCAAGGAATCCGTCCTTAATGGCCTGGAGGTAGACGTTCCTCGAGATCTTCTCAAAGAACGGTTGATGCTTCTCGAGCATCTTTACGATGGCGTCCATAGAGCTCCTTTGCTACTTGATGCGCGATGCATGTGGATGGAACTGGTCGTCGATGGATGGTCAGGACTGCCCGGAAACCTTCCTGCTTAAGGAAGGCATTGTGAAATGACAACGTTGTCATTTCGTTAATGACAACGTAAGACATTTTTGGAAGAGCAACAAGGATATACGGGTGAGTGGTCGATATTGTTCGGTAAACGGTTGATTTATCAGTCAGGCAGGTGGTGTATGCTAGAACGCAAAAAACAAGCGATAGAGAACCGAGTGGAGAAGCGGTGACAACGATGGACAAGAAAAACGTTTCGATGAACGACGTGGCGATTGCCGCGGGTGTTTCTCTCAAGACGGTGTCGCGCGCGATCAACGAGCCCGATAGCGTGCGAGAGTCGACACGCGATAAGGTCCATTCGGCAATGGAGGCGCTCGGATTTCGAACCAACTTTGCCGCGCGTTCGCTCAAGTTGGGCCGTTACGGGTGCATCGGCGTTGTGCTGTTTCACTTGTCAGGCGGTGCCGTGGACATGATTGACGGTATCGCCGATGCCGCCGAAGAGCGAGGCTTTGCGCTCACGATGATCAAAAAGCGGGCGGGGGAGAAGATGACCCTTGCCGATGCGGCGCGCAGGATGTCGCAGCTTCCCGTCGACGGCATGATCTTCAACCTGCGTCAGATGGTCGATGACTTTGATACTTTTGAGGCGCCGAAAGACCTCAAGACGGTGATTATCACATCAATGGAACATCCTACCTGCTCCACCGTCAGTGACGACCAAGAGGGCGGCGCGCGCATGGCGTGTGAGTACTTCTTGAATCGCGGGCACAAGAACGTGTACTTCGTCTCTGGTAAGAAAGAAGCGCTGTCGAGCCAGTGCCGTATGAAAGGTTGGCGAGCGGCGCTCGAGGCGCGTGGCATTGAGCCGCCCGAGCCTCTGCAAGGCGATTGGAATGCGGATAGTGGCTATGCCGCGGGCCTTGTGCTTGCCGATAAGCCCGATTGCACGGCGGTCCTCGCTGCTAACGACTGCATGGCAAACGGCGTGATGATGGCTCTACGTGACAAGGGTCTGAGTGTGCCCGATGATGTGTCCGTGATCGGCTTCGACGATGAGCTCTACAAGACGATTCCCAACTCGATTCTGACGTCGGTGAAGTTCCGCCACCGCGAGCTGGGCGTTCGTGCGCTTAATGAGGTCGTCGCAGGTCTGGAAGCCCCGAGCTCCAGAAGCCGTACGCTCGTCTCGGGCGTGTTGGTCGAGCGTTCCAGCGTAAGGGATCTGCGGGCGTAGACGTGCTCGGCTCGTTCATCTCAATCTGTAACAGGTAGAGCCGAAAATCTCAGCTAATTGTTACAGATTTAGACAATTCGGTCCGGCTTATTCCGCTTGTCTCGATCTGTAACAACTAGACGGTCAAAAGTGGTCTACATGTTACAGATCGAGATTGTTCGGCCCGGGCCGCCCGTTCGTCTAAATCTGTAACAGCTAGGACCCAAAAACTCGGCTAGATGTTACAGATCGAGACAAACGGCCCCCAGGCCGAACAAAAACAAAAGACCGGGGGCGGCGCGCCGTGTGACGTGCCGCCCCCGGCTGAGAAATGGGGACAGGTTATGTGGGCGGGCAACCCCGCCAGTCACTAGTCCAGACGACGGGTCTGCGCCACATGCTTATACCAGTATGCGCTTGCCTTGGGCGTGCGCTTCTGGGTTTCAAAGTCAACGTAGAAGAAGCCGTAACGCTTGTTGTAGCCATTAGTCCAGGAGAACTGATCCTGCAGGCTCCACAGGAAGTAGCCGCCCACGTTGACGCCCACCTCCATGGCCTTGAGCAACCAGCGCAGGTGCTGCTCGATGTAGTCGATGCGCGGCTGGTCGTCCACAAAACCGTCCTTGTAGGGGTCCTTGTAGCCCATGCCGTTTTCGGTGATGAAGATCTGCTTGTAGTTGGGGTAGCGCTGCTTAATGTAGACGAGCAGATCGAACAGGCCCTCGGGATAGATGATCCAGTCCCAGTCGGTGGTGGGGATGCCAGGCTTGTTCACATGCTCGCCAATACCCTTAACGCGCCAGCGGCCAGTGCCCTTCTCGCCCGTACCGTTGTGGTGCAGGTCGTTCTCGCCGTCGTAGGCCTTCAAGAAGCGGCACTGGTAGTTGTTAACGCCCAGGTAGTCGTTGTAGAGCGCGGCCTCGCGCATGATTTCCAGATCCTCGTCTAGGATCTCGATGGTGCCGCCCGAGACGGCGGCCAGGCGGTTGGCGCACTCGAGGGTGTCGGGCGCGTAGTCGCCGCGGAAGGTGGCGTCGAGCAAGAACTGGTTTTGCAGCACGTGCTCGTTGTTGGCGGCCTTGATGTCGGCGGGGTCGTTCTCGTTGAGCGGATACTTAAACTCCAGCGACTGGATGACGCCGATCTTGCCCTTAAAACCGCCGTTGTGGAAGGCCAGTACTGCCTTGGCGTGGGCGAGCATCATGTTGTGCTCGCACTGGAAGGCCTCGGCCAGATGCGCCTTGACGCCGCCGGGGAAGGTGCCCTCGATGTAGGTGTTGGAGGCATCGGCCCAGATCTCGTTAAAGGTGAACCAGTAGGTCACCTGGTCGGCGTACTCCTTAAAGCAGAAGGTGGCAAAGTCCACAAAGGCATCGATGGTCTCGCGGTTGAGGAAGTCGCCCTTCTCAAAGAGGGCAAGCGGCGTGTCGAAGTGATGCAGCGTGATAAACGGCTCAACGTGGTGCTTGTGGCACTCGGCGAAGAGATCGTGGTAGAACTGCACGCCCTCGGGGTTGATCTCGCCGGTGCCGTTGGGGAAGATGCGGCTCCAGGCAATGGAGAGGCGAATGCCGTTGATGCCGAACTCCTCGCACAGCTCCAGATCGACGGGGTACTGGTTGTAGAAGTCCGAAGCGGGATCGGGGGAAAAGCGCCCCTGGGCCTCCAAGAAGTCGTCCCAGGCGACTTTGCCCTTACCGTGGGTGCGGGTCTCGCCCTCTACCTGGTAGGCAGCGGTAGCGCCGCCAAAGACAAAGCCCTCGGGAAACTGCGCAGGCGGGTTGGTGACGCTAGCGGGGTTAACGGACATGATGATCCAATCGTCTAAATCGAAGGGCCAGCCGGTCTTGGATGGTCGGCTGGCCCTGAGCGTTACTTACTTCGAAAGCTGCTCACTCACGAAGGCGAGAGACTTGTCACCGTTCTGGGAAAGCTCGATGTACTGCTTACCGCGGCAGGCGACGCACTTGTTGCCCACGCGCTCGCAGTCCTTCTGCAGGTCGGCCAGGTAGCTGGCGGCCTGCGGGGCCAGGACGACCAGATCAAAGTCGGGAAGCATGTCAACGTGGTTGCCATAGGCCTCGGCAGCGGTTTCAAGATTGATGCCGCGCTCCTTGGCGGCCTTGGCCAGCGCGTTGGCGAGCAGGCCCGAGGTACCGCCACCCTGGCAGAGCACGAGCACGCGCTTGCCGTTGAGGTCGCTGGTGGCCGTGGCCTCGGTGGCGGCGGGAGCGACGTCGGACTTCACGGCCTCGGCAGCAGCACCGGCGGCAACGCTCTTGGCGTCAGCCTTGCCCTGGAAGGCGTCGTTGAGCTTGGCGGCCTTCTCGGCGTTCTTGGCGGCGAGCTCCTCCTGGGAGATCTCGGCCTCCTCGGCGCACTTCTGGGCGTCATAGGCACGGAAGAACGGATAGTACAGAACGAAGTCGACGACTAGGATAAGGGCGAGCATCACAAAGGCGAGCGGCTGGAAGCCCAGGCCCATGATGGTGCCGATGGGGCCGGGGACGGTCCAGGGCAGGGTGTACATAAAGCCGTTCATGCCCAAGAAGTCGATAAAGATCTTGAGGATCCAGATGTTGGCGATCGGGGCAAAGACAAACGGGACAAAGAAGACGGGGTTGAGCACGATGGGTGCGGCGAACAGCAGCGGCTCGTTGACGGCAAAGCACACGGGGACGATAGCGGCCTTACCGACGGCGCGCATCTCCTGGGACTTGGCCAGGAAGCAGAACATAAAGACCAGGACGAGCGTGGCGCCGGTGCCGCCCATGCAGACGACGAAGTACTGGGCACCCTGGGTCAGGACAGCGGAAGCGTGCTGGCCAGCCTGGAACGCAGCCAGGTTGTCGGTCATGTTGGCAACGAGAGCGGCGGCGATGGCGGGCTCGACGATCGAGGGGCCGTGGACGCCGACGAACCAGAAGAGGCTCATGGCGCCGTAAATCACAGCGAGGCCGATATAGCCGTCGGCAGCGGTGAACAGGGGCTGGAACACCTGGATGACGCCCTGGGCAAAGCAGAAGCCAAAAGCAGCGCGGAAGACGATGTCAAAAACCCAAAAGACGGTGATGCAGACGGAGAAGGGGATGATGTCCTTGAAGGTCTGCGAGATGTTGGGCGGAACCTGCTCGGGCATCTTGACGGTGATGTTGCGCTTGATGAAGAACTTGTAGATGATGCCGGTCACAAACGCAGCGATGAAAGCGGTCAGCAGGCCCTTGGAACCAAGATAGGTGGTGTTGAAACCGCTGGCGGCGTCCGTGGCGATCGTGTCGCTCGAAAGGAGCAGGAAGCCGATGATGGCCGCGCACATGCATGAGATAAAGTTAATCTGGTTATTCTTGGGCAGGTCGCGGTTCTGAGCGTCGGCGAAGTGCTTGGCCGTGGTGGCGGCGCAGGCGATGGCCAGGATGCCCATGGAGTAGTTGTAGCACTTCCACAGAGCGTTGTTGATGTCATCGGGCCAATAGAAACCCCAGATGTTGGGGACCGAGGCTACCAGGCAGAAGATGGACGAGAAGATGATGATGGGGATGACGGAGATAAAGCCGTCGCGGATCGCCTTGAGGTACTTGTTGCGGGCGATCGCGTTGAAAAAGGGCTGGCCCTTTTCGATGATGGCGATGAGTTGCTCCATGCAATGCTCCTAAGAGTCGGTGGGTTAACAACGATGGTAGCTTTTGACGTTCGGTTGCCAAAATGTTGACGTTGCCATTTTGTGACACAAAAAAAGACGCGAACCGGTGGTTCCTGTGCCTGCGAACCGTCGATTCCTTACGCGTAAACGTTTGAGCCGCCCGGTGGCTCTGTGTTTGCACAATGGCAACGTTAACATTTGGGCGACAAAAGCCGTTCGGGGAAGCAAAAATGTCGGTGAACGGTAGGTTTTGGGTGGTGAGCGTATGGTGGGGGAGGCGTTGGATATACTTGAAGGCGGTAAAAATGACTGCGCAAGGTGCCACCAATGGCATCGTTGACATAGAAAGATCGACCAATGGCCGCTGTTAAAAAATCGGTATCCGTTAAGGATGTGGCGCGTCTCGCGGGCGTCTCGGAGCAGACGGTCTCGCGCACCGTGCACGATTCGCCCAGCGTGCGCCCCGAGACCAAGGAACGCGTGCGTGCCGCCATGCGCGAGCTGGGGTATCGCCCCAATTTTGCCGGTCGATCGCTGCGCCGTGGCAAGTTTAAGACCGTCGGCGTCGCCATGTTCAACATTACCGGTACCGGCAACCTCGACCGTATGGAGGGCTTTGCCGCCGCGGCCGACAAACATGGCTATGCCATCACCCTCACTAAAGTAGATGGACATCCCTATACCCTCGAGAGCGCATCGTCGCGTATGAGCGCGCTGCCGGTAGACGGTATGGTCGTGATTATGAACCGCATGCCGGCGGACTTTGGCACCTTCGAGCCGCTGCCCGGTATGCAGACGGTGCTCGTTACCATGCTGGAGCACCCGCTGTGCTCGACGGTCGATAACGACCAGTTCGATTGCTCGCGCCAGGTGGTCGAGTACTTGCTGGGGCGGGGGCACAAGACTGTGCACTTTATCTCGTGTCCCGAGCGCTCGCTTTCGGGCATGCGGCGCGAGGAAGGCTGGCGCGAGACATTGCGCGCGCATGGTATTGAACCGCCGCGACTCGTCCGTGGGGATTGGACGGCACAGAGCGGATATGCTGCCGGTCAGGCTCTGGCGGAAGATCCGACCTGTACGGCCATTTATGCTTCCAACGATGCCATGGCCTACGGCTGCATTCGCGGGCTCGAGTCGTGCGGAAGGCGTGTGCCCGAGGACGTGAGCGTGGTGGGTGTTGATGACAGCCTGGGCGATATTGTGCCCGACCGTCGCCTGACCACGGTGCGCTTTGACAACAAGCGCGTCGGCATGTGGGCGGTCGACAAGATTGCCGGCGCTGATGGGGGTGCGTCTGGCGTGGAGCACATGCTGATCCCCGGTGTGCTCGTAGAGGGCGATACGGTGCGCGATTTGCGCTAGGGTGCGGCCCTGTTTGGGTTGCCGCTAATTGTGTTCGATATTGTTCAGATTGGTTTAAAAACCGTTCACGGGCGAAAAGTGACCGTTCATAGTTCGAAATTACGTTTTGCGCTGTTCTTTTTTGTTTGAATGTTATTGTTTCTGTCATACACAACGCAGCGCGTATGCCCGGACGCGATGCTCTCCATTGGTTCATATGTGAAAGGAACGCAATATGGCAACCAAAGAAGAAATCTCGATGGTTGGATTCGAGATCGTCGCATACGCAGGTGACGCCCAGACCGATCTGCTTGCAGCGCTCGATGCTGCTCGCGAGGGTGACTTTGAGAAGGCCGAACAGCTGCACAAGGATGCCAGCGATGCGCTCATCGGTGCCCACGACACGCAGACCAAACTGCTTTCGCAGGAGGCCGGCGGTGGCGAGATGGAGATGACCTTCATCATGGCTCACGCTCAGGACACTCTCATGACCACTATGATCCTGGAGAAGCAGACCCGCTTTACCATCGATGCCTACAAGCGTATCGCCGAACTCGAGGCCAAGCTCGCCTAACGAGCCCTCACAACCAAGTCCCCTTCCAAAAGCTCTGCCGCTACCCGCGACAGGGCTTTTTCTGTCCTCCTCCAAGTTGCGGTGAAATGGGGACTGAATAGGGGCCGGCGGGCGCAAAACAATCCCTATTCCACCGCAACTCATCCCGAGACAGTCATTGGGGGACGTTCTTAAACGACTAGTCGTTGGGGGCAGTCTTGGTGCGCTCCGTTCGTCTTCCCGTTCGATTTTTGCTCGGTGGGTATACTTCCTTTCGCATTAAACGCCGGAATGAGGAGGTATCCAAATGCCGGACAACGGATCGATTCAAAAGAGAGACGCGCACGAGATGGCTCATGGACGTCCTGTCCAGATAACCGAGCACACGACGGTAACCGAGCTGCAGCCCAGCCTGTCCGATGTCGTGTGCGCAAACAAAAAGCTGCAGATTGGCTTTATCGTTGCACTCGTGGTACTGGCGCTGCTGTCGGGCTTTGTAGCTCGTCCGCATTTCGCCGATACCAAGACTTGGGACTCCACCATCGAGGTCATCGATCAAAAGAAGGGCAATGTTTTGGCGCTCACGACCTCGTGCGTCGCCCTATCTGCGGGTATCACTGCGCTGCCGGGCGATACGGGAACGCCGGTTGCCGAGCAGCTCGCACAGCTTTCGGGTAACTTGGGCATCGTGCTTGCCGTGCTCTACCTCGAGAAATACCTGCTGACCATTTTGTGGTCGGTTGGCCTGGGCATCCTGATCCCGTTTGCGTTGGTGCTCTTTGCGGTGTCGCTCGGCATTCACGGGCGCTGGAGCACGAGCGCCGTCCTGCGCCGCGTGGCGACTCGCGTGCTGGTGGTCGCCATGATCGGAATGGCCTTGGTGCCTGCAAGCGTATGGGTGTCGCAAAAGGTCGACGAAACGTATCGAGTGAGCATCGAGCAAGCCGAGCAAAAGGCGGCCGACGCTGCGGGTGTGGCAGATGGCGACAGCTCCAAAGCAAGCAAGAAAAAGACCGAGTCCACAGAGTCCAAGAATGTGCTTGAGCAGCTTGCCGACGGCGCCTCGGGTCTCGTCACATCGGTGACCAGCGGTGCCAAGCAGATGACCGATGAAATTGTGCAGCAGGTGACCGATCTGATCGAAGGTGTCATCGTGATGATTGTGACCTCGTGCGTGATTCCACTGTTGGTGCTCGCGGCGTTTTTGTGGCTCGGGCACGTGCTACTGGGGATTGATATTTCCGGCCCGGCGAACTATTTGACGGGTCGCTTTCTGAGCGCTCCGTCCAAACATGCCAAGAGGAGCGGACGGTCTGAGTAGCTAAAACAGCTGTATATACCGGGGAATACCGCCGAAGGGCGGCCGAGACACGTTCTCGGTCGCCCTTTTGTTTGTTGAACACATGGTCGCTACGTCCGCACCGGGTCCAAACGGTCGGCAACCATCCGTGAACGGTATTTGTTCAAAAAAGAACAAAGATAAACAAATAGTTGTTGCAGTCGATGTTCGAATGTGTTCAAATAAACATGAACAGTGAAGAACCGCACATTCAGATGCCCGGACCTGAACGCGATTCAACACTTCCAAACAGAAACTACGCACCTGCGTATCTCTCAAGGAGGATGTCATGAGGGTTGTAATCGCTTCCGATGCCGACGGTATGTCGATGAAGGAGTCTATCAAGGAGATGCTCATCGCCGACGGTCACGAGGTCGTCGACTATTCCGAGACCCCTGCCGCGGACTTTGTCGATTCCGCGACCGCCGTTGCCAAGGACCTGCTGGAGCACAAGGATTCCCAGGGCTTCGCATTCGATAAGTACGGCGTCGGCTCCTATATGGCCGCCGTCAAGATCAAGGGCATGGTCGTCGCCAACATTTCCGATGAGCGTTCCGCTTACATGACCCGCGAGCACAACGGTTCGCGCATGGTCACCATGGGCCCGGGCGTTGTGGGCACCGAGGTCGCCAAGAAGATCGCCCGCGAGTTCCTGCGCGCCCAGTACGCCGGCGGCCGTCACCAGATCCGTGTCGACATGCTCAACAAGATGGCCTAACGAGAGCCACCGAGAACTCGAACTTCTACCTCAACTTGTGAATTCAGACGAAAGGACGTTCTGATGAAGAAGACCATCGCAATCGGTTGCGACCATATCGTTACGGACGAGAAGATCTATCTGGCCGACCGCCTGGAGCAGGCTGGCTACAAGGTGCTCGACTGCGGCACCTACAGCCACACCCGTACGCACTATCCCATCTACGGTAAGGCCGTGGGCGAGGCTGTTGCCAGCGGCAAGGCCGACTTTGGCGTGGCCCTGTGCGGCACCGGCATCGGCATCACCAACGCCGTCAACAAGGTTCCCGGCGCTCGCTGCGCCCTGGTCCGCGACATGACCTCTGCCCTGTATGCTCGCCGCGAGCTCAACGCGAATATCGTGGGCTTTGGCGGCAAGATCACCGGCGAGTTCCTGATGGCCGACATCATGCTTGCCTTCCTTGAGGAGCCCTACGAGAAGACTCCCGAGCACGACGCCCTGATCGCCAAGATCGACGCCTGCAACAAGGCCGACGCCGAGGCTCAGGCTGACCCGCACTTCTTTGACGAGTTCCTCGAGAAGTGGGACCGCGGCGAATACCACGACTAAGGAAGTTACGCGGTTTTACCAAACCGCGTAACGGGTCGACGCTGCGAAGCCATCTGGCGGGCGAGCTGCTCCGATAACACGTTGCTTGCTTGGCTTGAGTGCTTCGCTCTCGGCTGTACTTGGCGATTTGCAGCTTTTCAATTGACGGCTCGCGTTTCTGTGAGGGGGCGCGGGCCGGTTTTCTATCAGCCCTATTGACTTGGCGGGCTGTCGTAAGAAAGGGAAGGCTCCTATGGAGTTTATTCTTGATAACGGTTCTATTCGTGTGGCGCTGAGCACGGCTGGCGGATCGTTCACTTCGATTAAAGCCAACGGCCGCGAGTACCTGTGGCAGGGTGACCCGGCGGTTTGGTCGGGCCAAGCACCCATTTGCTTCCCGATCTGCGGCGGCCTTCGTGAGGGCCGCGCGATGACCATGGGCGGACACGAGGTCAAGCTTGCCCGCCACGGCTTTGCGCGCAAGCAGGAGTGGAAGCTCGAGGAGCAGAGTGACAACATGGTTGCGCTGAGCCTAAGCTCTACCGACCATGCCGAGTTGCTCGAGCAGTACCCGTATCCGTTTAAGATCGTTGCTCGTTACACGATCGATTCGGAAAAGGTGGCCGTGTCGTACGAGGTGACCAATGAGGGCACCGAGGACATGCCGTTCTTTGTGGGCGGTCACCCCGGCTTTAAGTGCCCGCTCGACGAGGGCGAGTCCTATGACGACTACGAGCTCCGTTTTGAGCAGCGCGAGGCCGCCGAGCTCTGTACTGCCGTTCCCTCGACGGGCCTGATTGATGTTGAGCATCGCAGCAAGAACCCGATGGTTGGCCATGACCTGCCGCTGACCCATGAACTCTTTGACTTCGCGGAGACCATCTTTGACGTGCTCGAGAGCCGCGTGGTTACGCTGACCAAGAAAACCGAGGACAAGGGCGTGCGCCTGACGTTCCCCGATATGCCGTACCTGATTGTGTGGAGCAAGCCCGAGGGCGACTTTGTGGCTGTTGAACCGTGGGGCGGCCTGTCCACCTGCTCCGACGAGGACGATATTCTGGAGCACAAGCGTGGCTGCCTGGTGGCCAAGCCGGGAGAGACCGTCACCCGCGGCTTTGAGATCGAGATCCTTTAACGAGTTATCGTATGTTTGGGGCGAGTTATGCTGCCCCGGAACAGGAGTTCAACATGATTCTGACCGTTACCATGAACCCGTCGATTGATACGCGCTATCAGCTCGACAAGCTGATCATCGACGATGTTAACCGTGTGACGCCCGAAAAGACCGCTGGCGGCAAGGGCCTCAACGTGAGCCGTGTGCTGCTGCAGTTGGGCGACGATGTGCTCGCGACCGGTCTGCTCGGCGGCCACATGGGTGCCTATATGGCCGAGCTTATGGATGCCGACGGCGTCAAGAACGACTTTGTGCCCATCGCCGGTGAGACGCGCATTTGCTTGAATATTCTGCACGAGGGCAATCAGACCGAGCTGCTGGAGAGCGGCCCGCAGATCGCCCCGGCCGAGCTCGAGGCCTTTACGGCCAAGTTTGCCGAGCTTGCAGCGAAGGCGGACGTTGTGACGCTTTCGGGCTCGCTGCCGCGTGGCGTCGATGCCGGCTACTATGCCGAGCTCGTCAAGATCGCCGAGGAGGCGGGCGCCAAGGTGCTGCTCGATACCTCGGGTGCATCGCTGGAGGCCGCGCTGGAGTCCGACGCTAAGCCTGAGCTCGTAAAGCCCAACCTGACCGAGATTAACGGCCTGCTGGGTACGTCCTTTACGACCGATGATGTCGATGCCCTGCGCGAGGCGCTTGCCGCCGATGACCGCTTTGCCGGTATTCCCTGGGTTGTCGTTTCGATGGGCGCTGCCGGTTCGGTGGGCTTCCATGAGGGCCGCGCGTTCCGCGCCAAGACGCCCGCGATTGCGGCTGTGAACGCAACGGGTTCCGGTGACTCGACCATCGCCGGCTTTGCGCATGCCATTGCGGCTGGTGCCGACGACGTCACGGTGCTCAAGACCGCCAATACCTGCGGCAAGCTCAACGCCATGGATCCCAAGACCGGCCACCTGGTCATGGACCGCTGGGATGAGATCTACAACAGCGTTGAGGTCGTAGAGTTGTAGCGGTTGCGACTCCTAATAGAATGAGCGTGGATAATCTCCCGCTTTTGGTGCCCATACGAGCTCAAAGTGGGAGATTTTCCACGCTCGAGTCATTAGTCATTGGGGACGTTCTTTAATGACTAGTCGTTTAAGAACGTCCCCAATGACTACACTCAAAAACGGCGCCCGCCGGCGATGTTGCCGGCGGGCGCCGTTGTCGTGTGGGCGGTTATGTCGTGGCCGCTGATGAGGCTCGAACCCGCATGCTACAGCGAGTCGATAAAGCGCTGCTGGGCGGCGCGGCCGGCTTCGTCCCACTTAAAGACGCCGGCGTTGTCGAGCACGTGGCCAAACACCACGCCGACCTCCTCGTGCAGGATATCGATGGCGTTGTCCGCTGTAAGCTCGTCGGCGCGGCGGGCAAAAACGTCCTCGGCCCACGCGGCATGGCTGCGGCAAAGATCATCGCCCTCGAGCGCGCCGGCAAGGTCGTAGCTGGCATCAACCTTGGCCGCCAGCAGGTGCTCACGGACAGCGCCAAGCTCGGGAACCAGGCGCGGCGGCAGAATAGCCAGGCCCATGACCTCGATCAGGCCGATGTTCTCCTTCTTAATGTGGTGATACTCGGCATGCGGGTGGAAAACGCCCAGCGGATGCTCGTCGGTCGTGATGTTGCAGCGAAGTGCCAGGTAGGCCTCGTAGATCTCGCCGCCGGCGTTGCCGCGGGAGTCGACGCGGCGGATGACGGGCGTCACGGTGTTGTGCGCTACGCCGTCGGCTGTGCGCGCGATGACGCCAACCGACTCATCGGTCCACTCGCGCCAGGCGAGGATAATCTTCTCGGCAGCGTCGAGCAACTGGGCGCGGTCGTGCGAGCGCAGTCGCAGCACCGAAAGCGGCCACTGCAATACGGTACCGCTGACCTGGTCAAAGCCGGGCACGCTAAACTGCGAGACTTCGGTGGCATGCATCATGGGGAACTCGTGCGCGCCGCCCTGGAAGTGGTCGTGCGACAGAATCGAGCCGCCCACGATGGGCAGGTCGGCGTTGGAGCCAATGAAGTAGTGCGGGAAAAGGTCGACAAAGTCGAGCAGGCAGGTCAGGCCCTTGCGGTCGACGTGCATCGGGCGATGCTCGGAGCTCATGGCAATGCAGTGCTCGTTAAAGTACGCATACGGGCTGTACTGGAAGCCCCAGCGCTCGCCGTCGAGCTGAATGGGGATAATGCGCAGGTTCTGGCGAGCGGGATGAGCGCCGCCGTCGGTTGCGGCGGAGCGTCCAGGGTAGCCTTCGTTTTCGATGCACAGCTGGCAGGCGGGATACTTCTCGCCCGTGTCCTTGGCAGCACCGGCTGCGGCGATATCGCGCGGGTCCTTCTCAGGCTTGGACAGGTTGATGGTGATCTCGAGGTCGCCCCAGTTGGTGGGGGTGCTCCATTTGATGTTGCGCGCGATGGCGGCACGGCGCACGTAGCCGGCGTCGCAGCACAGGCCGTAGAACCAGTCGGTCGCGGCGCGGGGCTCGTTGACGCCCATACGCCCATTGAACTCTTCGTTTACAACCGAAGGCCTCGGCATGAGCGCGCCCATGATGCGCATGGCGATGCGGTCGCGGCCCGACGCCGTGTCCTCGGTGGCGCCGTTGGCAACGGCGACCTCGGCAAGCGCGGCAAGCGTGCCTTCAAGATCAAAGTCGGGCAGGGTATCGGGGTGTAAGAGCGAGAGTTTCTCAACCTGGAGCGCCCAGGCCATATCGAGCGCCGGCCCCGTAGCGCCGATGCACTCCAGAATGGTGTTGTATGCCCAGATACGATCGTCCTGTCCGATCATCGATCGGTGGATAGCGTACTCGATCAGGTTCTGCGCGGCCTCGCGCACGTCAGTCATTACAGCCATGCCGCGTAAGCCCCCTTGTCAGAGATGGCGTAGTGACGGGCAGAGCCCTCGCCCAGCCAGCTGTTCATCTTGGTAATAAAGGTGTCGACCAGATCGAGCGGCACAAAGGCCTGGATGGTGCCGCCAAAGCCGCCGCCGTGGATGCGGACGGCGCCGCGGCCTTCGAGTACATGCTCGGCCAGTGCCAGGGCATACATCGAGGGCTGTTCGGAGCCCAGCTTGGCAACGACGTTTTGCAGGTACATGGCAGAGCTGGCGCCCGACTCGCGCGTCAGGACCAGGAACTGATCGATATCGCCGGCGTTAAGGGCTGCCCAGCGCTTATCGACCAGGCCGTTTTCATACCAGTAGTGAACGGCGCGCAGGCAGGCGCGGTCGCCCAGCTTGGCGCGCAGTTCGGGGAGCTTGGCGTCAAAGTCGGCAACGTCGACCTCGCACAGGCGTGTCTTGCCAAACTCGGCGGCGATGTCTTGCATCTCGCGCGGAACGGCGGCGTAGTCGTCGGT
>CAJMLY010000027.1 GCA_905214425.1 uncultured bacterium
AGGTCGGCGCGGGCGGTAACGGAGGACACGCCAAAGGTCTGGGCGATTTCTGCCACTTGCACCGAGGCGTTATGCTCGAGCATCTCCATGATGGCGGAACGACGCTCATCGGCGAAAGCTCGGGTTGTTGCGTGGGCCATGTTTGCTCCATTCTCGGCTAAATTTGTAGGAATTGTGTTGAGTCTATTTTCGTTCATTTTCTTTTTGTGTAAGAAAACACCTTTCGATTACTTATCTTTTCTATAAAAGAAAGACGCTGAACGCCCAAAATTCAATATCGAATACGCCCACTCGGCTCCAATTCCTTCCGTTTACTTTTCAAAAATGACTGTATTGACCTGCATGGGCTCAATATCTCGCACATGCAAAGCCGCTGAATTTCATACAATGAGCGCAGTAAAACGCAAGGTAAAACGCCTTGCGGACACGTACGCCCGATGTCCAGATGCGGGCGAGGGAGAGGAGCAAACGCTCATGGCACTTGTTACCACCGAAAAGATGCTCAAGGACGCTCAGGCCGGCCACTACGCCGTCGGCGCGTTCAACGTCGAGAACCTCGAGTTTGTTATGGCCGTTCTGGCCGCTGCCGAGGAGACCAAGTCCCCCGTCATCATGCAGACCACCCCGGGCACTATTAAGACCGCTGGCCTGGACTACTTCTACGGCATGGTCAAGGCTGCCGCCGAGCGCGCTTCCGTGCCCGTCGCCCTGCACCTCGATCATGGCGATGGCTATGACCGCTGCATGCAGGCTTTCCGCACTGGCTACACCTCTGTCATGATCGACGGTTCGCACGAGTCCTTCGAGGACAACATCGCCCTGACCAAGTCCGTCGCCGACGCTGGCCGCGCCATGGGTGTGCCCGTCGAGGCCGAGCTCGGCAAGGTTGGCGGCAAGGAGGACGACGGTCCCGCGGTTGAGGGCGAGAGCCCCTACACCGATCCGGCCGAGGCCAAGGAGTTCGTCGAGCGCACTGGCTGCACCTCCCTCGCTATTGGCGTTGGCACCAGCCACGGCGTGTACACGAGCGATCCGCACATCGAGCAGTCCGTGGTCAAGGCCATCCGCGACGCCGTCGACGTGCCGCTGGTTCTGCACGGCACCTCCGGTGTGCCCGATGAGCAGGTTGCCGAGGCTGTGAAGAACGGCATCTGCAAGGTTAACTACGCCACCGAGCTGCGTCAGGCCTACACCAAGGGCTTCATGGCCTACATGGCCGAGAACCCCGCCTGCTTCGACCCCAAGAAGCCGGCCAAGGAGGGCATGCGTGAGATCACCGAGCTGGTTAAGATCCGCATGACCAACCTCAACTCTGTGGGCAAAGCAGAGTAACAGCAAGGGTACTCCGACTCGCTACATATCCCGGGGAGGGACGAGGGCTTAGTTCCCCAATCGTCCTCGGGCATGCAAAAAGCCTCGCTGCGCACTTCGTGCGGCGAGGCTTTTTGCCCCCTGCGGAAAGATTGGGGAACTAAGCCCTCGTCCCTCCCAGGTTGACCTACTCGAGGTTGTCGCCCTTGTGGCGTTAGGGCGGAAATGGGTGGGGCGTTAGGGCTTCTTTGTTGGTGGGGGCTAGTATGCCCGGGCTTGGTTGGGGAATGACTTGTTTAGGGATGCTTGGAGCTTTTCGAACGATGCTCGCAGGTTGAGGCTCTGGTCGGTTGAGCGTTTGGGTTTTGGGGTTGGGGAGTCGAGGAGGCCGTTTCTCTGTGTCGGGGGGAAGGAGAAAAGGTTTGCATGATTTAGGGATGGCTGCTGTGCTGCGTTATTGGAAGAATGCATGCTTATGCGGCCTCCTCGATGTCCACCAAAAGATTGCGCTCGGGGTGTGCTGCTAGGTCCCGTGCGCTGGCAGTATTATGCCGCGAGTGCAGATAAGAAAGCGCTAAAGAAAGGCTTAATTGGGTTTGATGTAACCATGAAACCGCAGGTCAAAGCTATTGCATAACACTCTTGAAAGGTTGGGGGCTTAAGGGCTTTCTAAGGTTTGTGGCGCGGATGTGGCTCGCCTGTGTGGGGCGTGTGGACGGCGCGTTCCTAGCGCCGCGGCTTTGCGGCCCGCACCTGCTCTATGACCTTTTCCATCGTGGCGTCGATGTGGTCTTTTTTGAGCTCGCATTCCCAGATGGTTATGGGCGTCCAGCCCATTTGAGTGAGTGCTGCCACGGCAGCGTGGTCGCGCTCGACGTTGCGACGGAACTTTGCCTCCCAAAACTCAACGTTGCGCTTGGGCTGGCTAGGGTTGCACTTGGGGCAGCGGTGCCAAAAGCAGCCGTTGACGAAGATGGCGATCTTGCGCCCGGGGAAGGCGATGTCGGGCTTGCCGGGTACCTTCCATTCCAAACGATAGCCCGTAAGGCCCGCGGCCCGCAGGCGCTGTCGTACGAGCAGCTCGGGCTTGGTGTTGGCGCGCTTGTTGCCCTTCATGGACTTTTTTATAGCGGCGCGGCGGCGCACCAGTTCGCGCTCGTCAGCGGAAAGGTCCGAGGTATCGATGCCGTCGAGCAGACCGGGCTTGGGACGCTTCTTGCTGCGGCGCTTAGGTGCGCGCTTGGGTTTGGTGGCGGGCTCGTCGGTCGTGGCGGCCTCGGCGTCGTTGGCAGTGCCGTTGGCCTCAAGCCGATCTTCCTTCAACTCAATCAGAGCATCAATGAGCCCCTTGTCGGCGGGCATCCACTCGACGGTGGCAAGCGAGGTGCGCGGAATCCAGCGGATATCGAGCTGGCGGTCGTGGTTCTGAGGCTCGTCGGATTCTTTAGCCAGCGAGCAGTAGTAACACTCCATGGAGAGATGGAAATCGGGGTAGTCGTACTCAACGGTATAGAAATCGCGCAGGTTGGTGACTTTGACCTGCAGCTCTTCCATGAGCTCGCGGCGCACGGCGTCTTCGGGTGTCTCGCCGCGCATGAGCTTGCCGCCGGGAAACTCCCAAAGTCCCTGCATGTCGCCGTAGCCGCGCTGCACGGCAAGTAGCTCATCGGATCCTTCCTTGCGAATGATCCCAGCGGCAACATGAACAGTCTTCAACAGGAGTCCTCTCTCAACATCAACACGTGGCAGGGTAGCTACCCGTACCTTACACAACGGTAAGGCAAGCGTAAGCCATATCGATGGTAGCTGACTCGTCTTCTTGCGACTATAGATGCCGTAGACTAATCGCAAGAAAGGACTCGGTATGCAAACCACGCACATGGCGACCCCGGTACTGGAGGTCGCGCATCTCGAAAAGGTATATGGAGCGCTGGGCAACGTGACCCGCGCGCTCAACGACGTCAGCTTTACCGTCAACCGCGGTGAATTCGTCGGCATCATGGGCGCTTCGGGCTCGGGCAAGTCGACGTTGCTCAACTGCGTGTCGACCATCGATAGCGCCACAAGTGGCACGATCCGCATCAACGGGCAGGACGTGACGCGCATGAAGCAGGCTAAGCTTTCGCAGTTCCGCCGCGAGGAGCTCGGCTTTATCTTCCAGGACTCCAACCTGCTCGATACGCTCACGGCACGCGAGAACATCGCCCTGCCGCTCACCATCGCCCGCACAAACTCGGCAGAGATCTCGACCCGCGTGCAGGATGTGGCCGCGCGCCTGTCCATCAGTCAGGTGCTCGACAAGTATCCCTACCAGATGTCCGGCGGTCAGCAGCAGCGCGTTGCCGCAGCTCGCGCGCTCGTCACCGACCCCACCATGATCATGGCCGACGAGCCCACCGGCGCCCTCGATTCCAAGAGCGCTCGCCTGCTGCTCGAGAGCCTGGAGGCCCTTAACCGCCGCCTACGCGCCACCGTGCTCATGGTCACGCACGACAGCTTTGCTGCCAGCTACACGAGCCGTGTGCTGTTTATTCGCGACGGCAAGATCTTCACCGAGCTGCGCCGCGGCGACATCGACCGCCGAGAGTTCTTCGACCGCATTATGGAGGTCGTTGCCATGATGGGCGGTGAGGGCTCCGATGCTCTGTAAACTCGCTTGGGGCAACGTCCGCCGCGCCGGCCGCGACTACCTCGTCTACCTTTTGACGCTCACCCTGGGCGTCACGGTCTTCTATGCCTTTAACACCATCTCGATGCAGGTCGACATCGCCGGCATCGATGAAAAGGGCTTGGCGCAGGTTATGGGCAGCATGCTCGGCAACCTGACGTACTTTTTGGCCGGTGTCATGGCCTTTTTAATGGTGTATGCCAATAACTTCATCATGAAACGCCGCAAGAAGGAGTTTGGCCTGTACCAGGTGCTCGGCATGGGGCGCGGGCGCGTCGCCACGATCATGGCGCTCGAGACGGTGATTGTCTCGGTCGGCGCCTTTGTCGCCGGCATTGTGCTGGGTGTGGGACTCTCCCAGCTTATGACGTTCTTTACGGCCTCGCTCTTTAAGACACAGATCGCCAATTTCCACTTCTTTTTCTCGGTGCATGCGTTCAGCCTGACCCTTGCCTGCATGCTCGTGATGTTTGTGCTCACGCTACTGCTGAACCTTCGCGCCGTGCGTCGTACCAAACTCATCGAGCTTATGGGTGCCGAGCGTCGCAACGAGAGCATCAAGACACGCAACCCCTGGATCGCGATTGCCATCTTTGTCGTGGGCGTGGTGCTTGTGGGCGTGGCCTATTACCGTCTGCTACGTGATGGGTTCCCGCTAACCGCGACGGACAGCAAGCTGCAAGAGGCCATGAACCAGTTTGGTATTACGACCGCTATGGTTACCGTGGGCACCTTTGCCCTGTTCTGGGGACTCTCGGGCATGCTCATTAAGCTGCTGCAGAGCTTGCGCGGCGTGTATTGGCGCGGCCTCAACATGTTTACCGTGCGCCAGCTTGCGGCCAAGGTCAACACGGTGTGCTTTTCGATGGGCGTCATCGCGATGCTCCTGTTTTTGGCCATCACTTCGGTGACGTGCGGTATGTCGATTGCCAACGTGATGAACGAAAACCTGGAGCGCTATAACCCTGTTGACGTGTCTCAGACGTATGCCTATTACACGCCCGATACGCTCGACTACTACAAAGAGTATGTCAATCCGTCTGAAGCCGATCGCATGGTGCTGGCCGATAGTACGGTCGATTTGTACCCCGCATGGCACGGTAAGGGCAAGTCGGCGGGCAACAACGACGAGACCGGCAAGAAGGTCAATATCGCCGATGTTGCCGGTGAGCATGTGCAGATCGATTCGTATCTGAGTTACCCAGTTGGCGGCTCGAATCCTTCGGTGACCCCAAGTGAGATGTGCAAGATCATGGGCGAAAAGCTTCCAAAGGCGTTCGGGGGTAGCAATGCCGATGCGATGGGTCTGTATGTGACGCCGGCGAGCCGGTACAACAAATTGCGTCAGATGATGGGCGAGGAGCCGGTGCACATCGGTCACGACCAGTATCTGCTCACGTGTGATATGGGCGGCGAGCTGGTCGACCTGTACACCAAGTATATGGCTGGCGGCCATGCCCTTACCTTGGGCGGGCATACGCTCAAGCCCGCAACCGATAAGTCGGACGAAGATACGGCGGCCATCGCCAACTCGGCGATGGGCAGCAATCCGGGTACCGTCGTCGTTTCCGACGAGCTGTTGTCCCAACTTAATCTGCAACCGTATTCCAGTAGCCTGCTCGTTAACTACAAACAGGGGATGGATACGACCGAGGCAGACGAGAGCATTAAATACACTCTGCTCGACAATCTGCTCGTTGACGGCAAGGAGCCGGGGTCGTGGGGAACCTTCATCACACGCTCCGAGATGTACGCGCAAGCAGCGCAAATGAACGGTCTTATTAGCTATCTAGCCATCTACATCGGCTTTGTATTGGTCGTTGCATGCGCGGCGATTCTGTCGATCCAGCAACTCTCCAACGTGGCCGACGGCAGCCGCAGCTATCGTGTGCTGGCACAGATCGGCTGCGACGACCGCCAGATTCGCCATTCGGTGATGGCGCAACAAGCGGTATTCTTCCTGTTCCCGCTGGCAGTGGGCCTGGCGCACTCCTTTGTGGCACTTAAGGTGATCATCGAGCTGGTGAGCATTTTCGGAAATATGAGCATCGGCGGCACCGTGGGCCTCACCTGTGCAATCTTCCTGGCAGCATACGGTGGCTACTTCCTGGTGACCTACCTCATGAGCACCGGCATGGTGCAAGCTGCCATCGTCACCCGCTACAGCGAGTAACTCGTTCAGCTTGGAATTATCGTAAGTTGAGCATAAGTCAGCGAAAGCGCCCCTAGGCGAGCAAGGTGACGTTTAAGAGGAGGGAAGCGTACTTTGGGTACGCGACCGACGATTGAACGTCAGATTGCCGCTTAGGGGCGCTTGTAGCGTCGAACCGTTACGCGGTTTGGTAAAACCGCGTAACTTCATCGTTTCCAGAAGTGGAGGATGAGCGTGGTGCGATTTTGCTGCTCGGTTTTGACCAGGATGTTGTGGATGTGGGTCTTGACGGTGCCCACAGCAAGGAAGAGTTCGTCAGCGATCTCTTGGTTCGACTTGCCCAGTACGACCAGACGCATAACCTCGGTCTCGCGGTTGGAGAGCTTGTAGGCGTTGCGATAGAAGGGCATCTGCTCTTCGATGTGTCGATCAAGATCGCTGACGTTCTTTTCCTCGGGCGCCTCCTGCATGCGGATTGAAAGCACGTGGTAGGAGTAGATAATCAACAGAATCGCAAAGTAGCACGCAAAGAAGTTCTCGCTAAAGTTGCGCTCGGACAGATATAGCTGCAGCCAAGAGGGTGCCAGACTCATGGGGATGACCAGGATGTTGTAGAAATCCTCGGCAACGATGCAACCGACCAGAATAGCGCCGATAATCAGGTGCTTTCGCTGGTTGTTGACGCGTGCCTTCAGCTCAACCTTTGTACTCTTATGAGCCGTCCATAAGATATACAGTCCCACAAAGACAAGGAATGCCTGGCGTATCGTGTAGTAGATCCACTGACGCATGGGGCCGGAGGGGACTGCGACGATAGCCAGCGACTCGCACAGCAAAAACGTTAAGACGGGGATAGCGAACTGCTTTTTAGAATGCTTATCGAGCAAGTCCATGGCAATCAGCCAAATAAAAGCCTGTGAAGCGGTCGCCACAAGGGTCCGCAACACAGGCATGGTAATTGAGTAATAGTCGCTGGCCGGAAAACTCTCGTTTTGCAACGTGTATTCAAAAAAGAAGATCTCAGTCATTTCGATGGCGTAGCAAATAAAAACGCCACTGCCATAGATAAAGAAGCGTCGACGGGACGAGGCATAGGCGGCAAGCGAAAGCACTGCCGTCACAATACAGATTACGAGTATCGCTTGGGTATAGAAGAACATGAGTGTGTCCATCTGTCACCGTCCTGTCTCATTTTGATCCCTTATGGAGCCCGCTATATCCCCCGGGTATACATGCCTCCGCCGGTCGTTCCATTGCGGATTAAACGCCAAGATACAGCATAGCCGTATACCGTTCGCGGTTCCAGACGGTAAACCCCCTGTAAACTCTTGACCTGCGGGTTTATATTGGATTAGAGAGGGTGTAACTCCATGAACGGTCTTTAATCCCGAATAAACTAGGTAAAAATTGCATACGGGTGAATGATGGTCTTGTCAACACGAGGCGTGATGTTCGAGCGCCTCATAGTAATAGTCGGCAAGACCGGCGGAAAGGAAATCGACATGGCACTGCCTAAGGATTTCATCGACACCAACGACTTCACCAAAGAGCAGATTCTGGCTATCGAGGATCTTGGCCTGGCAATGAAGAAGGCCATCAAGGTTGACGGTTATTATCCGCACCTGCTCCGCAACAAGAGCCTTGGCATGATCTTCCAGCAGGTCTCCACCCGCACTCGTCTTTCCTTCGAGACCGCTATGACCGACCTCGGCGGCCATGCTCAGTTCTATGGCCCTGGCACCATCCAGCTCGGCGGTCACGAGTCCCTGGGCGACACCGCTCGCGTTATGGGCTCGCTGCTCGACATCATGATGGCTCGCGTTGACCGTCACAAGGACGTCGTCGGCCTCGCCGAGGGCTCCGCTGTGCCCGTCATCAACGGCATGTCCGAGTTCAACCATCCCACGCAGGAGATGGGCGACCTCATGACCATGCTCGAGAACCTCCCCGAGGGCAAGAAGATCGAGGATTGCACCCTGGCCTTCATCGGCGACGCCACCCAGGTCTGCGTCTCCCTCATGTTCATCGCCTCCAAGGTCGGCATGAAGTTTGTCCAGTTTGGACCTAAGGGCCACCAGATTCCCGACGGCGGCCTGCACGTTGGCACCGTCGAGGAGCGCGCCGAGTTCGGCAAGCAGATGATGGCCATCGCCGAGGAGAACTGCAAGGTCTCCGGCGGCTCGGTTGTCATCTCCGACGACATCGAGTGCATCAAGGGCGCCGACTTCATCTACACCGACGTGTGGTATGGCCTGTACGACGAGGAGGTCTCGGGCGAGAACTACATGGACGTGTTCTATCCCAAGTATCAGGTCACCATGGACATGATGAACTTCGCCGGCCCGAACTCCAAGTTCATGCACTGCCTGCCGGCCACCCGCAATGAGGAGGTCGTCGACGAGGTCATGGACGATCCCGAGCGCTCCCTGTGCTGGGTTGAGGCCGAGAACCGCAAGCACTCCATCCGTGCTCTTCTTGCC
This sequence comes from uncultured bacterium, assembly GCA_905214425.1. Lineage (GTDB taxonomy): Bacteria > Actinomycetota > Coriobacteriia > Coriobacteriales > Coriobacteriaceae > Collinsella. The sequence goes on from CAJMLY010000027.1 coordinate 8,612, forward strand.
GCCCTGGGCAAGCGCACTCCGCTCAACGACGAGGGTGTCGAGTACTCCGCCAAGGCTGAGCTCCACGCCGCTCTCGAGGCTCTCGAGCAGCTCTAAGCCTCAAGGCTTCTAAAAGCACGTTTGCGGGCGGCGGATGCTCGTCTCCTGCCGCCCGCTCACCGAGGCCCAAGCAATTGCCTTAATACCTTAGGGCCTCGGATCTGTCCAAGACTGAGCGAAGGAGCTCATCATGAGTGACGGAAAGAAAAAGCTTTCCTTCCTGACGGTCATTTCGACTATCATCTGCGTCGTCTTCGTTTGCGAGGCCGCCGCTCCTGCTGCTGCCATTGGCAACCAGCAGTTCTTCTGGTGGATCTTCCTGATCCTGACCTTCCTGCTCCCTTACGGCATGGTTGTCGCCGAGCTCGGCACCACCTATGACGGCGAGGGCGGCATTTACGACTGGGTACGCGATGGCCTGGGCGACAAGTGGGGCGCCCGCATTTCGTACTACTACTGGGTCAACTACCCGCTGTGGATCGCCTCGCTGGCTACCATGTTCCCCGACATCCTGGGCATGGTCTTTGGCGTCGAGTTCAACCTGATCGCCAAGATGGGTATCGAACTTGCCTTTGTGTGGATCGTCTACCTTATGGGGCGCTCCAAGGCGGCCGACTCCGAGTGGGTCCTTAACGGAGGCGCTATCATCAAGGTCGCCGTTGCCGTTATCGTCGGCGCTCTGGGCATTTGGTATGCCATGGAGAACGGTTTTGCGAACGACATGTCCGCTGCCACCTTCCTGCCCGAGCTCACCAACACCAACGCTCTCGGCTACCTGTCCATCATCATCTTTAACTTCATGGGCTTCGAGGTCATCTGCACCATGACCGATGACATGGCCGATCCCGCTCGCGATATTCCCAAGGCTATCATTGTCGGTGGCGTGGCTATTGCCGTCATCTACCTGTTCGCTGGCTTCGGCATCGGCGCCGCTGTGCCGGCCGACTCCATCGACCCCGACTACGGCATGATCGTCGCAGTCCAGACCATGGTGGGCGACTCCATGATCTTCAAGGTCATCTGCATCGCCTTCCTGATTACCCTGTTCGCCAACATGGCTGCTTGGTCCTTCGGCGTCAACTCCGTCGCTCGCTATGCTGCTGAGCACGGCAACATGCCCAAGGTCTTCGCCTCGATGATCTCCGAGGACGACATGCCCAACGGCGCCAACCTGGTCAACGCTGTCGTTGCCTCCCTGGTTCTCTGCCTGCAGCTCGTTCCCATCGACGCCATCTCCAACGGCGTCTTCTGGATGCTCTTCGGCACCTCCGTCGTCTTCCTGCTGCTCACCTACATCCCGATGTTCCCGGCATTCCTCAACCTTCGTAAGAACGACCCGAACCGTGAGCGCATCTTCACGTTCCCGTTTAAGGGCGCCATGATGAAGGTCATGCTGGCCATCCCCTGCATCGAGCTGGTTCTTGCCATCGTCGCGACGCTGGTACCGTTCTCCGCCGCCGAAATTGGCGACAAGGTCCCGATGATCGTCATCTTCATCGTGCTCGTGCTCATCGGCGAGGTCGTCCGTGTCGTCAGCGCCAAGGGCCGCAAGGAAGAGTACAAGGGTCTGACCCCTGAGCTCGCAGCCCAGCGTCTCGCTGAGGAGGCCGCCGAGGCCGAGGAGAACTAGAGCACCCGGTTCTGGGGCTCCAACCCTCCTCGCGTACCAACGTGCGCTTCGTCGGGCTTGTCGCTCCCGACTCCGGGCACTCTGGCCTCTTCGGAGGCGTGCCCAAGCGACAGGTTTGCTAACCATTCCCTGGGGTGGGTGTGAGCTATTGCTCCGGTAACCACCGCCCACCCCAATCTCTCTTCCGTATCCTTCGTGCGTTTTGTCTCCGCGCACCGGGTTACGTCGTCGCTTGCCGGTGCGACTCCGTGAAAACCGGCGCTGGGCGCCCCGACCTTTGCCGGGGAACGGGCGCCTACCATCTCTTGGTTTTAGGCTGCGGGTAACCCGCCCGCGGCAAACGATCGTTCGATTTGGAGGAAATCTTATGCGTACGATCACCGAGTCCGAGTCTACCCCCAGGGCCGACGGCTTCTTCATGCCTGCTGAGTTCGCCCCGCAGGATCGCGTGTGGATGGGCTGGCCCCACCGCACCGACACCTGGGCCCACGGCGCCAAGCCTGCCCAGAAGCAGTATGCCGCCATCGCCCGCGCCATCTCCGAGTTCACCCCGGTCTATATGTGCGCCAACCAGGTCGACTACGCCAACTGCAAGGCCGTCTTCGAGAACGACGAGAACGTCACCGTCATCGAGATGACCACCGACGACGCCTGGTTCCGCGACACCGCCGCCACCTACGTCATCAACGGCAAGGGCGAGAAGCGCGCCAACCACTGGCACTTCAACGCCTACGGCGGCCTCGTCGACGGCCTGTACTTCCCGTGGGACAAGGACGAGCAGATCGCCCTCAAGATGGCTGAGCTCTCCGGCTGCCGCCGCTATCGTCCCGACGACATGATCCTCGAGGGCGGCTCCATCACCGTCGACGGCGAGGGTACCCTTGTCGTGACCGACCAGTGCCTCCTGTCCCCCGGCCGCACCTGCTCTGCGGTGCTCGAGGAGGAAGAGGATCCCGAGTCCATCTGGCCCAAGTACCACAAGAAGTTCGAGCCCTGGAGCGAGGAGCTTCGCGAGTACATGAACGAGCACCTCAAGGATTACCTGGGTGTCGAGAAGGTCATCTGGGTCAAGGAGGGCATCGACCCCGAGGAGACCAACGGCCACATCGACGACGTCGCCACGTTCATCGCCCCGGGCGTCATGGCCTGCATCTGGACCGACGACCCCGAGTACCCGTTCTACGAGCAGTGCCATGCCGCCTACGAGACCCTCTCCAACGCCGTCGACGCCAAGGGCCGCAAGCTGAAGGTCTACAAGCTCTGCATGCCCGTGAACCCGCTGTTCATGGACCAGGCCTCCTGCGACACCATCGACGCCGACGAGAACGCCGAGCCGCGCGTTCCCGACGAGCCGCTGATCGCTTCCTACATGAACTACCTGGTCACCAACCACGGCGTCATCGTCCCGCAGTACGGCGACGAGAACGACCAGCTGGCCGTCGACACGCTCCAGAAGATCTATGACGAGGTCTGGGGCGAGGGCGTCTACAAGTGCGTTGGCGTTCAGTCCGAGCAGGTCGTCTTCGGTGGCGGCAATATCCACTGCATTACGCAGCAGGAGCCGTCGGCTTAATCGTCTGGCTTCCTGAGGCACGGCACCTTCCCGTTCATTCGTCGCTTGCGTACCGAAGTACGCGGCGCTCCTCTTTCACGGGAATCTGCCGCACCTCAGAAACCCAGCCGGTCAAGCGAACAGGGCTACCTGATTGATCGGCTGGCTTTTCTTTGGGCACTCCGTTGCCTCCACATCGGAGTGCCCTTTTTCTTTGATTGAATACGCGTCTGATCTGGGATTTATTGCGGGTTAGGCCAATTGTTCGCTTGAATTTCCCAGGTCAGACGCGTATTCAATTGCTGATAGTTTCCGGTTGCGAGCGCGACCGTTTTGATCGGAGTATCTATGTACCAGCGTATCGTTATCTACACGCGCCTGTTCCGCGAGCGTTGGTCCAACAATTGTATCCTCTCTTCTCTTTGGGATGGCACCTGCACCGGTGACGCGGCCTGCAACCCTACCTTGGGCTGCGCCTTCGGTACAGATGCCATCCTTTTTGCTGTAGGGGGAGCGTGCCATGGTAGGTAAAAAGTTCTCCCTGTTCGAGGTCATCCTCTCGGTTATCTGCGTTGTCTTTACCATCGAGGCGGCTGCTCCGGCGTCTGCCATGGGTAACGTGCAGTTCTTCTGGTGGATCTTCCTCATCATTACGTTTTTGCTTCCCTATGGCCTGGTGGTGGCCGAGCTCGGTACGGCGTTCGATTCCGAGGGCGGCCTGTACGATTGGGTTCGCCTGGGCTTGGGCGACCGTTGGGGCGCCCGTTGCTCCTGGTGCTACTGGGTCAATTTTCCACTGTGGGTGGCAAGTATCGCCTGTATGTTCCCCAGTGTCATCAATGCGGTATGGGGCATCGAGTTTTCGCTCGGGGTTCGAATTGCCATCGAGCTTGCCTTTGTGTGGGGAGTCACGGTCATGGCGATGCACCCGGTGGCCGAGGCCGATTGGGTCATGGACGGCGGTGCCGTCATCAAGGTGCTCATTACCGCCGTGGTGGGAATCGTCGGCATCTGGTTTGCCTGCAATAACGGCTTTGCCAACGATATGTCGTTTAAGACCTTCATTCCAGATTTGGGCGACACCAATTCGTTGACGTACCTATCGATCATCCTGTTCAACTTTATGGGCTTCGAAGTGGTCGCGACCTTTGCCAGTACGATGAAAAACCCATCGCGCGATATCCCCAAGGCGGTTATCGCTGGTGGCGTTGCCATTGCGGCAATCTACATTATCTGCGGCATCGGCATTGGAGCCGCGGTTCCCACCGAGCAGCTTTCGCTCGATTCGGGCATTGTGGACGCGGTCGCCGCCATGTTGGGGCGCAGCCATCCGCTGACGATGGTCGTGGGCGTGGCCTTTTTGGTGACGCTGTTCGCCAACATGATCTGCTGGAGCTTTGGCGTTAACAACGTGGCGAGCTATGCCGCGCGTCATGGCAATATGCCGCGTCCCTTTGCGCTGGTGTCCAAGAAGACCGGCATGCCCAATGGCTCGGCAATCATTAACGGTTGTTTTGCCAGCCTGGTACTACTGCTTCAGATTCCGCTGGGCGAGGGCTCCGACGTCTTTTGGGTTTTCTTCTCGATGAACGTCGTCTTTTTGCTTATGAGCTATATCCCGATGTTCCCAGCGTTTTGGCGCCTGCGCAAATATGACGATCGCCCGCGCGTGTTCCGCGCGCCCTTCGAGGGCAAGGTGCTTGCGGTGGCACTTGCGATTCCCGTGGTGGAGCTTGTGCTTTCGATTGTCGCTACGATTGTGCCGCTCAACGGCTCGCCCGCCGAAATGGCAAAGTTGCCCATTCTCATGGGTGTGGTGATCGCCGTGTTGCTGGGCGAGGTTTCGCGCCTCGTATCGCGCCGCGGCCGCAGCGTCGACAATCCCGGCGTTGGTGCAAGAAGGACAGGTTTCTTTGCACCAAAACGTTTCTTTGCACCAAAACAGTAGCTCCGCGAGCTGCGCGGCGCTTGCCGCATCTTGGATTACTGTTCGCGGTGCTCGGGATTGGAAGCGAGCTTAGGCGCAAAGTAGGGGACGTGGCCCAGGTAAGGGCAGCTGTCGTTGCGCTCATCAACGATGCAGGGAACGTCCTCGTAGGTCATGGTCGAACCGATCTTGGCGATGGCCTTGGCGGCGGGCGCGACAATAATCTTGAGCGGTGCAATCGGCGCCATGGCATCTCCTTTCGATCTTGGTATTCGTTCGATGTCTTACCATAACTGTAATGCGGAATCAAGCTGGTTGTGTGCGGAATGAGAGTAGTATGAGCTTCGCATTCTTTATCTACACGATTCTTGTCATGGGCGTTGGATTGGTGACGGCATCAACTGCACTCGTAATATGGCTCATGACTCGTCGACGCGATTGTTTGGTGGCGGCCGCGGGCTTCCTTCTCTATATCTTCGATATGTCGGTGATCTTCTTTGATGAGTACAACCGGCTCAAATATGACTATGTGGTGACGTTTAATGAGCCGCTTCAACATCCGTTACTGCGCTGCGCGCTGGGCGTGGCGATTCTTGCGTGCGTATGGCTTTGGGTAACGTTTCGCTTACACGATGAGGTGACCGTTAAGCGCGTTGCCGCATATGTCGTACCGATCGCCGTGCTTCAGCTTGCTCTGGTGCCTCGTACTGGCTTTGCGGGCCAGGTTCAGCAATATCTTTTTTGGCTTACGCGCGATTTGGGAATGGCATTCTGCTTGGTATATGCTTACGCTCGCTATCGCAAGACGGAGAATAGGGCTGAGCGGCTCGATCTTGAGCGCTCTCGGATGTTCTTTTGCATAGCCTGCGTGCTTACCGTGATGGTGGTTATCGAAGATACCTATATGATCCTATTCTGCACGCCTGACGTTGACAACGTGATGGTGAGCGCCTTTTTATGGTATCTGGGCGAGCGGAATATCTCAGAGAATTTATTGTTTGTGGCTGCAGCCGTTCAGCTATTTAAACAGTTCAGCCATATCTTACGTGTGTTCTCGCGTCACCCTCGTGCCGATGAAGAGGTAGCGACAGAGCGCCGTGATGCACGGGAGGACCTTGTCTCGCGTGTTGTGATTTTCTCGGACGAGCATGGGCTTTCAAAGCGTGAACAGGAAGTGCTTACACTCGTATTGCGTGGACTCGATGTCCAAAATATTGCTAACGAACTTGTGATTAGTCCGGGTACCGTCAAGGCTCACCTGCATCGCATCTATGTAAAGAGCGAAGTCAAGGCGCGTGACGACTTGATTGAGACATTCTGGCGCTCGTAAGGCTGGAGTGGTTCGGCTGACGGCGTATCGCAGACCACTTGGCGTAATGAAGCGACAATAAACTTTGACAATAAAATACCTGCTCAGACGTGTAAACCTTCTTAAGCCGTCCGTTCGCTCGTTTCCATCTTGGCAGCTTGTGCAGGAGGTGCGTCAATGGGTGTTGACACGGGGCGTAGGGCGCTGGACAGACGCCCGACCGCTCGTAGGCACGTGTCATGTAGGGAGCGACAAATGCTCCCTCACCGATTGGGCGCGTCGTATCGTGGCGCTCATCCATTGTCCTGTAACGTCTGAGGAGGCTCATATGGACAAAGCGGATTTAGTCATCAAAAGTAATGCTGTGTTCGCTGGTGACGGGCTGGCCCCGTTCAAGGGCGGCGTTGCCGTCGCAGGTGACAGGATTGTTGCGTGCGGCGAGGATAAGTACCTCGACGCTTTTATCGGGCCCGATACCGAGGTGCGCGACTATGGCGATAAGCTCGTCATGCCTGGCATCATCGACTCACACACTCACTATGCCCAGGGCGCCTTTGTGTCCGATCCCGATTTCGCCGTCAATCTCATCGATTGCACAAGCTTTGAGCAGTGTATGGAACGCGTGCAGGCGTTTGCCGAAGACCACCCGAACAACGAGTGGATCGTGGGCTATCAGGTTATCCAGTTCCAGTGGGACGTGCCCGAGATGCCTACGGCGGCAATGATCGATGAGTACATTTCGGACCGTCCGGTCTTTTTGCAGCAGGTTGACGTGCACACGTTTAGCGCCAACACCTGCGCAATCGAGAAAATCGGCATTACTGCTGAAACGCCAGACCCATCAGGCGGCAAGATTCTTAGGGATGAAGCTGGCAACCCCACTGGGGTCTTCTCGAACAACGCGGGATCCCTTTTCTTGGATGAGGTATACAATCCTGCCCCCGAGGTGGCGAGTGCTTCCTTTGCCAAGACCGCGCATCGTGCCAGCGCTCTCGGTATTACGACAGTCGGCATGGTAAACCCCACTTTTGTGAGCATGGATAACCCCTATAAATTCCTCGCGGAGCTTAACCGCAAGGGCGAACTTCCGTTGCGCGTGTTCATGTACACAGACCTTTTTGAGAACGAGGCCATGACGCTCGAGGAGATTCGGGCGAAATACGACTTCCCGGGCACGCAAGTCGAGTGGCATGGCTTTAAGCAGTTCATTGACGGTGTGTGTTCCGATCATACTGCTTGGATGCTCGAGCCCTATGCTAATGCTCCCGAGACCTGTGGCGAGCCGGCTGAGGAACCTGAGCGTGTGCGCAAAGCCATCCTTAAAGCGCTTGAGTGGGGTGTCGACACGCGCATCCATGCCATAGGCGATCGTTCCGTACGCTTTATCCTGGACTGCTTCGAGGAGGGCGAGAAGCGTTACGGTCTTATGGGCTGTCGTCACTCCATGGAGCACAACGAGACTGTTCAACCTGAGGATTTGCCGCGCTATGCGGAGCTCGGCGTCTGTCCGGCCATGCAGCCGTGGCATATGCTGCTTGATATGGCAGACTTGGCAAAGGACGACGCCGTTGGTCCCGAGCGCGCGGCGCTCTCGTGGCCAATTCATAGCCTGCTCGCGAGCGGTGCCTGCGTGCATCTGGGCTCCGACTTCCCGGTCGTGGGGCTTGAGCCTATGGAGGAAGTCTATGGAGCGGTCTACCGCATGCTCGAGGATGGATCTAATCCTGAGGGTTGGTTCCCCGAGGAGCGAATCACTATGGCCGAGGCCCTGCGCGCATACACCTACGGCAGCGCCTACGCTATGCATGCTGAGGACCGCATCGGCACACTCGCCTGCGGCAAGCAAGCCGACATTTGCGTACTCGACCGCAATCTCTTTACCTGCGAGCCGGCAGAGGTGCTCGAGGCTACCGCGGCCCTTACGATGATCGCCGGCAAGGTGGTCTTTGAGGCCTAGCGCCATCGTTTGGTTGGGCGGCTTGGCGCCAGTTGTCAGCCGCCTGACATCCATTCAGCACTACTCTCTCAAGGAAAGGGGAGAACAATGGCAGAAGAAGTAACCGCTGCCGTGGAGGAGGAGCGCGAGCTCGCCTCCCAACCGATTCCCGGTCTGGTGCGTAAGTACACCATCGTCACCGGCCAGGGCATGCTCGCCCAGATCATCATGGTGGTCCTCGAGGGCCTCGTGATGGGTTGGGGCCTGGGTGCCCACGGCCTGGCCTGCGTCTCGATCATCATGTCGGTCGAGTACATCAACCTGGCCTTTGGCAACCTGTTTGGCACCGGCGTGCCCGCCGTGGTGGGCAACCTTTTGGGTGCCGGCGACATTAAGGGCGCAAGCAAGGCTTTTAGCCAGGGCTTTTGGCTCACCACGATTGTGAGTGTGCTGCTTGCTGTGGTGATGGCCGTGTTTACCGAGCCCATCTGCGCATTCTTTGGCGCCACGCCCGACATCATGGCCGATACCGTTGCCGGCGTGCGCACCTTCGCCGTGCTGCTGCCGCTCACGGTCATTGGCCAGATGGTCACCGCTGTGATGCGTGTGGACGAGAAGGTTCAGGTCCAGGCCAACCTCATGACCGTTTCGGCCATCGTTGCCATCTGCTGGCTCGCGCTTTCTACGTTTGTGCTCAAGTTTGGCGTTATGGGCGCCGGCGTGTACTACGGGCTTTCCATCGGTATCTGGGCCATCGGTATCTTCTGGTTCATCGGGGGCAAAAAGTCCCAGCTCCAGATTAGCCTGGCCGACCTTAAGCTCGACCTCGCCGTCTGCGGCCAGATCCTCAAGATCGGCTTCCCGTTCTTCCTGGTCCAGGGCGCGACCTTTATCTTTAACACCGTTGCCAACTCGCTTTTGGGCTCGCTCGGCGGCGACATGGGCTCGCTCTACATCGCAGCCTTTGGCGTGATCAACGGCTACATCCTCTACATCACCATGATGGTTGCCCAGTGCTTCTCCTATGGCCTGCAGCCCATCGCTGCCTTCAACGCCGGCGCAAAGGCTTGGGCGCGCCTTAAGGAGACGCTCTCTTGCACGCTTAAGTACCAGGTTGTGACGCTGGCGCTGGTCACCGTCGCGCTCTGGCTTGCCGCCACTCCGGTGTGCGCCTTCTTTGCCGGCAGCGATCCTGCGCTCGTTGAGGTTGCCGCCAACGCCACGCGTACCGTCATCCTGGCTGTTGCCCTGGGCTATCTTGCCATGACCATGTCGATATATTTCCAGGCGGTCGAGAAGGTTGGTGTCGCCACGTTTACCGGCCTGCTTCGCTATGTGATCTGCTCAGTGCCGCTTATGTACCTCCTCGGCAACATGATGGGTGTTGAGGGCGTGTGGATCGCCCTGGTGGTGGCCGACGCCATTACCGGCATCATCTCCATTGCGCTCGCCGCGCACGAGTTCAAGCGCCTTGCCACGCTCTAGGCTCGGACATGGCTGGCGTACGATAGTCGAACAAGTTAACTCGCCTGCAAGCCACCACAATGGGGACAGCCCCCATTGTGGTGGCTTTTGTTATTTAGGGTCTGAGATTTCGGCTCTATAAATAATGCTTTTGAACTAGGCTACTATAAGATTGTGGTAAACGCTAATATAAGATTATGGCGAATGAAACTATCCGATTATGGTAACAGCGCAATAAGGGGCGTTGATATGGCTGAGTTCATTAACAGGGATTTGCATGAGTTGCTCATTCGCATGGCAGGCTGGTTTCCTGTTGTGTCGTTGACAGGGCCTAGGCAGAGCGGTAAGTCTACGCTGGTTCGGCATACCTTTCCCGACTATTCCTACGTCACGCTTGAGGACCCTCAAACGAGGCGCGCGGCCTTGGAGGATCCGGTGAGTTTTATCCGCAACCGAAAGGGCGGACTCATCATCGATGAGGCGCAATACGCCCCGGATTTGTTTTCAATGATCCAGGTTGTTTCGGATGAGCGGGGAGACGCCGGTCAATACATCCTTACAGGCTCGCAAAACTTTTTGATGATGAAAAGCATCGGGCAGTCTCTTGCCGGGCGAGTCGGGATCTTGAAATTGCTGCCATTATCGTTTCGAGAAGCGGAGAGGGGCCAGCAGGGGCAGCTGGAAGTGGATTTGTTCGCGCTCGAAGGGGGATACCCTCGCCTGCGTTCCGCCGGAATGCCGTCCTCGGTTTATTTTCCCAGCTATATCGATACCTATGTTGAGCGCGATGTTGTGGGCTTGCTTGATGTGCGCAATAAGGCGGAGTTTCATAAGTTTCTGTCCATAATTGCTCAGAGCGTCGGTGCCCTCATCAATATATCCTCGCTTTCTCGAGATACGGGCGTGAGCGTATCGACCATTAAAAGCTGGTTGTCCATCCTGGAGCAGAGCTACCTGACGTTTTCGCTGCAGCCCTATTATGCAAATGCCAAGAAGCGTCTAACTAAAACGCCCAAGCTCTATTTTTACGACACGGGGCTGCTCTGCTACTTGCTCAAAATTGGATCACTGGAGCAACTATTGGAGAGCCCTTATCTGGGGGCCGTTTTCGAAAACCTCATCGTTTCCGAAACGGCGAAGAGCCATCTCAACGTGGGCGAGAATCCCGAGCTGTATTTCTATAGGGACGACAGCAAGCGTGAAATCGATTTGCTCGACTGTACAAACTCAGGGAGTCCCAAGGCTATCGAAATAAAATCATCCAGAACGTATCACGATAAGTACGCCCGCCATCTACAGACTGTATGCGATGAGATCGACATTGCAAAAGATGCGCGCTATGTTGTAGCCCGCGTGGACTCAACGTATGAGTCGAAAGACTGTAGTGTGGTTTCGGCGCGTGATTGGCTTTTACGATAACAAGCTCGGCGTATTAACAACAGCCGCGAAGGGAACCGGCCCCTTTTTGCTGCGGTTTTTGCCTATCTGGTGCGTCTTAGATGCAAGTGAGTAGACTTATTTGGATATGCCGAGCACACCGCGGCAAATGCTCAATAAAACCGCAGGTCAGAGCTGTGGCGTTTTGGGGCGTGCTTGGCCTCCTGCAAAAAGCCTACTCACTTGGTTTTTCTGCTGGAAGACCGCCGTGAGGGAAGGCAGCTCCCTCGTGGCGGCTGGCATTTGCCCAGATAAACCCTGCCAAAATAAACCTGTCTACTCTTTGAGCCAGAGCCGACACTAATTCAAATGGCGAAATCAAAGGGCGTTCTCCGTATGGAGGGCGCCCTTTTTTATCGTGGGATGTTTTGCGTGGCAGTCATAAGGCCCAGACGGTTGCTGACGCCGAGCTTGCGATAGATGGCGTTGACGTGCTTCTTGACGGTTGACTCGCTTATGAATAGCTCGTTTGCCATCTGTTTGTTCGTTTTGCCGCCGAGCATGAGCTGCATGATTTCGGCTTCGCGCGGTTGGATATTATGTTCTGTAATGAAAGCATTCAGCTGGTCTGTGTCTTCGGTCTGGGTGAGATTAATGCCCCGAGGATAGAGGTTGGCGAGCGCGAGGCTCGCGTGCCGAGCGATTTCGAGCAGGATTGCGAGCTCGGTGTCGGTGAAGTCTCCGGCCGTGCGTTCGCGAAACAGGGTGATGCTTCCTAGCGGGCTGTCGTTGTGCGCGAGCGTGGCCGTACAGCCAAAGTAGACGCCCTGCGGTTCCATCCATTTGCGATAGATGGGCGTGGCATCGCGTCGCTCGACGTCCACGAGGTCGAGGTCGCGGTAGACGCCGACCTTATGTAGGTCAAAGCTCCATGTTGTATAGTCCATCGCGGCGTAGCGGTTGTAGTAGTCGCTCAGCGCGCGGTCGTCCATTCCGCTGCTTGCGGGGTGGACGTAGCGTGGGGCGTCACTGCCTGCCGCCTCGATCAGGTCGAACATGGCGATCCGATGGGGCACGAGCCCTGTCGTTCCCTCGAGGGTCTCCTTTTGCAGCTTATCGACACCGTGTGATGCGTGGATTGCAAGCGCGAGCTCGTTGAGAGCAGTCCAGGTCGTACTGTCCAACTCAATAGTCTGCTGTTTATTGCATGGGGGCATAGGGCGTCCTTTCCATTGTGGAACCCAGTATGTCATGTTCTCGGCCTGAATAGAACTTTAGGTCAGCGAATGGTATACCGTTGGTCGCTGAAAGGGGCTCGAGGGACTATTGAGAACATCTCGGTGCGGCCGCATCATGGTCTCGTCAAGCAAAAGCACCGAGATCAAGGAGCTTGAAATGAAGACCATCTACGAGAGTGAATCCACGCCTAAGAAGGACGGGTTCTATATGCCCGGCGAGTATGAGGAGCAGGAGCGCACCTGGATTCTGTGGCCGCACCGCTCCGACGTGTGGCGCTGCGGCGCCAAGCCGGCGCAGAAGGTCTTCACCGAGATCATTAAGACCGTTGCACGCTTTCAGCCCATCACGGTAGGCGTCAACACCGAAGACTTCCCCGCGGTGTGCGAGATCTTCGACGGTGTTGAGAACGTGCGCGTTATCCACATGGAGTACAACGACAGCTGGATTCGCGACCCCGGCCCGGCGTTCCTCGTTAATGACAATGGGGAGGTGGCCCTTTCGCACTTCCACTTTAATGCTTACGGCGGTTTCATTGACGGTCTGTACTTCCCGTGGGACAAGGATGCTTCCATTGGCCTGCAGGTGGCACAGCTTGAGCAGGTTAACCGTTATCGTCCCGAGGACTACATCCTCGAGGGCGGCTCGTTCAACTGTGATGGTCAAGGCACCGTCGTAACCACCGAGATGTGTCTGCTCAACGAGGACCGCAACCCGCAGTACACCAAGGAGCAGATTGAGGAGAAGCTCTCTGAGTATCTCGGTATCGAAAAGGTTATCTGGATCAAGGACGGTATCGATCCGTACGAAACGAACGGTCATGTGGACGACGTCGCATGCTTTAGTGCGCCCGGCGAGGTCTGCTGCATGTGGACCGATGATCCCAACCATAAGTTCTACAAGGAGTGCCAGGAGGCGTACAAGACGCTCTCCGAGTCCACGGATGCCAAGGGTCGCAAGCTCAAGATCCACAAGGTGATCATGCCTGCGACTTCGGTATATATGACCGAAGAGGAGGCCAGCACGATTGACCCCGTCGAGGGCGTGCTGCCGCGTACCCCCGAGGACGCCTTCGAGCCGAGCTATCTCAATTTCCTGCCCATCAACGGAGCGGTGCTTGTGCCGCAGTTCGGTGACCCCAACGACGCCCAGGCGCTCAAGGATATCCAGGCTGCTTATCCGGACCGTGAAGTCATCGGTATCATGACTCGCGAGGTTATCTACGGCGGCGGCAACATCCACTGCATCACCCAGCAGCAGCCCAAGGCGCGCCACAAGTAGTAGCTCCTTGGTAAACAGGGTTTGATTATCCGTAAATGAAAGTCCGCCGGCTTCAATGGTCGGCGGGCTTTTTGTGTGGCGGCTTGGGCGTTTGCCCAGATAAAACCTACCAAAATAAACCTGTCCCTTTTTGGCAGGTGGTTTCAGCTGAACGGCGGGCCGTGCGGCTTGGGTGTGCGGGCTCACAATCTGGGGAAACCAAACAGATTGGGGGCTTGTATGATCGACTCGAAGGGAAACGTGCGACCCGAGGGCATGTTTAACAGGGCGCACCTGGCCCCCGAAGCCCAGCGCGCATACGATGCGCTACTCGAGTGCGTGCTCAACGGGCAGAAGGGCTGCGAGGTTTCGGCGCGTGCGGGCATGGATACGATCAAGGCGCTCGTATAGCTTTACGCTTTCGGATGTGACACATAGGACTGCATGCGCCGCTCCCGGCTATATTGCCTCCGAGTGCTTTAGCTCATGGAGATAGCCGGCATCAGCGATTTCGAGAGCTTGGCGGCGTCCACGAATGCCCCGGTGTTTACACCTCAGACGGACGACTTTGGACTCGCGGTCCATATCTTCAAGATGCTCAATCGCGGAATTCATCCGTACAGTTCTGGCGAGCTGGACCTAGAATTTTTGACCTAGACGACGATATTCCGGCTCTTCCGCTCAATAGCTGCGTGTGCAATGGGCGCAGCTCCTTTGTGGGGACGCTGATCGGATATGTTGTCCCTAGTTACGCTCTTGCGATCAATGACTTTGGCAACCTTATGGGCGAGGCTTTCCGCCGGTCGCTCTTTGGCAAAGCGCATGAGCGCCTTGATGCGCGCACATGGGCGCGCCTGCTCGCCCTGTATCTGTCTGAGACGGTTGAGTGTCCGCGCGGTCATCTATATCACGCTTCGCAGGATGAATGTCCCTACTGTCGAGGAGAGCGCACCCTGTTAGCTCTCTTGGCTGATTGCTGACTGTCTTGGAGAAAGCCCGCAAGGCGGCGTGCAGGTTAATCCTGCGTGTCGCCTCCGTACATGTAGACGATAAAGCCGTCGCCGGTGTCTTGGCTGTGATCTTCCAGGATGCGTTTCATATTGAGGTGCTCGTAGAACTGCCAGTCGGAGTTGCAGTCGCTCATCAGGAAGAACTTGGTGCAGCCTGCCTTGGCGAGCTCGGCGCGCGCAAGGTCGATGAGCTCGCGGCCGAGTCCCTTGCCCTGCCACTCGGGCACGATGATGATCAGGTTGAGCTGGCCCTGGGCATACTCGTTGCCCGTGGCGGCAAAGCGGTCGGCCGTGGCCTTTTCACGACTGTCGCCAAAGAGCGAGCCCTCGAGCTTGGCATCGGCGGTCTTTGCCATCTCGGTTGCCTGGGCGAGCATCTCGTCGTAGCAGGGCTCCCACGTGGGATTGGTGCGCGGCTTGCCGTCCTCGAAGATGCCGATACAGCAGGCGGCGATAGTGCGGCCCTCGGCCTCGGCGACGAGTGCGATGGGGGAGCGCTGCAGCTGCATAGCGATGTTAAAGCGCGCGCAGAAATCGGCGGCTTCGACGTCGCCGCGGTTGCGTAGTGTGTTGCACCACAGCTGGTTGTAAATGGCGGCGATGCCGGTCAAGTCATCGAGCGTGGCGGCGCGCAGAGTTACGTTGTCAAGGCTCATGGAGGCTCCTTCCAGGTTGGGTCAGGCCATCTCTGAGTGTGACATGGACGCAGGATTGCCGTATCGACCATTCGGCAGACGACCCTCGATCCCTCGGGGACGGAGGGCCCTAAGAAGGAATGAGGGTGGATTTTCGGACACTTGCTCAATGAGAGTGGATAATCTCCCGCTTTCGCTCGAAAAGCAGGCCACAAAAACGGGAGATTATCCACTCTCATTCTGGGTAGTCGTTTAAGAATGTCCCCAACGACTACCCCAAAAGGAGCGTCCCCAAGTGCCAGCTTTGGCAACGACGCTGGTAGAAAAACGTCAGCGAAAACCCGCCAGAGCGAGCAAGGTGCCTTGAAGCGAGGCGGCATTGACCTTTTGGTCATGCCGTCGAAGCTGAAAGGCAGATTGCCGCTCTGGCGGGTTTGCAGCGTCGGCCGGTTACGGCGTTTGGTAAAACGCCGTAACCTACACCCGCTCTGCGATCTCGTGGATGAGGTAGTCGGTCTTTTCCCAGCCCAGGCACGGATCGGTGATCGACTTGCCAAAGACGCCGCCGTCAACCGGCTGGTTGCCGTCCTCCAGGTAGGACTCGATCATAAAGCCCTTGACCAGCTTGGAGATGGACTCGTTGCGGCGGCAGCTGTCGAGCACCTCCTTGCAGATGCGGTACTGCTCCAGCGGGCGCTTACCTGAGTTGTCGTGGTTGCAGTCGATGACCGCCGCCGGGTTGGCGTAGCCG
Organism: uncultured bacterium; assembly: GCA_905214425.1. Taxonomy (GTDB): domain Bacteria; phylum Actinomycetota; class Coriobacteriia; order Coriobacteriales; family Coriobacteriaceae; genus Collinsella. Next base: position 24,738 of record CAJMLY010000027.1, read on the forward strand.
GCATGCTCGGTATAGCGCTCGGCCAGGCGCTCCAGGTGCTCGTAGTGGTAGTTGGGGTAGGTACGACCGTCGAGACCGATGTAGCCACGCATGACGGCGTGTGCGAGCGGATTGCCGTCGCACTCAACTTCCCAGTTGCGGAAGATAAAGCTCTGATGTGCCTGGGCAGCGTAGATGGAGTTGAGCATGACGGTGGTGGAACCAGCGGTGGGATTTTTCATGCCGACGGGCACCGAAATGCCGCTCGACACCAGGCGATGCTCCTGGTTTTCGACCGAGCGCGCGCCCACGGCAACATAGCTCAGCAGGTCAACGAGGTACTGGTAGTTGGACGGGTAGAGCATCTCGTCGGCGGTAAAGAAACCGGTCTCCTCGATGACGCGCAGGTGCATATGGCGAATGGCCTTAACGCCTTCGAGCAGGTCATCGGGCGCCTCGGGGTCGGGGTTGTGCAGCAGGCCCTTGTAGCCGGTGCCCTTGGTGCGCGGCTTGTTGGTGTAGACGCGCGGAATGATGATGAGCTTGTCCTTGACCTCCTCGGCGGTCTTGGCCAGTCGGTTCATGTACTCAAGCACCGAATCCTCGCGGTCGGCAGAGCACGGGCCGATGATGAGCACCTTGCGTGCGTCCTCGCCGGTAAAGACTTTGGCGACCTCGGCGTCAAATGCCTGCTTTTTGGCGGTAAGCTCGGCAGAAAGCGGCATTTCCTCGCGGATCTCCATGGGGATCGGCAGCCTGCGTTTGAATTCCATGGCCATAGGGGCCTCCTCAATCTATAGAAAGAGCAATAAGCGTATTGTTGAGTGTTCGGCATTATCCGCTGTCGCACGCTAAAGCGCAAGCCCTTGTCACCCCGAAACCTGCCAAAAAGGGACAGGTTTATTTTGGCAGGTTTTATCTGGGTAAACGTTGGCGCTCGCCGGGAGGGAGTGGTGCCACGTGGGGCCCTAAGGCTGTTGTCGGTTCCCCGGGAAACACCCTGTGGGCAAAAAATGCCAAATATGAGTACTGTTGCTCACCTAGTAACATATCCGTCTAGCGAGATAATAGACAAAGTGATAAATATGTTCATTAACGTTGGCAGACGGAAGCCTGCTAACGGGCGTTTTGATTAATTTGAAGGCGTATAGAGGCCGCAAAGAGGTCGTTTGAGGCGGTTTTGGCTGTTACTAAAAAGGTGACAGTACTCATATTTGTCCTTTTTTGCCCACGGGGTCTGGAAAGCGCCGTCAATCAGGTCCCAGGGGAGGCGGTTCGGGTAGCGCGCAGAGATGTGGTGTAAGAGGCGGGGCATGCCCCGCCTCTTCTCTT
>CAJMLY010000028.1 GCA_905214425.1 uncultured bacterium
GCGCCCTTGAAGTTGAACGTCAGATTGTCCAAATGCGGCCCGCGCAGCGTCGAGCAGTTACGGCGTTTGGTAAAACGCCGTAACTAACGTGCTCCGTACTGCTCGTAGTAGGCGTCGATGGCGGCCTTGAGCTCGTCATCGATGACGACCTTGCCGTCGATCTCGTGGTTGTAGAGGGTCTCGACGACCTCGGCCATGGAAACGATGCTCGCGACGGGGAAACCGTACTTTGCCTCGATCTCCTTCTGCGCGGTGGTCACGCCGCCCTTGCCGACCTCCATGCGGTTGAGGGACACGATGAGGCCCTTGATTTCGACGTCGGCAGCAGCCTTAACCTTGGGATAGGTCTCGTCGATGGACTTGCCGCTGGTGGTGACGTCCTCGACCATGACCACGCGGTCGCCGTCCTGGGGCTCATAACCCAGCAGGTTGCCCTTATCGGCACCGTGGTCCTTGGCCTCCTTGCGGTCGCAGCAGTACTTGACCTCCTTGCCGTACAGCTCGTGGTAGGCAATCGCGGTCACGACGGCCAGGGGAATGCCCTTGTAGGCCGGCCCAAACAGCACGTCAAAGTCGTCGCCAAAGTTATCGTGGATGGCCTGGGCGTAATACTCGCCCAGCTTCTTGAGCTGGTAGCCCGTCACGTAAGCACCGGCGTTCATAAAGAACGGGGACTGACGGCCGCTCTTGAGCGTAAAGCTGCCGAACTTAAGGACGTCGGACTCGACCATAAACTTGATGAACTCTTGCTTGTAAGCCTCCATGCGGGCTCCTCTCGTAATCGCGTACGTGCCTTCCAGTTTAGCGCAGGCGAAGCGTCGATGCGGGCGCGCTTTGGGGCCACGGCATTCTGTAAAGGCTTTGTCAGGGGGAATGGTTTTCCGAACAATGGGGTTGACATGTCAAACCCCCTCATCAAGAATACGGGCGGATTAAAAAGGGGTACGAGATACCCAAAGCGCGCTGCGCTCAGCCTTTAGGAGGTGTGCCATGGAAGGCAGTCCTAGTCGAAAAACCTGCATGTCGCCCTCGGCACGCCGCGAGGACTCCGCACACGCATAAACGCCACCGGCAGATCGCCAAAACCACCGCAAAGGCGCGCTGCACCCTTTGTGGGCTCAAGAGCTTGACGTGAGCGACATCTAGGTTTTTTGAAGCAAATACGACACGTACGCTAACTCCCCTCAACAAGGAGGACCCTATGCTGATGCTCAAAACCGTCACGGTACTCGAAGCCATCTCCAAGCGCCGCCGCACGGCGCGCCCTGCCGCTCATACCGGCCTGTCCAAGAACACCATATTCGCCGCCACCCATAGTGCCGAGGACGCCCTCGTACTGCTTGACGCCACGGCAAACGGCCTCACCGTCGAGCAGGCAACTGAGCGCCTGAACGCCGTCGGCCCCAACACCATCGAGGCAACGACCAAAACGCTCGCCCGACGCATCGCCGACGCGTTCATCGATCCCTTCGCCGGCATCCTCGCCGCGCTCGCACTGGTCTCGCTCTACATCGACGTGCTCGCCGTGCCCGAACCGCAGCGCGACCCCTCCACGGTCATCGTCATCGGCACCATGCTGCTGGTATCGGGCGGCATGAAGTTTATCCAGGAAGCCCGCAGCGGCAATGCGGCCGAGGCCCTCAAGGACCTGGTCTCCAACACTTGCACCGCCCTGCGCGACGGCGAGCGCATCGAGATCCCCTTCGACGAGCTCGTCCCCGGCGATGTAATCCGTCTCTCTGCCGGCGATATGGTGCCGGCAGATGCCCGCATCATCACCGCGCGCGACCTGTTTGTGATCGAGTCCGCACTCACCGGCGAGAGCGAGGCCGTCGAGAAGACCACCGCCGTCACCGTCGTCGAGGGCGCCGACGGCTCCGCACTGCCACTCTCTGCCTGCAAGAACATCGTCTTTACCGGCACCTCCGTGCAAAACGGCGCCGCCATGGCGCTTGTCGTTGCCACCGGCTCGGACACCTACCTGGGCGGCATCGCCAAGATGCTCAACGGGCGCGGCGAAAAGAGCGCGTTTGACCGCGGCGTCTCGAGCGTCTCCATGTTGCTCGTACGCCTCATGCTCGTTATGGCGCCGGCCGTCTTTGCCATCAACGCCGCCACCAAGGGCAACGTCATCGACGCGCTGCTGTTCGCCACGAGCGTGGCCGTGGGCATCACGCCGCAAATGCTTCCCGTCATCGTGACCACGAGCCTATCGCAGGGCGCCAAGGACCTCGCCCGTCGCCAGGTTATCGTCAAGGAGCTGCCGGCGATTCAAAACCTCGGCGCGATGGACGTCCTGTGCTGCGACAAGACCGGCACCCTCACCGAAGACCGCATCGTGCTCGAGCGCTACCTCAACACCGATGGCAACGAGGACGCGCGCGTGCTGCGCCATGCGTTTTTGAACAGCTTCTTCCAGACCGGCCTCAAAAATCTTATCGACCTGGCCGTAATCGACCGTGCCGATGTGACGCCCTCGACCGTCGCACCCGATTCCATGCTGAGCCAGAGCCTGCGCGACCGCTACACCAAGGTCGACGAGGTTCCCTTCGATTTCTCGCGCCGTCGCCTGAGCGTAGTTGTCGCCGACGCCCAAGGCAAAACCCAGATGGTTACCAAGGGCGCTGCCGAGGAAATGCTCGAGATCTGCTCCTTTGTCGAGATCGATGGCATCGCTCAGCCGCTCACCGACGAGAAGCTCGCCCAGATTCGCAAGCAGATCGCCGGACTTAACGCCGAGGGCCTACGCGTAATTGCCGTGGCGCAGAAGACCAATCCGCGCCGCGTGGGCGAGTTTGGCATCGCCGACGAGTGCGACATGGTGCTGATGGGCTTTTTGGCCTTCCTCGATCCGCCCAAAGCAAGTGCCGCGGGCGCCGTCGCCACCCTCGAGGCCAAGGGCGTGGCGGTCAAGGTCCTAACCGGCGACAACGACCGCGTCGCCGCCACCGTCTGCGAGCAGATTGGCATCGATGCGAGCAACGTCTTGCTCGGCTCCGAGATCGATGCGCTCGATGACGCCGAACTTGCCAAGCGCGCCGAGAAAACCCACCTCTTCGCCAAGCTCTCGCCGCTGCAGAAGGCGCGCCTGGTACGTGTCATGCGCGAGATGCTCGGCCACACCGTGGGCTTTATGGGCGACGGCATCAACGACGCCGCCGCCATGCGTGCGAGCGATTGCGGCATCTCGGTCGATTCGGCCGTCGATATTGCCAAGGAATCCGCCGATATCATCTTGCTTCAGAAGGACCTGGGCGTGCTCGAGCGCGGCATCATCGAAGGCCGTCGCACTTACGGCAACCTGCTCAAGTACCTCAAGACCACGGTGAGCTCCAACTTTGGCAATGTGCTGTCCGTGACCGTCGCGAGCCTGTTCTTGCCGTTTTTGCCCATGAGCGCCCTGCAGCTGGTACTGCTGTCGCTGGTCTACGAGATCGTGTGCATCGCACTGCCGTGGGACACCGTCGATGACGCCTGGACTGCCCGTCCGCGTGCCTGGGACGCCGCGTCCATCAAGGGCTTTATGCTCGAGCTGGGCCCCGTGAGCTCGCTGTTTGACATCGTGACCTTCGCCGCGCTCTTCTTTGTCGTGTGCCCCACCGCCGTGGACGCAAGCTGGTCCGAGCTTGCCGCCGCGGGCGACGTCGCGGGTATGGCGACCTTTGCTGCGCTCTTCCAGAGCGGCTGGTTTGTCGAGTCCATGTGGTCGCAGACACTCGTGGTCCACATGTTGCGCTCCCCGCATCTGCCGAGCCCGCGCGACCACGCCGCGCCCGCATTGTGCGTTCTTACCGTGCTGGGCCTGGCGCTCGTCACCTGGCTGCCGGCAAGCCCCATCGCCGATGTGCTCGGCCTCATGCCGCTGCCCACGAGCTTTTTTGGGCTGCTCATTGGCATCGTTACCGCCTATATCGCGCTCACCCAGCTGGCAAAGTGCCGCTACATTGCCCGCCACGGCGAGCTGCTGTAGCAAGTAGACGGAAAACACCCTGCCAGCTGCCGTTGCCACTACCACAGCTGCCAACGCCGCTGCCGCTGCCTCTGCCGCCGCCGCAGTCTATCCCCCCCAGCAGTTGCGGTGAAATAGTTCCTGTTTAAAGCCCCGTGACTTTAATTTAGGGACTATTCCACCGCAACTTATTGGGAGGTTAGCTAGTCCTTGGGTGTCCAGGACCAGAAGAAGTTGATGAGGGCCACGCGCGAGGCGGTACCGGCCTTTTTGTTGATCGAGGAAATGTGGCGATAGAGCGTGGAGCGCGAAAGGAAGAGCGTTGTGGCGATGTCCTGAACGCTCTGGTCCGAAACGACCAAGACCTCAAGAATATCGCGCTCGCGCTCTGTAAGCCCAAAGGTGGCGACGAAGGCATCGAGGCGTTCATCGGACGTGAGCTCCGCTGCCTCCACGGGCTCGGGGTCGGAGCATGTGGGCGCAAGATCCCCACCAAGATCGTCGGTGGCAAGCGGCAGGCCATCCTGCATCACGGCATCATCGGCTCGTTGCCCCAACTGCCCCAGCAGCGTAATCGCAATGCCCACAAACATCACGAGCGCCGCACCGACCGCAGCCAGCACGTTTTGACTCGAGATGATCGCCACCGCCGGCGCCGTCACGAGCATCGAGCACACGTTGTTGACGACGCGACCCATGCACGGCCAAAAATATGACCAGCGCGCATAGAGCGAGACGGCGGCATATTTTGTGGTAAAGAACACCACGAAAAAGCCCGAGCCCAGATAAAAGATGATCGTGGCAGCAAGCTCGTTGCCGCCATTACCATCGACGATGAGCACAAAAAACGAAAGCGTGGACAACATGGCGGCACATGTCATGCCGATATTCATATACGAGCGGCCGTGCAGGTCAAATAGTGCGCCAGCGACCAACGAGCTCACGACAAGCAGCAGGCGCGGCCAATCGCCCAAATCGACGGCTCCGACAGCATGCAGGGTCGTGAAGCCCGCGTTGAGAGCGGCGAATACGCTGGAAAGATACGCCGTCGCCACGGTCAGGCGAACTACGGCGCGACGGAATGCCGCCTTTGCCTCGGGATCGTCATGCCACTTGGCGCCATATTCCAGAGCATCTACCGAAAGCCCGGCAGCACTGGGTTCAAAGTTGGGATCGGACTCGTCGCGCAGCTTGGCGCGTCGGGCACCGTGGAGCAACGCCACCCGCGCGATCGCACAGACGACCAGAACAGCCTGCTGAGGAATGCCGACAGGCATCACCATGTGGTTGAGAACCTGCACCAGAACGCCCATGGCGTAAGAAAGTGCGGCGGCGCGCGCCAAGCAGGGCGTCTGCGCAAAACGCCGCGCAAGATTGGCATGGGCGGTCGATCCGCAATAGCCCAGGGCGCAGCACGCCACCAGGCCGCCGGCAATTACTACCTCAAACCGCACTGCCGTAATCATCAGCAGCAACGCCGATACCAACAGCACGCCTGTAATATCGCTCGTCGCATCGATCGTCTGGGGAAGGCGATAGTACAGAAATGGGCGCACGAAAAAGCCAATCACGCTCGCGCCGACAACGATGCTCTCGTAGATGACGACCTCACTCGATGGCACGAACTCGGCTATGCGCACATCAAAGAGATACTCGCACGCCAAAAACGTGAAGAAGAACAGCGCCAGGCATATAATCTCCCGAATGCCCCGACGCAGATATGCGGTTGTGTCTCCCATGCCCCTCATGGTTAACCCCCGGCCGCTCAATTGTCTGGAATTCCATTTTAATAAAGAACCAGTCTCAATATCGAAGCCAGGCTCGAAATGCTGCCAATTCGACCCCAGCCGTCCACATCACGCCGCGATTTTGAGCCGCATGGACCAGAAGGGACGCGCGCAACGCCACTTCCTTGATGGGCATCCCGATGCGAACGCGCCCGGCAAGCATTAACTGCTCGCCGGGCGCCTTGGTTAGGAGACTCTGAAGTTGAGTGTCTCAACTTCCTTAGGACAGGTCCTCACCATTCGTTTCAATGACATGCTTGTACCAGTCAAAGCTCTTCTTCTTGGAACGCTTGAGGGTGCCGTTGCCGGCGTCGTCGCGGTCCACATAGATAAAGCCGTAGCGCTTGGACATCTCGCCCGTGCCGGCCGAGACCAGGTCGATCGGGCCCCAGGTGATGTAGCCCAGCAGGTCAACGCCGTCCTCGGTCACCGCATCGCGCATCGCGGCAATATGCTGACGCAGGAAGTCGATACGGTAGTCGTCGTTGATGGAACCGTCCTCTTCGACAACATCCTTGGCGCCCAGACCGTTCTCAACCACAAACAGCGGCTTCTGATAACGATCGTACAGGTCGTTGAGCGTAATACGGAAGCCCAGCGGATCGATGGCCCAGCCCCACTGGCTCTCCTGCAGGTAGGGGTTCTTGGCGCCGGCGAAGGCGTTGCCCTGGGTGCGCTCGACATCGGGGTTATCGGCACCGGCGGAGCAACGGGTGCTGTAATAGCTAAAGCTGATGAAGTCGACGGTGTTGGCGGCTAGGATCTCGCGGTCCTCGTCCGTCATGCCCACATCGATGCCTAGACGTTCGAGCTTCTTGACGGCATAGGCCGGGTAGTAGCCACGGCTCTGAACGTCGACGAAGAAGTAATTGTCCTGATTGTCGAGCTGCGCCTGGCGCACATCGCCCGGACGGCAGCTGTAGGGGTAGTAGCTACCTGCGGCGAGCATGCAGCCGATCTTGACCTCGGGGTCGATCTCGTGGGCAATCTTGGTTGCCCAAGCGCTGGCGACGAGCTCGTTGTGAGCGGCCAGGTACTCGACGGCCTCCTTGTTCTCGCCTTCCTCAAAGACCAGACCGGCACCCATAAACGGCAGGTGCAGAATCATATTGATCTCGTTGAAGGTAAGCCAGTACTTCACCAGGCCCTTGTAGCGGGTGAAAATCGTGGTCGCAAGGTTCTTGTAGAAGTCGATGAGCTTGCGGTTGCGCCAGCCGCCGTACTCCTTGATGAGGTGAATCGGACAGTCGAAGTGCGTGATGGTCACGAGCGGCTCGATGCCGTGCGCCTGACACTCGCGGAATACGTCCTCGTAGAAGGCCAGGCCAGCCTCATTGGGCTCGGCCTCGTCGCCGTTGGGGAAGATGCGGGTCCAAGCCAGGCTCATACGGAAGGTCTTAAAGCCCATCTCGGCAAAGAGGGCGATGTCCTCCTTGTAGTGGTGGTAGAAATCGATGCCGGTCTGCGCGGGGTAGTAATAGCCGTCCTCGAAGTCGAGCATTTTACGCTGGCCGGAGACCACCGCATAGCGCTCGGGGCCGTGCGGAGCCACGTCCACGTTGGCAAGGCCGCGGCCGTCCACGTTGTAGGCGCCCTCGCACTGGTTAGCAGCCGTCGCGCCGCCCCACAGGAAGTCATTACGGAAAGCCATGCATCAATCCTTTCGCACGCTGTTGTCATAGGCTCAGTATCCCTGCAAACAACGTGTCGCTCAACGGCAACGACGTAGGCCGATACTTCTTTTCGCGCGCGGGTGCTCGGCAACCGCCCCGTCTGACACTTTTTGATACCCGCCCGCCCAATCCACCACAAAGGGGACAGGCACCTTTGTGGTGGTTGGGGGCGGTTTGTCTCGATCTGTAACAGGTAGGCCGCCAAAACCGGGCCTGGTGTTACAGATCGAGATTGTTCGGTCTGTCCCCTGCGGTTTGTCTAAATCTGTAACAGGTAGAGACGATTTAGCCCGCTAGATGTTACAGATCGAGACAGAAGATTCTAGTCGCAGGCGATATCGAGGTTTTTGCCGATGAGGCCTACGTAGCCGCCCTCGGCAGCCTTGGGGCTGTCAGCATGGCAGAGAACCCACTTGTCGGCCTTCCAGTAGCAGTAGCTGTCACCGGCGGTAGGCATGTCGGCTGCGGCCTCGGGGCGCGGGCCGTTGGTGCCCGCCGGCAGCGCCACCATCACCTGGAAGCCGCCGTCGTCGACCATGCAGGGCGTGTAGTGGAGCGTGGTGTTGAAGACCTCGACAACCGTACCCGCCGGCACGCGGAACGCCTTGACGCACGCGGTATCGAGCTTGCCGTCCTCGATCTCCCAGCGATGCGCCACGAGCAGGATAAAGTCGCGCGCGCCCAAGTTGAACTCGCTGGCACGGTGATACTCCAGGCAGTTGAGGCGCGTGTTGTGGCCGTTGCACCAGCCGAGCTGGAAGGGACGGCCGCCAAACATGAGAAAGCCCAGTTTATCGGCATCTTTGACGTCCTCGAGCTCCGGCGCACTTGCAACGTACTTGCTGCCCTCGGGAATGGGCGTGGCAGAGAGCGCCTCGAGCACGGGCGACGTGAGCTCGGACGGAACGCCATCCCAAACGTTGCCATAGGATTTGAACTCGGGATCGTTGACAGAGTAGATATGCATGTTCACTCCTGTTCGTAAATGTGACTATACGAACATTCTAGAACAAACATGAGCGATTTTGAACGCTCGTCCCGACCAATCAACAAAAAGGCGCCCCCGCATAAGCGAAGGCGCCCAATGCGCTCGTTTTGGGCGATAAAGCTCTTACGCCTGCTGATAGCGCAGGTGCTTCTCGTCGATATCGGCCAGGTCGCGGTTGAGGTAACGGCGCGCGAGCCAGTTAGCCATAGGAAGGTTCTGGTCCAGGTAGTTACCGCACTCCTCGGGAGCGGCACCGGGGACATCGCCCTCAAAGTCGGCGACAAACTCAAACAGCTCGCGGACGAGCGGCAAGATCTTCTCGCTCGTCAGCTCGCCAAAGACAACCAGGTAAAAGCCCGTGCGGCAGCCCATGGGGCCAAAGTAGACAATGCGGCTCGACCACTCGGCATGATTGCGAAGGAACGTCGCGCCCAGGTGCTCGATGGTGTGGCACTCGGCCGTGTTCATGACCGGCTCCTTGTTGGGCGTAGTCAGGCGCAGGTCAAACGTGGTGACGGCGGCACCGGTCGCCGGATCGCGGTCGATGCGGCTCACATACACGCCGGGCTCAAGCAGCAGATGATCAACGGAAAAGCTGGCGATGCGCTCCATGGCAGATCCTCTCGATAGTCAAATTGGGACGGGGCTCTTTTAGCTGGTTCGAATGGTCGCACCAATCATACCAGTCAAAAAAAGCCCCGTCCCAAAAAGACAACTTAGCCAAGGACACGGGCCATACGCGTCTTGAACTCGGACAAGAAGCGCGGAGCATCCACGGTCAGTGCCACAAGCGCGCTCTTGTCCGGATCGGACAGGCGGCGCTCATCGCAGATGGTGCGACCGCGGTACTCGCCCAGCAGATCAACACGCAGGTTGCAGCCGAGCGCACCTACGAGCGTGGGGTCGACCGCCACGGCAACGGCCAGCGGATCGTGCAGCGCGCAGCCACCCAGGTAGGGCGCGTTCATTTCGTACGAACCGATATAGTGCTCGACCATGCTCGCAAACGCGCAGCCCGCCATGGTGCCCGAGCCCGTCCAGCCGGCAATGTCGCGGCGTGTGAGCACCACGCGATGCGTCACGTCCAGACCCACCATGGTGAGCTTACGGCCCGAGCGCAGCACCGCGTCGGCCGCCTCGGGGTCGCTCGCCATATTGGCCTCGGCGCCCGCACTCACGTTACCGGGCACGGTAAGGGCGCCGCCCATCACGACCACGCGGCCGATGGACATCATCGCCGCCGCATCGCGCTCCAGGGCGAGCGCCAGGTTGGAGAGCGGGCCAGTCGCTACGTAGACCAGATCGGGACCATAGGTGCGCGCGGCATCGATCAGATAATCGACCGCAGCGTTGCCGTCGGCCGAGGTCGCCCCCACCGGCTCGTAGGGCGACGCGGGCACGCTCGCGCCGCCGATGCCGTTCTTGCCGTGAATGAGCGCGGTGGACGCCGGCGGCGTATAGGGCTCAGTCGCCTGCAGAGGACGATCGGCACCCAGGTACACCGGAACCTCGGGGCGACCCAGCAGATCGAGCACCGCCAGGCAATTGTGCGCCGATTGCTCGACGCGCACGTTGCCAAAGCACGTGGTGATGCCCACGAGCTCCACCTCGGGGCTCGCGATGGCATAGGCCAGCGCCATCGCATCGTCCACACCCATATCCAGATCAAGGATCAGCTTCTTGATTGCCATTGTTCTACTCCGCTTCTCCGTCTTTATCGTTTAACCAAACCAATGTTCAACTTCGGCGCGCGTGGGAATCGATTGCTGAGCGCCCAGGCGCGACACCGTCACTGCCGAGGCGCGAGCACCCGCGGCCATGCACTCAAAGAGCGGCAAGCCCTCTAGGCGAGCCGCCGCCAACGCGCCGATAAACGTATCGCCGGCGGCCGTGGTATCGACTACCGTACTCGAAAGTGCCGGCATGCGCAGCAGCTCACCGCCATCGCCGAGCGTAACCGAGCCGGCACCGCCCAACGTGATGACCGCAGCTCCGGCACCCCTAGCGAGCAGGGCGTTGAGCGCCGCGACGCAGCTTGCATCGTCCGCGGGCAAGATTCCCGTCAGCACCTGGCACTCGGTCTCGTTGGGACAGACCAGGTCGACCGCAGGCCAGACCTCCGCAGGCAGCTCGCAGGCGGGCGCTGGATTAAAGACCGTATAGAACCCCAGCTCGTGAGCGCAAACAAGCGCCTCGGCCGTCGCCGCAAGGTCGCATTCGCCCTGGGCGATAAAGACGCTTCCGGCAGCCGGGGCAATCTCGCTGGCGCCGCCGTCGAGCTCATGGGCCACCAGACGCCTCAGCGCGCAGGCAACGTCCGCGCCCGCAAGCGCATGGTTGGCGCCCGGTGACAGTATGATGCGGTTGTCGCCCTCGCAGCGAATGATGGTCGCCGTTCCCGTCTCCACGTCATCGCGATGCACTACAAAGTCACAGTCCACGCCGGCGTCTTGGAGCCCCGCCACGAGCGACGCGCCGAACGCATCGCGACCGACCGCGCCGATCATGTGCGTGCACGCGCCCATACGCGCGGCAGCTACGGCCTGATTGGCGCCCTTGCCTCCGGCGTTGGTGATAAACCCGCTGCCGCCGACGGTCTCGCCCGCACGCGGTATGCGCTCGCACGCCACCGAAAGGTCCATGTTCATGCTGCCGAACACCGCAACGATGCCGCGATCTGCCATGGAAACCTCCTCGTCCGCGGGCTCTGCACCCGCTGTCGGCCGTCAATCGTGTGCTCTCGCACCTCTATAACTTTAGTTCACTTTGATGTGAACGCGTGCTTGAGCTTGCGCCAGCAGCAAGCATTCACAGGAGCAGGCAGCTACAATGAAGGCGTGCTGATTATTCTCGTCATTGGATGATGTTTTATGGAACAACTCTCGCAATCGGGCTCGCGCGGTCGACGCCGCACGGGCAACGAGCCGGCGCCGCACGAACGCGTGAAGGGCGAACGCCGTGCCAACGAACCGCGACGCACCGCGAGCCCCCATCGCGCTTCTGCCAACAACGCGGGCCGCGCCAACACTCCCGCCGCGGAGCAGACGCCTGCTCGCCCCAAGTCCCGCTACATCCCTGCCCTTGACGGCCTGCGCACGCTTGCCGTCGTCGCGGTGGTGCTCTATCACCTTAACCTCACGTGGGCTCAGGGCGGCCTGCTTGGCGTCACGATCTTCTTTGTGCTTTCGGGCTATCTGATCACGCGCTTGCTGCTCAACGAAGTCGCTAAGACCGGCCGCATCGACCTCAAGAGCTTCTGGATCCGCCGCATCCGTCGCCTGGTCCCCGCCGTGGTGACCGTCGTGGTGGTGACCTGCGCGCTGTGCACCATCTTTAACCACGTGATGCTCACCAAGATGCGCCCCGACATCCTGCCGTCGCTGCTGTTCTTCAACAACTGGTGGCAGATTGCCCAAAACGTCTCGTACTTCAATGCTCTGGGCGACCCCTCACCGCTCACGCACTTTTGGTCGCTTGCCATCGAGGAACAGTTCTACCTGATTTGGCCGCCACTGCTGTTTGCCATGGTATCTATGCATGTGAGCAAGCCCAACACGCGCCGCGTGGTTCTGGGCCTTGCCGCGGTATCTGCCCTAGCCATGATGGTGCTCTATAACCCCGCCGCCGACCCCAGCCGCGTGTACTACGGCACCGACACCCGTGTGTTCTCGCTGCTGCTGGGTGCCTGGATGGCCTTTATCCCCGATCGCGACCTGACGCCGGTGCGTCTCGCTCGTCGTTTGGGGCTCAATCGCCTAGCTGGCGCCGCCAAGCACGGCAAGAACGCCGAGGGCAAGCCTGGCGAGAAGGCCGACGAAGTAGCCGAGACCGCCCCGGCACAGCCGAGCGCCCTCGTGCGTTTTTGGTCCTCGCCCGCATCCATCGATGTGTTGGGCGTCGTGGGTCTGGTTGGCCTTGCTGCCATGGTCGCGCTCACCAACGGCTACACCGCCTTCCAGTATCGCGGAGGCACACTACTGTGCTCGATCCTCACGCTCATGGTCATCGCGGCCTGCGTGCAGCCCCAAGGAATGGTTGCCCGCGCGCTGTCCGCCGAGCCGCTCGTGTGGGTTGGCAAGCGCTCGTACAGCATCTACCTGTGGCACTATCCGCTGCTGTTGCTCATGAACCCGGTCGCCAACATTAATGACACGCCCTGGTGGCAGTATATCTTGCAGGTACTTGTGGTGGTCGCCGTGGCAGAGTGCTGCTATCGCTTTATCGAGACTCCGTTTAGAAAGGGCGCCTTTGGGCGCACCGTATCCGAGTTCCGCGACGGCACCGCCACGCCCGCCGACTGGGCACGCGCGCACGTCCCTGTCTGCGCAGCCTGCGCTGTCGTGTTGGTCGTTGCACTGGGCGGCCTGATCTTTGTGCCCGAGACGTCTGCACTGAGCGGCGAGGGCGCCGAAGTTCTGAACAAGGAAGCCAAGAACACCGCGCCCACCGACCAGCAGGCGGCCGACGACACCGACAAGGACAACGACGGCTTCCCCGATGGCTCCTACGATCTGCTTATGATCGGCGACTCCGTGTCGCTGCGTGCCGTAGACACCTTTGACGGCGTGTTCCCGCACAGCCACATCGATGCCGAAAAGGGCCGCCAGTTCGATGCGGGCCGTGCGACATTTGAAGGCTATATCCAGCAGAACCTTGCCGGCAAGATCGTGGTCTTTGCCCTGGGCACCAACGGCTTGGTAACCGACGACCAGATCGACGCCATCATGGCCGATGCAGGAGATAAGCGTATTGTGGTGTTTGTGAACACGCGCAGCCCGCAGCCGTGGGTTGGCTCTACCAACCAGGCCATCGCCAACGCCGCTACGCGCTACAAGAACGTGCGCGTTATCGACTGGTACGGATACAGTGCCAACCGCAACGACCTGTTCGATGGCGATGGCACGCATCTATCGACCACTGGCGTGACTGAGTACCTCAACTTGATCCACGATGCCGTCAAGAAGGACCTGCCCGTACACCCCGAGGATCACGTCAACGATCCGCAGCCGGCAGCCGTCAAGTCCGCCGGCGACGCACTCGTCAATGCCCTCGCCTACAAACCACACAAGCTCGGTGACGACAAGTAACGCGCAGCCAAATCTGCTTACACCCGCAGGGGGCGTCGGCCGTGGCCGACGCCCCCTGCGGCAGTTAGGGATGCTCCCTTTGTACCAGCACCTGGAAGCACTCCTGGCGCAACCAATGAAGACCTCTACGGATGAATTCCAAGCCGCTCCGCCCCTCCAGACATCGTTTCCGTGCCTCGCGCCTGCCCCAAACAATCAAAACAAGCCCTTTTCGCCGCGACCTCAAAGGTCTGTGGGCAAAATAGGCCAAATATGAGTACTGTTACCATTTTAGTAGCAGGCAAAACCACCCAAAATGACGTTCGGGCGACCCCTACAGCCCCCTAAAGCAGTCAACCTGACTGGTTTAAGGCGTATTGAAGCCAATTTTAATGAACATACTATAGGTTATGTTCATTATCTTTTTGGATGTAAATGCTATTCACTTAGCAACAGTACTCATATTTGGCATTTTTTTTCCACACACATATTACTAACCCCCTATAACAGGCAAAAAACAGACCGCAACCCATGGCGGCGGCCTGTTTGGAGTCCAAAAGAGGCGCTAAGCGCTGTAGCCCATCGCCTGCAGGACAAACATGACGACCGTCAGCACCGTAATCACGGCGATAGTCGCCCAAGTGAGCACGTTCCACACACGGCCGTTGCGGTTGGCGCCCATAATGTGACGGTCGGCGGCGATAACCACCTGGAACACCAGAACCACGGGCAGTAGCACGCCATTGATGACCTGCGAGGTCATCATAATCTGGAACAGATCGACGCCGGGCATAAGCACCAGCACGGCAGAGATACCGATGATGGCCGTAATGATGCCGCGATAGACCGGGGCCTCGTCCCAGCTACGGTCGGCACCGCGCTCCCAGCCAAATGCCTCGCAGATAGCGCTCGACGTAACGCCCGGCAGCACGCAGGCGGCCAAGAAGCTCGCCGCGACCAGGCCCGAGGCAAACAGTACCGTGGACCACTGACCCGCAATAGGCTCCAGCGCGCGGGCAGCATCGGCAGCATCGCTAATCTGAATACCCGCCGGGAACAACACCGTACCGGTCGTGATGATAATAAAGCCGGCAATGACATCGGCGGCAAGCGAGCCGCTCACAGTATCAATACGCTGCAGCACGATGTCGTCCTCGCCCGCATTCTTATCGACCACGTTGTTCTGAGCTAAGAAGATCATCCACGGTGCGATGGTGGTACCGATTGTTGCGACCACGAGCGACACGTAGCTGGGATCGTTCTGAATATTGGGGACGACCAAGTCGACCGCGACCTCGCCCCAGTTGGGGCCGGCCATAAACGCGGCGACGATATAGGTCACGAACACGCAGCTTACCAGCAGCAAAATCTTCTCGATGCGCTGAAAACTGCCCGACATGGTAAGCATCCACACCAGCAGCGCCACGAGCGGCACCGAGATGCTCGCCGGAACGCCAAACAGAGCAAGGCCACTCGCGATACCCGCAAACTCCGAGATGGTCACCGCCGTGTTGGCAATCAACAGCGCCGCCATGGCCAGCACGCTCCTGCGCACGCCAAAGCGCTCACGGATGAGCGAGGCCAGGCCCTTACCCGTGACGCATCCGCAGCGCGCCGCGGTCTCCTGCGTCACGATAAGCAGCACGGTCATGACGGGAAGCATCCAGAGCATCTTATAGCCATAGCTGGCGCCCGCGCTGGAATACGTGGCGATGCCGCCGGCGTCATTGCCCGAAAGTGCCGCCAGCAGACCGGGGCCCATGGCGCCAAAGATGGCCGCGATGGTCAGCTTTTGCTTGGTGCTCGGCTTTTGCTTCGTATTTTGCACGCGACCACCTACCCCATGACCGACATGGTGAGCAGCACCGCGGCGATGCAGTACGCCACACACGAGATCATGACGGCGATGACGTTCATGGCGGTGCCCGACGTGTTAAGGTCGTGCTCGTCGCGCCAGAACAGCACCATCAGATAAATCACAGCGCTCATGTTGCCAACCAGGCAAATGACGGCAGCGATATTAAAGCAGCCGGTAAAGAGCTGCTCCTCAAACATAGTGGCATCGGGGAACGCGGCGGTGCGCACCAGCTGCGCGCACAGGTAGGTCACGAGTGACAGAATCAGGCCCATACCCGTGCTCTGGAAGAAGAATCCCAGGTACGGTTTGGGCTCGTCGTCGTGACCGTCGTACTCGAGGAAGTAGTTCTTGACGAACGACACCATGCGCGAGGCAGCCAGCAGCACGAGCGGCATGGCGCACATGGGGAACACCACCAGATGCGCGGAGCCCAGCGCCGTCCCCAGCGCCGTCGCCATAATGCACGAGGCGATGCCCCACACGACGACCCAGTACTGACGATGCACGAACCAGCTGAGCACGTTCGTCGAGTCGTCCGACGCGCTATCGCCCGAGCCGACACCGGCGATCTGCAGGTCCTCCTGATGCTCCTCGGCGATAACGTCCATGGCGTCGTCGAAGGTCACGATACCCAGGATATGACGGTTCTCGTCGCAGACAGGGATGGCAACCAGGTCGTACTTGGTCATCTCGTCCGTCACGTCTTCCTGGTCCTCGTCGGGCGACACATAGACCAGGTCGCGATAGGCCAGCTGACCCAGCGTGGCGTCGCGGTCGGCTACGATCAGCGTGCGCAGCGAAAGCACGCCGGTCAGCATGCCGCTCGGATCCTCGGTATAGACGTAATAGACACTCTCGAAGTCCTCATCGAGTTTGCGAATCGCCTCGATGGCATCGCCGACCGTCGCCGTGGCGGGCAGCGAGACAAACTCCGAGGTCATGATGCGGCCGGCGGTGTTGTCCTCATACCCCAGCAGGTTACGAATCGCCTTCTCCTCCTTGACGCCCATCAGGCGCAGGAGCTTCTCGGCCTTCTCGTAATCGAGCTCGTCGATCAGGTCGGCGGCGTCGTCCGGGTCCATCATGGCCAGCATCGACGATGCGTCCGTGTCGGACAGGCCCTCGAGCATCTCGGTCATAAGCTCGTCGTCATCGAACTCCGAGATGGCCTCGGCGGCCTGGGCAGTATCGAGCTGTGCAAACACCTGCGCACGCAGGCGCGGGTCGAGCTGCTCGATGATGTCGGCAATGTCGGCAGGGTGCAGCTCGCCAAGCGTCTTGTGCGACACCGAGAGCTGGATGTTCTTAGTCGAGCGATCGAGCAGGTCCATGTAAGACCAGGCGATAATGTCCTCACTGAGCGGCTTGCCCAGGTGCTTCATAAAGCCCTCGACGATATGCTCGAGTGCGGGGCTGATCGCGCGCAGCAGACCGCGGGCGCCCACTTCGGCGCCCAGCAGGCGCAGCTGGTTTTCGCCCGACATGGAAAACTTGATGTCGTTTACGCGCACGACCTTCATGCCCTGCGTGTCGACAATCTGCTTGTTGAGCACGTCGCGGGCAAGCAAGAGTTCGGTCGGCTGCAGGTACGAAAAACGGATTTCGGTGGCCGACGTCTTAAGGTGTACACCCGTCTCGTCGATACGGTCGACCCATTTGCGCCAGCTGATCATAAACGGCGTCTTGCCGGGTCCGCGGAACGCGAGCGACGTCACGTGCGGAAAAACTTCGCCGGTGGCAATGCCAAAATCGTTCACTACGCCGAGCTTTTCGCCATCGACGTCCAAGACCGGCAACTTGAGCATCTCACTCAGATAATTCAATGGTGCTCCCCATCATTATTCCTTCGGGCTGCGGCCGTGATGGCGCACGCTCCGTGGGCTTCTGGATATGTATACGCATGCGCGGGCGGCACGCCGCTCGACGCTTACACCCCGTGCATGCGCAAAAAGCACCTGCATGGGGTCATCGACTGTATGGTCGAGGTTTGGATTTCACCTGTAACCTTTCTCTTGACCCTCATTAACCGCAGTAACTATAGCATCAGCATCGCCCTGCGGCATCGAATTTATGCGCTGCACATTGCAGGCATACCAAACACTGACGCATCCGTGACATAGCCATTGGGGACGTTCTTAAACGACTACCCAATGACTACTCTGTGGTGTCGTCGTCCTCGGCAAGTTGGGGGAACACGGCGTCCTTGGGCATGGTGACCTTCGTCAGCGAGGTGAGTTTTTTGCTCAGCGACGTGTCCGTCTTGACCAGGTCGCTGAGCGTCACGATCTTGTAGCCGTCGGCAATGAGGCCGTCGATAATTTGCGGCAGCGCCTCGAGCGTCTGCTCGGCGCATTCGTCTCTATCGGTAAGCAGCACGATATTGCCCGGCGTCACCGAATCGAGCACCGTCGAGACCTGTTCGTCGGCACCGTTTAGCAGCCAGTCGCCCGAGTCGATATTCCACGAGACCACGGCGGAGACCAGGTCCATCGCATCAATCCAGTTTTGCTCGTCAAAGGCAGCGTAGGGAGCACGCAGCAGCATCGTCTTCACGCCGGTCGCCGACTTAATCGCGTCGGTGCCTTTCGTGATCTGTTCGCGTACCGCCTCACGGTCCTGACCCTTGAGCGAATCGTCGCTGTAGCTGTTGGATCCGATCTCGCACCCGGCATCGACAATCGCCTTGGCCGTGACAGGCGAGGCCTCGACCGCATCGCCCGAAAGGAAGAACGTCGCGGTGACGCCCTTTTCCTTGAGCACCTGCAAGATCTGTTTGGTGGCGCCGCTCGGACCCTCGTCAAACGTCAGTGCCACGTACTTTTTGTTGCCCTTGGGCGCCACGCTGGCGCACGCAACGACGCAATCGGTGGCGGGCACAACCTCGCCGCGGTCCTGCGTCTTGCCCGACTGCTCACCAACCCACACCTCGGAGCGGCCCTGGACGCCCCACGTCTGCACATACTCGATAGCGCCCGTACCCTCGACCTTGAGTTTGGGCTCGATAACCGTAGCCTGAACCTCGTGCTTCTCGTAGGTGTTACGGCCATCCTTGACCGTCACCTTCTCGCCGCCCTCAAGTTCGCGGCTATCCCATTTGCCCTGCTTCACGCGCTTGCCGTCGACCTTCACCGACAGCTTTTCGCCCCCATGGCGCTTGAGCACGCTGTCATCGACGGCCAGCAGGTCGCCTGCGTCGTAGGTGTCAGTCAACTCCTGGTCGTCGATGAGATTCTGCAGCGTAGAGCCCACACGCACCGCGGTCTTCTGGCCGTTGAGTTCCACGTCCACACTGCGGTTGACGTAGCCCACGACGGCAGCGATAAACAGCACGAGCGCGCAACCCACGGCGATGAGCGCGTAGGGCAGGCGAGACGAACGACGGGGCGTACGGCTGTTGCCGATGCGCGCACTGCGGTCGCTAAACCCGCGGCTATGGTTGAGGTACATCGCGCCGGGCTTACGGTGACGCTTGCGCTGACCGCTGGGCAGCTGCCCCAGGTCGCGGCGCGCCGTCGGACGCGCACCCGAACGCCCGTTTAAGTTGGATCCGTTTTGGCGCATGTGCCCTCCCCCATAAACACAGCAAGCCGGAGCAACAGGTCTCCGGCTTGCCTCCCATCATTTGGTACGTCGCTATTTTGTAGCTTTTGACGAGCCTCCGCTCGCCTTTTGGTATTCATCCTTAAAGGCCTTGAACATGCCGCGCGTCTTGCCGAGCTGCTTGCCCAGCGCGCGACTACCCTTGTCCACGGCAACCGATCCCTTGTCGTCGAGCACCTTGGCGCCCTTTTTGACCTTGTCGCCCACCACGACGCTGGCCTCGGCAGCTTTGGCAGCCGCACCGCCCGAATACCCGAGCGACTTGACCTCGTCCGAGACGACCATCGCGCCGTTCTCGTAGCCGCGCAGCATCGTCGGCGGCACCTGCGTGTCACCAACCAAAACACTCGAAGCAGCACCGGCGGTCACATAGAATGCCTGCACGATGCCCGAGCGTGGCTTGAACTCAACGTCCGAGCAATAGCCCACGACGTCGCCCGATTCCGTGCGCACGTCCATACCGACCCAGATGATGCAATCGTCCAGGTTGATGTCGAGGCGCTTGGCAGCGGCGGTATCGTACGTGTCCTTGACGTCATCGACCGCGATGGCGCCCTCGTAGACACCAATGGCGTCGAGCGCTACGAATCGGTCGGGACGCTCGATCATGCCCGCGATATCGGACTGGCGGACCATAAAGCCGACCACGCGCGTACCGCCCGGGGTAAAGACCGGAAAGTGAATCCTTCCGAGCTTTTTAGGGCTGCGCGGCGTGCCGTCCTTTTTGGTGCGCTTGTCCTCGGTAGGCTTGCGATAGATCTTGGCGCCGACAAAATCCCCGGCGCGCATTATGCCTCGGTCGAGGGCTCCGCAGCCTCGGTATCAGCCTCGACGGCGTTCTCGACCACGACGTCGGCGGCAGGCGTCACGTTGCCGCCCGAAATGGCGTCGTTGAGCTGCTCGCGCAGCTGGTCCATGCGCTCGCGGGCCAGGTCGACCTTGGCGCGCAGGTCGTCGGTCTTGGCGTCGACCATCGGGCCAAAGTCATTCACCGCAGCACGGGCCTCCTCGGCGCTGTGCTCGTAGGTGTCGCGCATATTGTCCCAGGCGTCGTTGGCGATATCGGCAGCCATGGCGCGGGTCTCGGCGCCCGAGCGCGGGGCCAGAGCAACGCCGACAATAGCGCCGGCAGCGGCACCAAAAAGTGCGCCGGAGACAAAGCTGAAAGTCTTACCCATGATCATTCCTCTCCTGCGGGCACGTCGGTGCCCACCGTTTGAATGCTGTCCATTATACCCGCAGCGCATCACTTGCCGCTCCGCTCATCTGCGTACGGCAAAGGCGCAGGTACGTGATGGTGATAAACGCGTAGGCCTACTCCTGAGGCATAACCGGCATGGCCACCGTGGCACCCGGGTCCTCGCCGGCGCCGTCCACGAGCGGCAGGCCGCCCTCATGCGCAGGTCCTGCCGGAACCGTCGCCGCACCGCCAAAGACGGCAGCGGAGGCCTCGTGGTTCTCGGCAACCGCGCCCTCGGTATCAATCGCCACCTGGGGCTCGTCGTCAAAGTTGGGGACGCCCTGGGGCTCGGTGGGAACGGGCTCGGCGGTCGCATCGGCAACGGGCTCGGCGTCGACCGGCACATCGCCCTCGTCAGCGCCCTCGGCCTCGGCAGCATCTTCGCCGTTCGCAGCGGCGACGGCCTCGTGAGGATCCTTGCCCTCGGCCTCGGCGCGCATGCCCAGCACCAGGTTGCGCAGGCCCGCGACCGTGCCTTCCACGTCAGGGGCAGGCTGGTCGGCGTGCAGGTACGCCCAGTCCATCATAAAGGTGGCCGAAGACAGCGCGCCGATGGCCAGCGCGTCGTCGGGGCACGAAAGCTCAACCTCAAAAACGCGCTCGTCGTGCTCGCTTACGCGCGTGCGGCCGCACGAGATGCTGCCGGCAAGCCCGGTCTCGTTCATGAGCTCAACCGTCACGTGCTCCAGCAGGTGGCAGAGCTCGGTCTGGCCCATGCAGTCCTGGAACTCGCGACCGGAATCACCCAGGCACAGGTGCTTGGCAATCGCCGGCACCAGGTAATACACGCGCGCCGTGGCCTCGATATCCTCCGAGGTCATGAGCGGCATGCCGGGGTTCACCAGCACATGCGCGCAGATCTTGTCCTCGCTGACGGTGACCTTAAGGATGTTGAACAGGCCTGCCATAACTCTCCCCTACTCTTCCTTGCCCTACTCGTCGCCATCGTGCGGATCCACAGAGCCCGCACCCGACGCCGCCGGCTTCTCTGCCGAAGACTCGGAATCCTTCTTATCGGTTTCGGCCGGAGCGATCACGCGAATGAGCGAGATGCGCTGGCCACGCATCGACTGCACTTTAAACTTGTACCCCGCGACCTCAAACACCTCTCCGATGTCGGGCACCGAGTCGCAAAGCTCCAAAATCCAGCCGGCGATGGTCTCATAATCATCGCTTTCCTCGAGCGGCCAACCAAGCTCAATCGCGTCATCGCACGAAAAACGCCCATCGACAAGCCACTCGCGGCGCGAAAGACGCGTGAGATACTTGTTGTCGGGGTCGAACTCGTCCTCGATCTCGCCGACGATCTCCTCGACGATGTCCTCGATGGTGATAATGCCGGCCGTACCGCCGTACTCGTCCACGACCACCACGATCTGGTCGTGAGAGGTCTGCATCTCGGACAGCAGCGGCAGGATGTCCTTGGTGTCGGGCACAAAGGTGGCGTCGCGCAAAAAACCGGCGATGGGCTGGTCGCCCTTGCCGTCGAGCGCGGGCTGAATCAGGTCCTTGATGTGCGCAATGCCGGCGACGTTGTCGGGATCCTCGTGATAGACGGGGATGCGGCTAAAGCCGGTCTGGCGCATGGTGGACAGCACGTCGGCGACCGTCTCGTCGTCCTCGCACATGGTGGTGTCCACGCGCGGCACCATGACCTCGCGGGCAACGGTGTCGCCCAGGTCGAAGATCTCGTGGATCATGCGCTTTTCCTCGTCGAGCAGGTCGTCCTGCTCCGAGACCATGTACTTGATCTCTTCTTCCGAGACGTTTTGGCGGTCGTCGGCGCTCTTGATGCGCAGGATGCGGGCCAGACCATCGGAGCAAGCGCCGGTCAGCCACACGAGCGGACGGGCGATCTTCTGGAACACGGAAAGCGGGCCCACGACCTGCTTGGACACGCCCTCGGCATTGGCCAGACCGATGCGCTTGGGGACGAGCTCGCCGATCACGATGGACACGAAGGCGACCGCGACGGTGATGATGACCGGCGCCAGGCCGCGCGCGATGGCGGAGAGCGGCGCGATGCCAAAGCTCATGAGCCACGTGGCGAGCGGGTCGGACAGACTCGTCGAGGCGACGGCGGACGAGGCGAAGCCCACGAGCGTAATGGCAACCTGGATGGTGGCGAGCAGCTGGTCGGAGTCGGCAGCCAGCTTAATGGCACGCTCGGCGCGCTTGTCGCCCTCCTCGGCCTCGTGCTCCAACACGGCGCGCTTGGCCGTGGTGAGCGCCATCTCGGACATAGAGAAGTAGCCGTTGATGAGGGTCAAAACGAGGGTGGTGATAAGGGAGATGGTTATGTCCATCGGGAGTTTCTCGAACCTCCAAGATTCGGGACGTCAGGTTAAAACGTTGATGGCGGATACGGCAATTGCACCGGCGCCCAAACGAGAACGCGGGCGCGCAGGCGTGGTCGCTAGATTACGAAGAGGATCACCGCCATGAACTGGAAGATGCTGCCGGCGAGCACCCACAGGTGAAACACGCTGTGCAGATAGCGCACGTTTTTGGCGATATAGAACGGCACGCCCGCGGTGTAGCACACGCCGCCGACGGCGAGCAGGGCAAGTGCCACGGGGTTGAGCAGCGCAACAAGTTCGGGCAGCTTAAAGACAACGAGCCAGCCCATCAGCAGGTAGACCAGGCCGCTTACCCAATGCGGCTGGCGCTCGCGTAGGAAGCACTCGAGGGCGATGCCGATGATGGCGATGGCCCATACGGCAAAGAACAGCACAGCGCCGCCGTCGTTTGCGAGCGTGATGAGGCAAAACGGCGTATAGCTGCCGGCTATGAGCAGGTAGATGCAGCTGTGGTCGATGATGCGAAACACGCGCTTGGCGCGCGCGGGCTGAATCGCGTGGTAGAGCGTGGAGGCTAGGTATTCGAGGATAATGCTGACGCCATAGACAATCGCCGCGGCCATATGGGCCGGGCCTCCGCCGCGCAGGGCGGCGAATACGATCAGGAGCACCAGGCCCGCGATACCCAGCAGGCAGCCGACACCATGGGTGACGGAGTTCATGATCTCCTCGCCCACTGTGTAGTGTGGAACGGCCGCGGTCTTGGGTCGCGGCTTAGAACTGTCGCTCGAATCGGACATGCCGGTTACATCCTCCAACGTAAAGAGTTCTCAACACTATATCAAAGCGTCTAGGTACGTGCGAAATTTGCACCATACGTGACCCTTTGTTTACCCATTCTTTGCCTGTTGACGCATCAACGGCGAACGTCCATAATGCGCTTGCATTAAATGTTGATTTATTAACATCTTATAGGAGAATACCGCATGGCTCAAAACGCACGTTCCCATCGAAAGCTCAAGATAGCCGGCGTCGTTGCGCTGGTGCTCGTTGTCGCGCTGCTGGGGTTTGCCGGCAACTTTTTGTTTGACTTTGCCCTGAACCCCCAAGCGCCGTACACCATGAAGATGATGCAGGATGGCAAGGACGCCGAAAAGGGCGAGCAGATGGACGCCGAGGAGGGCGAGGCACGGACGTGGTTTAAGGAAAACCGCGAGAGCAGCAGCCTCACCGCGAACGACGGGACCGAGCTTGCCGCCTGGTATTTTGCTGCGTCGGAGAGCACGCACGACTACGCCGTCTGCCTGCATGGATATACCAACGAGCCCATCGGTATGGCCCGATACGTCAAGCGATTCCACGACCGCGGCATGAACGTACTCGCACCCGCCGCACGCGCCCACGAGCGCTCCGGCGGCGACTATATCGGCATGGGCTGGCCCGAGCGGCTCGATGTCGTCGCATGGATCGAGCGAATCGTTCAGGCTGACCCCGAGGCGCGCATCCTGGTCTTTGGCGAGTCGATGGGTGCGGCAACCGCCATGAACGTCGCGGGGGAATCTCTGCCCGCAAACGTGAAATGCATTATCGAGGACTGCGGTTATACAAGTGTTTGGGACGAGTTTTCTCTGCAGCTCAAGGACGTGTTCGGCCTGCCCAGCTTTCCCTTGCTCGATATAGCAAACTTGGTGTGCAACGTGCGCGCGGGCTACGACTTTCATAAGGCGAGCAGTGTGGAGCAACTCAAACACGCGACGGTTCCCATGCTGTTTATCCACGGCGACCAGGACACCTTTGTACCGTACAGCATGCTCGACCAAAATTACGACGCGTGCGCCAGCAAGGTCAAGCAAAAGCTCACTATCCATGGCGCCACCCACGCCAAGAGCGCGCAGGTCGACCCCGAACTCTACTGGAACACGGTCGACAACTTCCTCGACAAGAATTTTTAGGCAAAAAGCAACGTCTGGGGTTTTGTTGCCAAAAATCGGTTTGTGGTCGGCGGTATTCGATTTTTCACCGCACTTCCGAAAAGCCGCCCGCGGGCACTGTGCTCACGGGCGGCTTTTGCTAACGCTGCGCTACAAAAACGCTTGATTTGTCCAATAGCTAGACGCTACTTGACCTCGATGAGCTCGTACTTGCTCGTGCCCAGGCCGATCTTTTCGGCGTGCGCGATGCACGCGCGCCAGTCGGTGTCGGGATGCGTGATGCAGAAGGGATCCTTGGCCTGCTCGCCCTCCAGATGCTCGTGATTGTGCTCCATCTTGGCCGCGCTATCGGTGAGCTCGGTGTTGGGCAGCGGCTCGGATGCCATGACGGCATCGGCGCAGGCCTGGTCGATGGCGACCGGGTCGAAGCTCGCGAACATGCCGATATCGTTGACGATAGGCGTGTCGTTTTCGGGATGGCAATCGCAGTTGGGGCTGATATCCATGGCGAGCGAGATGTGGAAGCTCGGGCGGCCGTCGACAACGGCCTTGGTGTACTCGGCGATCTTGCAGTTGAGCACGTCTGCCGCGGCCTCATAGCCGGGCTTGATGCAGTCCTGGTTGCATGCCGCAATGCAGCGTCCGCAGCCCACGCAGCGATCGTGGTCGATGGCAGCCACGTGCACCGTGCGAGTAGCGCCGCTGGCAAGCTCGCGCTCGCGGGTGTCGTCGAACGAGATAGCGTTGTGCGCGCAGATCTTTTCGCAGGCACGGCAGCCAACGCAGTGCTCGGGCGCGACGTTCGGCTTGCCGGCGGCATGCTGCTCCATCTTGCCGGCGCGACTGCCGCCGCCCATGCCCAGGTTCTTCATGGCACCGCCAAAGCCGGCCTGCTCATGACCCTTAAAGTGGGTGAGGCTGATCACGATATCGGCATCCATGAGCGCCTGACCGATCTTGGCCTCGTGCACGTACTCGCCGCCCTCGACCGGGACAAGCGCCTCGTCGGTGCCCTTGAGGCCGTCGGCGATGATGATCTGGCAACCCGTAGCATACGGGGTAAAGCCGTTCTGGTAGGCGGTATCAATGTGCTCGAGCGCGTTTTTGCGGCTACCCACATAGAGCGTGTTGCAGTCGGTGAGGAAGGGCTTGCCACCCAGCTCCTTCACGACATCCGCGACGGCGCGGGCGTAGTTGGGACGCAAAAAGCTCAGGTTGCCCAGCTCGCCAAAGTGAATCTTAATGGCGACGAACTTGTTCTCAAAGTCGATCTGCTCAATTCCGGCGTGACGGATGAGGCGCTTGAGCTTGTCGAGCTGGCTCTCGCGAGCATGCGTGCGCAGGTTGGTGAAGTACACCTTAGCGGGTGCTGCGGGTGCAGTTGCGGTCATAGATCTATCCCCTCGGTCTATATGGCGTTACAGACATAGAGGATGGTACCAGTTAAAGCAGAGTTAAAGTCAAGTACGGAACCTAGTCATTGGGTGTTCCTATAGTTTTGTCAACCGTCGGGGCTACTCCCGGTAGGGCA
>CAJMLY010000029.1 GCA_905214425.1 uncultured bacterium
CTCGGCCGTGGAGGTGTTGGTCACGGTGAAGCCGCGCCCGGCGTCGCCGGTGACCGCGGAGTCATAGCCCTCGACGGGCACCTCGTCCACGGTGTAGGCGATCACGGAGCCGGAAGTGTCACGCTGCGGCAGGTTGGAGAAGACGCCCTCCCAGCCGTCAGACTCGCTCAGGGTGATCGAATCGATGACGGTATCGCCGTTCTTGAGATTAATTTTGACCTTATTAGGATGGGGGATCTTAGGGTTCTCCCAGACCTTTTTGACTGGAATGTTGATGTTCTCGGACCTGCCGATGACAACACCGCCGTTGGCACCGATGCCGCCTCCCAACGGCGCCGTATTGCCAGAGATCGTCAGCGACGCCTGGCCGCCGCCGAGGTTATACACATCCTCGCTCATCACAGATTTAAGCGCGACGTTCGGCGTGGCGTCGGTAAAGGACAGGGGATCGCCGTTGTCGCCATCGGGCGAGAATCGCGGGATTTTGGGGTTTGTTGCCGCAATAGTGCCGTAGGGCTTAAACAGCCCACCGTCTCTGTACCAGCTGACCTTTCCGCCGCCCGGAGCGCGGTTGGCCAAGGTCAGTTTGTATTTGGCGTCTTTGGCGCCGGTGAAGACGAAGTCGTCTCCCGCCTCATCAGCCGTGTTCTTGGCGATCAGGCCGCCGTCCTGGACGTAGACCTTGGCATCTCCGGTCGGGCAGAACCACATGCCGCCGCCCTGCTTATCCGCATGGTTATCAACAACGAGGGCGTTTTCGATACGGAGCGTGCTATAGCCATGAACCTCGTTGCCTTCGCTATACACGCCGCCGCCCATGCTCCGAGCAGTATTACCCTCGATCTTGCCCGCGCTGAGCGTGACGCCATTCGAATAGGCATAGACGCCTCCGCCGGCGGAAGCGGAGTTGCCAGATATGGACCCGCCTTGCATGGTGAAAGCAGTATTCCCTGTTTCGCCGCCCTGACAGCCCAGGTCGACCACACACACTCCGCCGCCTTTGCCGTTGCCAGACGCAACGTTGTTCTCAATCTCTCCACCCTTCATGGTGAACTCGGCGTTGCCCTCAATGTGAACTGCTCCAGAGGGATCTAAGGGCCCCGCCTCCAGTTTACTGCTCCTGTTGCCGGAAATCTGACCACCAGTCATCGTGAACTTGGCTCTTTGGCTATCGCCCTCCCCCTCACCGTACGCAAGGACCGCGCTGCCTCGATAGCCGCTGTTGCCCTCGATGCTGCCTCCGCTCATGTCGAAGCGGGCATTGCCCACCAACATGACGCCAGAAGATGTGAGGTGATAACCGTTAGTGTCTCCGGTAACGACGATTCCGTTCTTACGGATAACGCCGCCCTTCATGACAACATGAGCGCCGTCTTTCGCGTGGACAGCGCCGCAATACGCGTCCTTAAGTTCGCACCGCTCGATAACGCCGCCCGCCATGGTAAGCGAAGCCTTGTCTCCCGACACGTCGACAACACCAGTATTGACGGTGCTCGCAGCGCCGTCGCACACAACGGCCTCGTCAGAGAGCACAACTGCTCCCTTGCTAGAAATAATGGCGCCCTTGTTGTAGCGACCACTCAGGGACACTTTCCCCGACAGCTCGAGGGATGCCCTCTCGGCAACATTGACCAGTACGGAGACGCCGCCATTCTTTGTTGCCAAGATGGTATGGGGCTCATCCGACGTGATCTTAATCATCTTCCCGGCAGGAATCGTGAGCGTGGAGCCGAGCTTCACGTGCTTTTTCAGGGTGATGACGGTTTCCTTGCCATCGGGGGCCTCGTCGACCAGATCCTGAAGGGTCTTGGTGCTGTCATCGCTCGCGGTATCGCCGACGCTGTCATCGATGTGCTCGCGCGTGTAGACGATATCGACGCCAGAGGACGGGAGGTTCTCCGAGCCGGTGATGTCGTCCCTGCTGTTTTCGATCGTGATCTTTTGAACCGTGCTGCCGTCAAACATGTCCCGGGGTATTTTGGTGAGGCCGCGCCCGATCGTCACATCCTTCACGCCATCTACGCCCGAGAAGGCTGCCGTGCCAACGGAAGTCACGGAATCCGGAATGGAAAGCTGCTCCGGCAACGTGCCGCGAAAGAAGGCGTAGTTGCCAATTTTCTCAAGTGTCTCGGGAAGCTGGACGGCGACGTTGCTCCAGATAAAGGCCCAGTCACCGATACTCTGCAGGCTGTCGCAAAGCCCCACGATCTTAACCGGCGCGTAGCAGAACGCATAGCCCGGAACGCTCTGAAGCGAGGACAGGTCCACGGACGCCCGCAGCTTTTTGCACTTGTAGAAAGCCCCCCAGCCCATGTTTGTCACCTTGCTTAGATTGGGCACGCTCACCAGGCTGGCGCACCCCTGGAAAGCAGAGGATCCGATGCTCGTCAATGTGCCCGGGAAATCGATGCCGGTCAAACTCGAGCAATTCTGAAACGCCCCATCCCCGATGGACTCAATTTCGCTCAGCGCGGTGACGGACGTTAGAGAGGTGCATCCGTCAAACATGTGCGAGGGGATCTTCGTAACCGAAGCGGGCAACGACACGCTTGTCAGAGACGTGCAGCCTTTGAGCAAGCCCGTTATGGTGTCGGCGAAGGCGACATCTTTTGGAAACTCGATGCTTGTAAGGGCCGTAGCCCCCCCGAAGGCGCTCGGGCCCGAAATCATTTTGAGGGTGGAGGGGAGATCGATCTCCGAAAGGCTTTTGCAGCCCATGACCATCGAGTTGGCGCTAATCTTCTCGACGCCCTCATCGAAATAGAGTTTTTCGAGCGAGCCGGCGTTTTGCAGCGTGCAACTGAAGTCCTTGATGGAGCCAGGGATATGGAGCTCCTTGACCTTTACGAACTTCCGGAAATACCATCCGCGCACGTTTTCGAGCGTGTCGGGGAGCGTCAGCTGCTCAACGTTCTTGGCCACGATACCAGACGAGAAAAAAGTTCGGTGACTTTGTAGGTCTGGCCACCACGCTCGATGGAGCCGGGCACATTCACCGCGGTCACACTGTCATCGGCAACAATACATGTGATTTCCGCCGTGCCTTTATCCGTGGTCTCGCACGAATAGGTCACGCCGTCCTGGGTAATATCAAACTCCTCCGTAGTATACGCAGCCCGCGATGCCGTGGCCGCATATGCGACACCGGCCGTCGCGCCAACGGATAAACATCCGAAGCCGAGAACCAGCGCAAGGCAGAGAGCAGCGACTCTCTGCCCCCCCCCCGCCGAAAACTTTCCTCTCCAATTCCCTTCTCCCCCCCTGGTGTCGCCTTCTCTTCCCAAGAGCGATCTATTGATTAAGGACAGTTAAAGACAACATTATGCCCAAAGAGGCCCATCATGGAGATAATCCACGTCTTCGCCCGAAATGGTAATTAATTGGCAGGATTAATTGGCGAACAACTGAACGAAGAGCAATCTACTAATGGCACATGAATGACAGCGTCAACACCTGAAGTGCATAGTCTCCGATCCCCAGACAACACCATCGAGCGCCACAAGGCACAGGATTGATTTGTTCAGATTCACATACCTTTACGGGTGTTTTCCTAGCCCCAAAAAGACTGACCTGACGCTGCGCCACGAAAAGGGCATATCTACTACGTTTTGGTCACAGAGGTCAACCATAGCGTGCTTTTTCGAAAATCGTCAAGCTCTCTACCTGCGGTTTTAATTTCCCAAATTCCGGGATGGTCGGGTGTGCCCGGTTAAACGTAGTAGATGGCCACGTTTCATGGCAAACGGTCCGACTCGAGATCCATGGCGACCAGCCTCGGATGGCCATTCACGAAGTTGCGGTGGAATACGGACTGAATTGGCACCTTAAAGGCAAAAACACTCCGTATTTCACCGCAAGTTATTGGGGGGATGGGTTTTAGAGGCGAGCGAGGTCGTAGGATTGGGCAGCTGCCTCGCCGGCGCAGATGAGGTTGGCTGTGGCTTCTTGCAAATCGAGTGCCCACTCCAGGTCCATGGGCTTGCGACAGATCGGCAGTACAAGGTCGATGCCCTGCTCATACACTACATCCAAGTTATCCGCACGACCGCCCACGACGGCAACAACCGACTTGCCATAGCGCTTGGCACGGCGGGCCACGCCCACCGGCGCCTTGCCGGCAGCGGACTGCTCGTCCATATTGCCCTCGCCCGTTATGACCAGGTCGACATCACGCACGCGCTCGTCAAACCCAATCAGATCGAGCACTGTCTCCACGCCCGAGCGCAACTCGGCGCCGAGCGCCAACAGTGCGGCACCCAGACCGCCGGCGGCACCAGCGCCAGGCACGCCGAGCACCGAGCCAAATGTCCGTGCGCCCTCGGGTGTGCGCAACAACCCCTGAGCTCGCGCCTCGAAAATTGCCGCGTCGAGCAAGCGACCATAGCCGACCATCCAGCTGTCGTACCTGCTCAGCGCCTCGGCATCATCCGCCAGCAGGCCCTTCTGCCCGCCAAACACCGCAAGCGCGCCGCGACGCCCTACGAGCGGATTCTCGACATCGGAGAGCACAACGATGCGAGCGCCATCAAAAGCCTGCAGCGCTGGCGCCAAATCAACGTTCGCCACCCGCTCAAGGCCGGCAAGACCGGGGGCGACATCGCAGCCCTGGTCGTCGACCACACGCGCGCCCAGCGCCTGCAGCATGCCGGCGCCACCGTCGTTGGTGGCACTGCCGCCCAAGCCAATATAGAGTGTCTTTGCGCCCTTGCGAACCGCGCGAAGCATGAGCTCGCCCACGCCATAGGTTGTAGCAGCCAGCGCCGACGACTCCGTGCAAGGCGAATACCCAATGCCGGCCGCCTCGGCCATCTCAATTACAGCTGAGTCGCGCTCGACATTAACCAGCATCCGAGCAGACGTGCGCTTGCCCAAGGGGCCTGCCACCTCGCAGGTCACAATCTCACCGCCGCACGCGACAACGGCATCGAGTGTTCCCTCGCCACCATCTGCCAGCGGCAATGTGCACACCTCGGCATCGGGCCAAACGCGGCGCACGCCTTCGGCAACCGCCGCCTCCGCCTGCACACTCGACACGCTGCCCTTAAAGGAGTCGATCGCCAGCAGCACGCGGCGGGGCCGGCGGCACGCGGGACCAAAGTCAACCGCCCTGCCAGCATCCTCACCAGCACACGCGAGCGCCTCGGCATGAGCGGTATGCGCCTCAAGATCGGCCCCACAACCGCAGCCAGCACCATCGGCGCCACGCAGCCCACTAAAATAACCGCTTAGCACCGCGCGGCACTCGTCTGCCAGCACGCCGGCGGTCACATTAAACCGATGATTCAGGCGCGAATCGGCATTGAGGTCGTATAGCGACCCCAGAGCGCCCGCTTTAGCATCGGCCGCGCCGTACACGCAGCGCCCCACGCGCGCGTTAACCATAAGCCCCGCGCACATGCAGCAGGGCTCGAGCGTCACGTAGACCGTACAATCGGAAAGGCGCCAGCGTCCAAGCGACTGAGCGGCGGCGCATAGGGCCGCAAACTCGGCATGCGCCGAAGGGTCCTGGTCGAGCTCGCGGCGATTATGCGCCCGCGCGACGATCTCACCCGCGCGCACCACTACGGCACCGATCGGCACTTCGCCCACCGCCGCGGCGGCACGCGCCTCCGCCAGCGCCTCGCGCATGAACTTCTCGTCGATTTCGGTGCTCGTCATCGTTCGCCTTCCCTGTTGCAAATCCAAAACGATGCTATCATTACGACTCACGGAGAGATGGCAGAGCGGTTGAATGCGGCGGTCTTGAAAACCGTTGAGCGCGAGAGCGTTCCGGGGGTTCGAATCCCCCTCTCTCCGCCACTTTTAGTGATGCACCGGCGTCATGGTCCGCTCGAACAGTGCATCGACAACGTCGGCCATCTCGGAGCGACGCTCCAGATCGTGACCCGATTCCCACCACATAGTAAAGAGCCGAATAATGCCGCCGGCGACAAACTCAGCCGTCGTGTCGAGCGACACGGGCGCAAGCGCGTCCTCGTCTAGCGCACTCATCACACGCTCGCGGATAGAGCGGGCAATGCGATCGCAAATCATGCTGGTCAGCATGCCCGACATGCTGCTCGCCAAAATGTTGTCCATGAGCTGCTCATGGGCCAGAATCAGGTCCATGGCGTCGGTGAACACCTCGTGGCGAAGCACGCGCACGTCGTCGGCCGACACCGTGCCGCCCTCGCCAACCCGCTTTTGCGGCAAACCCGACATAAGCTCATCGATATAAAAGGCAAAGTAATCATTCTTGTCGCGAAAGTGCTTATAGAACGTCGTGCGGCGAATCATGGCGCGCTCGCACAGCATGGCAACCGTCAGGTCCTCAAAACGATGCTCCTCGAGAAGCTCGGTGAAGGCATCGAACAGGGCGCGGTAGGTTTTCTTAATGCGAAGGTCCACTGGTATCGCCATCCTCAGGGCAAAGACAACACTCGTCAATCTGTCGCATATCTTACACCTGTACCTCGCGCGCTTTGCCCCGGTGCCGGCCCCGCCGAAAACACAACGCTTACCGGAAAGTTCGGCACGGTAAAACGTTGCGGGTATACTAGTAGCGTTATACCAACGGCAGCTGGCGCATGCCGCCGCGGCCATTCGAAACGGAGACATCATGATTACCGTCATCATCGGCATCGTTGTTGTCATTGTGATTGTCTGCGCCATCGCCGGCATCTACAACAACATGGTCACCAAGCGTAACCGCATCGATAACGCCTGGCAGAACATCGATACGCAGTTGCAGCGCCGCAACGACCTGATCCCCAACCTGGTCGAGACCGTCAAGGGCTACGCCAAGCACGAGCAGGAGACGCTCTCCGCCGTGATCAGCGCGCGTAACACCGCCGTCAAGGCCACCACGCCCGAGGCCAAGATGGAAGCCGACAACGTGCTGACCGGTGCGCTGCGCCAGCTCTTTGCCGTGGCCGAGGCCTACCCCGACCTTAAGGCAAACACCAACTTTACGCAGCTGCAGGCATCGCTCGAGGATACCGAGAACAAGATTAGCTATGCACGCCAGAGCTACAACGACTGCGTGCTCAGCTACAATAACGCCATTCAGACGTTCCCGGCTGTCATCTTTGCCGGCATCTTCCAGTTTAAGGAGCGCCAGGGCTTCGAGGCCGCCGAAGC
Source organism: uncultured bacterium (assembly GCA_905214425.1). GTDB lineage: Bacteria > Actinomycetota > Coriobacteriia > Coriobacteriales > Coriobacteriaceae > Collinsella. Next base: position 7,120 of record CAJMLY010000029.1, read on the forward strand.
AGCCCGCCAGGCCCCGACCGTAAAGTTCTAGTAGTTTGGCAGCGCATCCTTAATCGGCCAAATGCATAAACCGCCCCGTCGAATGCATACTTCGACGGGGCGGTTTCTTTTTTTGCAAAGGTCCCCCTCTAAGCGCCGTGCATTTTCAGGAGTATTCAACATAACCAAGAGCTTCGGGCGCCACGATAAATGCCAAAGACCGCGAATGTCCCTGCAAATCAAACGCTGTCAGCCCATAACCCCGCCCATCATCCGTAGAAAACATCGAGAAATCCCGATTTTTTGCCCGAGGTCGGTATGCAGGGGCCTTCGATTGCAGAATACTCGCAAAAATGCACGTCGCCGCCACCCCCACATGGCGCGAACCAAAACAAAAGCGCGGCCTTCCTTTCCGGCGCACTCCGCAGGACGAAAGAACCCCCGCCGCACGTAGTGCGCAGCGGGGGTTCTTTCATGTCCGAGGACGCACCGGAAAGGAAGGTCGCCCTCGGGCCGGACAGCTAAGACAGCTTACGCGACGGTGTAAACCCAGTTGTGCTTGTCCTCGACAGCACCAGACTGGATGCCGGTCAGAGTCTCGCGGAGCTTCTTCATCACGGGGCCGATCTCGGTGTAGCCAGCCGGGAAGGTCACGGTCTCGTCGGCGCCATAGACCTTGTTGTCGATCTCGCCAACCGGGGAGATGACGGCAGCGGTGCCGCACAGGCCGCACTCCACAAAGGTACCGGCCTTGACCTCGGCCCACTCGACGGGACGCTGGTCAACGGTCATGCCCAGGTCCTGAGCGACCTGAACGAGCGAACGACGGGTGATAGAGGGCAGGATGGAGTCGGTGTGCGACTGCGGAACGACGAGCGTGCCGTCCTCCTTCACGAACAGGACGTTGGCGCCGCCGGTCTCCTCGACATAGGTGCGGGACTCGGAGTCGAGATACAGGTTCTCGGCATAGCCCTCGCGATGGGCCTCCATCGTGGGCTTGAGGGACATGGCGTAGTTCAGGCCGGCCTTGATGTTGCCGGTGCCGTGAGGTGCCGCACGGTCATACTCGGAAACGCGCAGCTTGACGGGCTTAAGGCCACCCTTAAAGTACGGACCGACCGGGGTCACGAGAATACGGAACGTGTACTCAGGAGCGGGAGCCACGCCGATCACGTCACCGGAGCCGATCATAAACGGACGCACGTACAGGGTCGCGCCAGAACCGAAGGGCGGAACCCAGGCGGCGTTGGCAGAGACGACCTGCTTGACGGCCTCAACGAACTTATCCTTGGGGAACGGGGGCATCTCGAGGCGCTGCGCAGAGTTGTACATGCGCTCGGCGTTCATGTCGGGACGGAAGCAGACGATGCTGCCGTCCTCGGCGGTGTAGGCCTTCAGGCCCTCAAAGACCTCCTGACAGTAATGGAAGATGCCGCCGCACTCGGAGACATGCAGGGTGTGGTCGGTGGTCAGGCCGCCCTCGTCCCACTCGCCGTCCTTCCAATGGGCCTCGTAGCTGTAATCGGTCTTCATGTAGCCAAAGCCGAGGCTACCCCAATCGATATCCTTCTTCTCGACAGTCATATGTCGCTCCTTACATACACAGTTGCATACTCGCGAACCCGCACGCAAGGACCGAGGCCGACCGCGTCGCAACGTCGCACGCCCGGAGCGTAGAGCCGGACGGGACACGCGAACAGCATCAAAGCCGATGGCACGTCGATTCGCATGCACGAGATTGTACTCCGCACGCGCGTCGGATAAAACGCTTTTCTTTAACTAAGTAAAGTATTTTCATTTGACCGAAACTAAAGAGGCCCGCCACCGTAAGCGGTGACGGACCTCAACTGCACGGTTTGCGCGCTGGCTCGAGCTACGCGTTCTTTTTGCCCAGCTTAGCCTTAACCAGACCGACCACGGTCGGGATGATCGACACGGCAACGATGCCGACGATCAGCAACTCAAAGTGCTCCTGCACAAAGGGGATGCCGCCAAAGAAGTAGCCCAGCAGTGTAAAGAGCGTCGACCAGGTAATGCCGCCCAGAACGTTAAAGATGACAAAATTGCGCCAGTGCATGCCGCCCATGCCGGCGATAAAGGGCACAAAGGTGCGGATAAACGGGAAGAAGCGACCCAGGAAGATGGCCAGGTGACCCCACTTGTCCAAGAAATCCTCGGACTTTTTGATGCGCTCGGGCGTCATGGCCTTGACCTTGCCCGAAGCGATGATCTTTTTGCCAAAGAAGTGACCGATCATAAAGTTGCACTGGTCACCCAGGATGGCAGCAGCCCATGCGACGGCCAGCAGAGCCACGATGTTAAAGCCGCCGTTGTGGGCAAAGAAACCCGAGGCAAACAGTAGCGAATCGCCGGGGAGGAACGGGAAGAACACCACGCCTGTCTCAATGAAGATAATGAGGAACACGCAGCCGTAGGCCATAAGCGGGCCGGCGGCAATCCAGCTGGCAATCGCGGTGCGCGGGTCTTTGAGCAGCTCGGCGATAAAATTGATGAAACCCATGAAGTAAAACCTCTCAGTTGTGGGCGCGGATACGTCCAAGTTGACCAGTATACGGTTGCTGCGCCCCCTCGTGCGCAACCCCACAAAAGCATGACTCCATTACCAGCAAGTTTGCATAACTGACACCTGTTGCGCAATGCCGCCAAGATTGTTCTTCCTAATCCCTAGCGAATCGCTATACTTTATTGAATCGCATTGCCATGGCGCTAAGGGAGGGCGGCCGGTGAGCTTTATCAATACCATTCGCGAGGACATCAAAACCGTCCAAGCGCAGGACCCCGCCGCGCAAAACGGTCTGGTCATCTTCCTTTCCTATCCTGGCCTGCACGCCAAGTGGAACCACGTGCCCGAGCACTGGCTCTGGGAGCACGGTCATCGCTCGCTCGCCCGCGTGCTCTCGCAAATCACCCGCCACATCACCGGCGTCGAGATTCATCCCGCCGCACAGATCGGCAAGCACTTCTTTATCGACCACGCCATGGGCGTCGTCATCGGCGAGACCACCATTGTGGGTGACAACTGCGTGCTCTACCAGGGCGTTACGCTCGGCGGCACCGGCAACGAGACCGGCAAACGCCACCCAACGCTCGGCGATAACGTCACCGTGGGCACGGGCGCCAAGGTGCTCGGCAACATCCGCATCGGCAACAACGTCAAAATCGGCGGCAACTCGGTTGTCGTCAAGGACGTGCCCGACAACTGCACCGTCGTGGGCGTGCCGGGACGCATCATCAAGCGCAACGGCTGCCGTGTGTTCGAGGAGAGTTTCGACGCCAAGCAGCATCGCGAGTACATGCCCGATGACGCCGCCGAGCAGAGTGCCCTCAACCGCCAAGGCATCACCGAGAACGCCCGCCGCGTCAAGGAACTCGAGCGAGAGGTGGCCGAGCTCAAGGCCCTCATCGCCAAGCTCGTGGATGAGCGCTAGGAACGCAAGCGACACAAAACGACATCGGCATCAACGCAAAAGGCGCGCCAGGGAATTCATCCCCGGCGCGCCTTTCTTTTTGATGTGACATGCGGGACTGTCCCTTTGTCACATTATGCGAACTGACTCAGATAGAGGTCGGCATAAGCGCCCTCGGCTGCGAGCAGCTCCTTATGCGTGCCCTGCTCGATAATGTTGCCGTGGTCCATGACCAAGATCAGGTCGGCGTCCACGATCGTCGACAGGCGATGCGCGATCACAAAGCTCGTGCGCCCGCGCATAAGCGCGTCCATGGCACGGCCGATGGCAAGCTCGGTACGCGTGTCCACGCTTGAGGTCGCCTCGTCCAGGATGAGAATCGCCGGGTTGTTGAGCAGCACGCGTGCGATGGTCAGCAGCTGACGCTGGCCCTGGCTGATGCTTTCGGCATCGTTGGCCACGCGCGTGTCGTAGCCCTGCGGCATGGTGCGCACAAAGAAGTCAACCTGGGCGGCGCGCGCAGCCGCAACAATCTCCTCGCGCGTTGCCTCGGGGCAGCCGTAGGCGATGTTCTCGGCAATCGTGCCGTCGAACAGCCAGGCATCCTGCAACACCATGCCAAACTGCTGGCGCAGCTCGCCACGATTCATACGGCTCGTGTCCACGCCGTCGAGCGTAATGCGGCCGCCGTCGATCTCGTAGAAGCGCATGAGCAGGTTGATGAGCGTCGTCTTGCCTGCGCCCGTGGTTCCCACCACGGCAATTTTCTGGCCCGGCTCGGCGGTAAACGAAACGTCGTGCATAAGCGGCTTGTCGGGCGAGTAGCCAAAACGCACGTGCTCAAAGGCGACGCGGCCCTCCACGCGACCCGGCAGCTTGGCGGCCTCGTCCGGCAGCGGATCGGCTTCCATCTCGGGCTCATCGAGCAGGTCGAACACGCGCTCCGCACTCGCCAGCGCGCTCTGCAGCGAGTTAAAGGTAAACGACAGCTGCGTCATGGGTTCGGACGCCTCGTAGATAAACTGAAAGAACGCCTGGAACACGCCGACGGTCATGTGACCGGCAACCAGCATGCTGCAGCCCACCAGCGCGATCACGATCTGCGCCAAACGGCCGATAAAGCGCACCGCAGGGCCGACGGCATTGATCATAAAGTCGGCCTTGGTACTCACGCGCGCTAGCTCCCTCGAGGCCTCATGCACTTCGGCAGAACTCTGACGCTCGCGGTTAAACGCGCGAATCACCAAACGGCCCGAATAGCCTTCCTCAACCGCGCTCGTGATTTTGGACACCCACTCCTGGCGCTCGCCGGTCACGTCATGTGTGCGACGCGAGACCACTTTGGTCATCAGCAGCGACAGCGCCATAAAGAACAAAAAGACGAGCGTGAGCGGCACGCTAAACACGAACATCACGCTCACGGCGCCCACCACGGTGCCGATCGACACCAGCAGCTGCAGCAGTCCGCGCTGCATACTCTCGGACATCTTGTCCAAGTCGTTGGTCGCGCGACTGACCACTTCGCCGGGGCGATGCGCGTCAAAGTAGGCGAGCGGCAGACGGTTGAGCTTTTGCGCGATGCGGTTGCGCAGGCGCAGATTGAGGCGCTCAGCGACGCTCGACATCAAAAAGCTCTGGAGCGCATAGAACGAGGCAGCGGCAGTCCAGATCATAAAGTAGACGAAGATGGTCTTGCCGCAGTTCTCCCAAGTGATGTTGAAGGTGGTCCCGTTGGCAAACGCCACCTGAATGTGGCCCCACAGCTCATCGATCACGCGGGCGCTATATGCCGGCGCAGCGGTGTTAAAGATGGCGTAGAACACAATGCTCGCGAACACGATATAGAAGCGCCAATGGTCGCCGGCAGCCTCGCTCCACAGGCGGCGCACCGTCGCCCAGGTGTCGCGGGGTTTCTCGTCCTCGTCCTCGTCGTCCACATCGCGCATGCGCTCTGCCTCGGCGCGGGCGCGCTCGTCCTCGGCGCGTTCGTTTTCCTCGTAGAGCGCTTGGCGGCGAGCCTCGCGCTCGGCTGCAGCCTTGGCGGCCTCGTCCAGCTCGGGTGCTACGGCAGCCGTTTCCTCAACCAGTCCCGCGGCAACGGCGTCATCAACGCCGCCCTGCTTCTTGAGCTCCTCGGCCATGCTACTCACCTCCCTTCATTTGCGATTCCGCGATGGCGCGGTACACCTCGCAGGTTTCCATAAGCTCGCCATGCGTGCCCAAGCCCACAACCTCGCCGTCCTTGAGCACGACAATCTGGTCGGCATGCAAGATCGTCGAGATGCGCTGCGCGATGATGAGCACCGCAGCGTCACGCGTCTCATCTTGCAACGCATGGCGCAGGGCCGCATCGGTCTTAAAGTCCAGAGCAGAAAAACTGTCGTCGAAGATATACAGGTCGGCGCGCTTCATGAGCGCGCGAGCAATGGCCAGGCGCTGGCGCTGGCCGCCCGAAAAGTTCGTACCGCCCTGGGCAACCGGGGTATCGAGCCCCCGCGGCTGATCGAGCACAAAGGTGCTCTGGGCAACCTCAAGCGCGTGAAGCATGTCCGCCTCGATCGCGTCCTCGTTGCCAAAGCGCAGATTACTTGCCACGGTGCCCGAGAACAGCCACGCCTTCTGCGGCACATAGGCGATGTGTCCACGGATCTCATCTTGCGAAAGCTCGCGCAGATCGACGCCGTCCAGGCGAATGGCGCCCTTGGTGGCATCGTGGAAGCGCAGCAGAAGCTTTGTCACCGTCGACTTACCCGAACCCGTCGAGCCGACGATCGCAGTCGTCTGACCGCGGCGACAGGCAAAGCTCAGGTCGCACAGGGTGTCCTCGTCGGCATCGTCAAAGCGAAACGACATGTGATCGAACACGGCGACCGCATCGGCCCCGTCCTTTGAGTCGGACGCGGCCGCATCAAGCGTACGCTGGCCATCGACGATGCTCGGCTCAATCTCCAGCACTTGCTGTGCACGGCTTAGGCATGCCGCGGCACGCGGAAGCGTCAGCACCACCATCTGCGCCATCATCACAAAGAACAGGATCAGAAGCGCGTACTCCAGCACCGCCGAGATGCTCGCGATCTGCATGGCGTGGGCGCCCACGCGGTTGCCGCCAACCCACAGCACCGCCACCTCGGCGATGTTCATCAAAAAGAAGGTGGAGCTGTCGAGACCCACAAACAGGTGGTTAACCTTGATGGCGTTGACTGCGTAATCGCTAAATACCTCGTCCAGGCGCTGCTCCTCGTGGCGCTCCTTATTGAAAGCACGGATGACGCGCACGCCCACGATGTTCTCGCGCAGCACCACGTTCATGCGGTCGATAAAGCTCTGAAGGCGCATAAAAATCGGCGCGGCGTTAGCCACCGTAAAGACCGCCGCCACCAGCACGATCGCAACCACCACGCCCAGAAGCGTGCCCATGGCAGGATCGATAAACCAAGCGAAGATGATTCCCGCCACAGCCAAAAACGGCACCGGCAGCACCAGCTGAATCGTCTGCAGAATCGCCTGCTGAATCACGTTGATGTCGTTGAGCGAGCGCGTGATCATCGATCCGGTGCCAAAGCGCTCAAAATCGCTGGCCGCGAGCTCGAGCGATTTGTCGTACACGGCATTGCGGATATCGCAAGCCACGTTGGCGGCCAGGCGCGCCGAAAGATAGCAGCCCAGCACCGTGCCGCCGCTAGCCATGCTGGTCGCGATAAACATGTATAGGCCGTTGCGTAAAATGTAGTCGACATCGCCCGTGGTAATACCGGTGTTGACCATGTTCGCCAGCATCGTGGGAACCAACAGCGTACCGACGTTATCCACCAGCAGCACCAGCAGCGTCACTGCGACAAGCCCTCGATATGGCTTTAGAAACCTCATTAACAGTCGCACGACTCCCCCTCACCTTGATTCTCGGCCTGGCTCTCGGCAGCGATATGCCGCTTAAAGGCATCGCACTCATCGCCGAGCACCTGAGAGAATTTGCCGATCAAGCGCATAATCTCGCGCTGCTCACATGGCTCAAGCGCGCCAAAGGCTCGCTGCTCGGCCTTGAGTGCCGGCAGCGCATAACGCTCGGCAAATCGCCTGCCCTCTTCGGTCAGACTCACAACCTTGTTCTTACGACTGCCTTCGGCAAACTCCAACGTTGCGAAGCCCCGCGCCGTCAAGGTTTTAATTGCCGAGTTGATGGTCTGTTTGCTGTAGAACCATTCGCTTGTCAGACGGCTTACGGCAATACTGCCGCCCGCCGTGCTGGTATCGACGAGCATCCAGTAAGCGCAGTCCGAAAGGCCGCAGGCACGCGAGAACTCCGAATAGATATGGTCGAGTCCATTGAGCAACCGGTCGAAGTCGACCAGTGTAACCGCACTATTCATCTATCCCACCATTCGATTGTCCGATTTTTGACCAATTATGTGTCTCTAGATTAGTCCGAGTTTTGACTATCGTCAACAGGCTCTCCGCAAATGCGTGCATTTTTATGGCCTATCGGCAGAAAAAGACCGCCGGCGCGGGGGCGGCGCCAGCGGTCACGTGAAAATCGGGTTTTATCGCCTGTTAAGCGGCGACGGCCTCATAGACCGTAGCGCCCGAGAAGCTGTCATGCAGGCTCTTGCCGGCAATCCACGGCAGCTCGACGACCTCGCAGACCGTGTTGACCAGCTCGGAGCAGTCAGTAAAGTGGCCCTTGTCGTTGAGGGCCTCGCAATCCTGAACACGCCAATAGCCATCGGTGTGCGTGATGTAGTACTCGTGATCGTTGATCGACACGAAAGCGCGCGTCTTGGAACGCAGCAGCTTCAGAAATCCTTCAAAATCGGTCTCGACGACATCTCCAGCCTGGAACATGATGTTACCTCCTGGCCCGGCGCCACCACGGCGCATTGATAAACGTTGGTACTCCTTCAGTAAAACCTTTATCAGAGGTTATGCGTTCGTCATTTAGGCAAGTGGTAAAAAACCGCAGGGTAGACGGGATAAAACGTTTAACCATCCCATTTGTTTGTCACATTCTGAAGGTACTTTTATGCAAACCTACTTTCCCAATTGGAATCTATCCTTTTGGCCGGGCAATTGACCGTCTATCGTTTAAGCCCGACGGGTATGAACGGGGCATCTGCAACGCCACCGCAAGGAGACACCATGGAGACTATCGAAGCACTCATTCACCGCCGCAGCTGCCGCAACTACAGCGATCGTCCCGTCGAGGCCGAAAAGCTTGCACGTATTATCGAAGCCGGCCAATATGCACCGAGCGGCATGGGCCGCCAGCCGGTGACGTTTGTCGCCGTCACCGACCCCGCGACCGTCGAGCGTCTCTCACAGCTCAACGCCCAGGTCATGGACAGCAACAGCGACCCCTTCTATGGCGCCAAGACCGTTGTGGTGGTGCTGGTCGACCGCAGCGTGCCCACACATCTGGAAGACGGCTCGCTCGCCATGGGCAACTTGCTCAACGCCGCCTATGCACTGGGTGTCGATTCGTGCTGGATTCACCGCGCGCATGAGGTCTTCGACTCGCCCGAGGGCTTGGAGCTGCTGGCCAGCTGGGGCCTGCCCGCCGACGGCAGCCTGCGCGGTGTCGGTAACTGCATTCTTGGCTACGCCGAGGACACGCTACCCGAGGCAAAGCCGCGCCGCGACAACGTCGTCTACGTAAGGTAACCCAGGAGCGTCAGCGGGGGTAGCTAATTTTGGACGGGGCTATTTTAGCTACCCCACTCGCAACTTATATTGACGTCGCCGTTGTCGTCGTTTCGTTCGTGTGAGTCGTTTCGGCACCGTCGCCTTGTTCGTCCTCGTCCTTTTGCGCATCGGCGATGGTGGAGGCCGCCGCGACGATGCCGCGCTGGGGCGCGACGCCTGTCTGGGTCTGCGCGCCCTCGACAACTTCTGTGCCTGCATGCGCGAGCTCGGACGATTTAAACACTGCGTCCAAGTTGGCGCCACCGCCGGCGTAGCCAAGCGCAGCGAGTGCGATGACGATCACTGCAACGACGACCGCGATCGGAACATAACGGTGCCAACCAGCCGGATTGAGTCCGCTGCGGCGAGCCGCCCCGCGGCTAATATAACCGAGCGTTCCGTCGTGCTTGAGCTTTGAGCCCACCACGCGTTTGCGGCCCCACAGTGAGGACTCTGCCTGCATTGCCAAGCGGGCGCTTGCCGAAGGATAGCCGTATTTAGTGCGCTTGAACGAGCCATCAAACCCCGAGGCGTGTTTACCCCACGTCACCGATGTCGTGCGTCGGTTGACCGGCGCGGCACTCCGCCTTCTGCGGCTCGGTTTTGAAGTCTCAGCCATATGCCCTCGCACGCCGTAACCAAATCGAAACAATAACGCTTTGGACTGTAGCACACGCGTCGCGCGCGGTCACGGGCGCCTCGCTCAACGGTCATCGTCCTTCAGCAAGCGCCACAGCGTTGTACGGCTTATGCCCAGCACCTCCGCCGCACGGGTTCGGTTGCCGTGGAGATGGTCTACAACCAGATGCGCGATATCTCGCTCGGTATCGGCCAGCGGTCGCAGGATATACAGGTCGCTTTCGAGTGTCGGGGCGCCAAAGGTTGCGGTCTTAATCACGTCCTCTTGGGCGAGCACTTCCTCCGCCACAGCGCGGTCCACCGTGCCCGCCCCCACCAATATATACAGTCGTTCCGAGACCTCGCGGAGCTGCAGATAATTGCGCGGCCAGCGGTAAGCATCGAGCGTCTTCGTCGCCGCGGCAGACAGCGTGGGCGCTGCCGTCCCAAATGCATCAGCGAGATATTCCAAATAGCGCGCAGCCTTCGTCGACGCGGCTCCCTGCTCGGCGATTGCCGGCGCCACGCTCACCGCACAGGCGAAGCGCTCGGTCACAAAGGCGGCTTGATCACTTTCGCCGCCGCCCGGCATGTCATTCGCTGTCAGCACCACATGGCAGCGCGTCGCCAACGCGGTGTCGGCCATCGTGGAAACGAGCTCGCGGAGGCGCTGAGGGCCAACCGCATTCCAGCCCTCAATGCAAAGGGTCAGCCCCGTTTGGAACAACGGCGATTCGGCGCTTTTGAGCACGTGGCGCCAACCGCGCTCGGTGAGTTCATCGAGCGCGACGGAAACAAAGGGCTGATCGGCAAAAGGACCGTCCAGATAGAGGCGCTTGGCGATCTCGACCTGACCCGCTCCCAGCTCGCCCTCGAGCATAAGGGGCACACCGCGCGCGTAACTCTCTGCAACCGGCGCAGCCACCGCAGCGGCACCCTCAACGATGCCGTACGCGCTCGATTCGTAGCGGGCCTCAACTTCGTCGGCGTTGAGCCACTCGATGCCCGCATGCGCCGCGGCGCCGCGCACCTCGCGGACCACGACGACCCAAAGGCCCCCGCCCTCTTTGTCGGTGGGGCGAACGGTTAGACTCAGGCGCGTACCCGCACGCCCCATAACCAGACGCGCGCCGTCTCCTATACGGTCGAGGCGCTCAGCGACAAAAGCCGCCACATCCCGCTCAAGTGCCGCGTCATTCATGGTCGAGATCGCGACGTCCCCACGCGCATCGATTGCCAATGCCGATGCCCCGGCAGCAGCCAGGGCCTCGGTCAAGATGTTCAGCTTGGCATCGCTATCCATGATTTGCCCCCGTCCGCAGCGACGTGCAACCGCCGACGGTCGCACGACCAAGTGTTTCAAAATTGAACGATATTGCTCACCAAACACTATAGGGCAGAAAGCGCCGTCCTGCGAGTATAGGTGTTGCCCCGCATCGCCATCCTGGCGGGGCGATAAGAGCTCTTCGGGACTTATAAACCTGCGGACAAGCCATACCCGCAAGAGCTCCTATCGCTCCACCGTGAGAATGCGGTCACCAGCACGCAGCACGCAAATAAGCTACTTCTCTACCAGATTCCCAGCACGTGCTGCATTCCCAAACTCATGCACGCAATGCCAATCCAGCAGCAAAAGCCCAGCGCGATGGGCTTGCCGCCCTTTTTGACCAGCTCGACAATATCGGTATTAAAACCAATAGCCGCCATGGCCATCACGATAAAGAACTTCGACAACTCCTTGATGGGCGCCGTAATGGATGCAGGAAGCTGAAGCACCGTAGTGATCACGCTCGCCAGCACAAAGAACAGCACAAACATGGGAAACGCGCGTTTGAGGGAGAACGTGCTTTTGGCGTCGCCGCCGGCCTTGCGCGCCAGGTGCATCTGCCAGCATGCGAGGACCAACGTGATGGGGATAATGGCCAGCGTTCTGGTGAGCTTGACCACCGTGGCGCTCTCGAGCACATTGGCGCCGGGATGCATGCTGTCCCAGGCGCTCGCCGCAGCCGTTACGGACGAGGTGTCGTTGATGGCGGTGCCGGCAAACAGGCCAAAGCCCTCGTTGGTCAGCCCGAGCATGCCGCCGAGCGTTGGAAACACGAGCGCCGCGATAACGTTAAACAGGAAGATGACCGAAATGGCCTGGGCAATCTCGCGATCGTCGGCATCGATGACGGGTGCGGTCGCGGCGATGGCCGAACCGCCGCAAATCGACGAACCCACACCCACAAGCGTCGCGATCTTACCCGGCACATTCATAACGCGGCAGAGCACAAAGGCGATGACAAGCGAGGTCGAGATTGTCGCCACGATAATGGGCAGCGACTGGGCGCCCTTGGACAGGATCTGGGAGAGGTTCATGCCAAAGCCAAGCAGGATAACCGCGTACTGCAAGACTTTTTTGGACGTATAGGTAACGCCGGCGGCGAGCTGTTCGCGACGATTCTTGGGAAAGACGAGCGCCAGGACCATGCCAAAGAGGATGGCAAATACCGGACCGCCGACCACCTCAATCTGCTTGCCGAGCAACGTCGCGGGGATAGCGATGATCAGGCAGAACAAGACGCCCTTCCAGCGCTCGCGTACGATATTTGCCAGTTGCATATGGGATTCCTTCTTTCTATTTCACGTTTGCGACGGCTTATGATACGGCAACATTGAGCGCAGCCTTGCGCAAACACAGACTAAGATGCCGCAATAGTTCTCAGGCAACAGCCGAATTACCCACCGCGGAGAGCTGATTCGCGGCATAATTAACAACTGACATATGAGTTTGATAGAACAGTTGCGAGGCGCTATGGAAGAATCGATGCACGTCGGCGAGCAGGAAACGAGTCTACAGGACCAGTCCTACCACACCATTCGACGCAAAATCGTCTACCTGGACTACAAGCCGGGCGAAAAGCTGGGCGTCAAGCAACTTTGCGACGACCTGGATATGGGGCGCACCCCTGTGCGCGAGGCACTGGTGCGTCTGGCGCAAGAGGGCCTGGTGCGCACCGTGCCCCAAAGCGGCACCTACGTCTCACCCATCAACCTCACCCTTGCCGAGAGTGCCTGTTACATCCGCGAGCATCTGGAAAAGCAGGTGATTGTGGAGTGCTGTGCGCGCGCCACGTCGGCCGGCATCGAGCAGCTCGACCGCGCCATCGTGCTGCAGGAAAAGGCCATGGCCGAAGAGGATCGCATCGGCTTCTTTTTGAGCGACAACCTCATGCATCACATGATTTTTAGCATCGCATGTCGCAGCACCGTGTGGTCGTGGCTCGAAGAGACCAATGCCGATCTGGAGCGCTTCCGCTGGCTGCGCGCCGCCACGCAAGTTCTCGACAATCAGGACATCGTGAACGAACACAAGCAGATTCGCCGCGCTATCGCCGGTCGCGACCCCATCGAAGCGAGCTTTTTGGTCAGCAAGCACCTGCATATGATGTTCCGCAACCAGACCGAGGTTCTGGACCAGTTCCCCGAGTACTTTGAGACCAGTAAGCTCCGCTAACCTGCCAAAAAGGGACAGGTTTATTTTGGCAGGTTTTATCTGGGCAAATGCAGAAAAGGCCCGGCTCCGTCTTGATGCGGAGCCGGGCCTTAGTCGCTAGAACGGCGGAACCAACTACTCTACCGTGACGCTCTTGGCCAGGTTACGGGGCTGGTCGACGTCGCAGCCGCGCAGGATGGCCACCTCACGGGCGAGCAGCTGCAGCGGGACGCTCGCCGTGATGGGGCTGAACACGTCGCGGACTGCCGGCACGCGGATGATGCAGTCGGCGATCTTGTTGATCTCCTCGTCGCCCTCGGTGGCAACGACGATGACCTTGGCACCGCGCGCCTTGCACTCCATAAGGTTCGACACGGTCTTGTCGTAGGTGGCACTCTTGGTGGCCACAGCGATGACAGGGAAGCCCGGGTCGATCAGGGCAATGGGGCCGTGCTTCATCTCGCCGGCGGCGTAGGCCTCGGCGTGCAGGTAGCTGACCTCTTTGAGCTTGAGCGCGCCCTCGTAGGAAATAGCGGCACCCATGCCACGGCCCACGAACAGCGCCGACTGCGCGTCCTTGCACAGCAGGGCGGCCTCATGCACGGCCTCGGTCTGGGTATCCAAAATCCACTGGATCTGCTCGGCCGTATCGGAAAGCTCGCGGAACAACATACGCGCCTGCTTGGTGGTCAAGCGGTACTTGACCTGCGCCAGCAGCAGGGCCAAAAGCGTAAGGCTCACGACCTGGCCGATGAAGCTCTTGGTCGAGGCGACCGCGATCTCCTTGTTGGCCTTGGTGTAGATGACGCCGTCGCTCTCACGCGCCACGGGGCTGCCCACCACGTTGGTGATGCCGAAGACCTTGGCACCCTTGATGCGCGCGTCGCGAATGGCGGCAAGGGTATCGGCCGTCTCGCCCGACTGGGACACGGCAACGACAAGCGTCGTCGGCGTAATGATGGGATTGCGGTAACGGAACTCGCTGGCCGCCTCCACCTCGGTCGGGATGCGAGCCCAGCCCTCAATGAGATTCTTAGCAATGAGGCCAGCGTGATAGCTAGTGCCGCAAGCGATCACGTAGACGCGGTCGATGTCGTTGAGTTCCTCGAGCGAAAGGCCCAGTTCGTCGATGTCAAGCTCGCCGGCCGGCGTCATACGACCGACCAGCGTGTCGCGCACGACGCGCGGCTGCTCGTGGATTTCCTTGAGCATAAAGTCGGGATAACCGCCCTTTTCTGCCATGTCCAGGTCCCAGTCGATGTGGGTGACCTTGGGCTCGATAACGTTGCCGGCCTCGTCGGTATACTCGACGCCTGCGGGCGTGAGCTTGGCAAACTGACCGTCCTCGAGCACCACGACATCGCGGGTGGCGTCGATGAGCGCGATGACATCGGAGGCGACATAGGCGCCGGTCTCGCCCGCGCCGACCACGATCGGGGAATCCTTGCGGGCCACGGCGATCACGCCGGGCTCGTCAGCGCACACGGCGGCCAGACCATAGGCACCGACCACGTGGGTGCAAGCCTCGCGCACGGAGGCCATCAGGTCGTGCGTCTCGGCATAAGCCTCTTCGATCAGATGCGCGAAGACCTCGGTATCGGTCTCGCTCTTAAAGTGGTGGCCGCGGCCCTCCAGCTCTTCGCGCAGCTCGGCGAAGTTCTCGATGATGCCGTTGTGGACGATGGCGATACGACCGTCGCAGCTGGTGTGGGGGTGAGCGTTAACGACGGAGGGCTTGCCGTGGGTGGCCCAACGGGTGTGGCCGATACCGCAGGTAGCGTCGCTGTCGATGTTGGAAAGCTCGCTCTCCAGGCCCGCGACCTTGCCCACGCGGCGGATGACGTCGAGGTGCGCCGCGGCGCCCTCGCCCACCTCGAGCGCGACGCCCGAGGAGTCATAGCCGCGATACTCCATACGCTTGAGGCCCGTGACCAGGATGTTCTTTGCAATATCAGAGCCGGTGTAGCCGACGATTCCGCACATAAGATAAATCCCTTCGTTCGCGTGACTGCAAGACGTCCACGCACAAGGGGCGCTGAGACGTACAACGTTCGAGTATTGTACTCACGCAAGCGCAAGCTAATATACCAGAAGTGGTAT
This sequence comes from uncultured bacterium, assembly GCA_905214425.1. Taxonomy (GTDB): domain Bacteria; phylum Actinomycetota; class Coriobacteriia; order Coriobacteriales; family Coriobacteriaceae; genus Collinsella. The sequence goes on from CAJMLY010000029.1 coordinate 22,399, forward strand.
CTCAACTTAGATACCACCCGATGTACACACGTCCAGCCGGTCTAAACCACCACAAAGGTGCCCGTCCCCTTCGTGGTGGTCGCGTTGGCAACAGCGTTTCCCCAGATAAAACCTGCCAAAATAAACCTGTCCCTTTTTGGTAGGTTTGGGATGCTACAATCTGGCTTGTACTTGAAACGCATCAAAGGGGCCGCTATGGCAAAGGTAAAAATCAGCGACGTCGCGCGCGAGGCCGGAGTTTCGTTGGGCACGGTCTCCAACGCGCTCAACCACCCCGAAAAGCTGCGCCCCGAGACCCTCAAGCTCATCAACGAGACCATCAATCGCCTTGGCTACCTGCCCAATCAAAGCGCCCGTCAGCTCGCGGGCGGCGCCACCAAGTCCTTTGGCCTGGTGCTCCCCCGTCTCGATCACGGCTTTTCGCTCCAAATCGCCAGCGGCGCCCACAACGAGGCCCGCAAGCACGGCTACGACTTGCTCATCGCCAACGCCGATAACGACGATATTCTCGAGGACCATTACCTGCGCTACTTTATGGGCACCCAGATGTCCGGCGTCATGGTTCAGCCCATGGCATCCCCCGACTGGCACCCCGCCATGACCAAGATGCCCGTGCCGATCGTCCATCTGGACATCCATTGCTCCGAGCCCGGCTACTACGTAGCGGCCGACAACGAGGCCCAGGGTCGCATCATTGCCGAACTTGCCATCGCCCGCGGCGCGCACCATATTGTCGTCGTCGGCCGAGCAGCATTTATGCAACTCACCCTGCGCGTCCTTGGCATTCATAAAGCGCTCGCTCTACACCCCGATATCAAGATCGAAGTCATCGACGCCGGCGAATGGAATACCGCTGCCGACGGCTACGGCATCGGTGCCCAAATCGCCGAGCGCCCCGCGGACGAACGTCCCGATTTTGTCGTCGGTCTGACCGACGTGCTGGCCTCGGGCGTCATCTCGGCGCTGGTCGACAAAGGCATCGCCGTCCCCGGGCAAGTACGCGTAGCAGGTTGCGATGGCAACCCACTCGCTTGGAGCGGATCGGTCCCGCTCACTACGGTAGCGCCCCCGGGCTACGAGATTGGCCGCAAGGGCGTTCAATTGCTCATGGAGCAAATTGAGAACAAGGCCCCGACAAAGACCAAGCACGTCCACATCGGCTCTGCCGCGCGCACCGTCACCGCGGTCACGGCCATCGAGGACATCAACCGCCAAGAACTCGTGCGGCCGTTCCTGCTGGAACGCGCCAGCACCCAGGCAAGCAGCCAGACCGACGCCACGGCCATCAACCTCGGTGCGTATCTATAGCACGCCCGCAAGTATGCTAAGTCGCCGCTCAAGCAAAAGGGGCCCGACCATTGCCGGACCCCTTTTGCTTGAGCGCAAACGTGGGCAATTGCTCGTTTCAACACCGCAATTGTCTAGCGCACGGCCTTGACCGCCGCTGTCAGGTCGAACAACGTATCGAGCACGGCCTCGCAGCCATCCACCACATCCTGCGGCAGCGGCACGATATCGGGAACGGCAAAGACGTGGCAGCCAGCCGTAATGCCCGAGACGCAGCCGTTGCGCGAATCCTCGACCACGGCGCACTCCTCGGGAGCAAAGCCCGCGCGCTCGCAGGCGAGCAGATACATCTCGGGGTCGGGCTTGCCGTGCACGACGTCCTCGCCACACGTTACCGTTTCAAACTTGTCAAAAAGACCGACCATCTTAAGGTTGCGCTCGGCCGTAACGAGGCGCGACGACGTCGCTAGACCCACGTGATAGCCCGCAGCCAGCAGCTCGTCTAGGCACTCGGCGGCACCGGCCTTAAGTTCCAGTTCGGTCTTGACCATCTCGTCGCGAATCTCCTTGTGGCGACGATAGATCGCCTCGGTGGTTTCATGGCTGCCGTAATGCTTATCAAGGATGTCCATAACATCGGGCAGCGTGCGGCCGATAAACTGATGGATCAGCGCTTCATCAATCGCGAGCCCCAGCTCAGCGGCGCCTGCCTTCCAGGCCTTAATCCCCAAACGCTCGGTATCGACCAGCGTTCCATCCATGTCAAAAATAACAGCCTTAATCATATCGGTCCCCTTACCGGATTGTGTTACTGCCACTCTACCGCACTTTACAAACTTGTATATAACGTATATAGCATATTGCACTTTCGTTACATAGATAGAAGTCTTATG
>CAJMLY010000030.1 GCA_905214425.1 uncultured bacterium
TCTACAACACGTATGCACGCATCGTAATAACTTCGTAATGGCTCCACAACTAAGTAGAACTTGTTACATTTGAAATGTAAAACAAAGCCGTTCCCTGATGCCCAAGATCGCCTTGAAATGAGAAGGCATAGACCTTGGGGTCATGCCTTCGAAATTGAAAGGCGAGGTTGGGCATCAGGGGGCGGCGACTTTTACATTTCTCCGCCTTGGAGCGAACACCAAGCACCTTGGGCATCCGTGGTGAGAATCACCGGACCGTCATTGGTAATGGCGACGGTGTTCTCATAGTGCGCGGCGGGCAGGTGGTCGTTGGTCGTAACAATCCAACCGTCGGAGCCCGTGCTTACATGGTTGGAACCCATCGTAACCATCGGCTCGATGGCAATGACCATGCCGGCCTGGAGGCGAACGCCCCTCCCCTTCTTTCCATAGTTAGGAACGTTGGGGTCCTCGTGCATCACGCGGCCAATGCCATGGCCAACATAATCACGAAGCACGCCGTAACCGTGAGACTCGGCGAGGGACTGAACGGCATAACCGACGTCCCCGATATGGTTACCGGGAACAGCCTGCTCGATGGCAGCCTTAAGGCAATCGCGCGTGACCTCACACAAAGCCTTGGCTTCGGGCGTGGGGGTGCCGACGAAAAACGTCCATGCGTTATCGCCGACCCAACCGTCGACAACGGCTCCCGTATCGATGGAGATGATATCGCCATCGCGCAGGATCATGTCAGGGTTGGGAATACCGTGGACCACGGCATCGTTGATCGATGCGCAAATGGTCCCCGGGAACCCGCCGTAACCCTTAAAGGCAGGGGTGCCGCCATGCATGCGGATAATCTGCTCCGCGAGCTGATCGAGCTCAAAAGTCGAAACGCCGGGGCGCACCATGGCTCCAACGTGGCGGAGCGCCATCTTAGATAGCGCTCCTGCCTTCTTCATCTGCTCGATTTGCGTTGCAGACTTAATCTTGATCATAGACCGAGAGCCTCTTTGACATCCCCGTACACGGTCTCGCGAGCCTGGTCACCGTTGACCGACTTGAGCAGACCCTGGCCACGATAGTAGTCGACGAGCGGGCTCGTGGACTTCTCGTAGACGTCGAGACGGTTCTTGATGGTCTCGGGCTTGTCGTCGTCGCGCTGATACATCTCGCCACCGCACTTGGGGCAGGTGGCATCGGCAGCAGTGCCGGTGTAACCGCAGGCGCGGCAGGTGCGACGCGAAGACAGACGATCGATAATGACCTCGGGGGCCACATCGACCAGAAGGGCGCAATCGATCTCGCGACCCATGGCGGAGAGCTCGGAATCGAGCGTCACAGCCTGGGCGGTGTTGCGCGGGAAGCCGTCGAGGATGAAGCCCTGCTGGGCGTCATCGGCGGCAAGGCGCTCCTTGACAAGGTCGATCACGAGCTGGTCGGGAACGAGCTCGCCAGCGTCCATGTACTTCTTAGCCTGAATACCAAGCTCGGTGCCACCCTTGACGGCAGCACGCAGCAGGTCGCCCGTGGAAATATGGGCGACGCCAAACTCGGCGACGAGCTCCTGTGCGACGGTGCCCTTACCGGCACCCGGAGCTCCGAGCAATACGAGGTTCATGAGCAATCCTCCTCTAGCCTATTTAAAGAATCCATCGTAATCATACATCTTGATCTGGCCTTCGAGCTTATCGACCGTGTCGAGCACGACGCCGACCATGATGAGGATGGACGTGCCGCCAAATGCCTGAATCAGATGGTTACCCGTGAAGGAGAAGATGATCGAAGGCACGATGGCGATGAGCGCCAAAAAGACAGCGCTAGGAAGCGTGATCTTGTTGAGCGCGTTCTTGATGTAGGCCGCGGTAGCCCTACCCGGACGCACGCCCGGAATAAAGCCGCCCTGCTTCTTAAGGTTATCGGCCGTGTCATCGGGGTTGAACACCATGGAGGTGTAGAAGTACGCGAAGAACACGATGAGGACAACGTTAAGCACCCAGTTGAGCCAACCGGTCGAAAGCGCGGAGGCAACTGCCTGAATCCAGCCGATGCCGGGGAAGAACACGGCAATCTGAGCGGGGAAGTACAGCAGCGCCGAAGCGAAGATGATCGGCACGACACCCGCGGTGTTGACCTTGATGGGCAGGTAGGTGGTCTGGCCACCCATCATGCGACGGCCCACGACGCGTTTGGCGTAGGAGACCGGGATGCGGCGCTGGCCGCGCTCAAGGAAAACAATCAGCGGGATAACCAGCAAAATGATGGAGCAGATAATCACCATGGTGATGATGCCACCGGCATTGCCCTCGGTGCTGGAGAAGATAGCCTGCGGCAGGCCGGCCATGATGTTCGCGAAGATGATCAGCGACATGCCATTGCCGATACCGCGCTGGGTGATGAGCTCACCAATCCACATGATCAGCATGGCGCCCGCAGTGAGCGTGCCGACGATCATGAGGTCGAAGATGATCTCGGGAGCGCCGGCGCCATTGAAGCTGATGCCGAAGCTCTTAAAGAGGAAGAGGTAACCCACGGAGTTGAGGATTGCCAGAGCAAGGGTGAGGTAACGCGAATACTGCGTGATCTTGGTCTGACCGACCTCGCCCTCGCGGGCAAGCTCATGCAGGGAAGGCACAACGGCCTGGAGCATCTGGAGGATGATCGAGCTGGTGATGTAAGGCATGATGCCCAGCGAAAACACCGACACATAGCTCAACGCGCCGCCAGAGAAAAGATTCAGGAGGGCCATAGCACCTGCGGCGACCGAATTGTTATCGGTCGAGAAAAGGCCCAGCATCCCCTGGAAGGGAATGCCGGGCACAGGAACGTGCGCACCAATGCGGTACACGACGAGCATAGCTATGGTAAAAAGAATCTTTTCGCGCAATTCTTTGATGCGGAAAGCATTCTTAAGACCATTTAGCACGGCAGCTCGACCTTTCCGCCGGCGGCCTCGATCTTGGCCTGCGCAGAAGCGCTGACCTTGTCGACCTTGACCGTGAACTTCTTGGTGAGCTCACCATTGCCGAGCACCTTGACGGGCTCGAACTCGCTCTTGGTGATGCGAGCGGCCTTAAGAGCGGCACCGTCGATCACAGCGCCGTCCTCGAACTTACGCTCGAGACGCTCAACGTTAACGGCGGTGTACTCGATACGACGGGGGTTGCGGAAGCCCGGAAGCTTGGGCAGGCGCATAGCCAGCGGAGTCTGGCCACCCTCGAAGCCGGCACCCTTGGTGCCGCCAGAGCGGGAACCCTGGCCCTTCTGGCCGCGGCCAGAAGTGGTGCCGTGACCCGAAGAATTGCCACGGCCGACGCGCTTGCGGTTCTTGGTGGAACCGGGCGCGGGAGTAAGATCGTGAAGCTGCATTTGCTACTCCTCTACAATCTCGACAAGGTGCTTGACCTTGAAGATCATGCCGCGGACGGACTCGTTGTCAGCAATCTCGCGAACCTCGCGGATCCTGTGGAGACCGAGGGCACGGACAGTACGGACCTGGTCCTGCTTGCAACCGTTGGTGCTGCGGACCTGCTTGATCTTGATGGTGTCAGCCATGCTTAGTTCTCCTTACCGACGAACATCTCGGAGACCGTCAGGCCACGGCGAGCCGCGACGTCCTCAGGGCTGGAGAGCTCCTTGAGGCCCTCGACGGCAGCCTTGATGATGTTGAGGCCGTTGTCGGTACCGAGGGACTTGGACAGGACGTTCTTGATGCCAGCAAGCTCAAAGAGGGGACGCACAGCGCCGCCGGCGATAACGCCGGTACCCTCGACAGCGGGCTTGATGATGATGCGGCCGGCACCAAAGTGGCCGAGAACCTCGTGCGGGATGGTGCCCTGCTCGGTCACCGGCACGTGGAACATGTTCTTCTTGGCATCGAGAGACGCCTTGGAGATGGCCATGGGCACCTCAGCGGACTTGCCCATGCCAACGCCGACGTTGCCCTTGCCGTCGCCAACGACGACGAGAGCGACGAGGCTCATGCGACGACCACCCTTGACGGTCTTCGACACGCGGTTGATGTAAACGACGCGCTCCTCGAACTCGGAGGCCTCGCGCTGCTGCTTCTGATTACGAGCCATGTGCTACATACCTCCTAGAACTCGAGACCGGCGGCACGAGCACCGTCGGCGAGGGCCTTGACGCGGCCATGGTAGATACGGCCACCGCGATCGAAGGCGACCTTGGTGATGCCGGCCTCGATGGCGCGCTTGCCAACGAGCTGACCGACCTTCTCCGCAGCCTCCTTGTTCGAGGTGTGGGTGCCCTTGAACTCGGCCTCGAGGGTCGAGGCAGAGACGAGCGTCAGGCTGGAGCCCTTGCTGTCGTCGATGATCTGGGCATAGATGTTGGCGTTAGTACGGGTCACGCGAAGACGCGGACGCTCGGAGGTACCCGAGACCTTGCCGCGAACACGACGCTGACGACGCTTGAGGCCTTCCAGCTTCGCCTTATGCTTGTTCATACGTAAACTCCTAAAAAGGTTGATCTTGCCAGCACCTGACGGGGTGCTGGTCTTATGCGAGTGAGTCGGTTACGACTACTTGGCGGCCTTACCCAGCTTGCGGCGGATGTGCTCGCCAACGTAGTGGATACCCTTGCCCTTGTAAGGCTCGGGAGGACGATGGCCGCGGATCTCAGCGGCGATCTGACCGACCTGCTGCTTGTTGATACCCTTGACGTTCACGTGGGTGTTGTCGGGAACCTCGAAGGTGATGCCCTCGGGAGCCTCGACGATCACGGGGTGCGAGAAGCCCAGGGAGAACTCGAGGTTCTTGCCCTTCTGCTGCACGCGGTAACCGACGCCGGCGAGCTCGAGCTTCTTCTCGAAGCCCTCGGAAACGCCAACAACCATGTTGTGGATGAGGGCGCGGGTGAGGCCGTGGCGGGCACGGGTCTCACGCTCGTCGTCGGGACGGGAAACGGTGAGGACGTTGTCCTCGACGTTGATAGCGAGCTTCTCAAAGACATCGAGCTCGAGCTGGCCCTTGGGGCCCTTGACGACAACGTTGTTGCCGTTGACTGCCACTTCGACTCCGGCGGGAATCTGGACAGGCTTATTACCGATACGAGACACGGTGATCTCCTTTCCTTCTACCTACCGAGCGAATTACCAGACGTAAGCGATGATCTCGCCGCCGACGTTGTGCTTGCGAGCATCGCGGTCGGTCATGACGCCATGGCTGGTGGAAATAATGGCGGTACCAAGGCCACCGCGGACGCGGGGCATGTCGGCAACGCCGGTGTACTTACGCAGGCCCGGCTTGGAAATGCGGCGGATGCCGTTGATGACCTTAGCCTTCTTGGGACCATACTTAAGCGTGATGTGCAGAGTCTTCTGGGGAACGGTGTCCTCGACATCGTAGCCCTCGATGTAGCCCTCCTCGTGCAGAACACGAGCGATCTCGACGAGCTTCTTGCTGCTCGGCATGGAGACCGTGGCCTTGTTCACAGAGTTAGCGTTACGGATGCGCGTAAGCATATCTGCGATCGGGTCTGTAAGGTTCATACAGATTCTCCTTCGTTCTTGATGAACACGTGCTCTTGGTTCTTCGCCGCCCTTAACGGCAAAGCCTTTTTAGCGCGTTTTCCCTGTTCCAAACTGATGCTTGAAACGCTGGTAGTGACTTACCAGCTGGCCTTCTTAACGCCGGGAAGCTCGCCCTTGAGTGCAAGCTCGCGGAAGCAGACACGGCACAGGCCGAACTTGCGGTACACAGAGTGCGGACGGCCGCAGCGCTGGCAGCGCGTGTACTCACGAGTAGAGAACTTCTGCTTGCGATTGCACTTGACGATCATCGATGTCTTAGCCACTTATATCCTCCTCACATAGAGTATTGTTCGCCCCAAGCGCCGCCCCCTTGTGGGAACGGCGCTTATAGGGCAGGTGAACCTATTTCTTGAACGGGAAACCGAAGGCGTCCAGAAGGGCCTTGGCCTCCTCATCGGTATTGGCGGTGGTCACGAAAGTGATGTCCATACCGCGCTGGTGATCGACGGAGTCGAAGTCGATCTCGGGGAAGATGAGCTGCTCGGTGACGCCCATGGAGAAGTTACCACGGCCGTCGAAGCTCTTGGCGGAGATGCCGCGGAAGTCGCGGATACGGGGGATCGCGACGGAGGTCAGACGATCGAAGAACTCCCACATACGGTCGCCACGCAGGGTAACCTTGCAGCCGATCGGCATACCAGCGCGCAGGCGGAAGGTAGCGATGGACTTGCGGGCACGGGTGATCATCGGCTGCTGGCCGGTGATGGCGCGCAGGTCGCGCACGGCACCGTCGATGGCCTTGGAATCGGTAGCGGCCTCGCCGACACCCATGTTCACGACAATCTTCTCAAACTTGGGGATCATCATGACGTTCTCGTACTGGAACTTGTCCTGAAGCTGCTGCTTGACCTCGTTGTTGTACTTGGTCTTCAGACGCGGCACATACTTCTCTTCTGCCATTGTTCACTCCTTCTTGGGGTTTTAAGCACGGGGCGTGGCCACGATGGGTTGTCCTCGTGCCTCCTGGCTGCATCCGCGCCGCTCATGGCATTTTGCGGTTTGGACTCGACACAGCAGGAGCCGACAAAACAATCGGTACTATACGCGCATCGGGAGTGTATTTCCAGAAAAACCTCGTCTGCCTGCACAACTCCACAACTCCCCCGCACAAATGGGTCCCAAAAAGCTGTTGCGGTGAAATAGGGACTGTTTGGCGGCCTAACAGGCTTAAACAATCCGTATTTCACCCCAACTTATTGGTGGGGATGCGATTAGCGCTTGCGGGGGACGAGTTTGGTGCGGCGCAGGTGGATCATCTCGGCGGCGATGGAGATGGCGATCTCCTCGGGGTCCTCGGCCTCGATGGCAACGCCGATCGGAAGGTGCAGCTCGTCGATCTGGTCCTGCGTAAAGCCTTCCTGCTCCAGGCGGGCGCGCACAAAGGCCGTCTTGCGGCGCGAACCCAGACAGCCCAGGTAGGCAGGCTTGGCACGCATGGCCTGAATCACCACGTCGATATCGGACTTGTGACCCGCCGTGGCGACGACCACCAGGTCGCGCGGGCCGATGGGGCACTGCTTGCTCAGGTTCTTGTAGTCGACCAGACGACGGTCGTAGACACTGGGCACCCATTCGGGCGTCAGCGTGCCGGGGCGGTCGTCGCACGCCACGACGGCAAAGCCCGCCGCCGTGAGCACCCGCGCCGTCGCGGCGCCCACGTGGCCGCAGCCAAAGATGTAGGTCAGGCCCTCGGGGCAGAGCGTCTCGATGTGCGCCGCGGGAATCTCAGAGGCCGCGTTGGTGTAGGTGACCTTACTCCCCTCCTCCACCAGCGAAAGCCCGGGGCAGCCGGCAATGGTATGGCGCGATGCCTCGCCATGGTACTCGGCCACATCGCCCTCGAGCGCGCTCGCGATAAACGGCTCAAAGTCGATGACGAAGTCGCCGATACGTCGAGACGTCAAGACGTCGGCAATTTCCTGGAACAACGGTGCCTGGATCGCATCCAGATGCAGATAGCATAGGCAGATGGCTCCGCCGCAGATCATACCGGTATCGGAGTTCTCGCCGCCCATGGTGTAGCGGACCAGACGCGACTGTCCCGCGCTCAGGAGCTCTCGCGCCTCGTCCAGCGCAAAAAGCTCAATCTTGCCGCCGCCGATGGTGCCCGCCTGGCTACCGTCGGCAAAGACGGCCATCCAGGCGCCCACGCCGCGCGGCGACGACCCCGCCGTGCCGGCCACGACCACGAGCTCGCACGTCTCGCCAGCACGCAGGGCGACAAGCGCCGCATTCACAACATCGAGCTTTTCCATTGCCGCCTTCTATCCTCTAAAGATATCGGTGAGCATAGCGAGTGCCTCGAGCACGCCGCCGCCGACCGACGTCGCCTTGTCCGAAATGTAGTTGATATAGCTGGCATCGCCGCGCGGATCGACATCGGCGCATTTAAAGCCCTCAGTCACCTGCACGCCGTTCGCCAAAAGCCCGCGCAGACAGCCATCGATCTGCGTGCACATGGGCGAATCGCCCGCGTAGCCAATCACGTCTCCGGCGCTCACGATGTCGCCGATCGCGCGGTCGGACCGAAACACGCCGGCGGCGGGGCTGTGGATAACGCGCTCTCTGCCATAGCCAGCGATAATGCCCGGCACGCCCGTGTTGGGTTGGGGCGAACCCTGGGTAATGACACGGCCCAGGAAATGCCCGCGCATGGTTTCGACCACGGCGTCGCAGTCAACCGGCGCGGTAAAGCCCGGCCCCACGGCGATGACGGCAGGCGCCATGTCGCGCGTGGTACCCAGGTTGCGCTTAGCCAGAATCGCGTCGACCACGGCAGCGGGTTTCAGCTCGCCGAGCATCTTGGCCTGAGGGTCCACCACGACGGCAACATCCCCCGCTTGGGTAATCTCGAGCGCCTCTGCCGGCGTCTGCGCCAAGCGAGCGCGAATGCCCTCGACCTGGACCTCGCCCAGGCGAATAGCCTCGCAAAAACTGATTGTGCGGCGGATGCACGTGGGAACCGCGATATCGGCCATAACGACCGACACGCCGGCGCGCACCAAGCGAGCGGCGACACCCGTGGCGATATCGCCGGCGCCGCGAACATAAACGAGCATTCCCGGGGCACCTCCCTGTGCTACGGTTTGAGCAGAGCAAAAGCGGTTCGACCGCTACTCTGATGATTATTTATTATCACAGTATTATACGGCGGTGAACAGATGGAAACGGTTAGCGGCAATCTTGCCTCGGCGCTCAGGATCGAGCCGGGCATTACCGCGATTATCGGCAGCGGTGGCAAGTCGAACTTGCTGAAGGCGCTGGGTCTCGAGCTCATGCGCGCTGGCGGCAGGGTGCTCCTCTGCACCACCACGCGCATGTTCCCCGTCGCCGGCGTGCCATGGGACGGGTCGAGCCGTCGCCTGGACGCCGCGCCTTGGAAGCCAGGTGCCCCACACGCCCCAGGCTGCACCTGCGAGGCCTGCGCGGGGCTTGTGCGGGGAAGCATCTGCCAGGCAGGCGTCTTGGACCCCCAGACGGGCAAGCTCTCCTCCCCTGCCGAGCCGCTCGACCAGCTGGCGCAGCGCTTTGACTACGTCCTGGCCGAGGCGGACGGCAGCAAGCGGCTCCCGCTCAAGGCGCACGCCCCGTGGGAGCCGGTCGTTCCCGCCGGCACGGCCAACGTCATCTGGCTCGTCGGAGCCTCGGGACTCAGCAAGCCCATCAACGAAGCCGTCCACCGCCCTGAGCTCTTTTGCGAGCGTTGCGGCTGCGAGCTCACCGACATCGCCACGCCCGAGCGCGTCGCCCAGGTGCTCAATTCCGAGATGCAGGCGCTTAAACTCAGCACCGCACGCGTCATGCTCAACCAAGTCGACACGCTCAGCGACCCCACGATGGCCGACCGCTTCGAGGCAGCCCTCGGCCGCCCCCTCATCGCCACCAGCCTCAAGTAGCCGGCCCCATCTCGTCAGTTGCGGTGAAATACGGACTGTTTGGCCGTATGACGGCCGCAAACAGTCCGTATTTCACCGCAACTGCGGAGGGGACATGGCATCTTTGCTGCTAGCGAGGCACGTAGCGACCGGGCTGGGCTCCGGTGGGCTCGCCATCGCGCGCCACCAGCACGCCGTTCACAAACACGGCCTTGGCGCGGCCATGTGCCTCAAAGCCCTCGAGCGGCGTGTAGTCCACGGCCTGATGCTGTGTCGCGGCGCTGATCGTCCAACGCGCGCACGGATCCCACACGCACACGTCGGCATCGGAGCCCTCGGCAAGACAGCCCTTGCGCGGATACATGCCAAACACGCGCGCCGGGTTCTCGCTCATCAAACGGCACAGATCCTCGGGACCCAGCTGTCCCTCAAAGCTCGTAGCGATCGCGACGGGGCGATGCTCCACACCGGGCCCGCCGTTGGGAATCGCGCGGAAGTCGTCGCGCCCGCGGTCCTTTTGCCCGTGCAGGTTAAAGCTGCAATGATCGGTCGCAATAGTATCGATCTCGCCGTCCACAAGCGCCTCGCGCAGGGCTGCACGGTCGCCGGCATGGCGCAGCGGCGGGCTCATCACGTACTTGGCACCCGCAAAGCCGTCCTCGCCCTGCTCCAAGTAGCAAGTATCGTCGAGCATCAGATACTGAGGGCAGGTCTCGACATAGATGTTCTTCTGCCCGCGCGCTTTGGCAGCGCGAATGGCCTCGAGCCCCAGCCTGGTCGAAAGGTGCACCACGTTGACCGGAGCGTCCCCGGCCAAGTGCGCCAGATACAGCAGACGGCTCACGGCCTCGGCCTCGCACACATCCGGACGGCTGAGCGCATGGCCCTCGGGCCCGTGGATGCCCTGCTCAAACACGCGCTTCTGCAGCTCATTCACCAGCGTACCGTTCTCGCAATGCACGCACAGTATGCCGCCAATACGCTTGAGCTCCTCGAGCACCTCGAGCGTCTCGGCATCGTCCAGGCGCAGATGATCGTAGGCAAAGTAGGTCTTGAACGACGATACGCCCGCCTCGCGCATGGCCGAAAGATCGGCGCGGTTGCGCTCGTTCCACTCGGCGAGTGCCATATGAAAAGCGTAGTTTGCCGTGCAGGTGCCGTCGGCGCGGTGGTGCCACTCGGCAAGGGCATCGGGCATGGTCACGCCGCGGTCGGCCGTGGCGTAGTCCACGATGGTCGTGGTGCCACCGCAGGCAGCCGCGCGCGTGCCGGTCTCAAAGCTATCGGCTGTCCAATCCATGCCGGTCCAGCACTGCATGTGCGTGTGGCCGTCGATAAAGCCCGGGAACACCCAACAGTCTGTGGCGTCCTGGACGGTATCGTCCTCGCCCGGCTCAATCGCCGCGGCAATCCGCACAATCTTGTCGCCCTCCATGGCAAGATCGGCGCGGCGAAGCCCCCGAGGCGTCACGAGCGCGCCGTTTTTGATGATGATCATAATTGCTCCTTATTGATTGATGCAGTTGGCCACGCGATCAAAATACGAGCAGGCGGCGATATGCTCCGTTATGCGTTGCTGTCCCTTGGCGGTATCGACGTCCCACAGCTCGTAGGCACGCGCCTCGACCAGCACCACGTCGGTACGGTCCTTGAGGATCGAACCGCCGCCGTCCTTGCCCTCAAGACACATGAGTGCATCGAACAGTTCCGCCGGAAAGAGCACCGGGCTCGAAGGCTCACCGTTGCACGCAAGACGCACCGGATGCTTGCGGCCACACTCGTCAAATGCACGAACCATAGCCTCAAAAGAATCCGAACTCACGAGCGGCTGGTCGCCCGGCAAAAAGAGGCAACCTTTCCAGTTGCGTTCGACTCCCCACGAAAGGCCCGCACGGACGCTTTCGCTGCGCAGCTCGCCATCGTGCAGCACGCACGGGCAATGCTTGTCCTCGCAAATCTGGGCGACCTCGGGCCAACGCGTCGAAACCACGACGTCAAAGCCCCGGGGAACCGAATCGATGGTCCGGGCAATCAGCGGCTCGCCATAGATATCGGCAAGCATCTTGTTAGAGCCAAACCGCTTGCCCTCGCCCGAAGCCATAATGACGCATCCAAGTTTCATGGTGATACCTCCCCTGAAACCATCGTACCCATAACTCGCGCCGCGGGCATCCACATCGAAAGCGCTTATCCCGCACGCCCACGATGCAAAAAGGGGGCACCCCGCCGGTTGGCAGAGCGCCCCCTTTACATGGCTTACCTCAGCCCGGCTTTAGGCCTGGAGCCAACGGGCGGTGTTACGCTCGTCGAGGGCCTTGAGGGTAGCGGCGGGATCGGCAACCTTCTGCAGGAACATCATGGCAGCGATGGCGTACGGCTTGTAGCTGGCCTCCTTGTACATGCCCACGCGGTGCATGTCGAAGACGTCGGCGTTAACCTCGCCGTGCTCGCAGGAGACACCGGAGATGTCGGCGGGCAGCGGGTGCATAAAGATGGTGTCCTGGCCGTTGGCGGTCTTCTCCATGAGCTCGGTCGTGGAGCACCAATCCTGATGCGTAGCGTTCTGGGCGAGCAGTTCCTTCTCGAGCGCTGCGATGCCGGCGTCGTCGCCCTCGGCGTACAGGTTGGTGCGCTTCTCCATGGCGGCAAACGGAGCCCAGCTCTTGGGGATCACGATGTCGGCGCCCTCGAAGGCCTCGGCCATGGTGTTGACCTGCTTAAAGGTGGTGCCGGACTCGGCGGCGTAGCCCTTGGCGCGCTCGACGACCTCGGGCATGAGGTCGTAGCCCTCGGGGTGGGCCAGGGTGACGTCCATGCCAAAGCGGGGCAGCAGGCTGATCAGCGACTGCGGGCAGGACAGCGGCTTGCCGTAAGAGGGCGAATAGGCCCAGGTGACGGCAACCTTCTTGCCCTTGAGGTTCTCGAGGCCGCCAAACTCGTTGATGAGGTAGAGCATGTCGGCAGAGGACTGCGTGGGGTGGTCGGAATCGGACTGCAGGGAGATGAGCGTGGGACGGTGATCCAGAACGCCGTCCTCGTAGGCCTGCTGCACGGACTCGGAGACCTCGGCCATGTAGGCGTCGCCCTTGCCGATGTACATGTCGTCGCGGATGCCGATGACGTCGGCCATGAAGGAGATCATGGTAGCGGTCTCGCGGACGGTCTCGCCGTGGGCGATCTGGGACTTCTTCTCGTCCAGGTCCTGCAGCTCAAGGCCGAGCAGGTTGGCGGCCTTAGAGAAGGAGAAGCGCGTACGGGTGGAGTTGTCGCGGAACAGGGAGACGGCCAGGCCCGAGTCGAAAATCTTGGACGAAACGTTGTTCTCGCGCAGCTCGCGCAGGGCGTCGGCGACGATGTAGAGAGCCTTGAGCTCATCGGTGGTCTTGTCCCAGGTGTGCAGGAAATCGCTGCCGTACATACCCTTAAAATCGAGGCCGTTCAGTTGCTCGACGAGCTCGGTAAACTTAGCGTCCATGGAAATGTCCTTTCTAAAGATGAAACGATCGCAATGAGTAGATGTGTTCCGGCATGCGCGTGTGGCTAGAACATGCAGAGCACCATGACGAGGACCCGCCACCGTTGAGGAAGCATGGGAGATAACGACCGCGGGCCCCAAGTCAACAGGGGGTGCCGGGGACACGAGCGGCCCCCGGCTCAACAAAATCGAGGAATGGGACTAATCGATCTTGTTGTTGGTCAGACCGGCGCGGAACACGGTGGCATCGCCATCGGCCTGGCTCGGATCGTAGAGGTTCAGGGCAGCCACGTACATGGCGGCAGCGGTGACCAGGTCGTCCTTGTAGGTGACCTCGTTGGGAGCGTGAGCCTGAGACTCGGCACCCGGGCCAAAGCCCACGCAGGGGATGCCGTAGCGGCCCTGGATGGAAACGCAGTTCGTGGAGAAGGTCCACTTGTCGCACAGCGGGCGACCGGTGCGCTTGTCCATGCTGGGCTCGCAGCCGATGCGCTCGTCACCAAACATGGCCTTGTGGGCGTCGACGAGGGCCTTGACGTGCGGAGCGGTCTCCTTGTTGATCCACGTGGGGAAGTAAGCCTCGGTCTCGTAGACCTCGCCGGTCCAGGACGGACGGTCGTACATGTACATGGAGACCTTCACGTCGTCGCCGTACTTCTTGGCGGCCGGCAGGTTGCGGATCTCGTCCAGGCAGGACTCCCAGGTCTCACCGGCGGTCATGCGACGGTCGATGGAGATGGCGCAGGAGTCAGCGACAGCGCAGCGACTGGGACTGGTGTAGAAGATCTGGCTGACGGTGCAGGTGCCGCGGCCCAGGAAGCGGGCATCCTCGAAGTGCTCGGGGTTGTACTTGGGGTCGAGCATCTTGACGAGACCCTTGATGTCGGTCGACTCGTCGCAGCCGTTGTTGTTGAGAGCGCGGACGTCGGCGATGATGTCGGCCATCTTGTAGATGGCGTTGTCGCCGCGGTCGGGAGCGGAGCCGTGGCAGGAGGTGCCGTGAACGTCGACGCGGATCTCCATGCGGCCGCGGTGACCGCGATAGATGCCGCCGTCGGTGGGCTCGGTGGAAATGACGAACTCGGGCTTAATGCCGTCCTTGTTGTAGATGTACTGCCAGCACATGCCGTCGCAGTCCTCTTCCTGGACGGTGCCGACGACCATGATCTTGTAACCCTCGGGGATGAGGCCCATGTCCTTCATCATCTTGGCAGCGTAGGTAGCGGAAGCCATGCCGCCCTCCTGGTCAGAGCCGCCGCGGCCGTAGATGATCTCGTCGGTCTCGTAGCCCTCATAGGGATCGGCGTCCCAGTTCTCAATGTTGCCGATGCCGACGGTGTCGATGTGGGAGTCGATGGCGATGATCTTGTCGCCCTCGCCCATAAAGCCCATGACGTTGCCCAGGCCGTCGACCTTGACCTCGTCATAGCCAAGGCTCTCCATCTCGGCCTTGATGCAGGCAACAACCTCACCCTCCTCGCAGGACTCAGAGGGATGGCTAATCATTGCGCGAAGAAAACGCGTCATATCAGCACGGTGGGACTCAGCAGCAGCCTTGATAGCGTCGAAATCGAGTTCTTTAGCCATTGTTCATAACCTTTCAAACGAAGGAATCTACCTGTGAGGTGGCGGAGCGATACCTATTTACTCCGCCCCAACGATTAGCAAGTGGGATATTCGCCTTCCCAAACAATGCGGCGATACTGGTCGGGATCGGTGTCGCCCTCGGTGGAGAAGCAGAGCACGGAGCTCGTCTTGTCCAGGCCGATGAGCTCCTTGAGCTCGGCGTACTCGGGATCGAGCATGAGGGTCTCGACCAGGCCGGTGGTCACAGCGCCGGACTCGCCGGAAATGACGCGCGGGTCGCCCTTCTCGGGGGCGCCCAGGGTGCGCATGCCGCGAGCGGTGACCCAGTCGGGGCAGGACACAAAGGCAGTGACGTGGTTGCGCAGGATATCCCAGCCCAGGATGTTGGGCTCGCCACAGCACAGGCCGGCCATGATGGAGGGCATGTCACCGTCCACGATACGCGGATCTCCATCGCCGGCGGCAGCGCCCTTGTACAGGCAGGCGGCAGGCGCGCACTCAACCACGACGAAGGTGGGCGGGTTATCGGGATACAGGTTGGTGAAGTAGCCCACCACGGCGCCGGCGAGCGAACCCACGCCAGCCTGGACAAACACGTGTGTCGGGCGGTTGATGGCCATCTCGCGCAGCTGCTCGGCAGCCTCGGAAGCCATGGTGCCGTAACCCTCCATGATCCAGGACGGGATCTTCTCGTAGCCCTCCCAGGCGGTGTCCTGAACGATGACGCCGCGCTCGCAGGCGTCGGCCTCGGCGGCGGCCATGCGCACGCACTCGTCGTAGTTGACCTCTTCGATGGTCACCGTGGCGCCCTCGGCGGCAATGTTATCGAAGCGGGGCTTGGTGGAACCCTTGGGCATGTGCACGACAGCCTTCTGGCCCAGCTTGTTGGCAGCCCATGCCACGCCGCGGCCATGGTTGCCGTCGGTGGCGGTAAAGAAGGTAGCCTGGCCAAAGTCCTCGGCCAGCTGATCGGAGGTCAGGTAATCGAAGGTGCAGTCGGCAACGTCCTTGCCGGTCTCGTCGGCAATGTAGTTGGCCATGGCAAACGAACCGCCCAGAACCTTAAAGGCGTTGAGGCCAAAGCGATAGCTCTCGTCCTTAACGCACAGGTTGGACAGACCCAGGCGCGCAGCCTGACCGTCCAGGCGGGCAAGCGGGGTGACGGTATATTGAGGGAACGACTGGTGGAAGGCACGGGCCTTCTTCACGTGGTCGAGACTCATGATTCCCAAGTGCTTGTCATCGCTCTTGGGCATCGTGTTGCCCGCCCACTGGATCTTATCGGCCATACGGTGAACTCCTTAAGTCCTCTCTTGCCGGCCCCCGCATACGCGTTTCAGCCCGATCCCATTCACACGGCTGAACTTTTATGTGGATGCCAAACAAAAAGTTTGTTAGTAATGTTCTATCACACTTTTTGATTGGCATACCTAACGAATTGTTTGTTGCCGTAATCGGTACTTTTTCGCCCCCGAACGGTCATGAATTGCCTTGTTGATGGATTTGTTTGCGGTCAAGTGTGGTTTATGGCACAGTGAGCCCAAACTAATTTTTAGGAAGGCACCCATGACCCCGTCACAGATTGAGTTTTATAAGCGCCTTGCACACGGCCTGGCGCTCCAATTTGGCCCCAACTGCGAAGTCGTCGTCCACGACCTGGAAACCGAGGACGTGGACCACTCCATCGTGGTGATCGAAAACGGCCACGTCAGCGGGCGCAAACTGGGTGACGGTCCCAGCCATATTGTGTTTGAGTCCATGCACGAGGGCGCCACCGACGTACACGACCGCGAGCCGTACCTCACTAAAACCACCGACGGTAAGCTGCTCAAATCGTCGACGATCTTTATCCGCAACGACGAGTGCAAGCCCGTCGGCATTTTGGGCATCAACTTTGACATTACGCTCATGAAGGCTTTTGAGCGCTCGCTCGATGCCTTTACCGGCACCGGCGGCACGGGCTATACCGAGCCCGAGCCCATTACCAAGAACATCGGCGACCTGCTCGAGGACCTGCTGCACGAGTGCGAGCAGTTTGTGGGCAAGCCCGCGGCGCTCATGACCAAAGACGAGCGCATTCGTGCCATTGGCTACCTCGACCGTCGCGGCGCCTTTCTCATTTCCAAGTCGAGCGAGCGCGCCTGCGAGTTCTTTGGCATCTCCAAGTACAGCTTCTATAGCTACCTCAATGAGGCCAAGGCGGCGGCCGGCGACAAGTAGGCACTCGCCTGGATTGCCCCTCCCCTTTTGGGCGCGAGTTCTGGAAAGCGCGAATCCAAGACCGAGCCGCTTGGGAAGTTCCATATAATCGATGTCATTAGTATTTCGAAAGGATGGAACAGAATGGCGTTGAGCAAGGCATCATGCACCGGTCGCGGATTGATTCCGGCAATTGGTGGACATGTGCACCGCATGTTCGATGAGGGTGAAGACGACCTGTTTTCACTGAGCCTTGACGACGTGATGGATGATCGCCCGTGGACCGCCGACGAACTCATGGGCGGCGGGGCTCGCCCGTCAAGTCCCAATCCCGCACTTGCGCCTAAGCCCGCATCTGCGCCGACTCCTGCGCAGTCGCCCGTTTCGACGCCCGCGCCTACGCCCGCACCCACTTCGGCGCCCACACCCGCTCCCCGCCCCGCAAGCGACCCGTCCGAGACGGCGGCATTTCTCGCTGCAGCGACGCAGGGCAAATCGGCCGACAGCACCGTTATGTACAGCGCCCAGCAGTTGCCTGTTCCTGCGGCACGCAAGCCTCCGGTCGCAAGGCTCGATGAGCCCGTTGCCCATCAGGTTGCCCACGATTCCTGGGCTGCAACCGATCTGGATGAGACCTCTACCGGCATGCCGGCGCTCGATGTTCCGGTTAACCCGCTTTTTGCCGCTAACACGAGCGCCGCGGACTATGAGGGCGGTGCGGCATATTCCGATTATTCCGATGACTATGCTGGCACCGGTCGCATCGAGACCGAGGATTATGGCACCGCATCGAACGATTATCTCAACGATCCGTACGCTGCCACGCCTGCACCGGAATATGACCCGGAGGCCGCGTCCGCACCGGCGTATACCAAAAGCACGGGCGAAGAGCGCTTCGCCGATTATTACGCCAAGGAAAAGGCGCTGCGTTTCTCGGAATTTCCGCAGGCAGTCAAGGTTGCCTTTATCGCCATTGTCATTGCCCTGCTCGGTGTCATTGCGTTTGAGGGATTCCAGCTGTTCCGCGGCCCCACCCAAGCGGAGTCGGAGACCCAGCAAAAAGAGGACGATAACCAGTACCTGGACATCAACACCCTCAAGGGCGACCCCAACGACGGAGACGACGAGTAGCGAGAGCTGAAGGCGGCCGCAGGATCCCGCATCCAGCACCGGCTTCTAAGTGCTGTTTTGTCATCCAGCTACACTTTTCCGGATAATTTGCCTATTGAATTTGACACTTTTCCGAAGTTTTAAGGTGCCTATTTCAACACTTTTCCGGATGAAAGCCGAATAATCACTTGGGAACCAACGCCGTTCACGCGTCATTTCGCAGGCGGCGCTTGATTTCTGTCCGTACACGTTGATAGACTTCCTCTTGCCCGCAAGGAGCGGGCGCGTTTTATCCAGAGTCGGGGTAGAGAGTTGGCTCCACGATCCCGACGCCAACCGGCCAAGAGGCACGGTGGCCCTGCCAACATCGATGAAAGGAGTCCGTATGGACAATTTCTCCGTGCGCAGTGAGCGCAACTTCCACAACCTGGCAGCCAAGCCAAAACGAATGCATCTTCTGGACGAGCCGAGCGGCTATGCCTCGGCCATGGTCAAGAACAGCCTCTCCCACCAGATGCGCTTTACCGTGCAGGTGCTCGAGGAAGAGCTCTGCGCCGCCGGCGACCCGCACGTGCTGCAGATCAAGCTGCTCGGAGATGACCCTCGTGAGCCGTCCAGATGGATGCTCTTCGCCGACAGCGTGTGCGTTGCGGACGGATCCGGCGCCTTTGCCCGCGAGTGCTTCTGCGAGGGCGCCGAGGTGTTTTTGGATCTGTGCCACGACGCCGTCGAGGCTGCCGAGCTGCGCCAGTGGAGTCAAAGGGAGTA
This sequence comes from uncultured bacterium, assembly GCA_905214425.1. GTDB lineage: Bacteria > Actinomycetota > Coriobacteriia > Coriobacteriales > Coriobacteriaceae > Collinsella. Next base: position 18,548 of record CAJMLY010000030.1, read on the forward strand.
CGAGCTGCTGAGTGCCGCGCGCGGGATTGCGAGGGTGTAGGAACAGAAGCCTCATGACGGTGGCCTCAGCTGGAATGACGTATCGCTCGATAAATGATCTCAACAACGTAGCCGATGCGCCGCATTTCACCTCAAAGGCATTGAGCGATCGGGGGGCGTCCAGCATTTCTTTGATATCCCCAATTGATTGTTCCGAGAAAGTCTCTTCATGTCCTTATAATCGCCCTTACGAGAAACGTGGACGAGACAGGCGTCCATATGCCGTCTCTAAACTAACGAGCCGTTCGCGAAAAGAACATCTGGCTAGCATGGGCCAAAGATATACTGGTATCGCTGCAACAATTATGGAAGATCGGCACCACCAATGACCTCCTTGAAATTCTCCAGGCGCTTCGCGCTTAGCCTGCTCGCCTCGCTGTCCGCCACCGTAGCGCTTGCTTTGCCCTCAACCGCCCTAGCCGCGTCGGACCCGAACCCGCCCAGCATCTCCAACGTGACGATATCCGCGACGACAGTCACGGCCGGCTCCACGCTGCATGTCGGCTATAGCGTCGATGACCCTGACGGGGTACGGTCCGTCACGCCCATAGTCGAAGTCGTTGTCGAAAACGATACCGGAGACCATGGAATCAGTTCCCGTCTCGCCTTCTCGTCGACCGGCAACACGACCGCGGGCTTCGATATCTCCACCTCCCCGAGCGACCGGCCCTGCAGGTACCGGATCATCGGCCTCGGCGTGACCGATAGTCTTGGATGGGTTACCGATGTCTACGACACGACGTATGCCGAGGAGAAGGGGCTCGACTGTCCGACCTTCACCACCGACCCCCTCGAGTATGAGGTGACCGAGGGACCCGAGGACCAAAACCCGCCGACCGTGTCCTCAGTGTCGCTCTCGAGCAGGGAGGTCGCAACCGGTGCCGACTTCCACATCTCTTGGACCGTCTCCGATGCCGACGGCGTTCGCTCCGTTTCCCCCATACTGCGGCAGGGCTGGGAGAATTCGGACGACGGCTGCTCTGTTTCGTCAGCCTATTATCGCGGAGGCTCGTCTATCGACGGGTTTGACCTCACATTCGACAGCAATAGGATCGGAAGGCACAGGCTGATCGGCCTTTCGGTCACCGATGGCCTAGGGTTCGAGACCGATGTGTACGAGAGTTCCTACGCCAGGGCCAACGGCATTTCGGGCGCGACTTTCTCGGTTGGCGACCCGAGCGAGCTGTGCTTCGAGGTGACCGGCAGCGCGATCGACCGGAACCTGCCCACGGTCTCGAACGTTTCCATCTCCGCGAAGAGGGTCCCCGTCGGCGGGATCCTCCGTATCTATTGCAATGTAGGCGACGCGGACGGCGTAAAGTCTGTCTCCCCGATCCTCGGCGACCCCGGCTATGTCGAGGACCCGAACTCTTTAAAGACCCGCAAAACGTTGAGCTGCAGCTACGATGCGGCAAGGGGCTATATCGAAATCGAGTTCCCCACGTCGCTCTCGATGGGCTCGTTTGAAATCCAAGCCCTCGCGGTCCTCGACAAGACGGGCCACGAGACCTTCGTCTACAGCTCCGCCTACGCCGAGCGTAACGGCAAGACCGGCGTTCAGACCTTTGATGTCGACGACGCGGGGGACGTCACCTTCGACGTGACCGCTCCGCTGTATGCCGCCACCAAGGGCGACGGGCAGGCGTATGCAAAGGACGGCGAGGCCGGTCTGACCTTCCGCTTCAGCGGTCCTCTCGATGAGTTCACGCGTCTCCTCGTGGACGGAACTGAGGTCTCCGCCGAGAACTACACCGCAACCAGGGGCAGCACGATTATCGAGCTCAGGCCGTCCTACCTGGACACGCTCGCCGCCGGCGGACACACCGTCACGGCCGTCTGGAAGGACGGGACGGCGACCGATGCGTCCTTCACCGTGGAGGGGAAGGCCCAAGGGGAGCAGGCGGGCGGAAAGACCGACGTAGATTCACCCGGCGACAACAAAAGTGATCCTGCCACTCCTGAAAAGGACGCCGACGAGGCGGCTACAAAAAAGTCGGGACGCACGACAGCCGATGAACCAAAGCTCGCTGCAACCGGCGACTCCACTTGGATGGCCAGCATCGCATTGGCCATGGCGGCCACGGCCTGCTTCACGGCAGCGAGAAGGCTTGAGCCCAAGCAGCATAGGCACGAACAGTAGCTCAAAGCGAACTCAACTGGGAAGGGCAGATGGATAGCCGTCCTTCTCTTATAATCAACCCAATCCGCTGAAATGCAATCAGTTAACGAGTTTCGCCAGACGTTCGGCCTCTACCCCGCTCTAGCAAGCCACCAGGCGATGAGATAATGCCCACGACTATCAACGTAAGCAAGGAGCGCGCTATGGCAGACAACGAGACCAAACCCTCGGCGAACGACGGCCGAGAGGAGCTCGTGGCAAAACAGCTCGCATCGACCAAAATCCACCTCGCGCTCACTCAGAAGCGGGTGGACGTCTCCGGCGCCATCAAGCTACCGCTCGAGCGAATTCCCCAACTCGGCGTGGCGTTCGCCTCGCTCCCCTCGATGTTTCGCACCGTCACCAACACGGTGAGCGTGCCCACGCTGCTCCAGGCGACTGACAAATATGGTAACCCGCTCGATCCATCGAAACTCAACTCGTTCAAGGACGGCAGCGGTCTCACAGGGGGCTACCGCGACGCCGCCAAGGGCCTTGGGCAGGCGCGCTTCCACGTAGTCGAGGGCGACATCGCCACGAGCGTCACGCAGGTGCCTTACGATCCAACATCGCTATTCATGGCAGCCGCAATCGCGCAGATAAACCAAAAGCTCGACTCCATCCAGGAGTCCGTCGACGAAATGTTCGAGTACATGCGTCAGCGCGACAAGGCCAACATGCGTGGCAACCTCAAGACGCTCGCAGACATCCTCAACGGTTACGGCCTCAACTACGGCAACGCCACCTACATGGCAAACGCCCATATGAAGGTGCTCGACATCAAGCAGTCGTCCGCGCAGGACATGGAACTCTTCCGCTCGCAGGCACAGGCGGATCTGAAAAAGAAAGGGTTCATCGAGGTGCGAGACGGCTTGGGCAGACGCCTCGACAAGGTGCTCGACTACCTCAAAGACTGCCAGCTCGCCACCTACATCCACGCGTTCTCGCTGTTCCTCGAACCCATGCTCGCCCAGAACTTCGAGCCCGCAAAGCTCGCGGACGCCACTGCGAAGATCGAGGCTGATTCGATCGCGTACCGCGAGCTCTACACCGACTGCTACAACGCACTCGAAGCGGGGGCTGTCGACACCGTCGATGCGGCACTGCTGGGCGGTATCGCGTCCGCGGGCAAATTGCTCGGCCACGCCATCGCAAAGACCCCCGTGGGCGACCATACACTCATCGACGAGGCGCTCGAAGGCGCAGGAGAGAGCATCGGAAAGTTCAACGACAAGCAATCCGAGAAACTCCTCGAAAAGCTCCATCAGGCAAAGACGCCCGACGTCACGCCGTTCAAGCAGAGCGTAAAGGAGATCGACACCCTCTACAACCGCCCCGCGCAGATCGCCGTGGACGCCGAGAACGTCTACATCTTGCCTGCCAAGCAGCAGGAAGAGTAACGATACGCGACAGGCACGCGCCATGCAGACAGCTAACGCCCCTACCTTCCCGCCGCCTTCAGCTTCAGCAGCAGGTCGCCCAGCTCGGGGCACTTGCTAGAAAGGCGCGTCTGAGCCCGCTCGCCCATCCCCCATCGCTGGCGGACTTCCTGGGCGCGCGGACTCACGCGGTAGTCCCCGTCCATCACCTGCTTGAGCAGCTTGGCGGTCACGCGCGCATCGGCAAGGGCGCTGTGGGCATGGCCCGTCGACTCGTCAAACTCTATGCCAAACCACGTTGCCGCGTCGCCCAACGAGACGCACCCGTAGCTGCCCACGTCCATGATCGAGGTGTAAAACGTCTGCAGGTCAGCCCAGTCCGTAGGAAATGCGGAAAGATCGATGTGCTTTGCCTGGCACTCGGTCATAAGCTGCCGACGATCCGCTCCGCCCCAGCAAACCACCTGGGCGGAGTAGCGACCGATCCAATCGCTGAGCCTTTTGGTCACCACATAGAGCGGATCGGCCATCGCGGTGTCCACGGCCGATATCCCCGTAAGCTCGCGGACGGGAAACGCAACGCCTTCGGCATATTCCGTCTGCACAAACTGCGAGAACTCGCCCATAACGTTGCCGTGGTAATCGAGCTTAACGACGCCGACCTCGATAATCTCATTGCGCAGTCCACGGCGCTGGCGCTGCTTTGGTACCGGCGCAAACTCAAAGTCCAGCACAATCTGGCGCGCAAAGTTCGTCGTATCGATAGCCGAGATACACGGCGTCTTTTCAGCTGACACGGTTAGGGCCTTTCTCCGTCAACTGCCGCTCGTTACATAGGCGGCTACATTGCCGTAAGGATAGGAACCCGTGCGGACATGAAATCGCACAGCACGGCTTTCCGGCATCCTTGCGTAAAGCCACACTTTGAGAGAATCACGTCACTGTTATTATCGAACATATATTCGTATTTATAGCAGTACTTTGATAGAATTGCAGTTGTTGACGGCAGTTCCATGTGCCGGGCAGCGCCCTCTATGCGACGGGAGGTGATGCCCATGACCGATCTGACTGATTTCGTGAAGCTCCTGACCGCTTTGGTCTCGCTCCTCACGGCGCTTATCGGACTTACCGAGGCACTTAAGCAGCGTACGAAGCAAGACGATATGAGAAAGCCATTTGGGTCGCCTCCCCCGCGGCGCAGCTTCTTT
>CAJMLY010000031.1 GCA_905214425.1 uncultured bacterium
CCGATGTTTTGGTACCGACAGCGAAAACCCGCCAGAGCGAGCAAGGTGCCTTGAAACAAGGCGGCATTGACCTTCTGGTCATGCCGCCGAAGTTGAAAGGCAGATTGCCGCTCTGGCGGGTTTGCAGCGTCGAGCCGTTACGCGGTTCGTAGAACCGCGTAACTAACAAATGAGCATCGCATCACCAAAGCTGAAGAAGCGGTAGCGCTCCTCGATGGCGGCGGCGTAGGCATCCATGATCTGGTCGCGGGTGGCAAGCGCGCTCACGAGCATCATGAGCGTGGAGCGCGGCACGTGGAAGTTTGTGATCAGCGCGTCGACCACGTGATAGGTCGAGCCGGGCATAAGGTAGAGCTGCGTCGTGGCGTTCTCGCGCACCACGATGTCACCGCGGCCAAGTGTATCGGCCCCGTCCTCGCGGCCCTCAAAATAGCGCGCCGTCACGGCCGGATCGGACACCGGTGCCTCAGCGTCAAAGGCGCTCTCGAGCGAGCGCACTGCGGTGGTACCGACAGCAATCACGCGATGCCCCTCGGCCTTAGCCTTATGCACGGCGTCGACAACCTCCTGCGACACGTGGTAGCGCTCGGTGTGCATCACGTGCTGCGTGGGGTCGTCCTCCTCCACCAGACGGAAGGTATCGATACCCACCTCGAGCTCGACGGCGGCAAACTTCGCACCCTTGGCCTCGATAGCGGCCATAAGCTCGGGCGTAAAATGCAGACCCGCCGTAGGAGCGGCAGCCGAGTGCTCCTCCTTCATGGCGTAGACGGTCTGGTACTTCTCGGGATCGCCCTCGTAATCGGTAATGTAAGGCGGCAGCGGCACGTGGCCGGCAGCATGGATGGCCTCGTCGAGCGTGCGCGGGTCACCGGCGGCATTGCAACCGGCCGGCTCAAAACGCACCAGACGACCGCCGCGGCTATCGGTGACAAAGTCGATGACCTCGGCCATCAGCACCACGGGAGCCCCCTCGGGCGCATGGGCGCCACCGGCGCGATACTCAATCTGAGCACCGGGCTTCAGGCGCTTGCCCGGCTTGACCAGGCACTCCCAAACGTGACCCAGCGGGTCAACATCCTCGCGGCGCTTGAGCAGCAGCGTCTCGACCACACCGCCCGAGCCAGCCTTGCGACCGATAAGACGGGCCGGCATCACGCGCGTCTGGTTGATGACGAGCACATCGCCCGGCTCGATATAGTCGATGATGTCGCGGAAGATGCGGTGCTCAACGGTACCGCCATGCTCTAGCGGCGTTCCTGTCTCGGAGCCTTTGCGATCAACCACCAGCAGGCGGCAGGAGTCGCGCGGCTCGGCAGGAGCCTGGGCAATCAGTTCCTCAGGAAGGTTGTAGTCAAAATCATCGGTACGCATAGACACGTCGGATACTCCTTATATAGCTAAAGTCCGCTCTACATCCTAGCAGGCTGACGTCCCAAACGAACTACTTTTTGGCGGCTTTGCGCTCGTCGCGGATGCGGGCGCGGTCCATGGCCGCCTCGACAGCCGAGAAGCGGCAACCACAGTAGTTCTGCCGATACATGCCAAGCTCGCGCGAACGACGTGTCGCCTCGGGGTAATACGGGCGAAAATCGCGAATCACCGGGGTGAGCCCGTGTGCCGCCGCCAAGCGCTCAAGCACGTCATTGCAGGTATCGAACAGCTGGTACGGCGAGACGGCGAGCGTCGTGCCCACAAACTCAAACCCGCGCTCCTGGGCCACGCGGCACGCCTCGGCCAAGCGCAGGGCATAGCACGCGCGACAGCGACGAGGCCGATCGACACCCAGCGGTGCCACGCCGGTCTCCCAGCGATCGCGGTCCTCCCCTGCCTCGATGAGCTCGATGTCGCCATCGGCACACCACCGGCGCAGCTCGTCCAAGCGGCGCTGCCATTCATCGCGCGGTTGAATATTGGGGTTGGTCCAGCAAATCGTGGGCTCAAACCCCTCCTCGCGCAGCAGGCGAACCGGCTCAAGCGAGCATGGTGCACAGCACGCATGCAGCAACAACGACTTCATCGACATCTCCTCACCCAAAAAAGCGCACGCCAAAGGACGTATCCTCGCAGGCGACAATGCGGCGGTCGCGCAGGATGGTCCGCACGTAATACCAATCGCCCACGCAGCCCGACAAGTGCAGACCAGCCGCCAGGTAGCACAGCAGCGGATAGCCCGAGAACGCAAACCCCAGGGCAAACGCCACCGTCAAAACAACCGTGGGCGCCAGGCAAATGGCCATGTACCGCCGACGCGAATACACAACGCCCTCGGCGCAGGCATAGATCATCGCCGTCTCACGATTCGCGCCAAAGGTCACATGCGCGCCCGCAGGCGCCAGCAGCTTAAAAAACACCGCATGCACCAGCTCGTGCACGGCAAACGACGCTGCAGAAACCGCAGCCACACCGACCATCCAGCCCACGACGGTGGTCCAGCCGCCCGCCTCAGCCGCATCCAAGTCCGCAGGCCCGCCCAGCAGCATAAACATCGGCACCAGGCACACGGCAAACACCGCGATCACGGCCATCCCCCACACGAAGCAAGCGTGTAGAAAATCCTCGTCCTCAAACGCATGTATGTTGGAAATCTCATTCATAGCATCTTAGGATAGCGCCCCTGCCACGTACCCGTCCGCATGTGCGATAATGTCGAACGATATGCACGAATTGACCACCGCATCGCCAGGCCTTGCGCCCGGCCGCGCTCTTACCATATGCGAAGGAGTCCCATGGCATCCAAATACTCCATGAACGACCGTCCCAGCTGGCCTCGCCGCGCCATCGTTACCGCCGGCGAGCCCTACGGCAACAAGGGCCTTCACTTTGGCCACGTTGGCGGCGTCTTTGTCCCGGCCGACTTCTTCGCCCGCTTCCTGCGCGACCGCCTGGGCCGCGAGAACGTCATCTTCACCTCGGGCACCGACTGCTACGGCTCGCCCATCATGGAGAGCTACCGCAAGCTCAAGGAGAATGAAGGCTACGATAAGTCCATCGGCGAGTATGTCGAGTCCAATCACTCCCGCCAGGCCACGACCCTCAACAACTACAACATCAGCTGCGATATCTATGGCGGCTCGGGCCTTGAGCCGGCGGCCCAGATCCACAACGAGGTGACCGCCGAGATTATCGAGCGTCTGCACGAGCAGGGCACCATCTCCAAGCGCTCCACGCTGCAGTTCTACGACGCCAAGGCCGGCACGTTCCTCAACGGTCGCCAGGTCATCGGCCGCTGCCCCATCCAGGGCTGCAAGTCCGAGAAGGCTTATGCCGACGAGTGCGACCTAGGTCACCAGTTTGAGCCCGAGGAGCTCATCGCGCCCAAGAGCCAGCTCACTGGCGAGGTGCCCGAGCTGCGCCCGGTCGACAACCTCTACTTCGACCTGCCGGCCTACCTCGACTTTATGAAGACCTATACCGCCAAGCTCGCCCAGAATCCGCAGGTTCGCTCCGTGGTCTCCAAGACCATGGAGGAGTGGCTGCTGCCGGCGCAACTCTACATCCAGAACAAGTTCCGCGAGGCCTTCGACGCCGTCGAGGACCAGCTGCCCGAGCACACCGTGCTGGAGCCCGAGGGCAACAAGAGCAGCTTTACCGTCACCTTCCCCAGCTGGAAGGAGCGCGACGACGCCCACGCGGTGCTCGCCAACGGCGGCGTGCGCTTCCGCAGTGGCAAGGCGCTCGTGCCCTTCCGCATCACCGGTAACATCGACTGGGGCGTTCCGGTGCCCGAGGTCGACGGCGTGAACGACGTCACCTGCTGGTGCTGGCCCGAGAGCCTGTGGGCGCCCATCAGCTACACCCGCACCGTGCTCGCACGCGATGCCAAGGCCGCCGGCGTGACCGAGGGCGTCGCCGCCCAGGATGCCGCCCTCATGGGCGAGCCCGCCGCCGATTCCACGCAGGTCCCCGCGCCCACCTACCAGCACAGCTCGCTCGATTGGCGCGACTGGTGGTGCTCGGACGACGCTCAGATCTACCAGTTCATCGGTCAGGACAACATCTATTTCTACTGCATCGCGCAGACCGCCATGTGGGAGGCCCTGGGCTGGAACCTCACGCAGAGCACCGTCAGCGCCTGCTATCACCTGCTCTACATGGGCAAAAAGGCGAGCTCGTCCTCGCAGACGCCTCCCCCGCCGGCAGACGACCTGCTCAACCACTACACCTGCGAGCAGATGCGCGCGCATTGGCTGTCGCTCGGCCTGTCCGAGAAGCCGGTGAGCTTTAGTCCCAAGGCATACGACACACGCGTGACCGGCAAGGACAAGGACGGCAACGAGGTGCGCGCCTGCGATGACAAGCGCGTCATCGATCCGGCCCTTAAGGAGAGCGCCCTTTTGACCGGCGTGTTCAACCGCCTGGCCCGCAGCTGCTTCTACGGCGTCGCCATCAAGGAGGGCGACGAGAGCCCCTATCGCAACGGTTGCATTCCGGCCGGCGCCGCCTCCGCCACCGTGGTCGAAGCAGCCGAGCAGGCAGCTCTCTCCTTTGAGCAGGCCATGTACAAGTTCGAGACGCACCGCGCGCTCGCCGTGTGCGACGACTACCTGCGTGCCGCCAACAAGCGCTGGAGCGACGCCTCCAAGGCCGCCAACAAGCTCGAGGGCGAGCCGGCAAACGCCGCCATGAAGCAGGCCCTGGTCGACGCCTTTACCGAGCTGCGCGTGGCAACCGTCCTGATGCACGGCATCGTTCCGGCCGGCTGCGAGCTCATCTGCGAGTACTTCGACGTCGATCCGGTCGCCTTCTTTAGCTGGGATAACATCTTTGCCTCCACGGACGAGTTTGTGGAGAGCCTGGGCGAGAAGCCCGGCGAGCACCGCGTGAAGCCGCTGCCCCCGCGCTTCGACTTCTTCAGCAAGCACGAGAGCCAGTACTAAAGCACGCCAGCAGCGGCGTGCCTGGAAAGTAGTCAATTTGGGACGGGAAGGAAAAACGGATGTCCAAGCCGCGTCGTCGTAAGCAGAAAAAGCAGGTTAAGCCCGAGCTCAAGCTCAGGCAGTTTGCCGCCACCGAGCTTTCCGACCAGCTTGCCGCCCTTCCCTGCGCCACCGACCTGCCGCGCTTTATGGTCGACACGGTCGCCGGTGCCTATGCCCCCACCGATGCTCAGCTCATGACCGAGGGCTTTGGCGCCGCGGCAACACGCCCAGTCACACTGCGCGCCAACACCCTCAAGGCGACCGCCGAAGACATCGCCGCCGCACTCGACGAGGCCGGTATCGCGCACCGCGCCGTCGCATGGTACCAGGATGCCTTCATCCTGCCCGAGGCCCAGGTTTCCGATCTATGGGACCTCGACATCTACCGCGACGGCAAGATCTATCTGCAGAGCCTGTCATCCATGATGCCGCCGTTGGTCCTGGGCGCCCAGGCAGGCGAGGACATCCTGGACATGTGCGCGGCCCCCGGCGGCAAGACGACGCAGATCGCCGCCCTCACGCAGGGACAGGCGCACCTTACCGCCTGCGAGATGAGCATTCCCCGCGCCGAGAAGCTCGAAGCCAACCTCCACCGCCAAGGCGCAAAAAACGTGCCCGTCATGCGCATCGACGCACGCGAGCTCGACGAGTTCTTCCGCTTTGACCGTATCCTGCTCGACGCTCCCTGCACCGGCACGGGCACCGTCATCAGCGGCAACGAGAAGAGTCTGCGCGGCCTCACCGAGCAGTTGCTCGGCAAGTGCGCCCGCTCGCAGCGCGCGCTTCTGGACCGCGCCATGGGAGCCCTCAAACCGGGCGGCACACTCGTCTATTCGACTTGTTCGATCTTGCCGCAGGAAAACGAGGACGCCCTGCAAGAGGCCCTCGACAAGCACATGGACTGCGAGCTTATCCCCCTCGACGGCACGCCGAGCGAAAGTGAAACGCGCCGTGCTCAGGAAGCTGGCGAAGAGTCGCGCGTCGAGAGCAACGCCCTCACCGAGGCCATCGCCGCCGGCCACGTCTCGTCCGTCGCCAACGGAATGCCCGGCACGCTGACCATTCCGCCCAGCCGCGACTTTGAGGGCTTCTATATCGCCCTGATCCGAAAACGCAGCTAGCGCACGGATTCAAAACTCAACAAACTATCTCCGTGCGCGCTTGTCCTGCTGGTCACGGTGCTGCTTAAGTGCCTCGCGTTCCTTGCGCTCGGCTCTTTTGCCTTTAATGGCCGTAACCACAAAGTAGATGACCGCGGCGGCTACGATTGCGCCCACACACAGGCCAATCGAGCCCAACATTGCTGTGAATTCCATTCCGCGTCACCTCTCTTTTAAACGGGACATTCAAGATAGCACCTCAATACCCGCCACCACAGCTCCTTCACGTTCGCCGGCCCTTCGGTCTAACGGATGGCGCGGCGGGGAAAAATCAACTCGTCAAACGATTTAGCAAGCACAACGCTGCCGGCACCTTGCCGGCCACCATCGCATAGAATCGAGGATCAATGGATACCCTCAACGACCTAAACGAGCGCGTCGACGCCTTTGTCGGCACCAGCTCCTTCGATATGCCTGCCGCGCCAGACAACCAAGCCCCCATCGATGTTCCCGCCGAGGTTCACGAGGACATCGTCGCCTCGGTCGATTTTTCCGAGGTCGAGCTCGCAGACGAGTTCACCGAGCCCCAGGTAGCCGTGACCCCCAACGGACTGCTTCCCATGGAGCCGCTGCCCATCGACGGGCGCCTGCGCAAGGCGGCCCTCCGCATGCCCGATGAGATTGAGGAGGCCAGCGGCTTTACGCTCTTCGGTCGTCGTATCAAGTCGCTTATCTACACCACCGACGTCGCGGTCATCCGCAACTCCAATGCCGACGCTGTGTTCGCCGTCTACCCCTTCACGCCACAGCCTGCCATTACGCAGGCGCTGTTGACCGTCGCCGAGTGCCCGGTCTTTGTAGGCGTGGGCGGCGGAACTACGACCGGCAAGCGCTCCGTACAGATGGCAGCCGTCTCCGAGATGCAGGGCGCGGCGGGCTGCGTGGTCAACTCCCCCGCCACTGCCGAGATGGTCGAGCACATCACCAACATCGCCGACATCCCCGTCATCGCCACGGTCGTACGTTGCGACGATGATGCGCATGCCAAAGTGCGCGCCGGAGCCAAGATTCTCAACATCGCGGCCGGCAAGAACACGCCACAGGTCCTGCGTGAACTGCGTGAACACTATCCCAACCTGCCGCTCATCGCACCGGGCGGCAAAACACCCGAGAGCATCCGTGAAACCATCGCCGCCGGCGCCAACGCCATCATCTGGACACCGCCTTCGGCCCAGCAGCTGCAGACCGACATGATGCAGCGCTACCGCAAGATGAAAGAAGACGCCACGCCCGTCATCTCGCGCGACGATGTGCCCATTATCGACCAAGTCGCCGCCGCCGAGGTCAGCCAGGTCGAGAACATGAATCCCGACGTGCCGATTCCCGACGAAGTCATTGAGCGCGTCGCTTCGATCCACGAGCGCGTCGAGGAGCATCGCGCCAACCGCGGCCTCAAGCCTTCATTGCACGGCTTTTTCTTCCGCGGCAAGAAACACTAACCTCAACAGCAAGGCCCGCCCCACAAACGTGAGGCGGGCCGTTTTCGTTTGAGCAATCGCGCGCGACGTGATGGGCCAAGTTAATCCACGCGCTTGTCGCCCATAAAGAAGAGCGCTACCGTACCAGGTCCGGTGTGCGAACCGATCAGAGCACCGATATTGTTGATCTCAATCTTGCCTTTGAGCTGCGGAACTTGTTCCTCAATCAGTGCCGCAACGGCCTCGGCATCCTCGCGGCACGCCGAATGGGACAAGATGCACTTACCCGAATAATCCGCACCGTCCTGCACGTGTGCCATCATGGTCTTAGCCATCTCGGAAATCGCGCGCTTCTTGGTGCGAATCTTCTCACGTGGCGACAGCCCACCTTCGCAATCGACCGTCATAAGTGGGCAAATCTTAAGCGCTGTGCCGATAATCGCGCTCGCGGCCGAAATGCGACCGCCGCGCAGGTAGCTCGACAGATCGGTCGAGAAGAACCAGTGGTGCAGGTTGAGTTTATGCTCCTCAATCCAAGCGGCCGTCTCGTCGAGCGAAGCGCCGCTATCGCGCACGTCGGCGGCATATTCCAGCAATAGGCCAAAGCCCGAAGACGCCCCCAGCGAATCGATGACGCGCACCTTGCCGCCCTGGGGATAGCGATCCGCGAGCATCTGCGCCGCAACGCAAGCCGAACCATACGTACCCGAAATACCCGACGACAACGTCAGGTGCAGCACGTCTTTACCCTCGGCAACAAACGGCTCCCAAAACTCCTCGTACTCACCCACGCTCACCTGAGACGTCTTGGGCATGGCGCCCGCGGCAATCTGGGCAAAAAACTCGTCCGGCGTAATCGACTGATACAGATCGTCCGTATGGACAACACCATCAATCTCGTAATGAAAACACACGACAGGGATATTGCGCGACGCAAAGAACTCACGGGTTCGATCGGCGGCGGATTCACAGGTCAGGACAAAATCACTCATATGAGGCTCCTTAAGTATTGCTACGCAAATTATCGCACAGCAAGCCTAAATACGATACAAATGTCCACTATTTACCAATTCGAACCATTGGCATTGAATATCTTTATCATGAACATCCCCATCCCCGCCATGGGCCAGCATGGGCAAAATCACGCCCTTCGTCTCCACTTAACCGACACATCAACCTCAACTAAATCGATTTAGCAAACCGTTCAGCTGACAATTCAGCCGCCGGCGCAAAATCGAAACAAAGCCGGCGCATACTGGTAAACGCTTGACGCTGTTTTATCAGTTTTACCAACCATATCGGAAGGTGCTTCATGGTCGCATTCGATCGCAATCCGCAAGACTTTAAGTATCTGCGTCTGCTGTCGAGACAATTTCCCACCGAGCAATCCGCGTTTACCGAGATCATCAATCTCTCGGCCATTCTCAACCTGCCCAAAGGCACCGAGCATTTTATGAGCGACGTGCACGGCGAGTACGAAGCCTTTATGCACATCCTCAACAACTGCTCGGGCGTCGTGCGCGAGCATGTCGACGAGATCTTTGGCGACACGCTCACCTTTGACGAAAAGGGCGAGCTGTGCACGCTCATCTACTACCCGCGCGAGAAGATCGAGCTGGTCCGCAGCCAGCACGAGGACTCCCCCACCTGGTACAAGACCATGCTCGACCAGCTCATCATGGTTGCGCGCTCGCTTTCGAGCCGCTATACCCGCTCCAAGGTGCGTAAGGCCATCCCGCGCGATTACGCCTACATCATCGACGAGTTGCTGCACACGCATCCAGACGAGAACAACTACCGCGTGCGTTATCACGAGCGCATTATCGAATCCATCTTGGAGACCGCCAGCGCCGACGACTTTATCGAGTCGCTCGCCTCGCTCATCAAGCGCCTCGCCGTCGACCACCTGCACTTGGTGGGCGACATCTTCGACCGCGGTGGCGGCGCGGCCAAGATTATGGACCGTCTGCTTACCTATCATTCGCTCGACATTCAGTGGGGCAACCACGACCTGCTGTGGATGGGCGCCGCTGCCGGCGAGCCTGCCTGCATCGCCACGGTGCTGCGCAACAACCTGCGCTACGACAACTACGAGATCCTCGAGAACGACTACGGCATCTCGCTGCGCGAGCTCGTCGCCTTTGCCGATGCCACCTATTCCGCCGGCGAGTCCATCAGCCCGCTGATCAAGGCCGTCAACGTGCTGCTCTTTAAACTCGAGGGCCAGATTATCCAGCGTCACCCCGAGTTCGACATGGCCGACCGTCTGCTGCTCGACAAGATCGACCACGACACCGGCACAGTCACGCTCGCCGACGGCAGCGTGTGGCCGCTCACGACCAACGACTTCCCCACCGTCGACCCGACGGACCCCTACACGCTCACGCCCCAGGAGCAACACATCATCGACAAGCTCGTGTCCGAGTTTGTCACCGCCGATCACCTGCATCGCCATATCGATTTCCTCTACACCCACGGCTCGATGTACAAGGTCACCAACGGCAATCTGCTGTTCCATGGCTGCGTGCCGCTCAACGAGGATGGTACCTTTAGCAGCATGAACTGCCTGGGCACCTGGCACGCAGGCCGCGATTATCTCGATTTTTGCGACCATATCGCCCGCCGAGCCTGGCGCGTCGGCGACCGCGATGCCCTCGACTGGATGTGGTACCTGTGGATCGGCTTTAACTCACCCGCCAGCGGACGCCTGGTACGTACCTTTGAGCGCGCCTATATCGCCGATAAGAGCACCTGGGTCGAGCCGATGGACCCGTACTTTACGCTAACCAAGTCGCCCTCGGTCTGCGACGACATCATGCGCGAGTTCGGCGTTGCCCCCATGGCATGTTCGCCGACCGGTCACATCATCAATGGCCATACGCCCGTCAAGACCACCAAGGGCGAGCAGCCCATCCGCGCCGAGGGCAAGCTGCTGGTCATCGATGGTGGCTTCTGCCGCGCCTACCATCCCAAGACGGGCATCGCCGGCTACACGCTTATCTCCAGTTCTCGCGGATGTCGTCTTAAGTCTCACCAAGCCTTTACCACGGTTGCCGAAGCACTTACCCGCAATGTAGACATCGAGAGCGAGACCAACCGCTTTGACGAGGCCGACCGCCGCCGCATGGTGAGCGACACCGATACGGGTGCCAAGATCCGCAGCCAAATCCAGGACCTACGCCAACTGCTCGATGCATATAGAAACGGTGCTATCGAGGAGCGCGCCTAGCCCCGCCTGCGGGGATTGGCTAAACTTGCTGAGTTCGTCATCCCCGCGGCGCTCCGGCGCCACCCTAAGGCAGGTACCATGCAAAAGCTCCTTGCGCAGATCATGAAGTTTGGCGTCGTCGGCGTCGTTGCCACCGTCATCGACTTTGGCATCATGAATCTGCTCCACTACGGTCTGGGCCTTAACATCCTGATCGCCAATACCAGCGGCTTTATCATCTCGCTCATCTTTAACTACGTCGCGAGCATGAAGTACGTGTTTGCGCACAAGGAGGGAATGAGCCGCCGCCGCGAGTTCATCATCTTTGTCGTGCTGTCCGTGATCGGTTTGGCCCTCAACGACGGTATCGTGCTGGCGCTCAACGCCGGCCTGGGGCTCGAGGCCAATATCGCCAAGATTTGCGCCACCGCGCTTGTTATGGTCTACAACTTTGTGACCCGAAAGATCTTCCTGGAGGGCGAGGAGACCAAGTAGCTCGACTTTCCCGCACAGCTACGGGGCCCACGGACGACGTGCGTCGAGCGCTGCGTTGTTCGTGGGCCTTGCTCGTTTACGGAAGGATTTACAACGTTTGCGGATTGTCTCTTGCAAATTTGGCGAGTTCGTATAGTTCTTGGCAAAGCCCTTACGTTTCCCTTGTAAAAGCTCTAAAGTATCCTCTGCTCGATTCATCAACGCATTGGATGTGATTACGTGCGCAAGGCACTGGCACAACCTCATACTAAGCAATTCCTCAAGTTCGCTGTCGTGGGTCTTATCTCCTTTGGCATCGACTGGGGTATGCTCATTGCGCTCGTCGAGCTGTTCCACCTCGACTTTTTGATGAGCACCACGATCTCGTTTACCACATCCGTCGTGGTTAACTACTGGCTCAGCATGAAGTACGTGTTCGACCACCGCGAAGGCATGAGCCGCAAGCGCGAGTTCACGATCTTCACCATCCTGTCGGTGATTGGCCTGGGTCTCAACGACCTGTACATGTTTGTGGGCGTCACGTTTTTGAGCATCGGCTACCAGGCCATGAAGGCCATCGCCACGTTCCTGGTCACCTGGTACAACTACTTTAGCCGTCGCTTCTTCCTCGAGGGCGCACGGTCGTAGTCGATTCACTATTTGCTTGAATGTATAACCGGTTGGAATTCCCATTCCAACCGGTTTTTTGTTTGCCGAGAGACCCGGCGACCCAGTCCTCTACGCATGAAAAACGGGCAGCCCGGATGTTTATCCGAACCGCCCGTCTGGCGCGCTATGTCGAGGCCTCTAGCCTGTAACGTAATACCAGACTACGTTGTCGCCGTTTGAGAGAACGTAGTTGCTGCAGGCCGTCATGGGCGTTGTGCCGTTGACGGAGTACATCCAGCCGCTCGTGCCGCCGTACTGTTTCTCGGCCAAACCGCCAATCGCGGAGACATACGTGCCGTACGATGAGCCGTGTGCGTTGACAGAAAGGCCCAGCGCGCACAGGGCATCGTAGACGGTAGCGCCTTCGTTAAAGGTAAAGGTACCACCAGAGGACACAGGATTGCCCGCAGCGCTCGATGTGACCGAAACCGTCACCGTTACGTAGTTGGACTCCTGTGAGCCGCTCTGACCGCCCGAGGAGGCGTTTCCACCATTAGAGGATGAGGCTCCATCAGACGACTGGCCACCGCCCGAAGAAGCACCACCAGACACATTGGAAGTATCACCGGCTCCCGTATTTTGGGCAGCGGATTTATCGCCAGACCTCTTGCTGTCCTGACCATCGGACTTCTTGCTATCCGAGCTTTTGTCCGATTCCTTGTGCGAAGACTCGGAATCATCCTTGGCGTCGTTCGAGCCCTTGGACTCATCTTTTGCAGCATCCGAAGATTTGGAATCCTTGGAACTGGCCTCGCCCGAAGCGGTAGACGAGCCAGACCCATTGTCATCCTTGGAAACGACGCTCTCCCCCGTCACGGACTGAAAAATCCAATCAACGGACCAGGCGCCGCTCTCGGAGGGATGGACAAAGCCCAGCGAGACGACGATCAGAATGGTGCACGCGGCAGCAAGAACGCCAAGGAGCGCCTTGCGACGAGAGGCGGACGCCGCCGAAGCGGCGCCCTGTTGCTTTGCATCGTCGAACTGAATGAACGAGGAATCTGGTTGCTTGGGGTCAGCGTCCTTGGATTTATTGGACACAACCCTCACCTACCGACGTTTGGTGAACACGAACACGCCGACGATGGCGAGACCGATGACGCCAGCGGCAACGCCAACAATGGCGAGCGGGTTGGTGCCAGTCTCCTGCTCGGAAGCACTAGAGGACTTCTTAGCAGTGGTCGTAGAAGCAGCACCCGTATCGGACTTGGAATCGGACTTCTTGTCGGACTTCTTGTCGGACTTGCTGTCCTTCTTGTCAGACTTCTTGTCAGACTTCTTCTCGTCCTTCTTATCGGACTTATCGGAGTCCTTCTTGTCGGACTTGTTGTCCTTGGTCTCGGTCTTGGTCGACACCGTCGTCTTGGTCGTCGGCTTATGACCCGGGGCGACAGCGCCGCCCTTCGAGCCGGAGCCGGAACCCGCGCCAGTGCCGGAACCAGTACCGGTACCAGAACCGCCGCCGCCATTCGAACCAGCGCCGCCATTACCGCCAGGGTTAACGGCATTCTTGGTCCACTTGGCATACAGCGTCAGATCGGCCGTCACCGGCGTGCTAAAGTCATACGCCTGCGTGCAAGCCTCATCGGTATACCAACCGCCGAAAGTGTAGCCATCGCGCGTCGGATCGGCTGGCTTGACCAGCTTGCCATCGGCCGTAGCAACAAACTTAGTGTCGCAAGCAGGCCCGCCGTTGGAGTTAAAGGCAACCGTCCAAGACTCGACAGCTCCAAGTTTAAACAGCGTGCCCGAATCATTAATGTAGTAGAGATTGCCAGAAGCATCGGCAATGACCGGAGAGTCACAGTACTGGTAATGGCCAGCCGCATCATAAATCTGCGTCGCCTCTGCATCGCCGAGCGTATAGCGATACACGCCACCACCAGCAGAGTAGTTGACGTAATCCTTGCTATCCGCGCTGTTAACGGTGAAGTACACATAGGTCTTGCCGCCCTGAACACTCACCAGCGGAGTAGCAGCAATACCGTTGAGGCCAGCCGGCAGCGCCTTGCCGTCGGCAGCAGCGACCATCGTGGTCTTACCCGTCTTCAGGTTATAGAGAACCAGAGCAGAGTCAGTAGCCGTCTGTCCGCCGACAATCAGATTGTCACCAGACACCGCAGGGGCGCTCAGATTATTCGTAAGGCCCAGATCAACCGTCTTCTGTTCACTCAGCACGCCCTTCGCCGAAAGCGAAATCACATGGAGCTTTCCGTCGTGCGTCATCTGATAGAAGGTCGAACCATTGGACGGATCGGCAATGCAATCGGCATTTGCGACAGCGCCGAGCTTCATGGTCGAAACGACATCGCCCGTCGTCTTATCAATGCACTTAAGCGTACCCGCGCTCGTAGGAACGATGGCATACTTATCCGTCAAAGCCGCACCAGTCCAGTAATAGCCCTCGGCAGGGTCGATGTTCTGCCAAGAAACTTCGCCCGTGGCAATCTTGATACGCTTAAGGGAGCCGTTGCCGTAGGTCGCGTTGTAGTTCTCGTCATACGAAATATCGACCGAGCCTACATAGACGTACTCGCCGTCCGAAACGACGGTGCAGGAGCTCTGCGTCAAGTCCGTCAAACCAGGCGTCAGCCACTTGCAGATCAGCTTGTCTGCAGTAATCGCCTGGACCGCACCGCCGTTGAGCGGAACGATGATAAGGCCATTGGTATAGATCGGACGAGAGGTATAGCTCACCTTGGAGGCGAGCGGCGCAGAGGCAACCTTTTTGCCCGTGGACGAATCGATCTTAATGAGCTCGTTCTCGGTCGCGATGTACACAAAGCCGTTAGCAATGACAGGCTCGCTGCAGTTGGCATACTGCTGACCAGACTCGGCCTTCCAATCGAAGGCCCACTTAAGACCGGCGGCCTGCGCAGGCGTCTTGGCATCCGTTACGGTCGAACCGTTGCCACTGTTGCCGTAGCCGGCCCACTCGGCATCCCAATCAGGAGTCGTCGCGCTCGGATCCACGACAATCTTGTCGGGATCGGGCATGGGCGAATTATCGGTGGTATAGGCAAGCGTGACCTTATCGCCGCTCTTGAGCGTAATCTGATTGGCGCAGAGTAAGGAGGGCTCTCCGTTGATATACAGATGCCAATATTTATTGGTCGCAGCATCCCAACCATACGGCTTGTGATCGAACGGCGAAGTAATGGAATTCAGGAACCAGTACTCACCACTCTGGGAGCCGTTGTACGCAACGCCCTTGGCCTTCAGAACTGCCTCAATAAGGTTCTGGGCCGTGGAGCCTTCGGGCAGAGAAACATTGCTTGCCGTGCCCCAACGCGTATTGTTCCCGTTGACATCGGGACCGATAACATCGGCGGATCCAAACACCTGACCGGGGAGGGCATCGGCGTCAGCACCATACATAAAGGTGACGGCATCGCCCTCATGGAGCTCGTAGGCACCGGCGCCAACGTCGGCGAACTTGCCATTTACGTAGAAGCGCCAATAGCTATTGGTCGCAGCATCATAGCCACAATAGGACTTACCATCGAAGGGCGAATAAATGCCGTTGAGGAACCAGCCCCAAGACGATTCGCCAGCATCGAGAGTAAGGCCGACCTGCTCAAGGAGATCCTTGGCAGTGGAGCCTGCCTTGAGACTCGTCTGACCCGTCGAAGCCCAAACCTGCTGCTTGCCGTCCTTGTCCTTACCGAGAACCTGAACAGAAGCATGGACAGAATCGGACGGCAACTGGTCGCCCCAGCCACCGTAGAACCACGTGACGGTATCGCCGGCATGGATGGTGACATTGTCCGCCGTATAGTCACTCGACTTGCCGTTGATGAACAGCTGCCAATAGGTCGAATAATCTTGGGGCGTACCCAGCTCAACACCGTTGTACTTAAGGCTCAGAATGAAGGAGCCCGCAGCAACGGCGTCAATGTCGTTCGCCTCGAGTGCGACCTTCGTAAGATCAAGCGCGCTCGAACCGGACGTCACCACATACTGCGCATTATCGACCCAAGTCTGAGTCTTGCCCTGGGCATCGCGACCAATGACGGTCACATTTGCGGCAACCTGGTCCTTAACGACAGGGGACGAGCTACCAGCCGTATAGGCAAACTCAATCTTCTGCCCCTGGGTGAGCTTGACGCTGCTCGCGCCAACCGAGGAAGACGCGCCGTCGACGAACAGCTGCCAGAAGGCATAAGTCGTCGGATCGTAGGCAAGCGTGCGACCATCACTCGGGGATGTGATGCTTTCGAGGTAGAAACCGTATGCCGTGTTCGGTTCGTACTTCGCCTTGAAGCCCGTCTTCTCCTGCAGCTTAATGAAGGCATCCGCAGCCGTCGCGCCCTCGTCGAGCTTGAGCTGCGTAGGTGCCACCCAGGTCTGAGCCTTGCCGTCAGCATCGGTGCCGATAATCGAGAACGAGACCTCGACCTGCTTCTTGGCGACATCGCCGGTTTCTGTCGGGTTCTCTGTCTGAACGGCAGCCGCGGCGGCAGATCCCGCTTGGCCAGCGGATGCCGTCGAAGACTGCTCGCTCGTGGCAGGGCTCTCCCCCGTCGCCGAGCCTTCGTCGCCAGTTGCTGCCTCTGTTATGGCTGCACTAGCTGCAGGCGCGCCCTCGGAATCCGAAACCTCGGCGCCGCTCTGCTCAGCGGTACCGCCCGCAAGCGCTGCGTCCTCGCCCGGCGTCGCAGCCTGAGCCACAGCCTCGGCAATGCCCTCGGCGCCCTCGGCCCACAGCTGAGCCGGCGTGGTGCCAAAGGCCATCGCGAAGGCCAGGAATGCCACCAGGCCGCGCTTGGCTACGCCGCGCGCAATTGCGCCACGGCGATGCGAGACGCGCTCGCGCTCGTCCTCAAACATATCCAATTGTCCCCCATTGTCTGTACTTGGAGCGTTGCCTTGAGGCTGCCCCACGTCATCGCGCATGTTGCGCTCGAGTTCCCCCATCGGGGTCCTCCTTCCCTCCAGAGCCCTATGCACACCGGCGGCATACGCCGCGGCAACGTGCAAGATGGGAGGCGATCCGACTTAACCTTAACGGCTCAGGCGCGCCGTCCGATCTGCGACGCGAACATCCCGAGCCAAGAGGAATTACGGTTACTGGTACAGCCGGGGACTTGCACCCCGATTCTCCCAAACGCGCAGGAAAACCGCGCATTCGTGCGTCTCCGCACCACCATCTAGGCCATCGATTATTACCGTCAAAATGGTATCACGCAAAAGGGCCTCGCACGCAGGCGAAGCCCATGGTAAAAGCTATTGTTTGCGATAGGAAAATGCGGTGACGGTCGCAGACTCTAGTGCTTGCCGCCGTGGCTGTTGAGCCAGATATTGCGGCCCAGCATAAGTGCCAGCACCAGCGCGCTCACGTAGCCCATAAAGCCAATGACTGGGATACCAAACACAACCGGCTCGATGCGCGCGTAGTACACCACCGACGAACCGATAAACAGGCCGGCAATCACAATTGCCATCGACATGCGGTCGATAATCCCACCCAGCTGTCGCAGCGCCTTATCGCTGCTCATGATCTGCGTGTTCACCTTAAGCTGGCCGCGTGTGAGCATACGCGAAGCCAGGCCCAGATACTCAGCCGCCTCGAGTGAGCCCTTCGCCGCGCGATAACTGCTCGCCGCAAAGTCGCGACTCATATCGCGCACGCGCGCATAGGTGCTCTTCTCGTTTTTGATGTGTGCCTGAATGATCTGGATCATGTTGACGTCGGGCATGTACTCGGTCAGCAGGCCCTCGAGCGTCACCATGCCGCGGGCGAACATCGTCACCACGCTCGGCAACTCAACGTCATTTTTGCGCGCGAGGTTTAACAGCGAGGTCAAAAACTCGCCGATATCTAGGTCCTTAAGGTCAAGGCCCGCAAAGTCAGCCACGATAAAGTCCAAATCGGACAAAAACGCTGAATGATCGAGCTCGGCCGAGTCGCCACGCGTCACGGCGAAGCGCATGAGCGAATCCTTGAGCTTGGGCACGTCGCCCTCGGCCACAGCGAAAATCATGTCCTTGACGATACCGCGGTCGTGGCTCGACATGCGTCCGACCATACCCAAGTCGATAAAGTAAACGATGCCGTCCTTGAGAATGATGTTTCCCGCATGCGGGTCAGCATGGAAAAAGCCATCGTCGAGCACCTGTGTCGAGTAGTCCTCGACGATTGCGGCACCGATCTTTTCCAAGTCATAGCCCTCGGCCACCAAGCGTTCAGGATCGGCGATCGAAATGCCGTCAACGTAGTCCATAACCACCACGTGCTCGGTGCACAGGTCCAGATAGGATTTAGGGCACGTCACGCCATGAACGCTCTTATGGAACTCGTAGAAGTCGTTGAGGTTTTTGGCCTCGGCCAAAAAGTTGGTCTCCTCGCGAAACGAGGTCCACAACTCCTCGACTACGCCGTGCAGGTCAACGAATTGATCGGTGTTGACGAACTTGGAAACGATACGCACCACCGAGCGGATGATATCGATATCCTGTGCCATAACCTGCTGCGCACCGGGGCGCTGCACCTTGACGGCCACGTCCTCGCCCGTCACCAGACGAGCGCGGTGCACCTGCGCGAGCGATGCGCTACCAAGCGGGTTGGGGTCGATCGCATCGAACATCTCCCCCAGGCGCAGGCCGTATTCTTCCTCCAGGCAGCGAAGCACCACCTCGTACGGCACCGGCTCCACGTCGGAACGCAGACGGCGCAGCTCATCGCAAAAGCGCTGCGGCAGAATCTCGGACCGGTTGGACAGAATCTGCCCCATCTTGACGAACATGGGGCCGAGCTCCTCGAGCAGGCGGCGCAAGCGGACCGGCGTGAGGTTATCCCACACACGGTACTTTTTGACCAAGCGAACAATCTGCCCAATGCGCTCGCGGCGACCCGCCGGCGTGAGTTGGTATTCCTCATCCGGCGCCATCGCGTCGGGCTCCTCGGGGACCATATCGACAGCGCGCGGCTTCTTGCGAGCGCCCGAAACGGCGGCCTCGACCTCGTCGGCAACCGCCGCCTCGTCACCCAAGGGATCTAGATTGTTGTAATCGGTGGTGGAATCTGCCATCTGCGCTGCTACTCGGCCTCTTCGGTATCCTTCGCATCGTCGGGCTCAACGGACTCGACGGGCACCGAGGTCACGTTGTCCTCGACCGAATCGACGATGTCGCGCACATGGGCCAGGAAGGCCGTGCGCTCAGGGGCGGTCATAACGCGGACGCGAGCCAGAATGAGCTCGTCGAGCACGCGCTGGGCCGCGGTCTCGCCCTGCATGCCCAAGCGCTCGGTCAGATCGGAGATGGTACCGCCGGCCTGCTCGAACATGTCGGACACGCTGCGGGCGATATCGGGGGTGGCGGTGTCCTTGCGCACCTGCTCGCCTTTGGTGTTAAGGTCGTCGAGGACCTTCTTGCCGCCTTCGACAGCAACGGCGGCAGCGCCGAAACCCACGTTGATGGCGCCGTTAACAAGCTGATCGAGTTTCATAACCATGGTTGTCTCCAATCACAAACAACTGCATTGGCGTTCTTGTACCCAAGATTGAGCGAAAGCGACAAAGCGTTTTAGCGCTATTCGATCGACGGGAAATCCCTACCTCACGTTGTCGTTCATCGCGAAAGAGTTCTTCATGGCGCAGCTCGTGGTGTAAAGCACCTTGCCCAGCAGGGCATCGGTCTCCACGCGAACACGCTCGGCAAAGGCCTCGTTGGCGCGTGCAAGCTCGGCAGGCACCTCGACCTCGGGCAGAGCGGCTACGGCAACGTCGACGTCATGGATCTGCTTGTGGCCCATGCCACCGACCTTCTCCTGATAATCCTCGACCGCGCGGCCGCACTCATGGAAACGGACGTCGGCCAGGGCGCCAATCAAGCGATTGGCCCAGTAGAAGTTCTCGGATGTCACGCGCGCCTGGGTGTCTGCGTAGTACTCGGGCATGGTCTCGACGTTGGCGTACAGCGGAACCAGCACGTTGAACGAGTTGGAGCCAAAGGCCATCCACTGCACGGCGCGATAGGCCGGCTGCGCATAGGGGCGCAGCTGCAGCACGGCGAGCTGGCTGTTGCGGTTGATGCCGATGGGACGGTAGGCACCGCGCGTGGCGGGCGTGCCCTTGCTGCCGTAGCAGTCGTACTCCGTGCCCTGGTAGTGGCTCGAAAGCACGTACTTAATGTCCTCGATGGTCACCTTGCGCTCGGGCACGCGGCTCCAGGGGATATCGTCGCTCTCGGGCGTGTAGTCGGCGTCGGGGCCATCCCACACGTCGCTGGGGTTGAGGCAGCGCTGCATGTACCACGCGCGCGGCGTGTTGTAGACGTGGTCGCTGTCGCTGTGCGAGCCAAAGGCCTCGCGCGGGTTAAAGACCGCAGCCGGGCCGTCGCCCTCGACGCCCAGCGTCAGGTCCAGATGCCACTCGGCCATCCAGGCGCGCAAGTCGGCGGAGCACATGTGGTCGGCCTGGGCGCCCTCGGCGTCATCCAGGTCAAAGCTGTCGATACCCAGCTGGTTGGGCATGGTCACATAGGCGTCGTCAGGCACGCGCTTGGCAATCCAGTGGTGACCACCGATGGTCTCGAGCCACCAGATCTCGTCCACATCACTAAAGGCGATGCCGTTGTTCTCGTAGGTGCCGTAGCGCTCGAGCAGGTCGCCCAGGATACGAACGCCGTCGCGGGCGGACTTAGCGTACGGCAGGACCAGGGTCACCATGTCCTCCTCGCCCAGGCCACCGGGCTGTGCCGGGACGTATCCGTCCTCGCCTTCGTTGCCCTTGGCGGGTACGTAGTCGACGAGCGGGTCGGCGCCGCAGACGCGCTCGTTGGTGGTGAGCGTCTCGGTTGCGGACATGCCCACATTGAGCTCGTTGAAACCGGCCTCGGCCCAGATGCCGTGGCCCGGGACAACATCGGGGACACTCGTGTAGCGCATGGGGTTATCGGGCAGCTCAACGGTCAGGTGACTCAGGACGCTCGTGTAGACGCGCGGCTGCTCGTCGGGATGCACCACGCGCATACGCTTGGGCTCAAACACCCCGTTGGACGAGTCCTCGTTACGCGCGACAAGCGTCGACCCGTCGTAGCTCGCGTTCTTACCGACCAGAATCGTTGTGCACGGCATGCGCATCCTCCTTGAGCGAAGAAATCAAACGGCAACAGTGTATCGCTTCGACGCAAAAAGGGCGAAACCACGGCACCGGCAACCCCTGTGGTCAAAAAATGCCAAATATGAGTACTGTCACCAATTTAGTAACAGCAATTTTGCTACGCATGGGTGTCGGAAGTCTACATTTGTTCAAAAATTAGATGATGTAATTCCCCATAGGTCCAATAAAATAGGCTCTCTATCGATAATAAATATCGTTAGAGAGCCAAATTAACCTAAAATATATGTGACTATCTTGGCAACACTACTCATATTTGGCATTTTCTGCCCACGGGGTATAGAACTAACCCCTCAAACAGCTTCAAAACGCCTATTTCGATGCGCGCTCGGGGTAGCGCGCAGAGATGTGGTGTAAGAGGCGGGGCATGCCCCGCCTCTTCTCTT
>CAJMLY010000032.1 GCA_905214425.1 uncultured bacterium
AGCTGCGGAAACGCGGGGCCCGTTCAGGCTGTTGCGTTGAGATTGAAAATCAACCATAGCTCGCCCAGCGGAAGAGTTCACGGACGAGGGCCGGGGTGCCTGCCTTGTTTTGAGAAGTGGGCTCCGCGAACTTCTCAAAACAAGGCAGGCACCCCGGCCCCGCCGGTAAATAGCGGACACTCCGCATACAATCTATGCAAACAAACAAGTACGCTTAGCTACATTCGGTAAGATCGAGCACGCTGCCCTTCACGATAAGCGCCG
Source organism: uncultured bacterium (assembly GCA_905214425.1). Lineage (GTDB taxonomy): Bacteria > Actinomycetota > Coriobacteriia > Coriobacteriales > Coriobacteriaceae > Collinsella. Next base: position 265 of record CAJMLY010000032.1, read on the forward strand.
GCTCCAGAACGACTTCTTCGGCACGCCTGCCGCCCCTACCGGCAAGACGCTTGGACATGCAGCCAAAAGCATGCTCCGCGAGGATACCTGGATCCTGCTCAATCGCGGTCAGCGCCGGCTCAAAGAGAACGTCGGCGGCCGAGTTGTCGTAACTCACCACCGAGATGTCGCCCGGGATGCTCTTCCCCATCTCGTGCAAGCGCTTGAGCAGACCGAGGGCGATGTTATCCGAGCTTGCGAACACAGCGGTAGCATCAGTTGCGAGCACCGCCTCCGAGGCCTCGTAGGCACTCGGAATGTAGTACTCGCTCTCAAACTCCAAACGTGCGTCGATAGGCAGGCCAACCTCGCGCAGCGCGCGCTCATAGCCGGCAAGTCGCTTACGCCCCGTATTGGAACGGCGCGCGTTAACCAAGCAGGCAATGCGACGGTGACCCTGCTCGATCAGATAGCGAGTGGCCATGTAGCCACCCATCTCGTGGTCGAACATCACCTTGTCGCACTCGAGCCCCTCAATGGCACGGTCGACCATCACGGCAGGGATAGGCAGATGGCTGACTTCTTCGCGCAGGGCGCGGTCGTCGGAGAACTCGTCGCCCACAACCAGGAAGACACCATCAACGCCGCGCGTTACCAGCTGGCGCAGCAGCTCCAGATCGTCGTCGGCACTTCCACCCGAGCTGGTAATGAAGAGCGCATAGCCGTCCTCGCGGCAGCGCTTTTCCAGGCTACCGGCGAGCGAGGCAAAAAAGCGGCTCTCGATGTTAGGGACGATAAGGCCCAGCGTGCGCGACTCGCGCATGACCAGACTACGCGCAATCTGATTAGGAACATAGTGGTTGCGCGCCGCAACCTCCTTGATGAGCTTGCGGTTTTCTTCCGAGATGCGACAGGGCCGATTATTGAGAACAAGCGAGACCGACGAGGGGGAAAGCCCCACCTCCTGGGCAATCTGCTTGAGGGTGACTTTGTTGGCCATCTCGCTCCTTCCAGGTTTACGCGCAATCTCTTGAAAGTATAGCGACCGCCCCTCTACCTCGGTGATAAACACTTTACCAATCCGGTAGACGGCTGTTTTATCGCCGCCAGCGCACCAAATCCGTCCGGGTGGGGTATATTGCAATCGATTGATGACAACGACCACCAAAAGGCGGATATTCGTATGCACGAGAACGACTTTTTTAACGAGGACCTGCTGTGCGCGCTTGCTGGCGTTGCCGGCGAGGACAACGTGCTGATGAGCGAGCCCATGCGCGAGCACACCACGTTTAAGATCGGCGGCCCGGCCGACGTCTTTGTCACGCCCGATACCGAGCAGGGCCTCGTCGCCACGCTCGACACCTGTTATCGCTGCGACCTGCCGCTCACCATCGTGGGCAACGGCTCCGACCTGCTCGTCGGCGACAAGGGTATCCGCGGCGTCGTCGTGGCGTTGGGCGAAGGCCTCTCCGACATTACGGTCGACGGTACGCACGTCACGGCGGCGGCCGGCGCCTTGCTTTCCGATGTCGCCGCGGCGGCAGCCGAGGCCGGTCTCACCGGCATGGAGCCCATCTCGGGCATCCCCGGATCGGTCGGCGGCGCCTGCTACATGAACGCCGGCGCCTACGGTGCCTGCATGGCAGACGTGCTGGAGTCTGTGCGCGTCTACAAGCCCGCCCGCATGCTCGACGACGGCACCCGCGGCAGCGGCAACATCATCGAGTTCGATGTCGATGAGCTCAACCTGGGCTATCGCAAGAGCCGCATCGCCGACGACGGCTTTATCGTGCTTTCGGCCACTTTCAATCTCGCCCCGGGCAACGCCGCGATGATCAAGGCCGACATGGACGACTACCGTCAGCGTCGCGAGGACAAGCAACCGCTCGACATGCCGAGTGCCGGCTCCACCTTCAAGCGCCCCGAGGGTTACTTTGCCGGCAAGCTCATCATGGATGCCGGCCTGCGAGGACACGCCGTTGGCGGCGCGCAGGTAAGCGAAAAGCACTGCGGCTTCATCGTCAACGCCGACCACGCCACCGCCGCCGACGTCGACGAACTCATCCGCCACATCCAGGCAACCGTCAAAGACCAATTCAACGTAGACCTAGAACCCGAAGTCCACCGAGTAGGCGAATTCCTCTAAAAAAGAAGGCCCCGAAAGGGGCCTTCACCATATTTATTCAGATAACCCAGTCCGGTGTGTCGCGCTCAGGACCCGAGAGGGCCGCGTGCCCGCCCGCAATATATTTGATTGATCGCGAGTTCCGCACGCAAAGAAGGCCACTTAATGTGGCCTTCGTCTTGCGCAGGACTGCCCGAGCAGGCAATCAAATATATTGCGGGCGGGCACGCGGCCTAGTCGGCTTTACGACAGCGCAATACCGCCAAGCCAGCCCCAACGCACGCCAGAGCCAGTACCATAAAAGCTAATGAACGAATCGAGCGACTTCGATGTAATGGCACCCTCGTTGCTCATAACGATGCCGCCGCCAACGTAGATACCCACATGACCGTAGATAAGGCCCGGAGCACCCGTGCCGCTGTGCGAGGAATCGGCCACGATCATGCCCACCTGCAGCGCCGAGCGGTCGGAGCTATAGCACCAGGCGTTAAACATGTCGCACGCATTGCCTCCAAAGTAGCCAACGCCGGCGTTACGGAAGACATTGGTGACCCACGCCGCGCACCAGTTCTGACCCGGCGAAGGCGTGGAGTAGCACGCGTTGACGACAGCCTGCTGCTTGCCCGAGCCGGCATTCTGCTGCGGAGTTCCGGGCGCGTACGATCCACCACCCGAGCTCGAACCACCCGAGTAGGAATTGTTCTTGTTCGCGGCAGCCGCGGCAGCGGCAGCCTTCCTAGCGGCCTCCTCAGCCTGGGCGGCAGCGAGGATCTCGGAATCGCGCTGAGCCATGAGCTCCTTGACGTCGTCGGAAAGACCGTTCAGCACGGTCTGGACTTCTTGCTGCTTGGCCTGCATGTCCTGCATCTGGGCAGTCTGCTGGTCCTTGAGCTTCTCTAAGTCGGCCTTCTGCGACTCGAGCTCGGTCTTTTGCGCATCGAGCTCTTCCTGGATGGTCTGAATGTCCTCGATGGCGTCGCGGTCGCTCTTGTTGATCTTCTCAACGTAATGCGCGTTGGCGACGAGTTCCTCAAACGAGCCAGAGGCCAGCAGCAGCGACAGGATGTTCGTGCCGCCGGACTTGTAGCTGGCGGCCACGCGATCGGAAAGGTCGTTGCGCTTCTTCTTGAGCTCGGCCTTCTTTTCATCGATCTGGGCCTGCGTGTCGTCAATCTTGCCCTGGACATTCTCGATGTCGTTGAGGGTCTGGGCATTCTTGTTGGCCAGCGCCGCATACTCATTTGCGATGCTGTCGAGCTGGGCCTGAACCTCGTCGAGCTGGGCCTGGGCGGCATTCAGTTTATCGGTGGTTTCTTTGGAAGCCTCCGCCGCATGGGCGCGAGTGGGCAGGCCAAAAAGAACTGCCGCAGAAGCGGCGCCGAACAGGGCCTTGAGGGCAGTGCGGCGCGAGAGCTCCTGGGAAAGGATGGAATCGCTGTTTGGTGACATATGTACTCCGTTACATGCTTATTTATATGTCGCTCAACTCATACATATTAGCGTACATATGGCGCGTCCCAACGATTTCCACGAACGGCAGGAAACTACAAGGTCGGCGGCTCGTAAGCAAATGTCAAAGATCAGGTTATGCGTACGCAAGCTCTTCTATGAGTACGTTAGCACAATCCTCTGCTTTTCCTACAGCGCACGATTTGGGCGTCCCTGCCTGCGCTATACTCCCCTGAAGAAGTGTTCCTGATTCGATAGGAGACTACATGTCCAAAGCACTCGACCCCAAAGACACCTGCGTCCTCGTTACCGGTGGCGCCGGCTTTATCGGCTCGCACACCGTCGTTCAGCTGCTCGAGGGTGGCTACCAGGTCGTCATCGTCGATGATCTCTCCAACTCCAGCGCCGTCGCCGTCGACCGCGTCAAGACCATCGTGGGCGACGAGGCCGCCAAGAACCTCACCTTCTACGAGGCCAACGTGCTCGACCGCGATGCAATGAACAAGATCTTCGATACCCATCAGATCGACCGCGTCATCCACTTCGCCGGTTTTAAGGCCGTCGGCGAGTCGGTGAGCAAGCCCGTCGAGTACTACCACAACAACATCGAGAACACCCTGGTGCTCATCGACGTCATGCGCAGCCATGGCTGCAAGTCCATCATCTTCTCGAGCTCCTCGACCGTCTACGGCGACCCGGACAACCCGCCCGTCACCGAGGAGGATCCTAAGAAGCCCGCGACCAACCCCTATGGTTGGACCAAGTGGATGATCGAGCAGATCCTTATGGACGTCCACACCGCCGACCCCGAGTGGGACGTCGTGCTGCTCCGTTATTTCAATCCCATCGGCGCCCATCCGTCGGGCCTGATCGGCGAGGATCCCAAGGGCATCCCCAACAACCTGGTGCCCTATGTCGCCCAGGTTGCCGTGGGCAAGCTCGAGGCCGTTCAGGTCTTTGGCAACGATTACCCCACCCCCGACGGCACCGGCGTGCGCGACTACATCCACGTGTGCGATCTGGCCTCTGGTCACGTTGCCGCCCTTAACTGGATGAACGGCAAGACCGGCGTCGAGATCTTTAACCTGGGCACCGGCACCGGCACCTCGGTACTCGAGGTCGTCGCCGCCTTCTCCAAGGCTTGTGGCAAGGAGCTGCCCTACGTGATCCGCGAGCGCCGCGCCGGCGACATCGCTGCCAACTGGTGCGATGCCTCCAAGGCCGAGCGTATGATGGGCTGGAAGGCCCAGTACGACATCGCGGACATGTGCCGCGATAGCTGGAACTGGCAGAGCCACAACCCCAATGGCTTCGCCGACGCCGAGTAGCAAAAACCTACATACCGCTCTTGCCCCGATCTCACGTTGTGAGGTCGGGGCTTTTTCATGGCATGTAACCATTCGCCGAAAATCGACCAACTTTTTTATCTTGCCTGTACATGTTTAAACAACATGTTTTACAATAGGCGTATCGAATCAGAACATCGGAGGCGGACTGCACACCCATCGGCAGGCCGACCCCACAACAAGAAGGTTGGTGAGCGCATTCATGGAGCGTGCAAGCGGCGTCCTCATGCCCGTCTCATCTCTGCCCGGACCATACGGAATCGGCGGCTTTGGTTGGAATGCCTACGACTTCGTCGATTTTCTCGCCTCGTGCAAACAACATTACTGGCAGATTCTGCCCCTTACGACGACCAGCTATGGCGATTCGCCCTATCAGTCGTTCTCGGCCCGCGCAGGCAACCCCAACTTTATCGACTTTGCCGAGCTTATCGAGGCAGGGTATCTGGAGCAGCGCGATATCGATGGCGTGTATCTGGGATCCGACCCCAGCAATGTCGACTACGGTGCCATCTTTGGTGGCCGCCGTCAGATTCTCGACCGCGCCGCCGAGCGCTTTGCCGCCGACAAGCCGGCCGATTTCGATGACTTTATCCAGGCCAACGAGGACTGGCTCATCCCCTACTGTGAGTTCATGACCGTCAAAGAGGAGTGCGGTCTCAAGGCGTTTTGGGAGTGGCCCGCGGAGCTCCGCACCCGCGGCGAGGCTTCCGCCAAGGTCTGCGCCGACCATCCGGCGCGTATGCTCTACCACCAGATGACGCAATACTTCTTCGATCGCCAGTGGAGCCGCCTCAAGGCCTATGCCAACGAGCGCGACATTCTCATCATCGGCGACCTGCCCATCTATGTCTCGCGTGACTCCGTCGAGATGTGGGCGACGCCTGAGCTCTTTAAGATCGACGCCGCCGGCAATCCCGTGAGCGTCGCCGGCACGCCGCCCGACCAGTTCTCGGCCACCGGCCAGTACTGGGGCAACCCCATCTACGACTGGGACGCCATGGAGTCCGACGGCTTCTCCTGGTGGGAGGGCCGCATTCGCGCCGCCCTCGACATGTACGACGTCATCCGCCTGGATCACTTCCGCGGCTTCGAGGCCTATTGGGAGGTGCCGTTCTCCTCGCCCGATTCGTCCTACGGTTCGTGGACGCAGGGTCCCGGCCTCAAGTTCTTCAAGACGCTCGAGGAAAAGCTCGGCACGCTGCCCATCATCGCCGAGGACCTGGGCTTCCTCACCCCCGGCGTCATCGACATGCGCGACAACTCGGGCTTCCCCGGCATGAAGATCCTGCAGTTTGCCTTTGAGGGCACCAACTCGTACTACCTGCCGCATAACTACATCGCCAACACCGTCGCCTATGTGGGCACCCACGACAACGAGACGGCGCGCGGTTGGTTTGAGAGAACGGCCACCCCGCGTCAGCGCGAGCAGGCAGCCCTGTACACCCATCAGCAGGCCGGCGAACCCATGGCAGATGCACTCAATCGCACCATCGCCGCCAGCGTGAGCGACACGTGCATCTACACCATGCAGGACCTGCTCAACTTGGGCAACGAGGCGCGCATCAACACCCCTGCCACGCTGGGCGGCAACTGGACCTGGCGCATGCTCGACGGCGCCATCACCCGCGAGCTCGAGCACAAACTCACCGACTGGACCGAGACCTACTTCCGCATCCCGTCGGAAGCCGAAATCGAGCTTCCTCAATAGGAGCCACCGCGCCCGACCCCTCCCCACCGTGCGGACGCGCTTGCTTTTCCCGCGCGAGGCCACCCCAATCCCCTCGCGCGGGCTTCTTATGAATTGCAGACATGAAACAACCCATCACAGGAGAAAACATGCCCCGAATTAACCTCATGGAACTCGCCGAGCAGTCTTTTGGCACCTCGCTCGAGCAGCTCGACGACCGTCGCATTTACAAGCTGCTGGTCAAACTCGTGCAGGAGCGCTCCGCCGCCCGCCCGCTCAACAACGGCAAGAAAAAGCTCTATTACATTTCCGCCGAATTTTTGATCGGCAAGCTGCTCATCAACAATATGATCGACCTCGGCATCTACGACGAGGTTAAGGACCAGCTCACCGCCGCAGGCCACGACCTCAACAAGATCGAGGAGTTCGAGGTCGAGCCGTCACTCGGCAACGGCGGCCTGGGCCGCTTGGCCGCATGCTTCCTGGATTCCATCGCCACGCTGGGCTTGACCGGCGATGGCGTGGGCCTCAACTATCACTACGGTCTGTTCCGTCAGCGCTTTGTCGACAACCAGCAGAAGGCCGTCCCCGACGAGTGGCTCGGTGAGCAGGACATCCTAGTCGACGATGACCGCTCCTACACCGTCGAGTTCGGCGATTTTGCCGTTACTTCCAAGCTCGTCAACATCGATGTGCCCGGTTACGGCCAGCCCACCAAGAACCGCCTGCGCCTGTTCGACCTGGCGAGCGTCGACGACGGCCTGGTCCCCGGCAGCTCCATCGACTTCGACAAGACCGAGATCGCCAAGAACCTCACCTTGTTCCTCTACCCCGACGATTCCGACGAGCAGGGCCGCCTACTTCGCATCTATCAGGAGTACTTCATGGTGAGCAACGCCGCCCAGCTCCTAATCGACGAGGCCGTCGAGCGCGGCAGCAACCTGCACGATCTGGCCGACTATGCCGTGGTCCAAATTAACGACACGCACCCCACCATGGTCATCCCCGAGCTCATTCGCTTGCTCACCACCGAGCATGGCGTCGAGTTTGACGAGGCCGTGACCATTGTACGCTCCATGGTCGCCTACACTAACCACACGATTCTTGCCGAGGCGCTCGAGAAGTGGCCGCTCGCCAGCCTGCAGAAGGTCTCCCCTGCCATCGCCGACATTATCGTCAAGCTCGATGAGATCGCGAAGGCCGAGCACGATGACCCGCGCGTCGCCATCATCGACGAGCACGACACCGTCCACATGGCCCACATGGACATCCACTTTGGCTTCTCCATCAACGGCGTAGCCGCCCTCCACACCAAGATCCTGGAGGACACCGAGCTTCATCCGTTCTACGAGATCTATCCCAAGAAGTTCTCCAACAAGACCAACGGCATCACCTTCCGCCGCTGGATCCATGGCGCTAACCCCGCGCTCGCCAGCCTGCTCGACGATGTGATCGGCACCGACTGGCGCAGCACCGGCGATCTGAGCAAACTCGCCAAGTTCGCCGACGACAAGGACGTTCTTGAGCGCCTGGCCGCCACCAAGGTCGAAGCCAAGGCCATCATGCGCCAGTTCATGGCGCTCGAGCAGGGCGTGACCATTCCCTCCAACGCCATCATCGACGTCCAGGTCAAGCGCATCCACGAGTACAAGCGTCAGCAGATGCTCGCGCTCTACATCATCTGGAAGTACCTCGATATCAAGAACGGCAACAGACCTAAGCACCCCGTCACCATCATCTTTGGCGGCAAGGCGGCGCCTGCCTACACTATCGCGCAGGACATCATCCATCTGATCTTGACGCTGTCGCAGTGGATTGCAAACGACCCCGACGTGGCTCCCTACCTGCAGGTCGTCATGATCGAGAACTACAACGTCACCGCCGCCGAGCGCGTGATCCCCGCCGCTGATATCTCCGAGCAGATCAGCCTGGCCTCCAAGGAGGCGAGCGGCACCTCCAACATGAAGTTCATGCTCAACGGCGCCCTAACCCTGTGCACGCTCGACGGCGCCAACGTGGAGATTGCCGAGCTCGTGGGCGACGAGAATATCTATACCTTTGGTGCCTCGTCCAAACAGGTCGAGCAGCTCTATGCCGACGGCACCTATGACGCCGGTATGCTCTACCGCAAGCCCGGTATTAAACTGCTGGTGGACTTCATCACCAACCCGGCCTTTATGGCGACCGGCAACGCCGAGCGCCTACAGCGCCTGCACGACGACATTAAGGGCAAGGACTGGTTTATGGCCCTGCTCGACATCGAGGAGTACATCCAGACCAAGGAGCGCGTGTTGGCCGACTACGAGGACCAGGACGTCTGGATGCGCAAGGCGCTCATCAATATCGCCAACGCCGGCACCTTCTCGTCCGACCGCACCATCTCCCAGTACAACGACGAGATCTGGCACCTGAACTAATTTCGTCTCCCTTACCCATCCTCTTGAGAAACGGAGTCGTGGCGACACGGCTCCGTTTTTTGTGCCCCTGTGTTGTCCGTGACCTGCCTCGACCAAAAATCTCGACCTGTAACATCTAGCCGACAAAATTGAGTCTACCTGTTACAGATCAAGACGGAAGGACAGGCAGCTCGACGCTGTCTCAATCTGTAACATCTAGGCTCAATTTGGCCCTCTACCTGTTACAGTTCGAGACAAACAAACCTACAGACAACCCCGATACAAAGAAAGGCTCCCCTCTCGCCCAGCGGACGGGAGGGGAGCCTTATATGTGACCGCGGCAAAAGGATGGCAATACCGCAGTCGCCCAAAGGGAGGGTCCGGATGCACCGGGCCTAGATAAGGTTCTTGCCAGACACCTTATCGAAGAGATGGGTCGCGTTCTTCTCGAACTTGAACCAGATGGTGTCGCCAGCCTTGAGCGCGCCCTTGGCCTCGAGGTCGACGACGGGGATAATCAGGACAAACTGGCCGTCGGGGGCGGTCACGTGGACATGCTCGGTCGAACCCATGAGCTCGGTCACCTCGACGGTACCCTGGAGCGCACCCTCCTCGCCCTTGTCGGCAAGCAGGATCTGCTCGGGGCGCACGCCGGCCGTGATCTCCTTCACGTCGCCGCCGTCCCAGTTAAGAGCGAGTTGAGCGCAGGTCTCGGGGGCGAGAGCAACGTTCATGTCCTCGGTCTTGACGGTAAAGCCGTTGCCCGAGCGCACCAGCTGGGCATCGAAGAAGTTCATCTGCGGCACGCCGATGAAGCCGGCGACGAAGATGTTCGCGGGATGGTTGAAGACCTCCTGCGGCGTGGCGATCTGCTGGACGACGCCGTCCTTCATGACCACGATGCGGTCGCCAAGGGTCATGGCCTCGGTCTGGTCGTGGGTGACGTAGATGAAGGTGCCCTTGATCTCGTGACGCAGCTTAATGAGCTCGGCACGCATCTGGTTACGCAGCTTGGCGTCCAGGTTGGACAGCGGCTCGTCCATCAGGAAGACCTTGGGGTCTCGCACGATGGCGCGGCCGATAGCGACACGCTGGCGCTGGCCGCCCGAAAGCGCCTTGGGCTTACGGTCGAGGTACTCGGTAATGCCCAGAATCTCGGCAGCAGAGCGAACCTTGCGGTCGATCTCGTCCTTGGGGACCTTCTTGAGCTCAAGCGTAAACGCCATGTTCTCGTACACCGTCATATTGGGGTACAGAGCATAGCTCTGGAACACCATGGCGATGTCGCGGTCCTTGGGCGCCACGTCGTTGACGCGCTTGCCGTCGATGAGCACATCGCCCGAGGTGATGTCCTCCAGGCCAGCGACCATGCGCATCGTCGTGGACTTACCGCAGCCAGACGGGCCGACGAGAACGATAAACTCCTGGTCATGCACGGTGAGGTTAAAGTCCTCCACCGCAAGCACGCCGTCCTCGGTAACCTTGAGGTTGTGCTTCTTCTCCTCGGTCTTCTTCTTTTTGCCAAAGAAGCCCTTCTTTTTGGACTCGTTGTTGGGATACACCTTCTGAACATGTTTGAGAACGATCTCGGCCATGTCTCTACCTTTCGATATGCGGCACCACGCTGAGGGGCGCCGCAGAAACTTGCAAAACAGTTACGGCATCAGCCCTTGACGGCACCTGCCACCACGCCGTCGATGATGTACTTCTGACAGAGGATGTACATGATGACGATGGGGATAACGACCATCATGATGCAGGCCATCATGGGGCCGAGCTCGACGTGGCCGTAGCCGCCGCGGAAGTACTGGATCAAGATAGGAATGGTCTTGTACTTAGTGGAGTCGAGCGTAAGGTAGGGCAGCAGATAGTCGTTCCAGACCCACATGGTCTCGAGGATGCCGACCGAAAGATAGGTGGGCTTCATGATGGGAAGGACGATCTTAAAGAACACCTGGACCGGGTTGCAGCCGTCGATCATGGCCGCCTCTTCGATCTCGAGCGGAATGTTCTTTACAAAGCCGGCGAACATAAAGACCGCCAGACCCGCGCCAAAGCCAAGGTAGATAAAGCAGATGTTGAACGGCGTGTTGAAGCCGATGCGGTCCGCCAAATTGGACAGCGTGAACATGAGCATCTGGAAGGGCACGACCATCGAGAAGACGAACAGGTAATAGAAGAAGTTCGAGATCTTGCTGTTGACGCGCACTACGTACCAAGCACACATGGAGCAGCACACCAGAATCAGCACGACCGACGTGACCGTGATGATGAGCGAGTACATAAATGCCGAGGCAAAGCCCTGCTCGTTAAGGGCATGCATGTAGTTTGCGAGGCCGTTGAACGTCTCGGGCGTGAGCAGATCGAATGCCGTGGTGGTGCTGATTGCAGTTGCCTTTTTAAAGGAATTGAGCGCAATCATGAACACGGGGTAGATCCACGCGAGCGACAGAATCGTAAAGAAAATCGAGAGCGCGCGGTTGATAACCTTATCGCGTTTCATTACTGCTGCACCTCCTTGGACCTCGTGGCCTTAAGCTGAATCATGGAGATGGCTACGACCAGGATGCAGAAGATAACTGCCTTGGCCTGACCGATGCCCTGCCATGCGATACCGGCACGCGAATAGAACGTGTTGTAGATGTTCAGGGCGAGCATCTCGGTGGAGTGCGCGGGGGCGCCGCCGGTAAGGGCGAGGTTCTGGTCGAACAGCTTAAAGCCGTTGGTGATGGACAGGAACAGGCAGATAGTGATGGTCGACATCAGGTTAGGGATCTTAACCTTCCAAAACGTCTGCCATGCCGTGGCACCGTCGACCTTGGCGGCCTCGATGTAGTCGGACGGAATGGACTGCAGACCAGCGATGTAGATGATCATCATGTAGCCGACCTGCTGCCACAGGGTCAGAATGATAAGGCCCCAGAAGCCAGCAGCAGAGTTAAGGGCAATGAGCTGGGCACCCACGTTGGAGAGCAAGCAGTTGATCAGAATCTGCCAGATGTAGCCCAGCACGATGCCGCCGATCAGGTTAGGCATAAAGAAGATCGTACGGAAGATGTTGGTGCCCTTGAGCGCTTTGCGGGTGAGCGCCTGCGCGATGGCGAGGGCGATCACGTTGATGAGCACCGTCGACAGGAAGGCAAACGCCACGGTAAAGAAGAACGACGTGGCAAACTGCGGATCGGACAGTGCGCGCACGTAGTTCTCGATACCGACAAAGTGCGTGTTGTTGATGGTAATAAACTGGCAGAACGAGAGATAGAAACCCTGGATAAAGGGGATCACGAACCCGATCATAAACGCCAGACACGTGGGCAGCATAAAGAGCGGCCACCAGCGCTTGAGTGCTTTGCCCATAGAAGGGTCCTTTCAATATGCAGGGGGCGGGCAAACCAACGTCTGCCCGCCCCCTGTCGCTAATCAGATAGCTTGGGCAGCAACTGCTTACTCGGAAGCAGCCTTCTCGGTCTTCCAGCCATCGACGAAGGCGTTCTTGACGCCGTCCCACTTGCTGTTGTCGGCAGCATAGGCAATCAGAGCCTGCTTGAGGTTCTTCTTCCACTCCTCAGAGGGGATGTAAACGAAGTCCCAAGCGACGGTCTTCTTGCCGTCCTTGGCCATGGCAACGGCCTGCTGCGAGAAGACGTTGGTGGTCTCCTTAGCGCTCTTGAACGGGGCAGTCAGACCCATCTTGTCAGCGATGATGCTGGTGGCGGTATCAGAAGTGACGCACCAATACATGAAGTCCTCGGTGGCCTTCTGGGCATCCTCGGAAGCCTGGGAGCTGACGCACCAGTAGTTCTCGCCGCCGGAGCACAGGCCCTGGTTCTCCTCGCCGTCGACACCGATGTAGATGGGCATCATGCCAATCTGATCGTCGGTCATGCCGGCCTTGGTGAGGTCAGCATAGGCCCAAGAACCGTTCTGGTAGAAGACGGCCTTGCCGGTTGCGAACTCGTTTGTGGCGTCGTCGCCGGTCTTGGAGGCAAGCTGCGAAGGATCGCAGGTAGAGTCGGTGATGTACAGGTCGAAGATCTGCTTGAAGTTGTCGAGATACTCGCCCTTGATCTCGTCGTCCTCCTGGTTGTGCTCCTTCTCGAACTCGTAGTAGAGCGGGAGGTTGGCGAGGTGGGTGGTGTAGCGCCAGCTGGAGGAGTCGTCCATGCCGGCGGAAGTGAAGGCACCCTCAACACCAAGCTCGTCCTTGCGGGCCTGGATGTCGTCGGCACAAGCCTTCAGCTTGTCGAAGGAGTTGATGTCCTCGGCCTTGTAGCCAGCCTTCTCGAGCAGCTGCTTGTTGTAGATGATGCCGTAGCTCTCCTGGACCCAGTCGATACCCAGATCCTTGCCGTCGGACTGCAGAGCCAGGGAGTCGTCAATGAGCTCACCGCGAAGCTTGGTATCGGACAGGTCGGCGCAGTAATCCTTCCAGTTCTTAAGGCCGGTGGGGCCGTTGACCTGGAACAGGGTCGGAGCGGAGCTCTTGGACATCTCGGACTTGAGCTTCTCCTCGTAGGTGTTGGAGGCGGCGGTCACGATCTTGACCTCGACGCCCTTCTCCTTCTTATAGGCCTTGGCGATCTCCTTCCACTCCTTATCGACCTCGGGCTTGAATTGGAGGAAGTAGACCTCGGCAGCGTCACCAGAAGCAGAGGAGCCGGAGCCGGCAGAACCACCGCAGCCCACGAGACCCAGACCAAGAACCGCAGCCGCGGAACCAGCAAAGCCCAGGAACTGCCTTCTGCTCATTTCGTTCTTCATTACAATCCACCCTTTCACACCGTGGCGGCACCCTTTGCCGCCGCCTTCGGAGATTGGCTCGGGGACTTTGCCCCTTTTGCTGATTTGTACGATACGCTATTTGGCTAGTTGTTTGAACAAGTATTACTAGAGCGGTAGAAAAACTTCGGTGAACGGTAATTTCAACTTGATACTTGACAAGTTTTGTATAAACAATTATTTGTTATCGAATGCAGAGAAAACGCCCGGTCAAGCCGATGCATCGTCGGTTTGACCGGGCGTTTTCTCTTTGAGGGCATGAGTCTCGTCAGGCTGCGAGCTAGCCGGCTATCGCTTGGAATTGACGCGGTAATGGAAGATCTCGGGGTGTGTGCGAGTGTGCGTCACCTCAAACAAGATGCCATCCGAGGTGTACGACTGACTCTCCATGACGGCAACGCAGTTGTATTTGCCGAGGTCAAGATAGCTGCAGTCTTCATCGTTGGCGAGCTCGACACTCACCGTACGGCGGCTCGCCATCACTTTGACACCGCGCTTGTGCTCCAGATAGCCGTAAATAGAATCTGCCGCGATCTCGGGGGTCAGGCCCTTGGCGATCGACGCCAAAAAATAGCCATGGTCCACTTGGCGCGCGTTGCCGTTGAGGCTTCGGACACGCACTACGCGAATAAGCTCCTCGCCCACCCTAAAGCCCAGGCGACAAGAGAGCTGCTCGGTGCAAATCAAATGTTCAAAGGACTTAACGACCGTCGATGCAACGGCATTGTTGCGTTTTGCAAACTCGCCAAACGACTCAACCTCTTCGAGTGCGCCCAACATGTCGGTTTCGCCCTTAAGCCAAATAACGCGCACGCCCTTGCCGTGTATGGGCTGCACAAACATCCCGTCGGCCAGCATACTCAAGGCGCGACGGACGGTATTGCGAGTGCATCCGAACTCCGCGGTCAGCTCGGCTTCGGTTGGCAGCATCTCCTGAAACGCATAGGTCCCATTAATGATGCGCGAGCGTATTTCTCGGTAGATTCCTTCGTATATCGCTTTTGGCATTGTTTCACCTCTATATTGTTCATTTCCGGCTAGGCACGATAGCATTTCTTAAAGTTGTTTAAACCGAATATCGGTAAAGCGACAGGATTTAACCGTTGACGGTTTCTGTCATGCCCAAATCGGTTTCGCTCAAAACTGCCGGTACGACAATCGTCTGGTCCTCTACAATGAATCCATTGTTTAAACGTTTCCCCACGCGCAACGCGCCTCGATATTCGGAAGGCAGAACATGCTGCAAAAAATCCAACGCTTTGGCGGGGCAATGTTCGCTCCCGCCATGCTGTTTTCTATATCAGGCCTCATGGTCGGCGTCTCCGCTCTCGCAACGACTGCGGACATCGTCGGCGATCTCGCCGTATACGGAACCCCTTGGTACGTTTTTTGGACCATCATCCAGCGCGGCTCGTGGACGGTCTTTAAGCGCCTTCCGCTCCTTTTTGCTGTAGCGCTGCCCATCGGCCTTGCCCAAAAACAACCGGCACGTTGCTGCCTCGAGGCACTCGTGGCCTATTTTGCCTACTGCTTCTTTTTGAGCGAGATCATTAAGCTGAGCGGAGACAATCTTGGACTTAAGTACCCGTCGTCTTTGACCTCCGCTAGCGGTATCACCGTCATCGACGGCATCAAGACGCTCGACACCGGCATTATCGGCCCGCTGGCGGTATCGGCAACCGTCGTCGCCATCCATGACCGCTTCTACGATGCCAAGATTCCCGATTGGCTCGGCACCTTCTCGGGCTCCTCGCTGGTCTACCTCATTAGCTTTTTTGCCGTGTTTGCCCTTGCCGCTATCTCGGCCGCCATCGTGCCCCACGTATACGATGTAACCGATACGCTGCGTCACGCGCTTGCAGGCGTCGGTCCCTTTGGCGTGGGCATCTTTGTCTTTTTAGAACGAGCACTCGAGCCCTTTGGCCTGCACCACCTGCTCTACATGCCGATCTACTACGACAACCTGGTCATTAACGACGGCATCTACGCCACGTGGAGCAGTTTGCTCCCCATCCTCTCCCATAGCACGCGCCCCCTTAATGAGCTTGCGCCGTGGGCCGGTTTTACCGCCACCGGCTGGGTCAAAGTCTTTGGCCTTCCTGCCATCGCAGCTGCGTTCTACTCCACCGCAAAACCCGAGCGCCGCGCCGGCCTCAGGGTCATCCTTGCTCCCGCCATCATCGCCTCGGTGGTTTGCGGCGTTACCGAGCCACTCGAGTTTCTCTTTATGTTCACCCACCCCGGGCTCTTTTTGCTCTACGCCGTCTTATCGTCTTGCCTTGCCACAGCCATGAATCTCTTTGGCATCGTCGGCATCTTCTCGGGCGGCCTCATGGAGATGGCAGCCTTCAACTTTATTCCGCTCATGCGCACGCATGCCGGTGCCTATCTTTTGGCGCTCGGTATCGGCCTTGCCTTTAGCCTCATCTTTTTTGTTAGTTTTCGAGCACTCATCTTGGTCTATGACCTTAAGACGCCGGGCCGCGAGAATCATGTCGCCAATCGCGCGGCAATCGATTGTTTAACGGGAAGCGACTTTGCCAAAGAGCAATCTCCCAATGACGAGGTCAATAGTCGATCCGATCAAGATCACGTCCTCGCTGAGCGGGTAATTCAGCTTTTAGGTGGCGTTGGCAATATCGTGGGCGCAACCAACTGCGCCACGCGCCTGCGCGTCGAGGTCGCAGACCCTTCCATCGTTGCAGATAACGCGTCGTTTGTCGCGGTGGGCGCCAAGGGCCTCATCATTACGGGCAAGACCGCCCAGGTGATAATCGGCATCTCCGTTCCCCGCGTTAAGGAGCATTTTGACCAGATCATGGGCCTCGAGCCGGGATTTGCGCCCACCACCTCGGCCTCCCCTGCCGCCAGCGCAGCCCATAAGCGCGGCGACATCTGCTTCTTCGATATCGACGGAACGCTCGCCTGGCAAGACCCCAGGCTCGCCCAAGACCTTCCCGAAGACGAGCGGGACCTCTCCCCCTATCCCAACGAGGCGGTTTCGCAGGCAATCCGCGATTTCGTTGCAAACGGCAACATGGCCTTTATCTGTACGGGGCGCACCCTCAGTTGCATCCACCCCAAACTTCTTGAGCTGCCCTGGACCGGCATCGTCTGTCTTGCGGGCGGTTATGCCGAGATCAACGGACACGCAATTCGTGATCTGTCGATGACGCCCAGTATGCTGCAGCGTCTTGCCCCCTATCTTGAGCAGTCGGGCGAAGTCATCCGCTTTGAGGGCCTCAACGGCGTCGTGCGCATGAGTGCCGATGCCCCCGATGCTCCCGGATACGCGCGCACCTTGGGCGACGCAGTCACGCAGCTGCAACATTACAGTGCCTACAAGATCTTGATGTCTACATCGCTCGCCAACCACATCGCTCAAGATAAGGCACTTGAGCCGCTGTTGTGCTTTAACGAGCTCGAACTCGAGGTAACCGAAATCTCGCCCCGCGAATGCACGAAGCGCGGGGGCATCCAGTCTGTACTCGACGCCCTCGATCCCCACCATGGAACCGTATACGGCATCGGCGATGCCAGCAATGACGTCTCGCTGATGAACGCCGTCGATGTCGGTATCGCCATGGGCAACGCGCCGGACTATCTCAAGGATAAGGCCGATTACGTGACCGACACCGTCGATCACGACGGCGTCGTTGCGGCGCTCGAGCATTTTAGGCTGATTTAGGCACGCTCCATCAAACGCACGCCCGTTGTCCTAAATCGCCAAAACTGCCGCGCTAAACGCCCTGATGTGGCAATATGTTGTCTGCATATTGCATCAATGCAACCTCAGAAAGAATGCGAGAACCCGTGTCCAGTCCGTTTACCAGCTTTTTAGCCCAGCACTTTGACCAGATTAACGACTATCTGGCCACGTTCTTTGACGGACAGGCGACCTCTGCCGATATCGAGCGCTACCTGTATGCGCCGCTCTCGGCTTTTACGGCCAACGCCGGCAAGCGCCACCGCCCGCTTATCTGTATGCTCGCCGCAACCGCAGTGGGCGGCAGCTTTGAGAGCGCCCGCAGCGCCGCGGCAGCCATCGAGCATTTCCAGTCGGGCGCGCTGATCCACGACGACATCGCCGACAACGGACAGCTTCGTCGAGGCAAGCCCTGCATGCACCTTACCGAGGGCACGGGCCTTGCCATCAATTGTGGCGACCTGGCGCTCACCATGGTCACCAAGACGGTTCTCGACGACCCTACGTTTGAGTCCGACGTGAAGCTGCGCGTGCTCCACGAGCTTACCGAGATGATCGTCCGCACCATCGAGGGTCAAGCACTCGACCTGGGTTGGGTCCGTGACGGGCGCTTTGATATCTCGGTTGATGACTACCTGGACATGGCGACGCACAAGACCGCGTTTTACAGCGGAGCCACGCCGCTTGCCGCCGGAGCCATTATCGGCGGCGGCAGCGATAAGCAAATCGAAGCGCTGCGCGCCTTTGGCCTGCACACGGGCCTTGCCTTTCAGATTCAGGACGACCTGCTCAACCTTGTCGGCACTAAGGAAGCCGCCAACAAGGACTTCCGCACCGACATCACCGAGGGCAAGCGCACGCTTGTCGCCGTACACGCCCTCTCTGATGAGCGCCACCACGACGAGGTCGAGGCGATTCTTTCCTCGGGCACCGATGATCCCGCGCAGCTCGCACACGCCGTGGAGATCTTCCAGGAAACCGGCTCCATCGATTACGCCCACACTTACGCGCTCGACCTGACCGCTAAGGCCAAAGCGGCCATCGAGAACGTTGAGCTTGATCCGCACGCACGCGAGCTGCTCCTCTCCATGGCAGATTTCTTTGTGGAGCGCCTTAACTAACGGGGGTTATAAAACCTGTCAGCAGCGTATTTAGGCACAACTTGCTACACTGTTGAGTGCATGTTTATGCATCCCTTTGCGTTGTCTATCCGACAGACGCTCAAATAGTACGAATGGTACGCCGAAAGGGGTTCGTTCATGGAACCTATTACAACGGGCATGCAAGGAGCAGCCGTCGAGGACGTGCAGTCTCGTCTCCTGCAGCTCGGCTACACGATTGATGCCGCCGAAGTCACCGACAAGTACTTTGGAGCCACCACTGAGCAGGCCGTCAGCACTTTCAGGCTCGACAGCGGCCTTGCTGTTGGTCATGCCGTCGATATCCCCTGTTGGAGCGCCCTTGTAGACGCTTCGTATAAGCTGGGCGACCGCACCCTCTATCTGCGCATGCCCAATTTTCACGGCGCCGATGTGCAGGCCCTGCAGCGCGCTCTCAACGTTTTGGGCTTTGCCTGTGGCGAAGACGACGGCTACTTTGGTCCGCATACCGAGGCCGCCCTGCAGCAGTTCCAGGAAAATGTCGGCCTGTTTGCCGACGGCATGGCCTTCCAGGACACCTACGCCTACATCAACCGCCTGCACCATGTGTGGGAGGGCAAGCCCTCGGTCACCGAAGCCGAGTCCCGCATCGGTTTTGCTCGCGCCGCCAACGTGCTCGAGCGCTTCCAGATTGCCGTTATCGGCGAGGACCCCATCGCACGCAGTGTTGCGTCGCGCATGTGGAATATCGCCACGGCAACGACCGACAACAGCGGCATGATGCTCTGCGACTCCGAGGTCCCAACCGACGTTGACCTGGTACTCGAGATCGCAAGCGACGAGCTGCCCGCCGACGCCGCACCGCGCGCCACGATTGCCCTCGCCGAGTGCCACAACCTGGCCCAGCGCATCCGCACTGCCAATGTCGCCGCGCAGCAGAAGCCGGCACGCATTCGCATTGAGCTCACGGGCATGACGCGCTACAACGGCACCTTCACGGCCAGCGACGCGCAGACACTCGCCGTACGCCTGCTCGATGGCGTTTGCGATGCCCTCGCAGATTAGGTAAACTAAACGAGTTGCTTTTGGGCAACACCACACATTGGGACGTAGTTCAACGGTAGAACTCCGGTTTTTGGTGCCGGCTGTTGGGGGTTCGAATCCCTCCGTCCCAGCCATTAAAACTGAGCGCCCTAAGCCCATAACGGCCCAGGGCGCTTTCTTGTGGGCAAGCGGAGGAATTCGAACCCGCAAGGGTGCGGAGCTGAGGAAACGCGAAGCGTTTTCCAGCGCAGCACGCAAGGAGCGAAGCGACGCAGCGGGGCGCGGCCGCCGA
>CAJMLY010000033.1 GCA_905214425.1 uncultured bacterium
TCAGATCGCTCACAAGGACCTCGATGCGCATTGCCTCACTCAAAAACTGTGACGCTAAGCACATTGAGTCGGCAGTTTTAGCAAATGCGCGCTCTGTATTTGACCTTCGCTAACCCCTGTGGGCAAAAAATGCCAAATATGAGTACTGCTACCGGAATGGATACATTACTTTTAACTTCCCAACCGCCAGAATAATCCTCGATTGTCCGCTAATTAAAGCTTTTACAGTCATTCATCCTGCGTTTTCGCAAATCTTAAACCCCTCCAGACGCTCAAATCACATCTGAAGGGGTTGATTTTGCTGCGACTAAATTAGTCACAGTACTCATATTTGGCATTTTTTGCACACCGAGTCCCGGGGAGGCACCCGCACCTCCCCGGGACCGCTCGGCTATTCGACGATTGGTGCTCCGTGGCCCCAAGAACCTTCCATGCCGCACACGGTCGAAGCAAACCCAGCAGCAAAGTCGAGCGCGCGCTCGATGGCCTCGGCGCCATCCTCACCACGCTTGACGGAATCGAGATAGCACATCAAAAACGAGGTGAGGAACGAGTCGCCCGCCCCCATGGTGTCCTTCATGTCCGTCACCGGTTTAGCCAGCTGGCGGTAATAACGCTCGCCGTCGTAAGCAATGCAGCCCTCGGCGCCCGCCGTAGCCGACACAAAACGCGGACCCAGACCCTTCACCCATGCCAGACGCTCGCGAATCTCGTCCTCGCTCGCGGCATCCGCCGCACTAAAGAAAGCGAAATCGACGTAGGGCGCAATCTGCTCGTAGTACTCGTCGGTGGAGTCGTCCGAAAAGTCAAAAGAGACCGTGACGCCCGCAGCCTTCAACTTGGGCAGCTCGCGCTCGGTAAAGCAGTAGTTGCCCGAATGAACCACATCGAACTGCTTCATGTACGCAAGGTCAAAGCGATCAAGGACATAGCGCGCATCGCCACGGATACCGCCCTCGTTGGAGCCAAGGAAGACACGGTCACCGTCAACGACGGTCACGCGAGCCGCCCCGTTCTCGCCAATCATCTGCTCGCACTTGTCAAGCTCGATACCCTCATCCTCGAGGCTTGCAATGACATGCTCGGCAGCGGCGTCATTGCCAAAAATGCCCATGTATGCAGAGCGTGCGGCACCGCATTTCTTGGCATAAACGGCGAAGTTCACCGCATTGCCGCCGGGATACATGGTGTGGATATGCTCGTAGCGATCGACGACGTTGTCGCCAAATCCGAGCGCGTTAACGTTAAATGCCATGGCCTTTGCCCCTTCTAGTACTCGACAACACCCATATAGCGGCGGAAATCGGGATCGTGATCAAACACCTTGCCGCGTGCGGCGCGCAGCTCGCAGTTCATGGCGTAGAACAGCACCGGGTCCAGATAGGCACGGACGCTCGCCGGCACGGCTTCCATACCGTACTCCTTGGCATCAAGCACCATCAGCGTATCGGTATGCGTCTTAAGGAACGCCAGGGCGCGCTCGTCCATAGCACGGCACTCGCTGGAGCCCATCTGCAGGAAGTAAAAAACGCCATCCTGAGTAGCCTCGAAGGGGCCGTGGAAGTACTCGGCAGAGTGGATGTAGCTGCAGTGCTGCCACTGCATCTCCATAAGAGAGCAGATAGCGAAACCGTAGGTCTGGCTAAAGTTGGGACCGCTGCCCAGAATGTAGAAGAACTCGTGCTCCTGGCAAAGCTTGGCAAAACGATCGCCCAGCTCGGCATTTACCTTCTCGCGTGCCGGAGGAAGAATCTTATCCATCTCAGCAATACCGGCATACATATCGGCAAGATCGGCGTAGCCCTCCTGCTGATCGAGCAGCTCGGCCGCAAGCGACAGCGAAATGCCAGCGGGGACCTCGGCCTGCGGCACGCCCTCGCCCCACGGGTAGACCCACGTGGTCCACTTGCCGGAGTCAATCTTGGATCCAGCGTTGTCGGTCTGGGCGATCACCGTAGCGCCGGCAGCAAGGGCAATCTCACAGCCCTCGACGACCTCGGGGGTGTTGCCACTGTGGCTGCAAGCAATGACCAGGGATTTCTCACCCAAGCGGCGCGGGCGCATGATATCAAACTCGCGAGCCGTATAGATATACGAAGTGAAGGTGGTTGCCTCGCGCTGCAGAAGCTCATGAGCCGGGATCAAATCGATCATGGAGCCACCGCAAGCAATCCAGTAGACGCTGTCGAACTTGCCCTTCTCGGCAATTGCCTCTTTGATCAGGTCGTGTGCGTTCATATCCAGTTCCTTTCTTGTTTGGTCCACAATCAATGACGTTGGTTGCGTGGCCGATAGTTGTTTTAGTCAATCAGATATTTCTCGAATGCGGCCATGTTCTTGGCATCTGCCGCCGCCGGGTCATCATAGTAACGACCGTCCGTGATTTCCTGGCCCAGCATGCCGTCGAAACCATGGGCGTTGAGCGTGGCAACGAAGGCGTCCATATCGTGCTTGCCATCGCCCCACACCAGATGGCCATACGGATCACCGTCGATAAAGTGCATCTCGTGAATTGCCCCATCACCAAAGGCGGCAAACCAGTCCTCGAGCGTCTCGCCTGCAACGCCCATCGCGGTTGTATCAACCATGGGCTGTAAGTACGGGCTCGCGACCTCGTCAATCATGCGCTTCGCATCGGAAACCGTCGTCACAAGGTTGCTCTCCTCGGGACGCAGGCTTTCCATCGTAAGCACCAGACCGTGCTCGCCGGCATACTCCGCCAGAATGGACATGTGCTCGCGGCTGCGCTTCCAGGCTTCCTCGCGGTCCTCGTCCCAGTCGCCCCAGCCCGAGTTGACGGACATACGGTCGCACCCAAGTACCTCGGCAAGCTCAATGCCGTGCTTAAAGTACGCCAGGCTGCGCTGTTCATGCAGCGGTTTGCGTGCGCAGTATTGCCAAGGATAGACAACATTCTCGGGGCACAGAGTACGATACCTAAGCCCACGGTCTGCAGCTTTTTTCGCCAGGACCTCAGCCTCAAAGTAGCCCGTATAGTCGAGTGTCACATGCGGCTCCGCACACCACAGCTCAATGGACTCAAAGCCCAAACGCTGCTGCACATCAAGGAAGTAATCGAGCGACCACATGATGTAGTGGATATTCATGCCCGCAATCTGTTCGCGGCGCAGCGTCGGCTTGGATTCAGACATCCTATGCCTCCTTATTTCGATCGAACACGATTTGTCCGTCCGACATCGTCATATCAACCGAAAGATCGCGTGCGTCGCGATAATCGAGGTCGAACACATCCCGATCGAGCACGCAGATATCAGCAAGCTTGCCGACCTCGAGCGTACCCAGCTCGTCTTCGCGCATCAGATCGTACGCGCCCCCGGCAGTCCAAGCACGCAAGAGCTCGACAAGCGTCAGCGCGTTGGCCTCATTCACGGGCAGTCCATCGTCGAAGTATCCGCCGCACGCACTGTAGATTGACTCGCCCAGGCTCGGAATCAGCAGCGGCAAATCCGTACCACAGCACACCGTGCATCCGGAATCTTCCATGCCGCGGCGATTCCAGCTGTGCAAAAGTCGCGTCTTGCCAATTTGTCGACGCATCATCGACAGGCAATCCTCGCGCCGGTCCAGCGTCAGAATCTGCGGATAGACCTCGCAAATTCCACCTAACTTGCCAAACTTGACAAGATCGGTCGGATCAGAGTTCTCGAGATCGGTAATCGCATGGCGGCGAAGCAACCGTCCATGCTCGTCTCGAGGCAGCGAGGCATAGAGCGCCACGGTGCGACGAACGGCGCCATCGCCCTGGCAATGCAAGGAATATCGGAAGCCGTCAGCATCAATTGCGCGCAGCTCGTTCTCAATCAGATCCCACTCGGGCTCCTCGACAACCGTCTTGCCGGCAGCGCCCGCATCGGCCGTGTCCTCATAGGGGTCAATCATCTCGGCAAGCCCCGCCCATACGCCGCGATCGGTCATACGGTTGAAGCCAGAAAAACGAACGAACGGTCCCCGGAAGCGCTCTCGTGCCTCGCGGGCATATGCCAGATTTGCACCGGCACCCACCGGCTGCGACATCATAGAGACGCGAACCGTCAGCTCACCAGATTCCTCACGGCGAGCCATTTCGTCGGCAAAACCGTAGTAGTCATCAAACGCCATCTCCTTGATGGCGGTAACGCCGCGCTCGTTAAGCATGCTCATGTAGTCCGAATACCCCGCACGTACCTCGGGCAGCGCGAGGAAATCGCTCATCATGCGCCAGATCTTCTCGGCATAGCACGCCTGGGGTGTAAAGCCGTATCGTGCACTGGCGGCAGCATTGAGAACGCAGGTCTCCGCACCCGGTGTAAAGCAGACGACAGGGATATCGCCAAAACAATCGTCAAACACAGCTGCCGTATTTGCGTTCTCGGCATCCGATGCCAACGTTTCGGGTAGGCTGTGGCCAAAAGCCGCCGCGCAATCCGGATGATCTTCTTTCCATGCACGCAAGAGCGACACGGCCTCTTTGGCATCAGCGATGCCGGACAGATCAGACCCCAACGTCCGCAGCGCCCAGCCTGTATAGAAGGTATGCACATCGATCAGGCCAGGCATGACGGTACGGTCGCCCAGATCAACTACCTCGTCCGCCTGGGTCAAATACGAAGCTACCTCGCACTTGGTGCCAACCGCCTCAATTCGATTGCCACGGACCGCTACGAAACCTTCGAACGGCAGGTCCCCCGTACCGGTAAAGACGCTCTTAGACGTCAGGACCGTTAAACGATCAGACATCACAACCACCTACACCGGAAGCATGCCAGAGATTGCCGTTACGATCAGGCCAAAGACGACCATGAAAATGAAGAACTTCCAAATGGTCTTCCACCATTGGCCAAACGAAATCTTAGCCACGGCAAGGCCGGCGACCGTCATGCCCGCCACGGGGCTGATGGTGTTGATGGTCTGGTTGGCAAACTGAAGCGCGGTGACGGCCGCCTCGGGATTGAGGCCCATGAGCTCGGTCAGGGGGCCCATAACGGGCATGGTGAGCGCCGCCAGGCCAGAACTCGAGGGAACCAGCAAAGAGAGCAGGCCAAGGACGATATACATAAACGTGGTGTAGACGGCGGCGGGTGCACCGGCGAGCGCAGTAGCGAGCGCCTGGAGAATGGTGTCGATGATCATGCCACCCTCGGCGATGACCAGAATGCCGCGAGCGATACCGATAACGATGGCGGCGTACGCAAAGTCGGCGAGACCCTTAACGAACTCCTCAGCGATCGTCTGCTGGTCAAGACCGCCCAGGATACCGGCAAGCAAGCCCATGCCAAGGAACACGGCGGAAATCTCATTCATGTACCAGCCCTGGGTAACAAGACCCCAGACGATGATGCCCATACCGCAAGCAAAATCGATAAGCACGAGCTTCTGACGGATAGTGAACTCTTCCTCGATGGAGGCATCGGTCACGGAAAACTCAACACGCTTGAGCTTATCGTCCTCGTACGTAATGGACGACTCGGGATTTTTCTTTACACGCATGGCGTAGCGCATGGCCCATGCGATACCGACGGCAGTGAAGATGACCCAAGAAACGGCGCGCAGCCACAGCTGAGGATTGCCCTCGATACCAATGATGCCTTGGGCGATCAAAACATTAAACGGGTCGATGGTCGAAGCACAATATCCCAGGTTAGGACCAAGGAAGCAGATGATAAACGCCGTCATCGAGTCATACCCGATACCCATCATGATGGGAATGAAGATGGCATAGAACGGTAGGGCTTCCTCAGACATACCAAACGTAGTGCCGCAAATGGACAGCAGCGTCATCGTGATGGGAATGATGAGGATGTCCTTGTTCTTGAGCTTTTTAATCACACGGCTCATGCCGGCATTCAAAGCGTTGGTCTTGGTGATGATTGCGAACGATCCGCCAATCAATAAGACGAACGCAACGACGTCGGCAGCCTCCTGGATGCCCTTGGTGGGCGCTTGCAGGACCGCGAAGATATCCTGACCCAGATTGACGGTCTCGCCGGTCTCGGAATCGGTGTAGTTCTTATCGACCTGTTCATAGGTTCCAGCAACGGCGACTTCGCGCTCGCCCGCCGCTGTCGAAATCGTCTTGCGCTGATACTGACCGGAGGGAACGATCCAAGTCAGAACCGCGAAGACAACGATCAGCAAGAACATGATCGTATAGACATGCGGTAATTTGAACTTAAAACGTCTGTTTGTCTTCTTCGCCTTCGTATCTGACATAGATACCTCCAAAGAACTCGAGACTGCATCGCATCTCGCTTCAACGCTTGCACAAGGCAAACGTTCTATGACGTTCTATAGATTACCAGCAGCTTTTCCCGTCATCAAGATAATTTCAAACTGATTGCCGCAACGCGGTTGAACGGTTGCGTTCGCACCGTGAACGGTATGGAAACGCCCGGTGAGATGATCCACCGGGCGTTTCCATTCGCAATGTCCTAGATGTCAAAAACGTAGCGAGACCCAACGATCCGCTGACGACCGATGATAAACGGCCGCCGTTGCTCATCGAAAAAGAAGGCTTCCATATAAAACAAGGGTTCGCCAACGGGAACCGCCAGCAACCGAGCGACCTCGGGCGATGCGCACGCGATCTCGAGCGTGCACGGGTCGGTAAACGCGGGCATGCGGCCAGTCTGGTTGCGCACGAACTCAAAAATGGATTGGTTAGATAGAGGCGCCGTTGATAGATAGGCGTTGTCCTCGTAAACGTATATGTTGTTCTCAAGCATGACGGGGACGCCATCGGCAGTACGCACACGCTCGACGCAAATCAAGTCAGTTCCAACGGGAACACCAAAGAACTGTGCTTCGGTAGAATCCGCCGGCAGTATCTTTCTCGAAATGACACACGCCCCCGGTTCCATTCCGTTAACGCGGCATGCGTCCGAAAAACTCTGGACGTCATCCTTCTGGCGAATCTTGCGCTTGAGCTTGGGGGCATTGACGAACGTGCCTTTCCCCTGTCGCTTCGTTAGATAGCCCTGCTGGACGAGCTCCTCAATAGCGCGTCGCACGGTAACGCGGCCAACTTTATAGCTCTCAGCCAATTCGAATTCGTTGGGTATCCGCGCGCCTGCCTTGTAGGCGCCGGAGTTGATTTCGTTTTTAATGATATCAATGACCTGTTGGTACAGCGGTATCGCTGCTTTACCGTCAGTTAGCCCTTCAGTCGGTGGCATATACCCTCTCCCAGCACAATTAAGTCAAAAGCGGGCTCAAGGGCATTCAACAAGCCCTTAAGCCCGCATTAGCATAAAGTATGCTTGCTGCCGCACCAAAATGTCGGGTATTTACTCATCTGACCCGAAAAACGCGCAACTACCGCGCTCCTAAGAAAGCGTGAGCAGCTCCGGCAGCTGGTCGATAATCTTGTCCGCGGCATCCTGGCTAAAGCCAAAGCGTTCCTCGCGCTTGGCAATGACCGTCAGGCCGGCTCGCTTACCCGCGGTAATGCCCGGAACGGAATCCTCAACGCAGCAGCAACGATTCGCGGGCAGCCCCAGCAGGTCCAGCGCATGCAGGTAGATGTCGGGCTCGGGTTTGCTCTCCTTAAACTGCTCGCCGCTCACCACATACTCAAAGGCATCAGACAGCCCGCATGCGTTGAGCACTTCCTCGATGCTAACCATGGGAGACGAGCTGGCAAGCGCCACGCGAACGCCACGGCGCGGCAGCTCTCGAATCGTATCCACGGCGCCTGGGTTAATCAAAGCCTGATAGTCACGCGGACGCTTATGCGCCCACTCGTCCCAACGGGCCAACGCCTCCTCGCCAGTGAAGTGTCCCTTACCGGCGCGCTCAAACCAATCGACCAGCATATGCAGGAAGAACTGATGCGAGGTACCGACCTGCCCATTCAACTCCTCTTGAGTCAGATTAAGTCCAAGCTCCTTGGCAAACGCGGCAGTCTCGCCCAAGTAGTAATACTCGGTATCGACAATGACGCCGTCCATGTCAAAGATAACGGCGTCGAACGGAAATGCGGACACGGCACCCTCCCTAACAAAAGGACGCCCGCAAGCAGGCGCCCGAGCCATGCATTAATCGGCGATTCTAACCCAGCAGCTTATCCAGCGCCACCGCAATGCCATCTTCGTTGTTATCGACGGTCACCATCTGGGCTACAGCCTTAACCTCTTCGACGGCGTTACCCATGGCAACACCGGTGCCGGCCCACTCAATCATGGACTTGTCGTTCTGGCCGTCGCCAAACGATACGACCTCACTGGCATCGATGCCGAGCTTGGGCAGGGCACCCTCGAGTGCGCGGGCCTTGTCGATACCGGGCGCCGTGTACTCAAAGTACCAGTCGGCCGTAAACATGCCCGAAAGCGTCTGCTTAAAGGGCGCATACATCTCCTCGTAATGCGCCTGCAGGTAGGCCGGATCGCCCGCCGTCAGCAGCTTGTCCACGGGATAAGCATCAGCGACCTCATGCAGGCTCTCCACCTCGCGAATCTTAAGATCGCACGCATCGCGCTCGTATTTGACGATGTTTTTCTGCGAGCCGTCAGGCAGCGTGATCATGCAGTGATACGAATCCACGACATGCAAATCGCGACCGAGCGAAATCATAGGGATCACGTCAAAATTACGCAGGTGATCAATCAGACGGTGCAGCTCGTCAGCCGGCATAGCCTGGTCAAAAAGGACCTCATCGGTCTGAGCGTCGACCACATGCGCGCCATTAAAGGCAACCAGCAGACCGTCATGGTTTTGAAGGTCGAGCTCCTGCGCCAAGGCGTGCAGTCCCCATGCGGGACGGCCCGAAGCCAAGATGAGCTTAATGCCCGACTCCTGCGCCGCGAGCAGCTTCTCGCGCGTACGCGGGCTAATCACTTTCTGATCGTTGGTGAGCGTACCGTCGATATCCATCGCGATGGCTTTGATTGCCATATATGCCTCCCTGTCATTGAACAACCTTGTCTGAGCCATCATACAGAACACCCATCGCGACTCCGTTTACAACGGGCAAAAAGTCATATTGTCTCGAACATGAACGGCGTGTGGTCGTGAAGCTTTATCGCTCAGGTCAAATACGTCTGCTAGCGACGCTCATCCGTCGGTGCGCCCTCGACGATCGCGATGCCCGCCGATGCGCCTAACGCGCTGGCGCCGGCCTCGATGAATGCGCAAGCCTCTTCGTAATTATGGATACCGCCCGCCGCCTTGATTGCCACGGCATCGCCGAGCACCTCGTGCATCAGCCGCACGTCCTCGAGCTTAGCACCGCCAAAGCTTCTGCCGGTCGATGTCTTAAGGAATCCCGGCTTGGCCTCCAGCGCGATCTCGCATACACGGCGCTTGGCGGCGTCGTCGCCGTCCAGCTTGCACATCTCGACGATTACCTTGTCAGTGATGCCATGCGCGCGACAAAAATCAGCAATGGTAGTCATCTCGCGCTCGATGGCATCAAAATCGCGGTTCTCGATCGACCCCTGATTCAAAACGTAGTCAATCTCGGTAAAGCCACACGCAGCGTATTCCTCAAACCTCGCAAGCTTCTCCTCAAGCGTCATAGTGCCCTGGGGAAAGTCGATGGCGCCGGCAAGGATGATGTCAGAGCCCTCGAGCATGGCGCGGCCCGTCTCGTACTCCTGAAGGTTCGCAAATACGCAGCGAAAGTTGTACTTTAACGCCTTCTCGACATACTGCTCAAACGTGTCCTCGGGGGCATCGATATAGTCGATGTATTTATTGATGGGTTTGGCAAGTGTCATGCTGGGCCTCCTTGTTCAGGACTGACAACCGATTCGTGGTTTCACGCGAAAAACCACGTTCAATGTACGCCCGACATACAAGGACAGCGTCCGCATTCCGACAAGTGGTATGAAATTAGCTGTAAACGTATATTTACAGACAGCGAATGGCACCGCACGCGGATGCCGACAGCAAGACATCCCCCCTCAATACACCCTCATGCCCCTTTACTGTTTGCGACCAGAAATGATGAGCTGCACAACGTCGTTAGCGGTCGAATTCGACCTCTGACGACGTCACGCGACTCATCGTATCCGACCGACAACAGAAAAGGGGCACGTTCGCATAGCGTGGCGCGTGACGGTTGCAAAACCACCCCATTTGAAACAAACGCAAAAAAGTACTTGCAAAGACGCGTTCCGACATATAAGTTGATAAAAGACCGCCGTTGCGGTTTTAAGTAGATCGAGCATATTCAGTTTCAGTTTTCAGCGTGTAAGAGAAGGAAGATCGGCAAAGTACAACCCCAAACGCAATGACAACTTAATGAGGTAACTGCCACATGTGAGGCACCCAGGGCATTGCTGTCTCGATTTTGAGCACGATGCCTTCCGCCTTGCATGGGCCGTTTCATCCCGCCCCTGCAGCAACTGCCTCACGGGCTCATTGAAAACCGCATAGCACCCCAACGTCAGCACATCACCCACGGCAAGCACATCACTCACGACAACCAACACATCAACAAACAGCACGAACATCAACCGATTGGAGAAGCTATGACAAACCACCACGCAGAAGACGGCGATAAGAAAAGCATTCTGGATGCCCGCATTGAGCGAGCATATGCAAACGAATATGACGCCGCCTTTGCCGCCGCGACCATCAAGAACTACGCGTCGCTACCGCTCGCGACGATCTTGGCCGACCACCCTCAACTGCTGAAGCGCTGCGCAAAAATCATGGGCGACCCCGACATTCGCAAGCTGACAGACCCCTATGCCCCAAAACGCGACAACGATTCGTACGTTCTTACCGTAGGCTGCCTAGCCCATATGCTTACGGCGCTCGACACGAAACTCAAGCTCGAATGGGAACCCGACGAGCGTCATGAACTCGAAAGCAAGCGGAACACCCTGCGCACCGCACTGTTCCTTCCGTTGGACGGCCTCAAGCGCTGCAACGTCGAGCTCAATACACAGGCGCGGCAAAAGCCCGGGACCACAGGGCAGAAAACTCCAAGACCCCATGCGGCCATCGTCGACCGCAACCGATATAACCGCATGACCGCGCATTTTTCTGCCGAGGGAGCAGCCATAAGGACGCTGATCGACCTGCTGTGCCTCCTGAGCATCAACGAGCTATTTGAGGGCTATCTCGCCCTTGTTCCCGCGACGGCACCCAAGTCGGTAGCAAAGATCATCGAGACCTGCAGACGCCAGTTTGAGCGCCATCGCAATGGCAGCGAGATGAACGCCAGCATCGCGCAGTACTACGCGGCTCATTACAAAAATGACGGATGTGCCCCTGTCGAGCATCAGCTGCGGCTCGCCTACACCACGCCCGCCGCAACGCTCTATCGCTTTGGAGCCCTTGGCGCTTGCGAGCCGCACGAACAGGCAGCCTGCCCCACAACCGAGCTCGATCTCAGGCTCGGACGAACCCTGTAGCCCGCCAGCCCCTCCGCGGGCAACAATCCTATTCCACAACACAACCAACAGAAAGGAGTCCTCATGGACACCAATCATTCCCCCATCATCAGCCCCCTCACCATGCGTGAATCCGCCCGAGGCATCACGCTCACCAGCATTTACGATGAGATGCTCGCCCGTCGCGAGCTCTCCGTCATGGGAAACATCGAAACCCCGATGGCCCACGACCTATGCCAGCAGATCCGCCTGCTCGATGCCACCGACCCCAGCCGCCCCATCACCATATTTGTCGCCAGCGCCGGCGGAAGCGTGCGATCGGGTCTTGCGATCTATGACGCCATGTGCCTCGCATCGTGCCCCATCCGCACCGTCTGCCTGGAATTCGCCGCGTCCATGGGCGCCGTGATCTTTATGGGCGGCGACGATCGCCGTATGGCGCCCCATGCAGAGCTCATGATTCACGACCCGCTGATCCCCCAGGGGGCAGGCGGCTCGGCACTTGCGCTGCAGGAAACCAGCCGGCGTCTCATGCAGACCCGCAAGACCCTCACGCAAATCCTCTCGGACCGCAGCGGCCTCACGCCCAAGCGCATCCAGTCCCTCACTGCAAAAGACACCTACCTTTCGGCCGAGCGCGCCGTCGAGCTCGGCTTTGCCCACGAAATCCTCTCGACCACCAAGGAGGTCGCCCATGTCTAACCTCGCCAGCCGTCTCGCCGCATCTGAGTCCGCATCGTCCACCATCCTCGCCAAGGATCGAACGCTTTCCTGCGACACCCGCCAAACGGGACTCAACAACAATGCACTTGTGATCGGCCCCTCGGGAGCCGGCAAGACCCGAAACGTCCTCAAGCCCAACCTGCTGCAAATGAACGCAAGCTACATCGTGCTCGACACCAAAGGCACGCTCTGTCGCGAAGTGGGACCCGTGCTGGCAGCCCACGGTTACCGCGTGCAATGTCTCAACTTCGCCGACCTCAACACCGTCCCGGCCCTTGCGCCCGGCATCGAGCGCTGCGGCTACAACCCCCTGAGGCACATTCGCCGCAAGGCGGACGGCAGGCCCAACCAGCAGGACATCCTCTCGGTGGCAAAGGCCATCTGCCCCATCGAGGACAACAACCAGCCTTTTTGGGATCATGCGGCGGCAAACCTGCTGTCGTGTCTTATCGCCTACGTCACCGAACAGCTACCCGCCGACGAGCAGACGATCAGCTCGGTCATCAAGCTGATCGAGCACCTGCAGGACGGTGCCACAGGTCGATTGTTTGACGACCTGATCACGACCGACCCCCAAAGCTATGCCCTCTCGCTATGGCGGCGCTACGCCATTACGCAAAATGCCGAGCGCATGCACGCGAGCATCGTCGGCATCCTTGCCGAAAAGGTCATGTGTCTGGGATTCGACGGTGCGGCACAGCTCTATCGTGAGTGCCATCAGGTGGACTTCGCTTCCATGGGACACACCCCCTGCGCCCTGTTTGTAACCGTGAGCGATATTGACCGCAATCTCGATCCGCTGACCGGCCTCTTTATTTCGCAGGCGTTTATGGGCCTCATTCGTGAGGCCGATAGGCAGCCCGACGGCAGCCTGCCCGTGCCCGTGCGCTTTATGCTCGATGACTTCGCAAATCTGCAGATCCCCCAGATCGACAACGTGCTCTCGATTATCCGAAGCCGCAACATCTGGGCAACGCTGCTGCTGCAGTCGACCAACCAGCTCGATGCGCTCTATGGCGAGGCACGCGCACGCTCCATCATGGGCAACTGCGACACGCATCTGGTGCTGGCGTTCCAGGATCCCGAGAGTGCCCGGGTGTTTTCCGACCGCGCCGACGCGCTGCCCAGCACGCTCATGGCGACGCCGATTGATCGCTCGTGGCTCTTTGTACGCGGTCGCACTCCCGAACAGGTCGAGCGCTTTAGGCTCGAAGACCATCCGCTCTACGGGGAGCTGCCCGAGGCGCAGCGAGGCCATGCGGAGGCCGAGATCTAGGCGCAGGGTTCTCGCAGCGCGCGGCGCCCCGGCGATGTTCCACAAAGGCCGTGCGCCCCGGGACCACGGCAAAGCAAAGGGGCCCGCATCCGATAGGATACGGGCCCCTGGCTATAAGGCGCGATGCGTTAACAGCAGCGACTACTTGCGGTGAGCGCGGTAGAACTCGATGAGCGCCTGGGTCGAAGCGTCCTGCTCGGCTTTGGCGGCGTCATCGTGGAAGGCCGGGGTGATCTGCTTGGCAAGCTGCTTGCCCAGCTCGACGCCCCACTGGTCGTAGGAGTCGATGCCCCAGACCGTGCCCTCGACAAACGTGATGTGCTCGTACAGGGCGATGAGCTCGCCGAGCGCGAACGGGGTCAGCGTGTCACCGAAGATCGAGGTCGTCGGGCGGTTGCCCTCAAAGCAACGGGCCGGGACGATCTGCTCGGGCGTGCCCTCGGCACGAACCTCGTCGGCAGTCTTGCCAAAGGCGAGCGCCTTGGTCTGGGCCAGGAAGTTGCCTAGGAACAGCTCATGCACGTCCTGACCGCTATCGGTCGCAGGGTTGGCGGTGTTGGCAAAGGCGATGAAATCGGCCGGAACCACCACAGTGCCCTGGTGCAGCAGCTGGTAGAAGGCATGCTGGCCGTTGGTGCCGGGCTCGCCCCAGAAGATCTCACCGGTATCGGAGGTCACAGCGCTGCCGTCCCAGCGGACATGCTTGCCGTTGGACTCCATGGTGAGCTGCTGCAGGTAGGCCGGGAAACGGTGCAGGTACTGGCAGTACGGCAGCACGGCGTGGCTCTTGGAACCGAAGAAGTTGACGTACCAGACGTTGAGCAGGCCCATCAGCGCGACGGCGTTGTTCTCGAGCGGGGTGTTGCAGAAGTACTCGTCGATGGCGTGGAAGCCCTCGAGGAACTGTTGGAAGCGCTCGGGGCCGAGCACGACGATCAGCGACAGGCCCACGGCGGAGTCGACGGAGTAGCGGCCGCCGACCCAGTTCCAGAAACCGAAGGCGTTGGCGGGGTCGATACCGAAGGCCTCAACCTTCTCGAGTGCGGTGGAAACGGCGACGAAGTGCTTTGCCACGGCCTCGGCGTTCTGCTCATCGGAGCCGTCGATGGCGCCCTGGGCCTTGAGCTGCTCGAGCATCCAGGTCTTGACCTCGCGGGCGTTGGTGAGGGTCTCGAGCGTGGTGAAGGTCTTGGAGACGATGATCACGAGCGTGGTCTCGGGATCCAGGCCCTTAAGCTTCTCGGCCTGGTCGTTGGGGTCGATGTTGGAGATATAGCGGCAGTCGATACCGGCGTCGGCATAGGGACGCAGAGCCTCGTAAGCCATGACCGGGCCCAGATCGGAGCCGCCGATGCCGATGGACACCAGGTGCTCGATCTTCTTGCCGGTAACACCCTTCCACTCACCGGAGCGCACGCGCTCGGCGAAGGCATACATGCGGTCGAGGACCTCGTGCACGTCGGCGACGACATCCTGGCCGTCGACGATGAGCTGGCCCCTCTCGGTTGCGGGGCGGCGAAGCGCGGTGTGCAGGACGGCGCGGTCCTCGGTGGTGTTAATGTGCTCGCCGGAGAACATGGCGTCGCGGCGCTCCTCGAGCTTCACCTCGCGAGCAAGATCGCACAGCAGCTTGACGGTCTCATCGGTCACCAGGTTCTTGGACAGATCGAAGTGCAGGTCACCGGCGTCAAAGCTCAGCTTGTTCACGCGCTCGGCATCGGCAGCGAACCAGGCCTTGAGGTCGATACCATCGGCCTCGAGCTTCTCCTGATGAGCCTCGAGTGCCTTCCAAGCGGCAGTCGACGTAGCATCGATAGGTGCGGCAACAGTTGCCATAGAGTCCTCCTCAGCATACGGGCGCACGCCTCCATGCGCCCGGACATTCAGATGCCACTATTCTAGCGCAGGTCAAGACTACAATCAGCGAGCGTTGCCAATCGGCCCCCAAACGGCAACCGATCAAAAAGGGACAGGCTTATTTTGGCAGGTCAAACGCTTTACCAACCAAAAATAACCCGTCCTTTTATGGCAAATATTAGGCCGCGGCGCAGACGCTACCGAGTAACTCACGCAGAGGAGACCCGATGCCCTCCAGCAGTTCGGGCGCGATAATGGCAAAAACGGGAACCTCGCCGGTGCCCACGACAGCAGGCACCTTGCCCTCCGAGACAATGCATCCATAAGGCACAAAGCCGTCTTCGCCGGCATCGAGCGCCGCCATGCGACGCGCGAGCTCGCGCGCAAAGCCGGCAGTATCGGCATCGCCAATCGCCAGGACAAAGTCCACGCCTTCGTCGGTCGCCAGGGCTACGGCCTCATCGACCAAATCGTCTCCCCCATCGCCCCCGACCAAGCCGCAGCGAAAAAGCACGCGTTCGAGCAGAGCTCGATCAAGCGAGCCGAGCGCCGCCGAGACGAGCTCATCGTGCGTATGTTTGTCACCGCCCAACACGACCAGCGCCTTGGTGCCACCGTAGTGAGCGACCAATCGTCCGCACCAGCGAGCCACGTCTCCATCCGCAACAAGGCGCGTCGGCATACCAAACCCATAATTGACCATCTTTTCCACAACCCTTCCGTGCGTATAGGCGGTATCAATCGTTAGGCTCATGCTACGAAGCGAGGTTTTCCGAGCTGTTTCGCACTCTTTAGAGCTGCGTTAAAACCCGATCCAACCGCACGACCATACCTACCAAAACAAACCAGTCCCTTTTTGACAGGTTTTGACGACGTCCGGACGAGCGGGTATTATCGAACAGGTATTCGATAAGAACATGTGTTTGATGAAAGGACACGGATGGCGCACGAGCAGCACACCTATATCTGCATCGACCTCAAGACGTTTTATGCCAGCGTCGAGTGCGTCGACCGTGGGCTCGATCCGCTCACCACCAACCTGGTCGTTGCCGACGAATCGCGCGGGCGCACGACCATCTGCCTCGCCATCACGCAGGCCATGAAGGACTTAGGGATTCACAATCGCTGCCGCCTATTCGAGATTCCCGATGGCATCGACTACATCACGGCCGTACCGCGCATGCAGCACTATATGGAGGTGTCGGCGCAAATCTACGGCATCTATCTGGAATACGTAAGTCCGCAAGACATTCACGTCTATTCAATCGATGAATGCTTTATCGACGTGACGCCCTATCTGGACCTCTATCACACAGATGCGGAAGGGTTCGCCTGCACGCTGCGCGACGAGGTCCTCGCGCGCACCGGCATCACGGCGACGGTCGGCATCGGCCCCAACCTATTCCAGGCCAAGGTAGCGCTCGACATTACCGCCAAGCACGCGCCCAGCCGCATCGGCATACTCGACGACGAGACCTTTCGCAAGGAGATCTGGCCCCATCGTCCCATCACCGATATCTGGGGCATCGGTCCCGGCGTGGCAGCCCGCCTCGAGAAATACGGCGTCTACGATCTGATGGGCGTCGCGGCGCTCGACGAAAACCTGCTTTACGACGAGCTCGGCGTCAATGCCGAATATCTCATCGACCATGCCTTCGGGCGCGAGCCGACAACCATCGCCGATATCCAAGCCTATCGCCCGCAAGCAACTTCGACCACCACAGGACAGGTGCTCTCGAAGGGTTATGCCTACGAACAGGCCTATACCGTCTTGCGCGAGATGGTCGACAACGCCGTTTTAGACTTGGTCGATAAGCACGTGGCCTGCGACAGCATCTCGCTCTTTGTGGGCTACGCGAGCGAACGCGCCGACATACGCCGCCTCGACGCCAGCGGTACAGCGCAGTATGTGGACGGATGCGGGCACCTGCGCTCGAGCACATCGAGTATCGAACCCACCGCAACCGCCGGCCCCGAGCTCGCGCCCCGTGCGCCCAAGCCCGTCCAGCGCGATGACGAACGGCGTCGCCTGGTGCGCGAAGCGCAGGCAATCGATGGCATCTTTGTGGGAGAGCATGGCGGCAAACCGCGTGGTGGCTATGCCGCACTCTTTGCGCACTCTAACGCCTCGCGAAAGCTGCCCGAGCGTACCAATTCGTTTAAGAAGATCATGGGCTATTTCGATGAGCTCTGGGCGCAGACTGTCGATCCCAAACGACCGGTCAAGCGCATCAACCTGGGATTTGGTAACCTCATGCCCGAGGAATTTGCCACCATCGATCTGTTCAGCGATATCGAGGCCGATGAGCGCGAGCGCGACCTGGCGCGCGCCGTCCTGGCCGTGAAAGGCAAGTACGGCAAGAACGCGCTCGTCAAGGGATTAAGCTTTACCGCCGGCGCCACCGCGCGCGAACGCAACGAACAAGTTGGAGGACACCGTGCCTAAACCCAAACAACAGCCCGTGCGCCCGCCGACCGCCTTCGAGCGCCTGGCGGACCCCGAGGGCAGACGCCGCGCCGCCGACCCCAACCTCACTGCCAACGGTGCCGTGCGCGCCAACCGCGCCGCACAGTTTATGCCCTTTGCCGCCCTCACGGGATACTACGAACTCGTACGCAAGCAGGAAATCACCGTCGAGCCAAAACGTGAGCTCACGGAAGAAAAAGCCCTCGTGCTTTCTAAAAAACTCGAGGGTCTCAAACGTGGCGACTTGGTTCGTGTCACCTATTACGATACATACGGCTATCGCGCTCGCACCGGAATCCTCGACGAGGTACTGCCCGCCTTTAAACTGCTCAAGCTCAAGGATATCGCCATCGATTTCGATGACATCCAGGACATTGAACTACGCGGACGAGCCTAGACAAGGACGCGCATCCAAGGCAAGGCCTACAGCGTCATGACGTAGTAGCCCGCGTCTTTCACGGCCGTCTCGAGGACATCACGATCAACCGGCTGCTTAGAGCGCACGCGTGCCGTGTGGTCCGCATACGTCACCGTTGCCCACACGCCATCCAGTGCATTGAGGGCATTGGCTACGTTCTGAGCGCAGCCGTCACAGCTCATGCCGCCGATGAGCAGCTCATCGCTATAGGGGTAGTGGGACGGATCGGTATCCGCAACCACTACCTTCTTGGCCTTCTTACCGCTCGCACCATCGCTGCAGCAGCTCTTTCCGTGTGTCGAAGCGACAATGCGACGCAGGCCAAAGAACATGCCAACGACAATCACGGCAAGCACGATGAGATTCGCAGGGTTGAGCAAGTCACTCATGCGTTCCCCTTTCAAGTAGCCCTATCTAGATACCCCCATGGGGTGTCCCCATCTTAACCCAAAATCATGTCCGTTCGGTCAATTAGTTTCCCTCTTCAAACTTTTTTGTTGACCATGGCTTACTTTCGTGTATAAGTTTTCCTAGGCTAACAACTGAGGACCCGAAAGGGGCATCGTGACTCGAATCATTGACATCCCAACATACCAAACGGCTGTCGTGCGCAACTGCTCCCCTACGCTCGCAGGTATCAAGCCGGCTTCGCTCTTTACCTATCCAGGCGTTTACGCCAACCAAAACGGAAAACCCAGCGCCACCCATATCGAAGAGCGACGCTCTCGCCTGCTCGCCGTCATAGCCCAATGCAACCGCGAGCTCCAGCCACTCGGGATCCATATGAGCGTTTTGGTCTGGCGCCCCTGCGGAGCGCTCATCTATGTGTACCGTCCTGCAGACCTCATGCGATACCTCTCCGACCCCCGCGCCACGACGGCGCTTGCCGCCGAAGGTTACGATGTCCACAACCTGCCCGCGTCCCTGGTGCATCTCGCCGCGCGCATCACGCTGGCAAGCAGCAATGCCGCAGAGAGCGCCTATGACGGCAGCGTCTGCGCGCTCGCGCGAAATAGGCACTGCGATACGGGGTGCATGTGCGAGTTCCCCCACGAAATTGGCTATTTTTTGGGCTATCCCTACGAAGATGTCCATCAGTTTATCGTCCAGCACGGCGAAAACTATAAGGTCTTTGGCGCATGGAAGGTATACACAAACGTTGAGCAGGCGCTCACGACCTTCGATTCCTATCGCGCATGCACGCAATACCTTACCTACATCTATCAACAGGGCTGCACTCTGGGACAACTTGTCCAGGCAACCCGATAGAGCATACAAAACGCGGCCGCACGCCGCACAACCGAAAGGAAGACATATGAGCAAGATCGCAGTCGTCTACTGGAGCGGTACAGGCAACACCGAGGCCATGGCAAACTTCGTTGCCGAGGGCGCAACCGGTGCCGGCGCCGAGGCAGAGGTCATCTCCTGCGCCGACTTCTCTGCCGACAAGGTCGCCGAATATGATGCCTTCGCCTTCGGCTGCCCCGCCATGGGTTCCGAGGAGCTTGAATACGATGAGTTCCAGCCCATGTGGGATGAGGTCAAGGAGACCCTCGGCGACAAGAAGGTCGTCCTCTTTGGCTCTTATTCGTGGGCCGAGGGCGAATGGATGGACAACTGGAAGGCGGACGCCGACGAGGCGGGCGTCAACGTCGTGGACTCCACCATCTGCTACGACGCGCCCGACGACGAGGGCGAGACCGCTTGCAAGGCCCTCGGAGCCGAGCTCGTGTAACGAACCCAGGGCCTCCAAGAGAGCCTGCATCAAAGCGCATCCCCATCCCTACAAAAGAGCGGGGCTGGATTCAAGTCCAGCCCCGCTCTTTTGTAACGGCAGTTACATCAACCGGCTACGAGATATTGCCCAAGAACGCCTTGGTGCGCTCGCTCTTGGGGTGGTCGAA
>CAJMLY010000034.1 GCA_905214425.1 uncultured bacterium
AATAAAAAAACCGCCCCGTATGGAGCGGTTTTGCCCTTTATATATCGAGCGCCTCGGCCATCGCTGCCGTAGTGATTGCCGTGGTTCCACAGCAACTGCCCACCATTGCGGCACCGGCATGTCTCCATTCGATGCATGCGCGCGCGAAAGCTTCGGGGTTCTCGTGCCATACGGGGCCATCCTGAGTCTGGACCGGATCGCCTACGTTGGGACGCACCGTGACGGGAGTAGTCGCCGATGCAACCATCCTGGGCACCGCCGCGTTCGCGGCCGCAAGCGAACAGCAATTAACACCAACCGAGTTTGCTCCGTGTTTTTCGGCGTACAAAACGGCTGCCTCGATGTTGAGGCCATCGCCCAACAGGTCGCCTTTATCGTCAACGACAAAACTCACCAGAACAGGCATACCGTCGGCGGCATCTCGGGCGCCGGCAAGCATGGGCTGCAAATTACGGATAGACGTCACCGTCTCGATCAGCAGACCGTCAACGCCGGCATTGAGCAAGGCGTGCGCCTGTTCGCGCGCAATGCCTCGGATTTCACGATACTCGGCAGAGTCCTCGGCAAACCACTCAATACCGATCGGGCCCATCGAGCCCAGCAGCAGCTGAGGGTGCGCCTGGCGGGCATCGTCGACGGCCCCGCGATTGACCTCCGCCACGGACGGCGCAATCTGGTCGTGCTTGAGGGCATAGCTCGATGCCTGAAAGGTGTTGGTAATGAGCACCTGCGCGCCAGCGGCGACATACAAGCGATGGATACGAGAAACGGTCTGCGGCTCCGCCAGATTCCAAAACGCCGGTGGAATGTCGGCGGCATCGTACTCACTCAACAAAACACTGCCCATGGGGCCCTGCGCCAACAAGGTCTCGCTCGACAAGCGGCGCGTAAGTTCCTCGGCACCAAAGCGGTTGTAATAACTCGTATCCATATATATCCCGCTATTCCTCGACGCTGATTCCCTGCTTTTCGAGATAGGCGAGCCAGCGGCTCATCGTGTCCTCGGATAGCGCATGCTCCATCATGCAGGCCTCGGAATCGGCTCGCTCAAATTCGACACCGAGCTCCTGAACCAAAAACGTGCGGATGAGGCGATGACGGTACCAGATAGCCGTGCCAACCTCGCGGCCGCGATCGGTCAGGATCACCTTGCCGTAGTGCGATTGCTCGACAAGCTCGGATGCCTTGAGAGCCGAAACCGCTTTATTGACCGATGCCTTGGAGACGCCAAGGCGCTGCGCGATGTCGACCGATCGAACGCCGTTGGTTTCCCCCTCTTCGCTTTCAATGCGAACCATGCACTCCAAGTAGTCTTCGTTCGCCACCGTCAGATGTAGTTCGCGCGAGCTATTTGTCGTATCCATGATCTTCCGTCCCTTCTGCATTCAATGGCTGATTCTACCCCATCCAAGCGTCGCGGTATGCCGTGGCATACCGTGCTAGAGTTCTTGTTGCACACGACGACCAAGATTGGAGCGGTCTTTATGGAAAACACCACCACGAACCCCGATGTCCTCGAGCGCTTTTTGCGCTACGTCCAGATCAACACGCAGTCCGAGGATGCAAACTGCGACCAGGTACCCTCGAGCGCCGTTCAGTTTGACCTTGCCAACGTGCTGGCTAAAGAGCTGCGCGAGCTTGGTGCGGAAGATGCCCACGTGACCGAGCACGCCTATGTCTGCGCGCATATCCCCGCAAGTGCGGGCGCTGAGGACAAGCCCGCCCTGGGCCTGATCGCCCATCTCGACACCACCGAAGTTGCACCGGGTGCCGGCGTGAAACCGCACATCGTACACTACGAAGGCGGCGACCTGGTCTGCGGCACGGTTGACGGTAAGCCCGTTGCCATGAGTACCGCCAAGCTTCCCGCCCTGAACGACCTCGCGGGTGAGGACCTGGTCTGCAGCGATGGCACCACGCTGCTGGGCGCGGACGACAAGGCAGGCGTCGCCGAGATCATGTCACTTGTCGCGCGTATCGCTCAGGACCCCTCTCTGCCCCATCCCGCACTCGGCATTTGCTTCTGCCCTGACGAGGAGATCGGCCACGGAGCCGAGCTGTTGGATATCGATACCTTTGGCTGCAAGTACGCCTACACGGTCGACGGCGGCCCCATCGGCGAGCTGGAGTGGGAGTGCTTTAACGCCGCCGAGGCGACCGTCCGCTTTGAGGGCCAGTCCATCCACCCGGGCGACGCCAAGGGCCGTATGATCAACGCAGGCAATCTGTTCTGCGACTTCAACGCGTTGCTCCCCTACGTGCAGCGCCCGGAGTATACGGAAGGCTACGAGGGCTTTTATCACCTTGAGGGCATATCTGCGACCGTCGATCACGCCACAGCGCGTTATATCGTCCGCGACCATGACGCCGCCAAGTTCCAGCAGAAACTCGACCTTATTGATGCCGCCGCCTCGATGCTCAACCAGCGTTTGGGTGAGGAGCGCGTGACGGTCGAGATTAAGCAGCAGTATCGAAATATGGCCGAGATCGTTCGTGACTATCCCGAGCTTATTGATGTTGCCAAGGAAGCCTACCTTGCCTGCGGCGTTGAACCCCAAGTGCTGCCGATTCGCGGCGGCACCGACGGTGCACAGCTGTCGTTCCGCGGTCTGCCCTGCCCCAACCTTTCCACCGGCGGCTATTGCTACCACGGCGTCAACGAGTTCGTCCCGGTCAGCTCGCTCGTCAAGATGACCGACGTGCTCCAGGAGCTCGTCGCCCGCTTTGCATAGGGAACTCGAACAATCTAGGTAAGCAAAACCGCCCCGTCCTCAAAACCGAGAACGGGGCGGTTTTTGGTGCAAGGGGAGTAGTCAGCACCGCAGGTTGAGCCAACGTCAGCGAGCGACGTCCAAGGCGAACAAGTTGGCATGAAAAAGGCAGGGCATTGACCTTCTGGTCATGCCCTGCCTTTTGAATGACAAATTGTCGCCTTGGGCGGCGCGCAGCGTCGAGCCGTTACGGCGTTTGGTAAAACGCCGTAACTTAGTAGTTGGCCTCGTAGCCGTTGCCGTCGCCGATGGGCTCTTCGTAGTAGTCCGAATCGCTCGAATCGCTTGAGTCATCGGAATCGTCAGAGCTGACCGATGAGGTTGCGGTACCGTTTGCGTAGTCGTCAGACGTGTTGTTGTTCAGGTCGCCGATCGTAGAGCTGGAACCGTCGGAAAGACCCATGGTGTTGGGACCCTTGGGATCCTTGCCGGCATCGACGCGCTCCATCATTTCCTTGAGCTCGTCCTCGTAGACAAAGACGTAGCTCACACCGTCGATCATGGTGCTGTCGTCGGCGTACGAGGGCAGGTTGGCCGAGTAGATACCGTCGACATCCATACCGCGCATGGCGTTGACCGTAGCCACGATATCCTGAACGCTCATATCGGTTACGAGCATATCGGACAGCGAATTAACCAGGCCAAAGATCTTCGTGGCATCGAAGTTATTGAGAATCTGGTTGGCAAGGGCGCCAAGCACCTGACGCTGGTGGCGCATGCGCGTGTAATCGCCGTCGGCATAGGTGTAGCGGCAGCGGGCATAGGTAAGGGCGGTGGCACCGTCCATATGCTGCTGGCCAGCGGTAATCTTAATATCCAGGTGCTCGGGGTCGTCAACATCATCGGTTGCGTTAATGTCGATACCGCCAACCGAATCAATCAGCGCCTGCATACCGTCGAAGCTGACCTCGGCATAGTGGGAAATCTGAACACCGCACAGCTCGTTGACCGCCTCGACCATGGCCTCGGCGCCGCCAACGGTATGGCAGGCGTTGATCTTCATGGTCTCGCCCTTGTACTCGACCTTGGTGTCGCGCGGAACGGAAATGAGCGTCGCCTGCTTTTGCGTGGGGTCGATGCGTGCCAGGATAATCGAGTCGGCACGATACGTATCCTCGCCCGGACGGCCGTCGGTGCCAAGAAGCAGCACGTAGAACGGATCCTTTGCCTCATCGGTGTCAACCAGAACCCGACGCAGATTGTCGGTAATGACATTAGAATCGCCGAGCTTGCCCATAATGGTGGCAAACCACAGGCCGGCAGCGGTAGTGGCACTCAGCAGCACGCCAAGCACGACAATGAGCGCGACGTGACGAATCGTGTGGCTACGACGACGTTGGCGAGCGCGCTCGGAATAGCGAGCCACGTTATCGCGACTGTAGATCTTGGCCTGCGCACCAGTTGAGGGTCTTCGGGCGGTGGTATCCGCGAGGGGCTTTTTATTAAACATAGGCAACCTGTATTAGTAGATGACGGGATCGGGGACGGTAGCATGCTCGACATGCGCGCCGAGCGCCTGCAGCTTTTCGACAAACTGCTCGTAGCCGCGCTTGATGTGATGGATGGCCGAAACCTCGGTCGTCCCGTCGGCGATCAAGCCCGCTACGACGAGGGCCGCTCCGCCACGCAGATCGGGCGAGGTAACCTGTGCACCCGAGAAGCCCTTGACGCCATGAATCATGGCATGATGACTCTCGATACGAATGTCGGCACCCATGCGCACCAGCTCAGAGGCAAACATAAAGCGATTCTCGAAGATGTTCTCGGTGATAACGGAGCTACCATCGGCAAGGGCGGAGAGCACCATAATCTGCGCCTGCATGTCCGTCGGGAAGCCGGGGAACGGAAGCGTCTGGATGTCGACCGGCTTGATACGCTTGGCACGGTTCACATGGACGCCATCCTCGACGCGCTCGCAGTCGATACCCATGAGCTCCATCTTCTTGAGCACCATGCCCAAGTGAATGGGGCAAAAGCCCGTGACATCGACACCGCGATCGTCGGCCATCAACGCACCGGCAACGATAAAGGTACCGGCCTCGATGCGGTCGCCCACTACGCGATGGGTAACAGGATGCAGCTCTTCCACGCCCTCGATGGTCACGACAGGCGTACCGGCGCCAACAATCTTGGCGCCCATCTCGT
Source organism: uncultured bacterium (assembly GCA_905214425.1). GTDB lineage: Bacteria > Actinomycetota > Coriobacteriia > Coriobacteriales > Coriobacteriaceae > Collinsella. The sequence continues at coordinate 4,917 of CAJMLY010000034.1, forward strand.
TGAGCATGTTGGCGAGATCGACGATCTCGGGCTCGCGGGCGGCATTGTCGATAACCGTGGTGCCCTGCGCGCGCACGGATGCCATGATGAGGTTCTCGGTCGCACCGACGCTGGCGAACTCGAGCGTGACGGTGGTACCGCGCAGACCTTGGGGCGCATTAGCGTTGATGTAGCCGTGGGCGGTATCGAACTCAACGCCCAGGGCCTCAAGACCAAGAATGTGCATATCGATCTTGCGAGCACCCAGGTTGCAGCCGCCCGGCATGGCGATCTTGGCGCGATGGAAGCGACCCAGCAGGGGTCCCATCACGGCTGTGGAAGCACGCATCTTGGCAACGAGCTCGTAGGGGGCCTCCCAAGAATCGACCTGAGAGGTATCAATCTCGAGCGTGTGCTCGTCGAGAACATCGATCGTAGCGCCCATGCCCTTGAGCACCTTGCCCATCACGTGAACATCGGAAATATCGGGCACGTTCTGCAGCGTCGTCTTGCCCGGCGCCAGAAGCGTTGCCGCCATGAGTTTGAGCGCGGAGTTCTTGGCACCCGAGACGGGCACGGAGCCTCCGATGGCGTGGCCACCCTCAACGCGGATAATATCCAAGGTCTACCCTTTCAAAAAGCATGCCCGGGGTGGCTGGGCCATCCCGGGCATGATGTGTTCGCAAATGGTCGAACGCTAAATCGTTTGACTATTGGGCAAGCTTGAGCTTACACCATGCGATTTCATTATAGAGGTAGGCGCGGCGTGCATCATCCTCCGACAAATTACCCAGCTTCTCTTCAAAACCTTGAATATCAGCTTTAAGCTTGTCGGCATCGACGGTCGCCAAATCGCAAGCGCGCTCGGCGAGAACGGTCACGACATCGTCCGCAACCTGGGCATAGCCGCCGGCCACGGCAAACGTGTGGTCGACAGTGCCCATGGCCTTATCGGAAACGCGAACGTAACCGCGGTCGATCGTGCAGATCTCGCTGGAGTGAGCAGGCAGAACGCCAAACTCGCCATCCGTGGACGGAATCGACACAAACGCAGCGTCGCCCTCATAGGCGCAGCTCACGGGGCACACGATGCGGATACGCATAACCTACTTCTCCCCCATCTTGCGGGCGCGCTCGCGCACGTCCTCAATCGTGGAAGCATAGCGGAAAGCCTGCTCGGGCAGGTCATCGGCCTTGCCGTCGACAATCTCGGCGAAAGAGCGGACGGTATCCTCGACGCGGACGTAGACACCGGGGTTGCCGGTGAACTTCTCGGCGACGTGGAAGGACTGCGAGAGGAACTGCTGAATCTTACGGGCACGGTTGACCGTAAGGCGCTGCTCCTCGGACAGCTCGTCCATACCCAGAATGGCGATGATGTCCTGAAGGTCGGAGTACTCCTGCAGGAGCTCCTGGACCTTGACGGCGACACGGTAGTGCTCCTCGCCGACGATCGAGGGATCGAGAGCGTCGGAGGAAGACGCAAGCGGGTCGATAGCCGGGAACAGGCCGAGCGACGAAATGCTACGCGAAAGAACCGTGGTGGCATCGAGGTGCGTAAACGTCGTGGCAGGCGCCGGGTCGGTCAGGTCGTCTGCGGGGACGTAGACAGCCTGGACGGAGGTAATGGAGCCCGTCTTGGTCGAGGTAATGCGCTCCTGGAGGTCGCCCATCTCGGTTGCCAGCGTGGGCTGGTAACCAACGGCGGACGGCATACGGCCCAGCAGTGCGGAAACCTCGGAACCTGCCTGGGAGAAGCGGAAGATGTTGTCGATGAACAGCAGAACGTCCTGGCCGCGATCGCGGAAGTACTCAGCGGTGGTAAGGCCGGCCAGACCGATGCGCAGACGCGCTCCGGGCGGCTCGTTCATCTGACCATAGACCAAGCAGGTCTTGTCGATAACGCCAGACTCGCTCATCTCGAGGAACAGGTCGGTGCCCTCGCGGGTACGCTCGCCGACGCCGGTGAACACCGAGGTACCACCGTGCTCCTGGGCGAGGTTGTTGATGAGCTCCTGAATCAGAACGGTCTTGCCGACGCCGGCGCCGCCGAACAGACCTGTCTTGCCGCCACGGATGTAGGGCTCGAGCAGGTCGACGGCCTTGATGCCGGTCTCGAAAATCTCGGTCTTGGTGGTGAGCTCGTCGAAACGGGGCGCTGCATGGTGGATGGGGTAGAACTCCTCCACCTCGGGCATGGGCTTGCCGTCGACGGGCTTGCCCATGACGTTCCAAATGCGGCCGAGCGTCTTGGGGCCAACGGGCATCTTCATGGGCTCACCGGTATCGGTGGCGATGAGGCCGCGCTGCAGGCCGTCGGTCGAGGACATGGCGACCGTGCGGACGACGCCGCCCGGAAGCTGGCTCTCGACCTCGAGGATCGTGCTCAGATGACCGATCGGGGTCTCGGCCTCGACCGTGAGCGCGTTGTAGATCGGGGGCACCGCGCCGTCAAACTTGACGTCGACGACAGGGCCGATGATTCGCACGATGCGACCATCACCGGCAGTCGTCTTCTTGGTGGCTTCCTCGACCGCAAGCTTTACGGTGTTATTAGCCATTACTGTTCCTCCAATGCTGAGGCTCCGCCGACGATCTCGTTAATCTCGGTCGTGATCGAAGCCTGGCGCACGCGACTATACGTGCGGGTAAGGGTCGAGATGATCGCGGTGGCGTTTTCCGTCGCGGAGTGCATGGCCTTGCGGCGTGCACCCTGCTCAGCAGCCGCCGAATCGATCAGGGCCTGGTAGATGACCGTCAGGATATAAGACGGCACAAGCTTGCCGAGAACATGCTCGGGAGAGGGCACGAACTCGAACGTGGACGAGATGCGCTTAGGGGCGTCGGTCTCGTTCTTACGCGGACCGTGGGCCATAGCGATCATCTCGGGGTCGAGCGGCAACAGATGCTCGACGCGAAGCTCCTGATCCACGCGGTTCTTGGCGTGGTGGTAGACAAGCTCGACACGGTCAAGCTCACCGGCACGATACGCATCGCAGATATGAGAGGAGATCATGCGGGCCTGATTGAAATCGGGCTCAGAGGAGTTGCCCTCAAAGTGCATGACAACGTTTGCGCGGTCACGGAAATACGTGGCCGGCTTACGCCCGCACGCGATGATCTCGCACTCGATGCCGTCGTTCGCCCAAGAAGCGGCGAGCTTTTCGGCCGTGCGCTCCACCGTCGTATTGAAACCGCCGGCAAGGCCGCGGTCCGAGGCAATAACGACAATCAGGCCATGCTTGACACTCTCATGCTTCTGCAGCATGGGATCGGTGCCCGAACAGGAGGCGTCGCCGGCGACCGTCAACATGACGTCGGTCAGCGCCTCCTTATAGGGCTCGGCCTGCTTGGAGCGATCGAGGGCACGACGGATCTTGGCCGTAGAGACCATCTCCATCGTGCGCGTGATCTGCTTGGTCGTGGTAACCGAGGAGATTCGCTTCTTAATGTCGCGAAGGTTGGCCATAGGGCTTAGTTCTCCTCTGATCCAGTCGTATCGGCATGGTGCTTAGCCATGAACTGCTGCTTAAAGTCGCCGATGACGCGCAGGAGCTCAGCCTTGGTGTCATCGTCAATCTTCTTGGCGCGAACCTTGTCGAGCAGCGAGCCAAAGCCATTGTCCATGTACTCGATGAGCTCGGCACGGAAGGGCAGCACGTCGGAGATTTCCAGGTCATCCAGGAAGCCCTCGTTGCCAGCGAACAGCGTAACGATCTGCTCGCCAACCTCGAACGGCTTGTAGCGCGGCTGCTTCAGGAGCTCGGTCATGCGGGCACCATGGGTCAGCTGCTTCTGAGTAGCCTCGTCGAGGTCGGAGCCGAACTGGGTAAAGCCAGCGAGCTCCTGATAGGAAGCGAGGTCCAGACGGAGGTTGCCGGCGACCTGCTTCATGGCCTTGGTCTGCGCATCGCCACCGACGCGGGACACGGAGATGCCCACGTCGACTGCCGGGCGCTGACCCTGGAAGAAGAGCTCGGACTGCAGGTAAATCTGACCATCGGTAATGGAAATGACGTTGGTCGGAATGTAGGCCGAGACGTCGCCGTCCTGGGTCTCGATGATCGGCAGTGCCGTCATGGAGCCGTAACCGTTCTTCTTGGACATCTTGACGGCACGCTCGAGCAGACGAGAGTGCAGGTAGAAGATGTCGCCAGGATAGGCCTCGCGTCCGGGCGGACGATGCAGCGTCAGCGACATCTGACGGTAGGCCACAGCCTGCTTGGACAGGTCGTCGTAGATGACGAGCACGTGGCCGCCGGGGTTGGTCTCGCTGGCGGGCTTACCGTCCTCGCCGTTGTACATGAAGAACTCGCCGATAGCGGCACCGGCCATAGGCGCGATGTACTGCATAGGGGCGGAATCGGCAGCGGTGGCCGAAACGATGATGGTGTAGTCGAGCGCACCGTGCTGAGCGAGGGTCTCGCGGATGTTGGCAACCGTGGAGGCCTTCTGGCCGATGGCGACATAGATGCAGACCATGCCCTTGCCGCGCTGGTTGAGGATAGCGTCGATGGCGATGGCGGTCTTACCGGTCTTACGGTCGCCGATGATGAGCTCACGCTGACCGCGGCCAATAGGCACCATGGAGTCGATAGCGAGCAGACCGGTCTGAACCGGCTCGCACACCGGGGTACGATCGATGACGCCGGGAGCCTTGAACTCGATGGGGCGACGGTGCGTGGCGACGATGTCGCCCAGGCCGTCGATGGGCTGGCCGAGCGGATTGACGACGCGGCCGAGCATGGCACGGCTCACGGGGATATCCATAATGCGGCCAGTGGTGCGGCACTCGTCGCCTTCCTTGATGGAGTCGACGGCACCAAACAGAACGGCGCCGACCTCGTCACGGTCAAGGTTCTGGGCAAGGCCGAAGACGGTCTCACCGGTATCGGAGCTCTTGAACTCCAGAAGCTCGCCTGCCATGGCGCTCTTGAGGCCGGAGACGCGCGCGATGCCGTCGCCTACCTCGTCGACCGTTGAAACCTCATGCGTATCGACCGTCGCGGAGAGGCTCGTGAGCTGCTCCTGCAGTTTCTTGGCGATATCCTGGGCATTGAGGGTTTCGGACATTAGGCTTCACCTCCGTACGAATTAGCAGAGTTTGCGAGGGTCTCCTGCGCGATGCGCAGCTGCGTCTTGACGGAAATGTCACGACGCTCGCCGCGGGCCTCGAGCACCAGGCCGCCCACGATAGACGGGTCGACCTGCTCGATAAGGAATACCTTGCGGCCGAAGTCCTGCTCGCATTTCTTAGTGATGGTTTGACGCAGCTCGTCGTCGAGCGGGATCGCCGTGGTGACGGTCACGCCCACTACATCCTCGTCTTCCTCGGCAACATACTTAAAGGCAGCTGCCACCTTGGGAAGAAGGTCGAGCTGGTCGCGCTTGGACATGGTGTCGAGCACGGCGATGATCTCGGGGCTGGCAGAGGCCAGGCGCTCGACCATCTCGAGGTCCTCGAACACATGGTTCTCGGCCTTGGCGGCTTCCAAAAGGGAACGCGCGTAGGTCTCGAGCACCTTGTCCTGATAGCGGCTAGTCGGCATTCAGGCTACCTGCTTCCTGGATGTAGCGCTCGATGAGCTTCTTCTGCTCGGCATCGTCCTCGAGTGCCTCGCCCACGATCTTGGTGGCGACGGCAACGGACAGGTCGGCGATGGAGCTCGCGGCACCGGCGTAGATGGACTTGCGCTCGTCCTCGACGGTCGTATGGGCCTTGGCGATGATCTCCTCGGCCTCCTTGTGAGCAGCCTCGATGATACGGGCACGCTCGGACTCGGCGTCCTTACGGGCCTCGAGAACGATGTCGGCAGCCTGACGACGGGCGTCGGTGACGATCGAGTCGGACTCAGCGCGCTTGGCGATAGCCTCCTGCTTGGTCTTCTCGGCCTCGTCGAGGCTCTCCTCGATCTTCTTGCCGCGCTCCTCCATGGTTTTCATGATGCCCGGCAGGGCGACCTTGGCCAGCACGATCCAGATAATCAGGAAGGCGATAAGCGCCGGGATGAACTCCGCCATCTTAGGGATGAGGATGTCCGCACCGGCGGCGCCGTCCTCGGCGAACGCGGAAACCGGCATGAGCAGCGCGGCCGCGGACGCGGAGAGTGCGATCGCGCTCTTCTGGGATGAAAGATTCATACTTGACGCTCCGTGCTATTTAACGATCAGCGCGACAACGAAGCCGATCAGAGCCAGAGCCTCGCCGAAGGCGGAGCCCATGATGAAGACGGTGAACACGCGGCCCTGGACCTCAGGCTGACGGGCCATAGCACCCGTAGCACCCAGAGCAGACAGGCCGATAGCAAGACCAGCGCCGATAACACCAAGACCGTAACCGATAACTCCCACGATTCCTCCTTTGTCGTGCGTGTCTTATTTCACGCAGGATAACCTTTTTATAACTGCCGGGCTCCATGGGTACGGGCACCGGCGGTTTAACGAATTGCCTTACCATTAAGGCGCGAGCGGAAGACTACTCCTCCTCCGCGACCTCCTCTGCCTCGGAGACATACACGGCGGTAAGGACCGTGAAGACGTAAGCCTGGATGGCGCCGACCACAAGCTCGATCGCATAGATCAGGATGAGGATGGCAAGCCAGGCCAGCGAAGGCAGGGCGCCGACGGCGTGGGCCGCGGAAACCTGCTGAAGCAGCGGCTGCATGAACATGCTCGCCATGATGGCGAACGAGCCCATGACCACGTGTCCTGCGAACATGTTGCAGAACAGACGGACGGCAAGCGTGATGAGGCGCAGGAAGGTCGAGAAAAGCTCGACGACCCACACGAGCACGTTCATCGGGAAGCTCACGCCCTGCGGGGCGAGGCTCTTGATGTAGCCGATCACGCCGTGAGCCTTGCATCCGTAGTAGATGAAGTACACGAAGGCGAAGATGGCGAGCGCGGCGGTGGAGCCGATTGCACCGGTGCCGGGCTTCATTCCCGGGATCAGGCCGATCATGTTATTGATCAGGATGAACAGGAAAAGCGAGCACAGGAACGGGAAGTGCTTCTTCCAGTTCTCACCCACGACGCCCTTGCCGATATCGTTCTCGACGTACTCGATGATGTACTCGAAACCGTTGACGAAGAAGCCCTTGGGGACCAGGGTCTGCTTCTTCTTGAACACGGCCAGGACGATCAGGAGCACGATCGTGGAGACGATCAGCCAAAACGAGTACTGCGTGATGCCGCAGCTCAGATCGCCCACGACAGGGGTGGAGCTGAACTCGCTGACCAGATGATTAATCTCATCAGGCAGCTTTTCAAAAATTTCCACGACTTACCTTTCGACCTCATGAGGATCTCGTAGCGCCTTGGCGACGCGAACCGCGCAGGCGGCCATAAAGGCCACGAAGCCGATCGCCTCGCCCAGGAGGAACATGCGAAATGCCTCTCCGAACAACACAAACACAACCAAGGTAAAGACGAGCAGAGCGATTGCCGAGACCGCCAGACTCACCATACCCTTGAGCATGTCCGCATTCTGCTTATCGTCAAGAACCGGCTTGAGCGTAAAGACAAAGGGAAGGAAGGCAATCGCGCCCGCGATGGCACCTGCAACGATAGCGAGCAGATCGGCTATCTGAAACACTGGCGTCCTCACTTTCCTTTTTTATCGCCTCACAGGACAGTTCCCGCCAAACATTGGTGACTATTGTACGAGCCAATCGCTAAAGTACAACCGAAAAAGCATCGGTTAATACGCACCTGTTCGTTTTCTTAAGACCTTCTTTATGCCGCAGGTACGGTAATACGTTTTTCTCGAACCCTGCGGGGCAAAACGTCCATTAACTAAAGGTGCGCACAGGCGTCTTCTACTTGCCCGCGCGCACCATTTCTTCCTATTTGCAGCCGCGGCCGTCTTAGCCCAGCGACTAGAGCGTGCCGTAGATGCGATCGCCGGCGTCGCCCAGGCCGGGAACGATGTAGGCAGCCTCGTTGAGATGGTCGTCGATAGCACAGGTATAGATATGCACATCTGGGTCCTTCTCGGTCAGCGACTTGAGGCCCTCGGGGGCAGCGACGATGCACAGCATGCGGATGTCCTTGACACCGCGCTCGCGCAGGTAGCTGATGGCCATCTCGGCCGAACCGCCCGTGGCGAGCATGGGGTCGACGACCAGGCAGATGCGCTGGTCGATATCCTTGGGCATCTTGCAGTAATACTCGTGCGGCTCGTGGGTGACCTCGTCGCGCTCCATACCGATGTGGCCCACGCGAGCGGAGGGTACCAAGTCGAGGATGCCATCGACCATGCCAAGGCCTGCACGCAGAATGGGAACGATGGCGAGCTTTTTGCCGGCGAGCTGCTTAAACGTTGCGGTGGTGATGGGGGTCTCGACTTCGACGTCTTCCATGGGCAGGTCGCGCATGGCCTCGTAGCCGTCAAAAAGTGCGAGTTCGCGCACGAGCTGGCGGAACTGGTTGGTGCCGGTGTTTTTGTCGCGCAGAATCGACAGCTTATGCTGGACGAGCGGGTGATCGACAAGGGTCACACGGGACGTATCGTAGGTGACGGTCATGGGTTGATTGCCCCTTTCGTTGCGGCCGGAAGATGGCCTTGCTGACAAGGCGCATGGCGATGTTGTTGCCGCGCGCCGTGCATAAGTTTAGCGGTTTGTTGTATCGAGCAGCCCATCGCAGCCCTACTGTGCGGTACTGAGCGAGCGCTTGACTGCATCACGCCAGCCCGCAAGGTTTTGCTCGCGACGCTCGGCGGACATATGGGGAAGGAAGGTCCTAACGATCTGGGCATTTTGCTCCAGCTCTTCAAGGTCTTCCCAATAGCCGACAGCAAGACCCGCCAAGTACGCGGCACCGATTGCCGTGGTCTCCACCGTCTCGCATTGCAGCACGGGGATATCCAGCAGGTCGGCCTGGAATTGCATGATGAACTCGTTGCGTGAGGCGCCGCCATCGACGGACAGGCGCTCAATCGAAAGTCCCACGTCCTGCTCCATGGCGCGCAGCACGTCATAACTCTGGTAGGCCATGGACTCGCAGGCCGCACGCACAATGGTCGCGCGACTCGAGGCACCGGTCAGGCCGCACACGATACCGCGGGCACGCGGGTCCCACCAGGGAGCGCCCAGGCCAGCGAAGGCGGGGACGAAGTAGCAGCCCTCGTTGTCGTTGATCGAAGCGGCGAGTTGCGCGGACTCGCTCACACTCGAGATGATGCCCATGTTGTTGCGCAGCCAGTTCATGGTTGAGCCGGCGGCAAAGATAGAACCCTCGAGCGCATAGCTGATCTTGCCGTCCGCGGCGATACCGATCGTGGAGACCAGACCGTTCTTGGATTCGACGACCTCGTCGCCGGTGTTCATGAGCATAAAGCAACCCGTGCCATAGGTGTTTTTGGTCTGGCCGGGATGGAAGCAGCAGTGGCCGAACAGCGACGCCTGCTGATCGCCCGCCACGCCCATGATGGGCGGCATGTTGGTCATGATGTCGCTCGCGACGCGGCCGTAGTCGCCCGAGCTCCAACGAACCTCGGGCATCATGGAACGTGGAACGTCAAAGAGCGCCAGCAGGTCGTCGTCCCAATCGAGCGTATGGATATTAAAGAGCGCCGTGCGGCTGGCATTGGTGTAGTCGGTGGCAAAGACCTGACTGCCGGTGAGGTTGTAGATGAGCCAGGTATCGATGGTGCCGAACATGAGGTCGCCCGCCGCCGCGCTCTCACGCGCACCGTCGACGTTGTCGAGGATCCACTGCACCTTGGAAGCCGAGAAATACGGATCGAGCGTGAGTCCCGTGCGGGAGCGCACCAGCTCTTCTGCGCCCCGCTCGACCAGCTCGTCGATCAGAGGTGCGGTGCGACGGCATTGCCACACGATGGCGTTATAGATGGGTTGGCCGCTTATGCGGTCCCACACCACCGTGGTCTCGCGCTGGTTGGAGATACCGATGGCGGCGATGCGGTCAGAATGGATGCCGCTCTTAAACTGGACCTCCATCATCACGCCGATCTGGCTGGCAAGCACCTCCATGGGGTCTTGCTCTATCCAACCGGGACGCGGGAAGCTGGTTTTGACGCTACGACGTGCCTGCGCGACGATGCAGCCGTACTCGTCGACGATGGTCGCAAGTACCGAGGTGGTGCCGCAGTCGAGCGCCATGATGTAGGAACCGCCAAAGTTAAACGAGGCATCTTCCATGCCCAGGCTGCCCAGATTCAACGACATCGCTTACACCTTTCTATTGCATCGGGTCGGACAGGACCCGTTCGATCTCTGATGCGGGAAGTGCGCCTTGGCGCAGGATCTGGAGCCCGCCGTGCTGGAACGACACGATGGTCGAGGCGTCGCGACACGGGGTCTCGCCGGCGTCGACGGCAACATCGACCCCCTCCAGGATGCGCTCCTCCACCGTGACAAAACTTGCCGGCGCGGGCGCGCCATGCGTGTTGGCGCTGGTGCAGGCAAGAGGGCTGCCGCAGGCGCGGATGAGCGCTTGCACCACGGGCGAGGCCGAAGCGCGAAGTGCCACCGTGTCGTCGGCGGCGCGCATAAAGGTCGGCACGCAGGGGGCCGCCTTGACCACGATAGTCAGGGCTCCCGGCCAGCATCGTCGCGCGAGTACGCGAGCCTCTTCGGGGATATCCACGCCATAGCGGTCGAGTGCTTCGGCATTATCAACCAGCCAGGCGACCGTTTGGGTGAGCTTGCGCTGCTTGAGGGTAAAGATGCGGCGGTAGCCGGTACCGAGCGCAGGGACCGCGGCGCCATTGACGACAGCCTGCGGATCGCGCGGCCACGATGGGAATTCGCTTGTATCTTGGGGTACGGCGTCCGAGAAGGCGTTGACTGCCACGGCGACACCGTAGACGGTCTCGGTCGGGATCAAGGCCAGGCCGCCGCAGCCGAGCACCTCGGCCGTGCGCTCGACGGCGAGCCGATGCGGCTCGCGCGTTCCCTCGTATACCCGATAGACCGTCTGCATGTGTATGCCAGCCCCTTACGCTCTGGTGAAAGTTTGTTTACTGAGGGGCATTCTCGCACGAAACATTCAGCCTATTTGCCCAGAGCGCATGTTGGTTTGGTGAGCGGCTCTAGTAGTCGGTGAAAGTGAGGGGGTTATTGGACTGCGACGAACTTCTTTGGCCTGCCGGCGTGGCATCTTTGGGCGGCGTAGCGCTCGATGCTGTCTATCGTTATCATCCGACGGCCGTCGACGAGTTCAACATCGAGTTTTCCGGCTTTGACCAGCGCGGTAATCCGCGGAGCGGAGACTTTGAGGTCCAGCGCTGCATCTTTAAATGTTCGGCACGCCGCTTCCCGAGCGTCCTCGTGGTCGATTTCGACTGAAAGGGCCACGACCTCGGCCGAGCGTTCGTACCCTGCCGGAGTCAAACCGTTGTTGAGGTCGTCGGCCAAAAACGCCATCAGCGCCTCGGTGGCATGGGTAATCGCTTCTTCGCGCGTATCGCCATCGGCAAAGGCGCCGGGAAGCTGCGGGAAGCTGGCGCAGTAACCGTCGTCTTCTTTTATGAGAACGCAGTCATAGGTAAATCGCTGCCTCATTTTGCCTCCAACTACCATCCAGCTTGGCGACGAATACTTGCCCACGTGCCCTTCTTTGGTCGATCACCACCAGAGCCGTTCACGGTGACAACACGATCGCCAGAAACATACTTAGCATGACTACCGACTTGCGCGACCTTCACGAATCCATCGTGCTTGAGTAGGGCAATGATTTCCCGAAAGGTAGGAGGTTGCATGGGCCGACCTCTTTCAGCCGTCCTAATTATAAACTACTTTATAATTTTTGCTAACCAGTTAATAAATATTACTGGCGCTGTTTGGGCTCGGTGACGATGGCTCGGACGATGCGGGGGCGATCGGTGAGGTCGCGGACGATGCACACGTCCGACAGACCCGCTTGACGACAGAGCTCGGCCGCGGCATCGAGGGCGCCCTCGTAGAGCTCGCAGGCAAACAGGCCGCCGGCGCGCAACATGTAGGGCGCCGCATTGAGCAGGCGGCGGAAGATATCGAGGCCGTCGGCGCCGCCCTCAAGCGCCAGGTCGGGCTCGAAGTCCTTGACCTCATGCGGCAGTGAGCGCATGACATCGGTGGGGATGTAGGGCGGGTTGGAGACGAGTACGTCAAAGGTGCCCCACTCTTCGCGGGGAATGGAGCTCACCAGGTTCGTGAGGCTAAAGGCGACCTCGTCGGACGTGAGGCCAAGCGCATCGCGGTTTTTGGTAGCAAGGTCGATGGCGCGCGGCTCGATATCGGTAGCAGTGCAGGTGACGTGGCCGCGACGCTCCCAGGCAAGCGAGAGCGAGATGCAGCCCGTGCCGCAGCCGACCTCGAGAACGCGGGCGATGCGGGGCTCGGCTGGGGCAGGCGAAGCGGCATCCTGAGCTGAAGCCGTCTCCTGGTCGGCACCCTCGATGGCGATGCCGTATTCGTCGAGCTCGGACTCGGCGGCTTCCGCGACTTCGGCTTCTGCTGCCTGCGCGGCGGCTTCCTCGGCCTCGCGGTCGGCCAGCTCCTCGGCATAGGCACGGCTGCCGAGCACGTCGCTGCCTAGCGCCGCCTCATCGGCGGCCGTCAGGTTAGCGGCACGGCGCTCGACAGTCGCGCGCTCGTCGGCCAGCGCCGCCTCGGCTTTGCGGGCCTCTTCGACCTCATCGTTCCAAGGCAGCTCAACACGCTGACGGGCAGCAGCCTCGGGGCTCAGCACCTCGGCATCCAGATAATTGAGGACTTCCTCGACGAGCATCTCGGTTTCGGGGCGCGGAATGAGCACACCGGGGGCGCACGCGACGTCGATCATGCGAAACTGCGTGCTGCCGGTGATGTACTGTAGCGGCTCGCCTTTGGCGCGACGAACGACGGCCGCATGCATGGTCTCGAGCTGGGCCGCGTTAAGCGTCTCGTCCATACGCATATATAGGTCAATGCGCGCCAGGCCCGTGGCGGCGCACAGCAGCCACTCGGCAGAAAGACGGGGGTGCTCCTCGCCGCGCTCGGCCAGGTACTCCTTGGTCCACTCGAGACAACGCTTGATGGTCCAGATCTCGTTTGCCATGGGGCCCTCCCCTCTTAAGCGCCGGACGGCGCGCGAATGTCGGAGCAGATTGTACGCGAGGCCAGCGCATGGCAAGGGGCGATTGAAGGCGATTATCGAGAATCAGCCCAGAATTTTGCTTGGAACCTGCCTAAAATGTTCATTCGTCGACGTCTAAATCTGCATTCGTCAAGCTTTTGGCAAGGTTGCCCAAAACTGACCAATACCTAACCAAGAACTTGCCACATCGCTTGACGCACGACCCATCAAAAATCGCCCCGCGACTTCTTGAACGATTTTTCGAGCAATATTATCAATAGCAGATGAAGGCTGTTAATTACTTTGAGCAGGTAGGCAGCTTAATTTCTAACAAAGCAGATTAAATAAACTCGAAAAGTAATTTACCCAACCTAGTCATTTAAGAACGTCCCCAATGACTAAAATGCCATCACAGCCGACTGAATAAAATATCAAGGCAATGTCCCCAATGACTCCCTACGGATCATTTGACAACCAAGGAAACGCCGATGTTTTGGCAATGCCAGCGAGCGACGTCCAGAGCGAACAAGTTGGCATGAAAAAGGCAAGGCATAGACCTTCTGGTCATGCCTTGCCTTTTGAATGACAAATTGTCGCTCTGGACGGCGCGCAGCGTCGGCTGGTCCGCCGTTCGGTAGAACGGCGGAACTTAGACTGCCTGTGCCAGCTTCTCGGCTCGCTCGGCGGCGGCGAGCGCCTCGATGACGGTGCCGAGCTGGTCGCCCAGAAGGACGCCGTTGTAGGTGGAGTTGAAACCGATGCGGTGGTCGGTCACGCGGTCCTGGGGCTGGTTGTAGGTGCGGATCTTCTCGGAACGATTGCCGTGGCCGATCTGGCTCTGGCGCTCGGCACCAAGCTCGGCCTGCTGACGCTCGAGCTCCATCTCGTACAGACGGGCGCGCAGCATCTGCATGCAGACCTCGCGGTTCTGAATCTGGGAGCGCTGCTCCTGCGACTGCACCACGGTATTGGTGGGCAGGTGGGTGATACGCACGGCGGAGTAGGTGGTGTTAACGCACTGACCACCAGGGCCCGAGGCGCAGTAGGTGTCGATGCGCAGGTCGGACTGGTTGATCTGGACGTCGATCTCCTCGGCCTCGGGAAGCACGGCGACGGTTGCCGTGGAGGTCTGGATACGGCCCTGGGACTCGGTCTTGGGAACGCGCTGGACACGGTGCACGCCGGACTCGAACTTCATGACGGAGTAGACGCGGTCACCCTCGACCTTGAACTCGATGGACTTAAAGCCGCCGGCCTCGCTGGGGCTGGAGTCGAGCACGGTGGTCTTCCAGCCGCGCGACTCGCAGAAGCGCTGGTACATCTTGTACAGATCGCCGGCAAAGATGGCTGCCTCGTCGCCACCGGCGGCGGAGCGGATCTCGACGATGGTGTTCTTGTCGTCGTTGGGGTCGCTTGGGATGAGCATGTACTTAATGTCTTCCTCGAGCTGGGGAAGCTTCTCCTCGTTCTCGGAGATGTCCATCTGGAGCATCTCCTTCTCGTCCGCGTCGGTCGTGTCGCGGAGCATCTCCTTGGCGGCCTCGATGTCATCGAGCGCGCCGATGTACTCGCGCGAGGCGGCGATGAGATCGGACTGGTGCGCATACTCCTTGTTGAGACGCGTGAACTCCTTGATGTCGGAGGCGACGGCCGGGTCGGAAAGCTTCTTCTCGAGCTCCTCGTAGGCCTTGAT
>CAJMLY010000035.1 GCA_905214425.1 uncultured bacterium
GGCTGTGGCCAAATGCAACGTCGACGGCAACCAGGACATGGCCATGAAGTTTGGCGTCATGAGCATCCCCACGCTGATCGTCTTTAAGAACGGCGAGGAGGTCGACCGCTCGGTCGGCGCCTTGCCCAAGGCAAGACTTCAGGCACTGCTGGAGAAACATCTGTAATACGCTTGTTACCCATCTGCCGTCCATGAGCGGTTTCGCACCGCTCGCCGGAGTGCCAAACGCAAGGTATGCGACCACGGATAGTATGGTAGATACAAACAGCCCCCAGTGAACGGGTGCGGGTCAGACGGACTCGCACCCGTTTTCTTATGCGGCGGCGCCCAAGGCGGGCGTAGTAGAATCTGAACCACCATATCGCCCCGTACAAAAGGAGACTCCCCATGCATGACGTCGGAATGAACATGAGCCAGCTTGCCATGAGCGTCAAGCAGGTCGACGACACCATTGAGCTCGCTCACGAGTGGAGCCATCAGCTGCTGCATGCGACCGAGAACTTTGACATGGAGCGCATTGGCGCCAAGCTCGAGGCCGCCATGGCGGCACTCCACGAGGCGCACGATGCGCTCGAGGGCTACGAGGAGGCCATCGAGGCCGACCACAACTCCGTCGGCTCTGTGAAACTGGTGTAACGTGGCCGAGCACGAGCACGCGCACAATCACGGTGCGGACGACGATGCAAGCTGCCGCTACAGCGGCTCCAGCTCCGAGCTGGTCCGCTTTTCGGTCACCGCGCCCGACGACCTGCTGCGCCGCTTTGACGAGCAGATCGCGCGCCGCGGTGACGTGGCTAACCGATCCGAGGCCGTACGCGATCTGATTCGCGCCTCGATCGCCAAGGAGCAGATGCGCACGCCCGACGAGCATGTTATCGGGTCGCTCACCATGATCTACGACCACCATACCGGCGACCTGACGCGCCGTCTGGACGAAGTGCAGCACGACTACACCGACGAGATCGTATCGACCATGCACGTGCATCTGGATCACCACAACTGCTTAGAGATTCTGGCGCTCAAGGGTCGCGGCGAGCGCGTCTACGAACTAGCCGACCGCCTGCTGGGCCTGCGCGGCGTTAAGCACGGCGAGCTCACGTGCGCCGCCACCAAGCAGAGCCTGGGGCTGTAGCGGGATTTCCCGCAGCGCACCTGCCAAATAGGGACAGGTTTGTTTTGGCAGGTTTAGAAGTTTTACCTACCAAAATAAACCTGTCCCTTTTTGGTCGGTTTTGATGAGGGGTGTCGCATGCGGCATGTGCATATTCATGTGACGGGCATTGTGCAGGGCGTTGGCATGCGACCGTTTGTGTATCGCGAGGCCATGGCACATGGCATTTGTGGATGGGTGCTCAATGCGGGCGACGGCGTGCATATCGAGGCGCACGCTTTGGCCGATGCGCTCGATGCTTTTGTTGCCGCGCTTTCTGAGCATGCGCCTGCGGCAGCTCGCGTTGAGCGAGTCGATATTGCGGATTTGGAGCCTGGCGGCTGGAGCGCTGCCGATGAGCAGGGCTTTCACATTGTGGCGTCGCAGGACCAGACCGCGCACACGACGCTCGTCTCGCCCGATATCGCCACCTGTGACGATTGCCTGCGCGAGTTGTTCGATCCCGCCGACCGACGCTATCACTACTCCTTTATCAACTGCACTAACTGCGGCCCACGCTTTACCATCATCCGATCGCTGCCTTATGACCGAGCGGCCACGTCGATGGATTGTTTTCCCATGTGTCCCAAGTGCGCTGCGGAGTATGTCGACCCACTCGACCGGCGTTTTCACGCGCAGCCCGATGCCTGCTTTGATTGCGGGCCGCATATTACGTGGCGCGAGGCTGTAAACGGCAATGCGTGCGGGAATTCGTCCGCGACACCGGCCGTCGGCACCACACGCGAGGCCAGCGACGCTATCATCGAGCGCTGCGTTGAGCTGCTGGCCAGCGGTGGCATCGTCGCCATCAAGGGCCTGGGCGGATTCCATCTAGCCTGTGACGCTGCCAACGAGCAGGCGGTGGCCGAGTTGCGCCGTCGCAAACGCCGCAGCAACAAACCACTTGCCGTCATGGTACGTAGTCTTGCTGATACCGAGCGCCTGTGTCATATCGACGATGCTGAACGCGATCTGCTCGCCGGCAGTATCCGCCCCATCGTGCTGCTGCGCCGGCGCACTGTTAGCGAGGACAACGACGGTTCCCCCGACATCCTCGCCCTCGCGCCATCTGTCGCGCACGACCTGCCCGAGCTCGGCGTCATGCTCCCCTATACGCCGCTTCAACATCTGTTGCTTGCCGCGGCAGAAGTCTGCGGTATGCACGCGCTCGTCATGACCAGCGGAAACCTGAGCGAAGAACCCATCGAGACCGACGACGACCTTGCCTGGGAACACCTCGTTGCCGCCGGCATCGCCGACGCGTTGCTCGGTAACGACCGCGCGATTCTCTCGCGCTATGACGATTCCGTGGTGCGCATGGTCGACGGCGCCGTTATGCCCGTGCGCCGCGCTCGGGGATATGCACCCCAGCCGCTGCCGTTGCCGGCGCTCGACGGCGCTCCGTCCTGCGTGCTCGCCTGCGGGCCACAACAAAAGGCCACGATTGCGCTCACACGTGAAGGGACGAACGGCGAGGCGCCCTGTTTTGTGTCGCAGCATATCGGCGATGTTGAAAACGGCGGGACCTTCGATGCCTGGAACGCCGCGCGCACGCGCTTGGAAGATCTCTTTGATTTGGCGCCCGCCGCCTTGGCCTGCGATGTACACCCCAGCTATCTATCGGGCCAGTGGGCGCGCGAGCAGGCGCGAAAATGCAATCTGCCGCTCGTCGAGGTGCAGCACCATCATGCGCATATCGCGAGCGTAATGGCCGAGGCCATCGCCGCGGGCCAGCTTACAACCGACGCGCGCGTCCTTGGCATCGCCTTTGACGGCACCGGCGCCGGCACCGATGGGACCATTTGGGGCGGCGAGTTTCTTGTTGCCAGCCTTGGCGGCTTTGAACGCGCCGCGCATTTGCGCACCTGGGCGCTCCCCGGCGGGGCGGCCTCCGTGCGCGACGCCCGCCGCAACGCCTTTGCCCTGCTCAGTGAGCTCGGCCTGCTCGAGCACCCAGGTGCCGCTCGGCTTTTGGACAGCCTCGACGAACAAACGCGCAGCGTGACAGCCACCATGATCGAGCGCGGCATCAACAGCCCGCGTACCAGCAGCATGGGGCGTCTCTTTGATGCCGCGGCAGCAATTCTGGGCATCTGCGACAAGGCAACCTACGAGGGCGAACCCGCCATAGAACTCGAAGCCGCCGCCTGGCGCGCGCTCGACAACGAAATCGCCCATTTTCCCGACGACAACGCCGGCTATTTCGCATCTGGCCCATCGTGGCTGGACGGCCCCTATGTTCTGGACCAGAAAGCGCTCTTTGAGGCACTTTTGGGAGGAATTGAAGCCGGAGCGCCCGCCGACAGGCTCGCACTCGATTTCCATGTCGCCGTCGCGCGCTCTTCGGCACGAATCGCACGCGAAATCTGCGCGCGCGAAGGTATCGATACCGTCGCGCTCTCGGGCGGCGTGTTCATGAACCGACTTCTGCTCCAACTCCTCACCCGCGAGCTCAAAAGCGCAGGCCTTACTGTCCTTGTCCCCCACACCGTACCCGTCAACGACGGCTGCATCGCCTACGGTCAGGCGGCGGTCGCAAGCGCTCGTCTTGCGCAGATTGCATCACAGTAGCTCGCCCTCGCACGCCGCCGCGCCCAGCCGTCTCACAGGCGTAACGCGTTTGCCCGCGAACCCCGCGAGCGCTACCATCAACTGATGGATTATTAAGCGCCCATCCAGCGCAAAGCGTATAAAAGAGGAACATTATGTGCCTTGCCGTTCCCGGTAAAGTAGTCAAACGCGACGATGACCTCAAGGCCACCGTCGACATGATGGGCATCGAGCGCCCTGTTTCGCTGAGACTCGTGCCGACGGCGCAGGTAGGCGACTATGTTCTCGTGCACGCCGGCTTTGGCATCCAGATTGTCGATAAGCAGGAAGCGCAAGAGACGCTCGAGCTGGTCAACACCATGACCGAACTGGCCGAAGAAGACCAGCTGACCACCAATCCGGCGGAGGCTTACTAGTGGCGCCCGAGCAGCCGGCTCGCTCCGGTATCGACTTCTCGGCATTCCGCGATCCCAAGCTGGCTCGCGAGCTCATCGAGCGCATTCATGAACTTGTCGGCGACCGCGCCATCAACCTTATGGAAGTCTGTGGCACGCATACCGTGAGCATCGGGCGCTATGGCTTTCGCTCCATTATGCCTGCCGGGCTCAAACTGCTGAGCGGACCGGGCTGCCCCGTCTGCGTTACCGCCAACCGTGACATCGACCACGCAATCGCGCTCGCCAACATAGACGGCGCCATCATCACCACCTTTGGCGACATGATGCGCGTGCCCGGATCGTCCACCTCGCTCGCCGCGCAAAAGGCAGCCGGACGAGACATCCGCATTGTGTATTCCCCACTCGACGCACTCGACATCGCTGAGCAAAACCCCGACCGCCCGGTCATTTTTATGGGCGTGGGCTTTGAGACTACGACGCCCACCATCGCCGCCGCCATCTTGGAGGCCGAGGCGCGCGGGCTGCAGAACTTCTCGGTCTACTGCGCCCACAAGACCACGCCGCCGGCGTTGCGCGCCATCGCCAACGATCCCGAGACCGCCATCGACGGCTTTATCCTGCCGGGACACGTCGCCACCATCACGGGCTTGGCGCCCTTTAGCTTTTTGGTCAACGAATTCAATACCCCGGGCGTGGTCACGGGATTTGAACCGGTCGATATCCTGCAGGGCATCTGCATGCTGGTCCAGATGGTTGTCGAGGACAGGCCCGCGATTGGCAACGCCTACCGCCGTGGCGTCAACGCAGACGGCAATCCCGTGGCGCGCCAGCTGGTCGAGCAGGTATTTGAGCCGTGCGATACCACATGGCGCGGATTGGGATCGATTGCGGCTTCGGGACTCGCCATTCGTCCCGAGTTTTCGCGCTTTGATGCCAGCATGCGCTTTGACGTGTCCATCGAGCCGACGGTCGAGCCACGCGGATGCCGCTGCGGCGACGTGTTGCGCGGAGCCATTACGCCGAGCGACTGCCCTCTGTTCGGCCACGCTTGTACACCCGAGCATCCCGTCGGCCCGTGCATGGTGAGCTCCGAGGGCAGCTGCGCAGCATATTTCCGCTACCGAGGCTAATTGGTTCCGCCGTTCTAACGGACGGCGGACCGGTCGACGCTGAGCCTCACCCATATAATTCCACCCACGATTGGAGTTTTCGATATGTCCCATAGCGTTACCGATAGCACCGTCCTGCTGGGTCACGGCTCCGGCGGCCAGATGATGAAACGCATCATCGACGAGGTCTTTTTGGATGCCTTTGGGTCGCCCGAGCTGCTCGAGGGCAACGATGCCGGCGTCGCCGCGCTGCCCGCGAGCGGGCGCATCGCCATGTCGACCGACAGCTTTGTGGTCTCGCCGCAGTTCTTCCCCGGTGGCAACATCGGCCGCCTTGCCGTGTGCGGAACCGTCAACGACGTCGCGACCTCAGGCGCCAACGTGCGCTACCTGTCGTGCGGATTTATCCTCGAAGAGGGCTATCCCATGGATAAGCTCCGCCAGATCGTGCAGACGATGGCCGAGACAGCACGTGAGGCGGGCGTGTCCATAATCACGGGCGACACCAAGGTGGTCGAGCGCGGCGGGGCCGACGGCGTCTACATCAATACCGCCGGCGTGGGCGAGGTTCCCACGGGCGTGGCGCTCAGCGGCGCCAACTGCCGCCCCGGCGACGTTATCCTGGTGTCAGGCACACTGGGCGACCACGGTATCGCCATCATGAGCCAACGCGAGGGCTTGGCGTTTTCGAGCACGATTGAAAGCGATGCCGCACCGCTCAACCACCTGATTGCCGACGTTCTGGCCGCAGCACCCGACACGCGCTGCTTTCGCGACCCCACGCGCGGTGGCCTGGCCTCGACGCTCAACGAGTTTGCGCAGGCCAGCAATGTTGCCATGGAGGTCGACGAGGATGCCGTGCCCGTGCGTCCCGATGTGCAGGCGGCTTGCGAAATGCTCGGCTATGACGTGCTGCAGGTGGCAAACGAGGGCAAGATGGTCGCCGTGGTGCCGGCCGAGCAGGCCGATGCGGCTCTAGCCGCCATGCGCTCCGCCCGCTACGGCGAGAACGCCGCGATTATCGGCCGCGTGGTGCCACTTGGATCGAGCGCTCGACCCGCCGTGCGCGTACGCACCGGCTGGGGCTCGACCCGCATCCTCGACATGCTCGTGGGAGAACAGCTGCCGAGGATTTGCTAACGACGGCATCCGTGCGCCACCGCGCTTTGAACAATGCGCTTTTGATCGCTCAGCACAAGAGACCCCCACGACCGAGTTGAATCGGTCGCGGGGGTCCTTGCATTTGCGAGCTTTGCCGTTATCTACACTCGGAACTTTGGATACGTCAGCAGTACGAGCGAGACGCTCACGCCCAGCTGTATGAGAATCTGGCGAACGTCGCCGACGCCTCCAAGCGCCATGATAGGCAGCAAGGTAACGAGCATCGACGTGGCTTTTGCCCGCCTACTCCCCGCAGCCGCTCTCGATTAGCGCCACGAGGGCATCGACGGCGGCCGCCTCGTCGGCGCCGTCGGCTGCAATCTCAATCTCGCAACCACAGGCCATTCCCAGGCTCATAACCATCAGGATCGACTTGGCGTCTTTGGCGTCTCCGCCCACCTTACCAACGGTGATCGAGCTCTCGTACTTGCTCGCCTCCTGCACAAACAGCGATGCAGGGCGCGCGTGGATGCCGCTCGGATTCTTGACGACCGTCGTCTTGGAAACCATCTCTACTCCTTACTCCACCACGATGTTATCGGTTGCGGTGTCGGCGCCGTTGCTGGCGATGAGTTTCTTGTAGTAGAAATAGGACTTCTTTCGCCCCAACGCCATGCTTCCATTGCCAAAATCGTCAACATCGACCGAAACAAAGCCGTATCGTTTGCTTACCTCGGAAGTTCCGGAACTTACCAGATCAATCGGACCCCACCACGCATAACCAAATACATCCACACCATCCTTAATTGCTTCAGCGAGCTGCTCGACATGGCGCTTCATATAGTCGATACGATAGTCGTCCTCGACATATCCATTCTCGTCGAGCTCATCTATGGCTCCAAGACCGTTCTCAGAGATAAAAATAGGCAAATGGTAACGATCGTAAATATGATTAAGAGTGATACGGAAACCAATGGGGTCGATAGGCCATCCCCATTCCGACGCCTCAAGATAGGGATTTTTAATTGCCGTAACCAAAGAGCCCGAGGGCTTGGGGACCGGCTCACCCTTATAGCGCATGATGTAGGTCATGTAGTAACTGATCGTTACGAAATCGACAGTACCCGACTTGAGCACCCCAGCATCACCCGGCTGCATATCAATATGAATATCGTTCTCATCAAAGAAACGATCCATGTAATACGGGTATTCGCCTTTAGCCTGGACGTCACTGTAGAACCAGTTGAAGTGGTCTTCGAACAGAACCTGGAGCTGATCTTCGGGCTTGGGGGTCTCAGCATAGTTCTCGAGTCGGCAGAGCATGTTTCCGATCTTTGCATCCGGATCAATTTCGTGGCACTTCATAACGGCCTTGGCGCTCGCAACAAATTGATTATGGGAAACCTGATACTTAAGCTCCCAATTGTCGCGATACGGATTCTCCGGAGTCTTAGAATCCTCTTCGCTCATAATGACGCCACTGCAGGTGAAAGGATTGGTAAGAACATTGTTGATTTCGTTGAACGTAAGCCAGTATTTAACTTTCCCCTTGTAACGCCTAAAGCAAGTCTCCGCATAACGCTCAAATGCTTCGACAGTGTGGCGGCTTTTGAAACCACCGTATGCTTCGGCAAGATGAAGCGGGGTATCGAAGTGGCACAGCGTCACCATTGGCTCCATACCGAGCTTGTGGCATTCATCAAACACGCGGTCATAAAAAGCCAAACCGACCTCGTTTGGCTGAGCATCGTCACCGTTGGGGAAAATGCGGCTCCAGCTGATCGACATGCGGAAAACCTTAAATCCCATACCCGCAATCTCGGCCAGTTGCTCCTTATAGCGATGATAAAAATCGATTCCCCGACGCTTGGGAAGATTGTATTGCTCGGGATGTAGCTTCATTTGCTCCAACATCTCGGCGGTAACGGAATTATGCGGGAGAGGCTGACCTTCATATCCACGATTCGCCTCGCGAGAAATAAACGGAGCGAAATCAGAGGTTGCAAGCCCGCGACCCCCCTCATCAAACGCACCCTCAATCTGATTTGCAGCCGTTGCTCCTCCCCAGAGGAAGCCATCAGGAAATGCGCTCTGCTTCTTAACAGTATCCATAAATCTAGTTCCTTAAAGATGGAGTTCTTAAAAATAGAGGGAGACCTTTGTCGCAATCTCCCTCGCGTCAACCAATTGGAAGATTCGAATTACTGACCGGCGCGGATAGCCAGTGCGCGCACAATCGGCATCATCTTTTTAACCATATGAAGTTCAGCACTAATGGTCATGAGAGTGTCCTGAGCATGCGTAAAAAGCAACGAGTACTCGACTTCCTCACCTGCCGCTTGGGCTTGAATCGTGGCAGTCTGCACTTTATGCGCGGTCAGAATCTTTGCATCCGCTTGGGCAAGGTGCTCCTCTGCCGCATCAAAATCAAACTCCGCCAAGCTATCCAACGCCTGGTCAATACAAGTCCTACCGTCACCAGTATTTAAAATGACTTCCATAGCCACAGCGCTGATGTCAATTGCGTCACTCATCGTTCGCTCCCGTCGTTGTAGAATCTGCAGCTGCCAGCACAACTTTTTCGGATGGACCATTCTCAGAAGCAGTCTCGGAAATGTTTGCAGCCTTCCTTGCCTCACGAGCGACACGTTTTGCCGCCTTCTTCGCAGCGCGCTCAGCCTCGCTTTTCTGCTCGTCCTCTGCGGCATGTTTGTCGAAAACCTTAAAGAAGGGATACCAAATGATTGCCGCAAGAATCAGGTTCACCACGACAAGCACCACGTTGCGAAAATCTCCGTTGGAAAGGAAGTAAGCCGAAACCGCGTTGGGAAGGAAGTTCATCGCAAACATCTGGGTATGGAGACTTGCCCAGTCGAACTGCAGCCACAGATAGGCATTTGCGGGCAGAATGATAGCTTGAAGAATAACCGGGATGAACAGATAGGGATTATTAACGATAGTGGAAAAAACCAGAGGCTCATTGATATTAAAGAGGGACGGCACGAACGTCGCCTTACCGAGCGTGCGGTTCTTTTTGGATTTCGAGAACAGCATCATAAACGCCAGAGGCAAAGTGTTGAGCTCTCCGCCAATCATGTAGTAGCGCGAAAGGCCATACGCATTGATGTTGGTCGGCGTAGCCCCCGCGGCAACTGCAGCCATATTCTCAGCCATACCACCCTGGGTGATCGGAAGCGTCACCGAAATAAACGCCCAGCCCGAAACACCAAAGAAGTAGAACACGTCCATCACCAAAGCCATAAACACAACGCCGGGGAGAGACTGGCCAAAACTGGTAACGGGTGAAAGAATCAGCGCAATTACGGTAAAGACATCAATTCGAACAAGAAACGTCAGCAGAAACGCAATTGTAAGGCTCAGCAAAATTGGGATAATGCTGTCGAACCAGCTTTTAACAAAATCAGGGATAACCGATTCTTCACCGAAGAAGCTATGATGCGCTGCGAACTTGTAGATTGCACCGACCGTGATACCCACTGCCATAGCCGCAAACATGCCGCTCGAGCCGAACTTCCACATCTCGAAGGCCATGCCCTCATCGACCGTCTGGGGATTCATGCACAGCATAAAAGCGCCGACGCCGGTAAAGCCAGCGATCAGGGCTCTACCTTTATCGTCCTCCTTGACACAGACGCTGTGAGGAATGATAAAAGCGATGAACATTCCTACGAGACCAAACGAGTAGGTATTAAGCGCTGACAGGTCAGGTAGAGCGGGCACAAAATTACGAACCACATTAAAAAGGCTCGGAATTGCCGAGACCATTGTAAACGGAACGATATACAAAACGGCATTGGCAACGATTCCAAACCAATAGCTCGACGTAAGCTTATTGACAACGGGGACAACGTTCTTTTCGATGCTCCCTTGGACTTTTTCCATCACATTAGACATATCAAGCACACCCTATTCGCCATCAAAATCTATGTCGAGAAGATCGTAGGCATCTTCGAGAATCCCCTCGCCATCAAGCGACGCATAATAATCAGGGTCGATTGACATTACCTTTACACCGTAAGGCTCAAGCATTTTTTGCGTCGCCGGAACCTCGGCGGCAAAATGCGGCCCCAAGAGGAGGGCATCGATCTTATCGGCATAGTCCATAATTTCAGATTTGCTGACCGCATTGATGGTGCAGTCAAGGCCCTTGGACTTTGCGACCCTGCGCATGCCCGCCGCCATAAAGCCGGTCGAGGCACCGATGCCGCAAGCGAGGAGAATACGGACGGTGCCGTTCTCGTCTGCCATGGGGTACTCCTTTCCCAATAAGCGGGCCCAAGGCAGCTCCGATGCCGCCGCAGTCCCCGCCATGTTCTTGAGCGTCCGTGTCGACCCGGCCGCCCTTGACCGTGACCGCACTATACGCGGCAGAGGGTTCTTGCCGCCAACCGTCTTTTTGCCGCATGGCGGCAAGGCGGCAGATTTTCCGCTTGCGCGGCAAGCCGGGCGGTTTTCCGCTTGGGCGGCAAATTGAAAAAGACGCCCCGTCTTTCCCTGAGATACCATGGGGCGGTACACCCTATCTGCCGATCATCTCTGGGAGAAAACCATGTCGAGCGCCAAGCAGAACCGCATCAACCGCATGATCAATGTGCTCGAAAACAGCAGCTCCTGGATATCTTCCTCTATGCTCGCCAGCTTGTTGGGCGCAAGCGAGCGCAGCATCCGCAACTATGTTGCCGAGGTCAACGAGGCCGGTACACGACATATCGAATCATCTAAAGAGGGGTATCGTCTTGCTGCAACAACGTCGGCCGCCGGCAATGCCCCGGCCTCCCTCCTCGGCAACGCCGATATCGTCCCCGCTGGCAGCGATTCGCGGCGCGACTTCACCATCTCGCGCCTTGTGAACGCGCGCGACGGACTCTCCGTCTTCGATGTGTCCGACGAGCTCTTTATCAGCGAAAGCACGTTTCAGAGTTCCGTGATGCCGCAGGCGCGGGCGCTCGTGCGACAGTTTGACCTCAATATCGAGACACATGACTACCGCATGACGCTCACGGGGCGTGAGGCCGACAAGCGCAAACTTCTCGGCCACATAGCCACGCACAACTCCTATGGCTACTTCACCTCGACCAAGACGCTCGAGAACATGTTTCCCGGCTTTGATGTGCAAGGAATCCTCTCGAGCCTTGTCGAGATTTGTCAGCGCTCGGACCTGTTTATCAACAACTACGCGTTCTCCAACCTGCTCATGCACCTGCTGGTGATCATTATCAGGCTCACCTCGAACAACGAGCTCAGCGAGGTGGACGGCCCCATCGACGGAGACGGCCTGGTGGCGCAGCTTGGGCAGCGTGAGCAGATTGTGCGCTGCGCCCAGTGCATCGCCGCCTACTTTGAGAAGGAGTTTGGCTGCGCCGTCCCGCGTGCCGATTTTCAGCAGATCCTGCTGCTTCTGGCGCTTTCCGTCGAGCGCTGCGATTTTGGCGACCTCAACCGCGAGAAGCTCGCAAGCATCATCGACCGCGATTTTATGGACATGGTCCTGGGGATTCTCGACGAGTGTGGCGAGCGCTACAACCTGCCGCGCTTTATCGACGAGCCTATGCGCTTGCAGCTCGTCCTGCATATGTTTAACGCCTACCAGCGCGCCGTCTACCACGTAAGCTACCCCAACCCGCTCGCCGCGCAAATCAAAAGCGAACACGCACCGGTCTACGACATGGCGGTCTATATCGCCCACCGTTTCTCGACCGCCATGAATGTTGAGGTAGGCGAGAACGAAATCGCGTTTATCGCCTTTCACATCGGCGCCTACTTTGAGAAGTTCTCTGCGCCCGACGGTGCCATCACCTGCACGGTGATTATCGAGGAGTATCACGATTTTGCACGCAGGCTCGTCGACGACCTCAAGTCCGAGTTTGGCGACGACATAAGTGTTGTTGCCGTGATGAGCTGTGATGGCTACCTGGCCGATCCTCCCGAGAGCGATGTGGTGATTGCAACGATCGACGTGCCGGTTTGCGGCGGCAGCACCAAGATCTTGATTGGGCCAATCCTCACTAAGCAAAACGTGCGAAAGATCCGCGACCGGCTTTGCGCTATCCAAGAGCAACGGCGGCGCCTCTATGCCCAGGGCCTTTTGGGGCGCCTGCTACAGCCGGGGCTGTTTATGCGCAACGTAGACGCAAACGACGCCACAAGCTGCATCGACCGAATGGGAGAGCTTTTGGCCGCTCAGGGGCTCGCAACGTCCGAGTATATCGCTGACGTGCATCTGCGCGAGAGTGTCTCGTCGACGGCGTTTACCGACAGCCTTGCCATGCCTCACGCGATCTCGGTATATCCCGAGCGCTCGTTTATCGCCGTGGCCCACAATGACGCCTCGATTCCCTGGGGACGCCACGACGTGCGGTTTGTGCTGCTTATAGGCATCGCGCAGGAAGACATGGGGCTCTTTAGAGATGTGCTCGACCTGATTATCGAGGTGTTCTCCTCGGTAGAGACAACGATGAGGCTCATGCAGACCGACACGTTCGAGGAGTTTCTGGCTGCGCTTACGCATGATATCGGGTAGAGGGCTCGACCCGCATTCTCGACATGCTCGTGGGAAAGCAGCTGTCGAGAATTTGCTAGGGCGGAATCGCATGATTGGCGCGATGTCACCTGATATCCCTGGAGATGTTCAGATTCCAAGCACGCCCAACGCATAAGCCCAGTATTATGAGGTGCGTTTTAAACCCAACGACGGGAGCTTTCATGGCAGCAGCTTTTTCCCATGTGATCTTTGACCTGGACGGCACCATTCTCAACACGCTCGAGGACCTGGCGGCCGCCGGCAACCATACCTGCGAGGCGCACGGCTGGCCCACGTTTGCCGTTGACGAGTACCGCTACAAGGTGGGAAACGGCATGCTCAAGCTGGTTGAGCGCTTTATGCCCGCCGAGTACGCAGGCGACGGCCGCATGTTTGAGCAGACGCTTGCCGAGTTTAGGGCTTACTACGGCGATCACAAGGAGGACCACACCGCTCCCTATGCCGGCACGATCGAGATGCTCGACCGCTTGTGCGCCGCGGGCGTTCAGCTTGCCGTGCTCACTAACAAGGACCACGTCTCGGCGGCTCCGCTTATCGAGAAGTATTTTGGTTCCGAGCGCTTTGCGCTGGTGCAGGGCCGCGTCGATGCGTTTCCGCCCAAGCCCGAAGCACCCGTCACGCTGCATGTGATGGAAGAGCTAGGCGCCGATCCGGCAACCACACTCTATGTGGGCGATTCCAATGTCGATATCCTGACCGGCCACAACGCCGGCCTTAAGAGCGCGGGCGTCAGCTGGGGCTTCCGCGGCCGCGCAGAGCTGGAGGCCGCCGGCGCCGACTACGTGGTGGACACCCAGGCAGAGCTCGCGGCGCTGGTGCTGGGCGAGTAACGAGCGACACCGCTTAACGCAGCCGCGACAATTCTTCCGCGCGGAAAGCGCATCCCGTTTTGGAGCTCCGGAATGGGATGCGCTTTCCGTTTGAGGCGCGTCGGGGAAACGGCATCCCGTTTCAGAGCAATCTTCCGGGTCGCACTTTCCGCAACCCACCCCATCCGGAAAATGCGACCCACTATTCGGCCAAAAACCGGGTCGCGGTTTCCCATGCACTCGATGCAACGCTGGCACAAGGAGTGTCCCCAACTGCCGGCAGAAAAGGAACGTCCCCAGCTGCCGCCCGGTCATTTAAGAACGTCCCCAATGACTACAAGCGCCGCACCATGGCAACGACGCAGGTAGAGGATGGACAGCGAGCGACGTCCAGGACGAACAAGTTGGCATGAAAAAGGCGAGGCATAGACCTTCTGGTCATGCCTCGTCTTTTGAATGACAAATTGTCGTCCTGGGCGGCGCGCAGCGTCGAGCAGTTGCGGCGTTTGGTAAAACGCCGCAACGAACTAGCTCAGCATTGCATCCATCATCTCGGAGTTGACGGAGTCGTCGGCAGACCACTCGCCATCGTCGTTGCAGGTGTACTTGAAGATAACCGTGGTCTTCCTGGGCTCGGTGGCCTTGGTCACATCGACCATAACCTGACCGGCCATCTTGTACAGCTCGTCATCGGAAGGAACCGTGTCAAGCGCAGCGACCTTCTCCTGATACTGGGTGGAGAAGTCCTCGACGATCTTGTTCATGGACTTGCATGTGATGGAGACCTCGGCGGTCGCGACACCCTTGTCCTCGTCGACCGTCACGTCGCCGATCTTGTAGTCAAAGCCCTCGAGATAGGTCTTGGCATACTCCTTGGGATCGATACCCAGCTGCTCGAACTCGTCGCCCGAAGCCTCCTCCAGACCAGAGAGGAAGTCGTCGCCACCGTTCTTGACCTCGTCAAACTGCGTCGTAAGATCCTCGGTGATGAGCTCCTCAACCGAAGGACCTCCACAGCCGGAAAGCACGACCACGCATGCAACCAAGACGGCCATGAGGGGCGCAAGCAGCAGCTTCTTTTTCATGTTGTTCCTCCCAATGAGCGGCACCGCGCTTCCCAGACGCGGCGCACGTTGTAATAAGTAAGCCCATACTATCCACTTATGAACACCCTCGGCAACGCGAAGGCGCGGTCGGTTCGTTTTAGCGTCCGAACGGTTTGCAAGCCCGCCCAACGTGCAATAAAACGCTTCCCCGCGATGCAATAAAAAAGGTGGCCGGAAAACCCGACCACCCTTGCACATCCTTTGAACGCCGCAGTTTACTTGCGAACGACCTTAACGATGGCGTCACCGGCGGCGACGGCGGACTCTGCCTCAACGGTGAGCTCGACGTCGGCAAACTCGGCGGTGTTGGACACGGCCACGACGACGCAGTCCTTGTAACCGGCAGCGGCGATCTTGGCGCGGTCGATCTTGAGTATGGGCTGGCCAGCCTTCACAACGTCGTCGGCCTTGACGAAGCCCTCGAAGCCATCACCGTTCATGTTGACGGTATCGACGCCAACGTGCACCAGAACCTCGATGCCGCTATCGGACTGCAGGCCCACGGCGTGACCCATGGTGACGGTCACCTTACCGTCGCAGGGAGCGTAGACCAGATCATCCTCGGGCCACACGGCGCAGCCCTTGCCCAGGACCTCGCCGCCAAAGACGGGATCGGGCACGTCAGCCATCTTGATGACCTTGCCCTTGACGGGCGAGCACAGCACGTCGGCGCCAGCAGAAGCAGAGATGGAGGCCGGAGCAGCGGCAGCCGCGGGCTCAGCCTTCTTCTTGAACATGTCAAACAGACCCATACGTTTTCTCCTCTTGATTAAGCGCAACGTTGTGCGCATGCCTACGGTAATTATAGTGCTAAATGACCAAAATACTAAGGCGAGGGCTCGAATCGCAAGCCCTTCCCGGTAGTGCTCGTGGGATGAGCATCTCCTTTGCATCGCGGGTCGATAAGCCGAGCATCGCCTGCGCACGGGACGGGCAGAAGCGGGCGCACCAAGCCCGATACTTCTTTTCGCTCTCGAGTCCTGCCGCCGCCCCGTCCCTGACACTTCCTGATACCGACCGAAACGTGCCAAAATAAACCCATCCCTTTTTGGTAGGTTTGGCGAGTGTGGATTTTCGGACGCTTAACTAACGAGCGTGGATAATCTCCCACTTTGAGGCCGTCACCGAGCCAAAAACGGGAGATTATCCACGTTCATTTTGGATGACCCCCTTGTACCAAGCTGAGCTCCATGGTCAAGTAATAACGACTTCTCATCATTAGATTGTTTACATCAATTCTAATAACTATTTAATCCTTAAACTCGTTATTAGAATTGATATGATTGGCCTAATAACGAGTTTCCGGCACAAAAGATATGGAGGGCGCGATGCAAATCGAGGAGAACGGCCAGGGAACGCTCCGCAATAATCTATCGGGGAAATTGGCTTACTATTCGTTTTTTCCAACGCCCTTGCAATCATTGAGGCAGCTAAACCTCACCGAGGAAACCCATCGCACGCTTTCCGCATGCTCACGAAAGCTTGGAGAGCTTGAAGGCATGCTCTACTTTGTTCCCAACGCCGACATGTATCTGACAATGTACGTGCGCAAAGAAGCACTCCTTTCTTCGCAAATTGAGGGAACCCAGTGCACGTTTGACGACCTACTTAGTCCATCGCAAACACAACTCCATCATAAAGATGTCGCAGACGTCGTGAATTACGTCCGTGCTGTCGACCGCGGCGTAGAACTGCTCAAAAAGATGCCCTTGTGCACGAGACTTCTTAGGCAAGTTCATGCGGTCCTGCTGGACGGAGTGCGCGGAACGGAGAAGAATCCAGGCGAGCTGCGCTCCTCACAAAACTGGATTGGCCCCTCAGGCTGCACCATTGCAACCGCATCGTTTGTCCCTCCAAACATTGAAGATTTGAGCAACACGCTCCAGGACCTCGAACGCTTTATCAATGAGCCTCAAGTCGAAATGGATCCGATTGTGCGGGCGGCGCTCGTCCATTACCAATTTGAAACTGCCCATCCATTCCTAGACGGAAACGGTCGACTGGGCAGGCTTCTCATTACACTTATGCTCATCAATGATGGCGTTCTTCATTCTTGCTTGTTCTATCCATCGTTCCAGTTCAAGAAAAATCGAAGCGAGTACTACCGGCAACTCACATCCGTAAGGGAGAGAGGCACTTACGAGGAATGGATAGAGTTTTTCTGCAACAGTCTTCTCGAGAGTGCGAAGGACTCGGTAGGATCTTTAAAAAACCTTGTTGACCTCCATAACCGTTCCACAGCAACCATTACCGAAAATCTCGGAAGGACTGCTGCAAACGGGCAAAGGCTGTTGGGCATTCTTGAAGAGCACCCCATCGTCGATACCGCATTCATCGCTGCCCAACTCGATATCGGCAGGAGTACCGCGAGCTCGCTCGTCAAATCATTTGAAGAATTGGGTATCCTCCGTCCTCTCGACGAGTCAAGACAGAGATACCGACAGTACGGGTATGAAGAGTATCTTTCGATTCTCAGGGAAGACGCCGAGCCGATTAGATAGGCATCGCAGCCCAGGCAAATTAAAGCGAGCGCGGATAATCTCCCACTTTGAGCCCGCACACAGGCCAAAACTGGGAGATTATCCACGCTCGTTTCTGACTAGTCATTGGGGACGTTCTTAAACGACTAGTCAAACAAGAACGTCCCCAATGACTACCACGGCAACGCCGATGTTTTGGCAACGACAGCGAGCTGGTCGCATTTGAGACAAGGTGACGTGAAAAATCAGAACCACCCTTAAAAAGGGTGGTTTGCTCTTAGGGTATAACCCACGGGC
>CAJMLY010000036.1 GCA_905214425.1 uncultured bacterium
GGGTCAGCCCGTGGGAGGCCAGGGCGCCGCTGACCGGTGGACGGCACCGAGCCGTCATCGAACTTGGAAGGGGGAGGCCTCGCGGCCTCCCCCTTTTTGCGTTTATGGGGCGTAAATGACTCTATTACACCAGACGATCTTATCGTTTTTGGTATTCAGCCTTTATTTAAAGAAGATAAATCGAATAACAAGGGCAACTGCTATGGCCACAATGATCAAAAGCAGGATTGTCAGTCGATGCTGCTTGCGTCGTTTACTTGATGAAACGAAGATTGATTTTCCCTGTTTTGGCGTTTCGAGATAGCGAGCCGAATGCGTCAAGGTTTGCTTTGGTCGAGGACCTCTTTGTTGATGAGTGGCGGATGCTTTCATCGGCTCATCACTAGCTGCGCTGTTTTTAGATAATGGTGCGTCTTTCAGATATACAGGGTCTCCCGAGGCGACGCCCATATGTTTACGCCCCGTTTGGGCATCCTCGAGTGTTTGATATCGATTTCTCGTCACATACTCGGGCTCCGGATCATTAATGGGCTCTTGCGAGATGTGGGGGCGATGGAACCGTGGCGGCTGCGTGGAAGTATCTTCCCCCTGCGTCGGCATAAACATATTGTTCTGGTTTTGGTCGTCCATGATGCCCTTTAGCTCGTTACTAACAACGTGTACGCGCTCATTGTAAGCCCCTTGTTATTTGTAGCTGGGGACATACTCGGTATTTAAGCTCTGGTTCAAAGAACCTTAACCTTCCTAAAACCTAAGTCATACGCACTTAGATATGCTTATAGTACTGGACTCAAAAAACTTTATAGTCGATGTATATATGAGCACTGGGTGGGCATATATAAGAGCGTCAAAAGAAGTCCCAGTCACCTGGAAGATGACTCGGCAGTCCTATAAAGGAGTGGTAAACATGGCAAGCATGGTTCCTTATCGTTCGGTTTTTGGCGTTCGTCCCTCTGCAAGCTCGCTGTTCGATCTGTTTGATGATATGAGCGACCTAGCGAACAGCTCGATTGCCTCTAAGGCGTTCCCCGTTGACGTTGAGGATAAGGGCGATGGCTATGAGGTCAAGGCTTATCTGACCGGCGTCGCCAAGGACGATATCGATGTCGAGCTTAACGAGGGCCGTCTGTCCATTAGCGTGAATGTCGAGGAAGACGAGGAGAACGAGGGCAAGAACTTCCTGCAGAAGGAGTTCAGCTCGTACAGCGCGACGCGTGGCGTGTATCTTAAGGACGCTTCGAGCGAGGGCCTCTCGGCTAAGTACGCTGACGGCATCCTGACCGTTACGGTTCCCAAGATCGTCGAGAAGAAGAACGTTACGAAGATCTCCATCGAATAACTTCGTTGGTGTTCTTCGCTATTAAAAGACAACAAAAGGGGCTGGGAAGCGATTCCCGGCCCCTTTTGCTGTTTAGGACAGTCTATTGAATGGTTGCTGGCCGATACTGGCTTGCGGGGCGTATCGAGAGTTTTCGCGATCCTTGGAGAAGGGTGGCGGAGCTGCCGAGCTCGTCATCCAGGGTTGCGGCTAGAGCTTTGGCATAGCTTTTGACGGTAAGGCTCGGACGATTGTTATCTTGGCTGATATGCATGGCAATGAGCTGTTCGGTGCGATCGGTAACAAGTTCGCGCGCGGCTTCGGCGGCTTGGCCGTTGGAGAGGTGTCCCCTTGCAGACAGGATGCGCTCCTGAAGAAAGCGGGGATATTCTCCCTCGCGCAGCATGGTCACATCGTGGTTGCTTTCGAGCGCGAGGACTCGACAATCTTTGAGGGTGTTCATGGCTTGGCTCGATAGCTCTCCGGTGTCGGTAGCAAAGCCGATGGAATCATCGAGGGCGTCGAATCGAAAGCCGATTGGATTTATGACATCGTGTGATGTTGAGTAGGTTTGCGCGTGGATGCCGGCAATGGATAGGGTGTCACCGGGGTCGAATTCCTCGACAGGCAGATGCGAAAGATTTTCTTTGCTCGAAAGTGTGCCCCTACTGGCAAAGAGGGGACCGTGCCAGTGCTTGCACCAGACATCGAGACCCTTGATGTGATCGCTATGCTCATGAGTAATGAGAAGAGCCGAGACGTTGTCTGCCGAGAGTCCCAGTTCTGCCATGCGCTTTAATGTCTCGCGGCGAGAAAGACCGTCGTCAATCATGATGAGCCCCCGGGGGCCTTCGATGAGCGCGCAGTTGCCTTTTGAGCCGCTGCCAAGGATATGAAGGTGCAGACGAGACATAAGATTCCAAAGGATACAATGGGTGCGGACGAATAGAGGAGGAAGCAAATGCCTACGGTATCACAGCATTACGGACACCATGCCGTGCCCGGGGCAGTCGATGAGACCCGAACGAGGCAGCAGGCTGCTCCTGTCGTGCTCATGGTATCAGGCGGCGCGGACTCGACGGCACTGCTTCTTATGGCGTGCACATCAAAGCTGGATATCCAAGACGGGCGCGGTGTTGCCCCCATTGCTCGCGAGTGCCTGCATGTGCTGCATGTAAACCATCATCTGCGCGGCAAGGCGTCCGATGGCGACGAGGCCTTTGTGCGTGAGCTCTGCGCGAAATATGGTTTACCGCTGTGCGTGGAGCACGCTTATTTTGATGGGGAGTCGGGCAATATTGAGGCCGCGGCCCGCGAAGTGCGCTATGCCGCGGCGCGGAGGTATGTTCGCGAGCTCTGCGCCCAGACGGGGGCACCGCGAACGGCGGCTCGTATCTGCACCGCGCACACGTCTTCGGATCGCGCGGAAACGTTTTTGATGAACGCGATTAAGGGTTCGGGCCCCGCTGGCCTATCGAGCATTCCTCGCCGGAGGAATATCGTGGTACGTCCCTTGCTCGACCTAACTCATGGCGAGCTCGTGGGCTATCTACAGGTACATGGTCAGCCGTGGCGTGAAGACGAGAGCAATGAGGATATCTCGTATCTGCGAAACTACGTGCGCCATCGGGTAATGCCGGTGGTGGCACAGCGTAATGCGAGCGTGTGCAAGACGATTGGCGCCGCCTGTGAGATCTTGGGTGATGAAGATGCGTTTCTATCCCAGCTGTCGGCACAGGCGTTTCGAAGCTGTTTGCGCAAAGAGGCAGCGGGTGCGCTGGTGCTCGATGCCAGGCGCCTGGCTGCGGCCGAGGTGGTAATCGCGCGGCGCATCGTGCGACTGGCGATTAAGCGCATCGATCCGGACGCTCGTCCCGAGATGCGACATGTGGAGCGAGTCCTTTCCTGCGTTGCCGAGGGCACCGGCTCGGTCACGCTTCCGGCGGGGATTGACGCACGCATTGAGTTTGGCATGCTGGCGTTTAAGGCGCCGGCGGCTCGCGAGGGCCTGGTCGCGGGCTGGGTTACCGTACCCGGTCGTTTGCCGTTGGGCGGGGGACGTATGCTGGTCACAGAACCGATGGCTGTTGAGCCGGGATGCGATATCGTGCGCCGCGCCCGTGAGCTTGCGGCTGCCGGGGAAGTGACAGCTTTGGTAGACGCGGCTGCCCTGGGTTTTGCCGACAGCGATAGTGAGCGGATCCTGGCGGGCTCGCGTGGCGAGATCCCTGCC
The DNA here is from genome assembly GCA_905214425.1 of uncultured bacterium. Classification (GTDB taxonomy): domain Bacteria; phylum Actinomycetota; class Coriobacteriia; order Coriobacteriales; family Coriobacteriaceae; genus Collinsella. Next base: position 3,552 of record CAJMLY010000036.1, read on the forward strand.
GAGGCGCGATTGGCGCGCCTGTGGGTGGACGGTCCCGCGCCGGGAGACGTGATGTGCCCGTTAGGGATGAGTGGCCGAAGCAAGAAAGTATCCGATTTGCTAGGTGAGGCTCGCATTCCCGTTTCCGAGCGCGCCGGCGTGCCCGTGGTGAGGACGGCGCCGGGGGGTGCCGTGGTGTGGGTCGCCGGAGTTCGCGCGGACGAGCGTTTTAAGTGCGCGGCCGCAACGCGCGTGGCATATCTGCTTCGTGTGGTCGTTGCGGAATAGCGTCCCACGCCAGCTATTCTGTGCGACGTTGACGGTATTCCCGCGCTGATGGCGTACGGGCTGGAAAATATTCCCCGTGCGCTGCTAGAATGTGAAGTTCGCGTCCATACGGCGGTGTGTGGGCGATAAGCACAAGAAAGGGTTGTCATGGCTTCTCAACATCCGGATATCGAGAAGGTTTTGTTTACGCAGGAGGATATCGACGGTATCGTCTCTCGCCTGGGCGAGGAGATTACGCGCGACTACGCGGGTAAGGATCTGGTGCTGATCGCGGTCCTACGCGGCGCCGTGGTCTTTATGGGCGACCTGATGCGCAAGATCGAGCTGCCGACCAACATCGATTTCATGGCTGTTTCGAGCTATGGCGACGGTGTGAAGTCCTCGGGTATCGTGCGTATCATTAAGGACCTGGATATCGACATCCGCGGTCGCGACGTGCTGATCGTCGAGGACATTCTGGACTCGGGCCTGACGCTCAAGTATCTGATGAAGAACCTCGAGAGCCGCAAGCCCGCTTCTCTGGAGGTCGCCGCCTTCCTGTGGAAGGACGTTGAGGACCGCGTCTCGGCCATCACGCCCAAGTATGTTGGAACCCATTGCCCCGATGCCTTTGTGGTGGGCTACGGCCTCGACTATGCCGAGCGCTATCGTAACCTTCCGTATCTGGGCATTTTGAAACCGGAGGTTTATTCGTAAGATGCCCGACGACCATAACGATAACAATTCCCAGACTCCCCGGGAGCCTAAGATCCCGGGGATGCCCGGAGGCAAGAAGCCCACGCGTACGGGCTGGCTGTATTTTATTTTGGCTTGCGCGCTTCTGGGCTACGCCTTCTTTAACATGGGCTCCGGCTTTGCCAATTCCAGCAATACCGTTAAGCTCGCGACGAGCGAGATGGTGAGCGCCATCAAGCAGGATCGCGTCGAAGATCTGACCTATACGGTTCAAGACGGAAGCGTGAAGGGTCATTACTGGAAGACGAAGAAGGACAAGGGCGATACGAGCGAGCTCAAGAGCTTCTCCTCGACCTATGTCGGCTCCGATTCGCTTGCCGAGCTCATGGCGGAGCACCCCGATACCAAGTACATCGTCAACACCAACGATCCCGATTTTTGGGGCGACTTGGCGATGAGTGTGCTTCCGACGATCGCCCTTATCGCCATCATGTTCTACTTTATGCGTCAGATGATGGGCGCCAACAACAGGAACATGCAGTTTGGCAAGACCAACGCCAAGACCAACGAGGCCACACGCCCCAAGGTCAAGTTTGAAGACGTTGCCGGCGTGGACGAGGCAGTCGAGGAGCTCGAGGAGATCCGTGACTTTTTGAGCGATCCGGATCGCTATCGCAAGCTGGGCGCCAAGATCCCGCGTGGCGTGTTGCTGGTTGGCCCTCCGGGCACCGGTAAAACGCTGCTGGCCAAGGCCGTTGCCGGCGAGGCGGGCGTGCCGTTCTTTAGCATCTCGGGTTCCGACTTTGTCGAGATGTTCGTAGGTGTCGGCGCCAGCCGTGTGCGTGACCTCTTTAAGGAGGCCAAGTCCCAGGCCCCGTCGATCATCTTCATCGATGAGATCGATGCCGTGGGACGTCAGCGCGGAGCTGGCTTGGGCGGCGGTCACGACGAGCGCGAGCAGACGCTCAACCAGCTGCTGGTCGAGATGGACGGCTTTGAGGAAAGCGAGTCGGTCATCCTGATCGCCGCCACCAACCGCCCCGACATTCTGGATCCGGCGCTGCTGCGTCCCGGTCGTTTTGACCGTCAGGTTACGGTCGACCGTCCGGATGTGAAGGGCCGCGAGCAGATCTTGCGCGTGCATGCCGAGAACAAGCCGATGGACGAGGACGTTAAGTTTGAGAAGCTCGCCCAGATGACCGTTGGCTTCACTGGTGCCGATTTGGCAAATCTGCTCAACGAGTCTGCGCTGTTGGCTGCCCGCCGCCATCGTTCCGTGATCTCGATGGACGAGGTCGAGGAATCGATGGAGCGCGTGATTGCCGGACCGCAGCGCAAGGGTCGCGTGATGACCGAGGCCGAGCGCACCACGATTGCCTACCACGAGAGCGGTCACGCCCTGGTGGGTCACATCCTGGAGCACTCCGATCCGGTCCACAAGATCTCGATCGTCAGCCGCGGCCAGGCTTTGGGTTACACGCTGCAGCTTCCGCAGGAGGACCACTTCCTCAAGACCAAGAACGAGATGCTCGACGAGCTCGCCGTGTTCTTGGGTGGCCGCGTTGCCGAGGAACTCATGTGCGACGACATCACGTCGGGCGCGAGCAACGATCTGGAGCGCGCGACCAAGATGGCGCGCGAGATGGTCACGCGCCTGGGCATGAGCGAGGAGCTTGGAACGCAGGTGTTTGGTGAGGCGCAGCATCAGGTATTCCTGGGCCGCGACTATGCCGATCATCAGGACTACTCTGAGGAGACGGCGCGTCGCATCGACATTGAGGTCCAGCGCATTATGCGTGAGGCCCATCGTCGTGCGGTCGAGATCCTGGATGCCCGTCGCGATCAGCTCGACCTGATGGCCAAGGTGCTGCTCGAGCGCGAGACCGTCGAGGGTGACGCCGTGAACGCCCTGCTCGACAACGAGTGGGACGCCTACCTTGAGCGCGAGGGCGATATCCTGGCGGCCAAGGAGGAGCGCAATGCCAAGGCGGCCGGCATGCCGACCAAGAAGCGCACGCCCCGTATGAGCGAGGAAGAGCTGGCGGCTGATGCCGCGGCCTTTGCGCAGGCGGCCATGCAGGAGGATGCCGAAGTCGCATCCGATGATGCTGGCGATGACCATGCCGTCGTCGATGCCGACGCCGACGCCGACAAATAGTCTTTGTGGCGAAAGCCTCCGCGGGGAAACCTGCTGAGGCCTTTTCTTTTGAGCGATATGGGGCCGTCTGTTGATTGGGGACAGACTTAAATGAGCGTTTTCACGCATTTAAGTCTGTCCCCAATCAACATTGCTGCGGCACTTTGCTCGGCTAAAGCGTACAATAGCGCCTATGCGAAAGGGGAACAGATGATCAACGAAACTATGTATGCTCGCGGCGCGGAAAGCTCCATCATCCGTGAGATTTTTAGCTATGGCCTTGAGCGCAAGGCGCAGATCGGTGCGGAAAACGTATTCGATTTTTCGCTGGGCAATCCGAGCGTTCCGGCGCCCGCTGCTGTGGCTGAGTCGATTAAGAAGGCCCTGGAGCTGCCGAGCGACCAGCTGCACGGCTACACGCCCGCACCGGGCCTGCCGCAATGTCGTGCCGCTGTGGCCGAATCGCTCAACCGCCGCTTTGGCACGAGCTATGAGGGCAAAGACGTATTTATGACGGTGGGTGCCGCGGCTTCGCTCACCTGTACGCTCAACGCCGTTACGAACCCGGGCGACGAGGTTATTGTTGTCGCCCCGTACTTTCCGGAGTATCGCGTGTGGATTGAGAAGGCCGGCTGCACGTGTGTCGAGGCGCCTGCCGATGAAGACACGTTCCAGCTGAGCGTGGATAACGTGCTCAAGGCGATCAGCGATAAGACGGCGGCCGTCATTATCGACTCACCCAACAACCCGACCGGTGCCGTATATACGCGCGACACGCTGACGCGACTGGCCAATGTTTTGCGCGAGGCCAACGCTCAGCGCGATCCCGAGAATCCGATTATGCTCATCTCGGATGAGCCGTACCGCGAGATCGTGTACGGTGCCGAGGTGCCTTGGGTGCCCTCGATCTACGAGAACACCGTGGTGTGCTACTCGTATTCTAAGTCGCTGTCGCTACCTGGCGAGCGCGTGGGCTGGATCTTGGTTCCCAACACCAATCCACAGGCTGCGCGTCTGATGCCGGCTGTTGCGGGTGCTGCCCGTACGCTGGGTTTTGTATGCGCACCGGCGCTCTTCCAGCGCGTGATTATCGATTGCATCGATGAGCCGAGCGATATCGATGCCTATGCCCGCAACCGTACAGCGCTCACTGACGCCTTGACGGACTACGGCTATACCTATGTTGAGCCGGATGGCGCGTTCTACCTATGGGTGAAAGCGTTGGAGCCCGATGCGAATGCGTTTTGCGAGCGCGCAAAGAAGTATGAGTTGCTTGCGGTTCCCTCGGACAGCTTTGGTATGCCGGGTTGGTTCCGCCTGGGCTATTGCGTGAGTTACGAAACGATTGTCAATTCGCTACCCGCTTGGAAACAGCTGGCGGACGAGTATCGTTAAAAGTAAAGCGCTCTGCCTACAATGTTTTACGTGAAACGGGGTTTGGTGTTAAGCCGGACCCCGTTTTCATGGACGTTGTGTCTTTGGGATGGAGTGGTTTTACGACTATCGAAGGCTATGCGTACAATGAATATAAGCGACGGCCGTGCCAGATAAGGAGACCTGATGCCCTACCTGCTTTCTTGTGACATTCATACCCATACGATGTTCTCTGCGCATGCATATTCGACCATTGAGGAGAATGTGTACTGGGCGGCAGAGCGTGGCTTGCAGGTGCTCGGATCCGCCGACCATCTGAGCTCTATGGTTACGGCTTGCCCCAATGACCTGCGCAGTTACCAGTTCTTTATCAACCAGGATATCTGGCCGCGCATTTGGAGCGGCGTGCTAGTGCTGCGTGGTGCCGAGGCCGATATCGTTTCGCTAGACGGAAGCCTGTTTGGCGAGGACACTCCTGTCACGCTCGATATTGCCGGCGATTCGTACAGCCGTCAGCATTCGCTGTTCGATTTGGTTACGCGTAATTTGGATTATTTGGTTGCAAGCGTGCATAATCCGCAGATTGCTGAAGGCGCGACGCTGGCCCAGACGACCGAGATGTATATCAACGCCTTGGAGCACCCCAAGGTGTTCATGCTTGGGCATACGGGTCGTTCGGGCGTGCCGTTCGATATCGATGAGGTACTGCTGGCGGCCAAGGCCAAGCATAAGATTATCGAGATCAACAACCATAGTCTTGAACACGGTGTCGACACTGAGCATTGGGCCGCATGCCGCAAGATCGCCGAGCGCTGCGCCGAGCTGGGCGTGGGCATTGGCGTGTCGACCGATGCCCACATTGGCATGGCCATTGGCAAGCTCGATCACGCGCGCAAGATGCTCGACGAGATTCGCTTCCCGCTGGATTTGATCGTGACGCGCGACCGCGAGACGCTGCTGCGCGAGATGGCGGCAGCTGGTGTGTGCGACCTGCGCAAGGGGATGTAGCGGAGTTTATAAACCAAGCGAAGGGGGCGGCCCAGGCGGGTCGCCCCCTTTCTTGTCCCAAAAATCTACTGAGGTTGGTTAGCGGCGTTCGAGGACCGCTACGGTTTCGGTGTGGTCGGTGTGAGGGAACATGTCGACGGGCGTGATCTTGAGCAGGCAATAGCCTCCGTCGAGGAGCTGATGCAGGTCGCGCTCTTGAGTTACGGGGTTGCAGCTGATATAGGTGATGCGGCGCGGCTTAAGCGCGCAGGCAGCTTCGAGGAACTCGGGCGTGGAGCCGGCGCGCGGCGGGTCGATGGAAAGGACATCGACCCGCTCGTTGTTATCGGCGGCATCCAGGATGTAATCGGTGGCGTCGTCGGCCATAAACCAAGCGCTGCGGGTGAGGCCGTTGAGCTCGGCATTGCGGCGTGCGTCGGCAATGCCCGCCGGGTTGCGCTCCACGCCGAGCAGCATAATGCCGATGCCCTTGTTCTGGGCATCTTTAGCTGCGCAAAGACCGATGGTGCCGCTGCCGCAGTAGGCATCCATAAGCACATCGCCCTGGTGCAGATCCATGCCGTCGATGGCGAGCTGATAGAGCAGCTCGGTCTGCTGCGGATTGGTCTGATAGAACGCGGTGGGGGAGATATCGAACTCGCAACCGAGCAGCTGGTCGCGCATGCACTCGGCGCCATATACAATGCGGGTTTCCTCGCCGAGGATGGCGTTACCGGGACGTCCGTTGATGTTTTGGGCGACGGTGACGATGCGCGGATCGAGTGCAGCGACGGCCTCAAAGAAATCCCGTGCATGCGGCAGGTCGCGCTGGGCGGTCACGAGGGTGACCATGATCTGGTCGGTGCGCCAGCCGCAGCGAACGACGGCATAGCGAAGCAAGCCCAGGTGCTTGTCCTCGTTAAAGGCGGGAATGTGCAGGCGCTCAGCTTCACGCGCGATGCCGTTAAGAATCTGTCGGGCGCCCGGCGCCTCGACAGGGCATTCGGGAACAGCAACGATTCTGTGCGTGCCACGTTCAAAAAAGCCGCAGCGGACAGCGTCCTCTTTACCGGGGGCAAAGGGAGTGGCGGCCTTATGGCGAAAACCGCGCGGAGCAGGATATTTGCCCGGGTCGCCCAGGGTGACGCCCATACTGCGAATGGGGTCGACGCTAATACCCTCGCGCTGGCAAAGAGCAGCAAAAAGCTCCTCCATAGCAGCCTGCTTGGCCGCCAACTGCTTCTTATAAGGACGATTGAGCGCCGTGCACCCACCGCAAGCTTTCATGATCGGACAGGGAGACTTGGGGTCCACAGCTTTACGCGCAGACGAAACCTGATCTTTATGCGAACGCTTGGAGCGAGTCTGAGATGCCTTATCCCCACTCCGATGAGAGCTGGGACGCGTGGTCTTAGCCTTGCCCTTGGCCGACTTACCCTTCGCGTCCTGAGACGACTTGGATTTCTTGGAAGATTTTTTCTCCTTCGATCCCTCAGCTGCCTCGATCAAAGCACGACGAGCCTTACGTTCCGCACGAGATTCTGCCATGAATTAACCCCACTAATTTATAAATTGAAAGCTGCAAGCATTGTACCGTGCCAAGTTAGCAGACGATATGCAAGCGCCCATTTCATGACAGTGATAAGTTCAACGAAGGTTGCCCGCCGTGGGCGGGGAGCGGCGCGCAATTAAGTTTATCGCGAGTTCCGCACGCAAAGGAAAGCACTTAATGTGCTTTCCGTCTTGCGCAGGACTGTAGAGCAGGAAACTTAATTACGCGCCGCTCCCCGCCCACGCCGGGCAAACCCTCCCTTGTACTTTATCAGGGTAGAGTGTATGATTCTGAACGTTACATGACTCACTTTACTTAACTAAAGTGCCACCAAGGGGGAATACCATGAATACCGATATGTCTCGTCGCCAGTTTGTTGGTCTAGCCGGCTCGCTCGCCACGGTGCTCGGCCTTGGTCTTGTCGGCTGCGGCGGTGGTGCCGGCAAGGGCTCCACTGCTGGCTCTGCCGCGGCCAAGGATGTGAAGGGCGCTGCGGAGTCCAAGAAGCTCGTGGTGGGCTTTGACAAGTCCTATCCTCCGTACGGCTTTGTGGGCGACGACGGCGAGTACACCGGCTTTGATCTCGATCTGGCCAAGGCTGTTGCCGATAAGCAGGGCTGGGAGGTCAAATACGAGGCCATCGACTGGGACGCTAAGGACACGCTGCTCAACTCGGGCGCCATCAATTGCATCTGGAACGGCTTTACCATGGAGAGTCGCGAGGACGACTACACGTTCTCCGAGCCGTATATGCTCAACGAGCAGGTGCTGGTGGTCAAGAAGGATGCGGGCATCAAGAGCTGGGACGATCTTGCCGGCAAGACCGTGATCACCCAGACCGATTCCGCTGCGCAGGATGTGCTCGAGGGTGACCAGAAGGATCTGGCAGCGACATTCGCCACGCTCGATACCATCGGCGAGTACAACACGGCCTTTATGCAGCTCGAGAGCGGCGCGGTCGATGCTGTGGCTTGTGACCTTTCGATTGCCCAGTATCAGCTTGCCGCCAAGCCCGATGCCTATACGCAGCTTGATGAGCCGCTGTCCAGCGAGCACTACGCCGTCGGCTTTAAGAAGGGCGACACCAAGTCGGCCGACGCCGTGACTGAGTCGCTCAAGGCACTCTATGAGGACGGTACGGTTAAGGACCTGTGCGATAAGTATGCGAGCTACGGTCTTTCCTTCGACAACTGGGTTTTGAAATAATGTCTATTCAAGTCATGATGCAAATGCTTGGCCAGGGATTCTTGGTCAGTTTGCAGTTGTTTATGCTGACGCTGCTCGGGTCGATTCCCCTGGGAATTCCCGTGGCGTTTATGCGCATGAGCAAGGTCGCACCGCTGCGCTGGATCGCGCGTATCTACATTTCGGTCATGCGCGGTACGCCGCTCATGCTGCAGATGTTTGCCATCTACTTTGCCCCGTACTACGTGTTCGGCATTTCGCTCACGCCCGATTCCAAGTGGACGGCGTGCGTTGTGGCGTTCATCATCAACTACGCCGGCTACTTTGCCGAGATCTATCGCTCGGGCCTGCAGTCGATTCCGCGCGGTCAATATGAGGCCGCCGAGGTGCTGGGCTACTCTCGTCTGCAGACGTTTTTGTACATCGTGATGCCGCAGGTTGCCAAGCGCATTTTGCCGGCGATGGGCAACGAGATCATCACGCTGGTCAAAGACACGTCGCTGGCGTTTGCCATCGGCGTGGGGGAAATGTTCTCGACGGCCAAGGCGCTGGTCGCCTCGCAAGTGAGCATGGTGCCGTTTGCGATTGCGGCGCTGATCTACTGGGTCTTTAACTTCGTCGTCGAGATGCTGCTTGGCGCCGCCGAAAAGAAGCTGGACTATTATCATGACTAGGTCGTTCCGCCGTTCTAACGAACGGCGGACTGCTCGACGCTGCGCACGTGCCTGACGGACAATCTGCTCCTCAAACCGTCGCTTGCGTACAGAAGTACGCGGCGCTCCTCTTTCGGAGCACATTGTCTCGCCAGTCACACGCTCGCTGACTTTTCAAACACATGGAGGTTTCCGTGCCCGGAACGGTAATGAATATATCGAACGCGCGTAAGGCGTTTGGCGGCAATGAGGTACTCAAGGATATCTCGCTCGAGGTCAAGCGCGGCGAGGTCGTGGCGATTATCGGGCCTTCAGGCGGCGGTAAGTCCACGCTTCTGCGCTGCGCCACACTGCTCGAGACACTCGACGGTGGCTCGCTTTCGTTTGGCGACCTTGCCGTTGCGACGGACGCGGGGTCGGGTGCGGTATATGCGAAAGGCGACGTGCCCAAGCAGGCACGCTCGCGATTTGGCCTGGTGTTTCAGAACTACAATCTGTTTCCGCACTATACGGTGATGAAAAACATCACCGATGCCCCGGTTCGCGTACTCAAGCGTCCGCGCGAGCAGGCCGAGGCGCGTGCGCGTGAGTTGATCGCGCAGATGGGGCTTACGGGCAACGAGAACAAGGTGCCATGTGAGCTTTCGGGCGGTCAGCAACAGCGTGTGAGTATCGCCCGCGCCTTGGCGCTCGACCCGGAGATCTTGTTCTTTGACGAGCCGACCTCGGCGCTCGATCCCGAGCTAACGGCTGAGGTGCTGCGTGTCATTAAAGACCTTGCCGCACAGAATATGACGATGGTGATTGTGACCCATGCGATGCAGTTTGCGCGCGACGTTGCCGACCGCGTGGTCTTTATGGACGGCGGTCGCATTGTCGAGGAGGGTCCTGCCGAGCAGGTTATCGACCATCCGCGTGAGCAGCGCACCCGTGAGTTCTTGAGCCGTATCGAGGGGTAGACTCAACTCAGAATTGAGATGAAACCGCCGCAGGTCTTATGGCCTGCGGCGGTTTTTTTATTTGTATCGATGGGGTTTAATAATCGCCGGGCATACTTGCTCTGTCCTCTCGCCGCCTGTATTCATACGTGCGCCGAAAGGTGTGCATGGACAGTCACCCGTGAGGGTAGGGTGGTGGCATAGGACATTTGGAGGGTGAGTCGGCTCGGCTGCCGACCATGCTGCTCCCGGGATGGCACCGACCGCGAACTCTCCCCGTTGGCGTCGCGCATCGCGCGCGACCCTGCAAGGAGGTCATCATGGGTGCTCCCAAGACCGGCAACGTAAGGAACGTGGTGCTCGTAGGCCAAGGCGGGGTGGGCAAGACTTCACTCGCCGAAGCCATGCTCCACCTTTCCGGCAAGACCGCCCGCTTGGGCGGCCACGACGGCACCAAGCCCACGCTCGACTATGACCCCGAAGAGGTCAAGCGTGCATTTTCCATCTCGACGACCATTGCGCCGATCGACTGGAAGGGCGCGCGCATCAATGTGCTCGATGCCCCGTGCTATCCCGATTTTATCGGCGACGCCTTTGCCGCGATGAGCGTCTGCGAGACGGCTCTGTTTGTGGTCGACGCCGAGGCCGGCCCGCAGCCGACGACGGTTAAGCTCTGGTATGCCGCCGAGGACCTGCGCCTGGCGCGTGCGGTGTTCGTAAACCGCCTGTCGCGCTCCGAGGCCAGCTTTGCGTCCACTATGGAACTGCTGCAGGAGCGCTTTGGTACGCGCTTGGGCGCCGTGACCCTGGGCTGGGGCGAGGGCGAGGACTTTGACGGCATCATCGACCTGGTGCGTATGAAGGCGCGCCATTGCAACGGCACCGAAGCCGTTGAGTCGGAGATTCCCGAGGAGTATCGTGCCCAGGCCGAGGAGGCCCATGACCATCTGTGCGAGCTGGTGGCCGAGGCTGACGACGAACTGATGATGAAGTACTTGGAAGGCGAGGAGACGCTGACGCAGGAGGAGCTTGAAGGCCTGCTGTCGAAGGCGATCGCCGAGCGCATCTTTGTGCCGGTCTTTGCGGGCGATTGCATTAAGGAGCAGGGCGTCAACTCGCTGATGGACGACATTGCCACGTACTTCCCGGCGCCGACCGACTACGGCGAGATGCCGCTTATCGACGGCGATTCGCTTAAGATCTCGAGTGACGATGATCGTCCGGTGGCGTTTGTGTTTAAGACGCTGGCCGATCCGCAGCAGGGTCGCATCAGCTTTATCAAGGTGCTGACGGGCACGCTTGAGCCGGGCCTTGAGCTGATCAACGCGCGTACCCGCAAGAGCGATCGTCTGGCCCACCTGTATGTGATGTGCGGCCGCGATATGACCGAGGTTGGCCACGCTTATGCCGGTGACATCATCGTGGCACCCAAGCTGGCGGCCGAGACGGGCGATACGCTCTCGATTACCGGCAAGGTCGAGGCTGCGGCGTTTAAGTTCCCCAACTCGCAGTACCGCATTGCCATCGAGGCCGAGAATCGCGGGGACGAAGAGAAGCTCTACACGTTTATCGAGAAGGCCTGCAAGGCCGATCCGACCATGAGCATCGACCGCGACGAGGAGACCGGCCAGACCATTATCTCCGCCGTTGGTGAGGCGCAGGTTTCGGTGCTGCTCAACCGTTTGGAGGATCGCACCAAGGTCGTGGCCAAGAGCGTGCCGATCCGCATTCCGTATCGCGAGACCATTCGCCGTACGGCAAGTGCCCAGGGCCGCCACAAGAAGCAGACCGGCGGCGCCGGTCAGTACGGCGACTGCTGGCTGCGCGTGGAGCCGCTCATTGGGCCCGACGGCACGAGCGATGGCTATGAGTTTGTGGACGAGGTCGTGGGCGGCCGCATTCCGCGCTCGCTGATCCCTGCCGTGGACAAGGGCGTCCAGGAGACTATGAAGGACGGCATCATTGCCGGCTACCCGCTCACGGGCATTCGCGTGGCTGTGTACGATGGCTCGTATCACAGCGTTGACTCCAACGAGATGGCGTTCCGCGCGGCGGCCCGCATCGGCCTGCGCAAGGCGTGCGCCGATGCCGACCCGGTGGTGCTGGAGCCCATCGAGGAAATCACGGTGACGATCCCCGAGAGCTATGCCGGCGCCGTGATGGGCGACATCTCGGCCTCGCGCGGTCGCGTGACGGGCATGGAGACCGACGAGCGCGGTGATACCGTGGTCATTGCCCAGGCGCCGCTGGCCGAGCTGACGGATTA
>CAJMLY010000037.1 GCA_905214425.1 uncultured bacterium
ATATAGGCACACAAGGTCAAAGGCGGCACCATGATCCTCCTGGTCGACAAGATCGAAAAAAGCTTCGGCGCGCGCGTCCTCTTTAGTGGCGCGTCCTTCCAGATCAACCCCGGCGAGCGTTTTGCGCTCGTGGGACCCAACGGCGCCGGCAAAACCACCATGCTCAAGATCATCATGGGCATCGACAGCCCCGACGCCGGCCAGATCCAGTACGCAAAGGACTGCCAGGTAGGCTACCTAGAGCAGGAAACCAACCTGGAGCACAAGGACACCACCATCCTTGCCGAGGTCATGGCGGCCGCCAAGGAAATTCGCCGCATGGGCGAGCGCGCCAACGAGCTGCAGGCCCAGATCACCGAGCTCTCCGAACAGGGGAAGGATGTCGACGCGCTCCTCAACGAGTACGGACAGGTCCAGGACCGCTTTGAGCACCTGGGCGGCTACGAGCTCGAGAGCAACGCCCGCAAGATCCTATCTGGCCTGGGCTTTAAGGTCACCGACTTTGAGCGCCCGTGCTCCGAGTTCTCGGGCGGCTGGCAGATGCGCATCGCGCTCGCCAAGCTCTTCCTGCGCCACCCCGACCTGCTGCTGCTGGACGAGCCCACTAACCACCTGGACCTCGAGAGCGTCCAGTGGCTACGCGGCTTTATCGCCAACTACGACGGCGCCGTACTCATCGTCAGCCACGACCGCGCCTTCATGGACGCCTGCGTCGACCACGTCGCCGCACTCGAAAACCGTCGCGTTACCACCTACACCGGCAACTACAGCAGCTACCTCAAACAACGCGAGGACAACCTGGAGCAGATGCGCGCCAAGCGCGCCGCCCAGGAGCGCGACATCGCCCACATGCAGGTCTTCGTCGACAAGTTCCGCTATAAGCCCACCAAGGCCGCCCAGGCGCAGGAGCGCATCCGCAAGATCGAGCAGATCAAAAAGGAGCTTGTCATCCTGCCCGAGGGTCACAAGCACATCGACTTTAAGTTCCCCGACCCACCGCGCTCCGGCGACATGGTCGTGGGCCTCGAGGGTGTATCCAAGTCATACGGCGACAAGCACATCTACAGCGATATCGACCTCAAGCTCTACCGCGGCGAGCACGTGGCGCTCGTCGGCCCCAACGGCGCCGGCAAGTCCACCCTCATGAAGATCCTCGCCGGCCTAGAGCCGCCCACCACCGGCACCCGCGACCTGGGCACCAACGTGGGCGTGGCCTACTACGCCCAGCACGCGCTCGAAGGCATGACCGAGTCCAACACCGTCCTGCAAGAGATCGACACCGTCACGCCCAAGTGGACCGTGCCGCAGCAGCGCAGCTTGCTGGGCGCCTTCCTGTTTAGCGACAACGATTCCATCGAGAAGCAGGTTCGCGTCCTCTCCGGTGGCGAAAAGGCGCGCCTAGCGCTCGCCAAAATGCTCGTGGCCCCCGAGGCGCTTCTGTGCCTGGACGAGCCCACCAACCACCTGGACATCGACTCGGTGGACATGCTCGAGAACGCCCTGCAAAACTTCCCCGGCACCATCGTGCTGATCAGCCACGACGAGCACCTAGTACGCGCTGTGGCCAACCGCGTCATCGACATCCGCGACGGCAAGGTCACGGTCTACGACGGCGATTACGACTACTATCTCTACAAGCGCGAGGACCTCGCGGCCCGCGCCGCCGAGGCAGCAGGGGAGAGCACACCGGCCACGGCCAAGTCCGCCAAGGTCACCGCGGCCCAACCCGATGCGCCCGCCGTCGTTTCCAAGCCTGCAGAGGGCAAAAAGACCAAGGAGCAGAAGCGCGCCGAGGCCCAGGCCCGCGCCGCGCTCAACAAAAAGCTCAAGGGCGTGCGCAACCAGCTCAAGAAGATCGAGGCGGAGCTCGACAAAAAGCGTGCCCGCTATGACGAGCTTATGGAATTGATGGCAAGCGAAGAGCTTTATGCCGATCAGGACAAGTTCAACGCCGCGCTGGGGGAATATAACGGGCTTAAGCAAGAGCTGCCCAAGCTCGAGGACGAATGGCTGGAGCTTTCCACCCAGATTGAAGAGGAGACCGCGCGTGAACTCTCGTAAGGCCGCTGCCGTGGCGATGAGCATCATCGCCATCGCCTGTCGCATCTGCGGCATCTTTATGAGCGCGATGACCGTGCTACTGTGCTTTAGCGGCCTCACCGCCAAGCTGCAGATCGTCGGCTTCGTCGTTGAGCTCTCGCGCGCCCTGCCAAGCGCCATCGCCGGCTATGGCGTCATCACGTCGCCCTTTGGCGGTGTGTTCCGCCTAGATTACGCCATCGTGGCCGTCATTTTGTTTGTGGCCGATTACCTGCTCACGCGCGCCTCGCGCCGCGTCCGCTAGGGGAGCGCCATGTCCAACAGCTACCTGATGAACCTGCTTGCCAGCGCCGTCGCCGTCATCGTGGGTATTGTTATCCACGAGAGCGCGCACGCCGCCGCGGCCTGGGCGCTCGGCGACAAGACGGCCCGCTCCCGTGGCCGCGTCTCGCTTAACCCGCTCAACCACATCGACCCGTTTGGCACCGTCCTCCTACCGCTGTTGATGCTCGCGGCCGGCGGCCCGGTGTTCGCCTTTGCCAAGCCCGTGCCTGTCTACCTTAACAACCTCAAGCACCCCAAGCGCGACGAGGTCCTGGTGAGCGCGGCCGGTCCCGCATCGAACATCGCGCTCGCGTGCCTCGCGGCCGCCCTCATGCACGCAGCGTACGGCAACCTCTACGCAAGCATGTCCTTTGCCGTGGCGTCCCAAATCATGAACTTCGGCGCCACCTTTATCGTGGTCAACTTGTCACTCGCGTTCTTTAACCTCATCCCGATCCCGCCGCTCGACGGCTCGTCGATCATCGTGCCGTTCCTCAAAGGCAAGGCGCTCGCCAACTACTACCGCCTGCAGCAATACGCCATGCCGATCCTCATCATCGTGCTGTACCTGCTGCCCATGTGGACCGGCATCGACGTGATCGGACGCTATTTCGACGTTACCGTGTATCCGCTGGCCGAGTGGCTGCTCGACTTCGCAATCGCCGGCATCTAAGGTAAACTTACAGGTCGACCGTGTAAAAATGGTCGCAATATGCACCCAAACCGCGCCGCGAAGGCGCCGTCAAAGGAGGTCGAAGATGTCGTATCGCGTGTCGACGCAGGTCTACAGCGGACCGTTCGACCTGCTGCTGCAGCTGGTAACCCGCCAAAAAGTAGATATCGGCGCTATCTCCATTAGCGAGGTGGCCGAGCAATACCTTGCCGAGGTCGAGCGCATCGAGGCACTAGACCTGGACGTGGCGAGCGACTTTTTGCTGGTCGCGGCAACCCTTCTGGACATTAAGGCCGCCTCGCTGGTGCCCCAAGAGGCCCCGCGCAACACCGACGAAGATGACGAGGACGACGAAGACCTCGAGGAACTCAGCACGCTCGACGGCGATGCCCTGCGCGAGGTCCTGATCCAGCGCTTGATCGCCTACAAGCAGTTTAAAGGCGCGGCGGCGGCCCTTGGCGCGCGCATGCAGGCCGAGAGCCGCATGCATCCGCGCGTGGCCGGCCCCGACCCCGAGTTCTTGGGCCTTATGCCCGATTATCTGGCCGGCATCACCCTGCGCGGCCTCGCCGTCATCTGCGCCGACCTGGACGGTAAGCGCCAGACCTTCCTGCTGGAAGCCGAGCACGTGGCACCGCATCGCGTGCCGCTCGACCTGACGGTGGCCTCGGTCGACCGCTTTACCATGGCGCATCAAACCTGTACCTTTCGCGACCTGCTGGACGGCGACGCCACCACCGAGCAGCTCGTCGTCACCTTCCTGGCTATGCTCGAGCTCGCCAAACGCGGCTC
Organism: uncultured bacterium; assembly: GCA_905214425.1. GTDB lineage: Bacteria > Actinomycetota > Coriobacteriia > Coriobacteriales > Coriobacteriaceae > Collinsella. The sequence goes on from CAJMLY010000037.1 coordinate 3,830, forward strand.
GCTCAGGCTGAGCCAGGACGAGATTTTTGGAACCATTCAAATCAACCGCGTCGAGGGCGCCGAGGCATACGTGCCCGGCGAGGGCCCCGAGCTCACCGAATAGGAGCGGCAACCATGTCAACCCTTTCCACGCTAGAGGCAAACAGCCTCAAAGGTGCCCTCGAGGCGCTGCTGCTGGTGTCGAGCGATCCCGTAAGCGCGCCCGCGCTGGCAGGTGCGCTGGATATCGCCCCCGGCGAGTGCGCATCGCTTTTGGCCGAGCTCAAGGTTGAGTACGAGGAGGCCAACCGCGGCTTTCAGCTGCGCGAGGTCGCCGGTGGCTGGCGCCTGTTTACGCACCCCGCCTACCACGATGTGGTCGAGGCCTATGTGCTGAGCTGGGACACGCAAAAGCTATCGCAGGCGGCGCTTGAGACCCTGGCTGTCATCGCCTATCACCAGCCCGTCACGCGCGAGGTCGTCAAGGGCATCCGCGGCGTCAACTCCGACGGCGTCATCGCGTCGCTCGTGGACAAGGGCCTGGTGCGCGAGCTCGGTCGCGACCCCGAGCGCGGTCAGGCCATCATCTACGGCACGACCAATGCCTTCTTGGAAAAGTTCGGCCTGCGCTCCACCCGCGACCTGCCCGATCTGGAGCAGTTTGCCCCCGACGAGCAATCGCGCCAGTTTATCCGCGAGCGCCTGAGCGGCCGCAGCATTCAGTCCACGCTCGAGGAGCAGGCCGAGGACCTGGACGAAGAACGCGAACTGATCGATACCGATGTTGAAGATGTTGAGGCAGTCGAGGACTTGGAAGCCCTAGTCGTCGACGAGACCTCGGAGGATATACATGACGAGGACTAACGACGCAGGGGAGACGCGCGTCGGCGCTGCGGTGCCCAACGCGGATACGCACGAGTCCGACGCCCAGCCCGTCTACCCACACACGATGCGCCTGCAGCGCTTTTTGGCGCGCGCGGGCGTGGCGAGCCGCCGCGGCTCGGAGGACCTGATGACCGCTGGCCGCGTGACTGTTAACGGCGAGGTCGCGACCGAACTGGGCACCAAGGTCGACGTCGACCGCGACCACATCGAGGTCGACGGCATGCCCGTCAAGCTCAACCAAGGTGCCGTGTACCTGATGCTCTACAAGCCGACCGGCTACCTCACCACCATGAGCGATCCGCAGGAGCGCCCTTGCGTGGCCGACCTGGTCCCGCGCGACCGCTTTCCGGGGCTCTTTCCGGTGGGTCGCCTAGACCGCGACACCACGGGCCTTTTGCTTTTTACCACCGATGGCGACCTGTCGCAGGACCTGCTGCACCCCAGCAAGCACGTCTACAAGACCTACCAGGCGCTCGTGGACGGCCACCTGACCGATCGCGACTTGGAACCACTCCGCCGCGGCATCGAGCTCGATGACGGCCTGTGCCAACCGGCGATCTGCCGCGTCATCAACGCGCGCGAGGCCGAGGCCGTGGCTCCGCAAGGTGTCAAGCCCGGCACCACCGCCGTGGAGGTCATCATCCGCGAGGGCCGCAAAAACCAGGTCAAGCGCATGCTGAGCAAGATCCACCACCCGGTGATCCGCCTGCACCGCTGCAACTTTGCCGGCCTGGAGCTCAAGGACGTGGCCAAGGGCTCATGGCGCGAGCTCACCGACCGCGAGGTACAGGTCCTCAAGGCCGGCGGCATCCCGCCCAAGCAGGCCAGCTCAAAGCGCGGTGACAAGGCCCTGGAAACCCCCGCAATCCGCACGCGTCACCACGGCAGCCACGGCTCCGCACCCAAGCGCAACACCTACCGCGAGCGCTACACGGGCTAGCCAGTCCGCCAAGCCGTAGCGTCCGCGTACCATACCAGCACGTCAACCACCGAAAGGAAGCATTGCATGATCGTCGCCATCGACGGCCCCGCCGGTTCCGGCAAGTCCACCATCGCCAAGGAGATTGCCCGCCAACTGGGCTTTAACAAGCTCGACACGGGCGCCATGTATCGCGCCGTCACCTTCGCCGCGCTCGACCGCGGCATCGACCTGGACGACGAGGCTGCCATCGATGCCCTCGCCGAACAGATCGAGATTCGCTTTACCAACGGCACCGGCGAGGACACGCGCCTAACCATCGACGGCCAGGACGCCTCGGCCGCCATCCGCACCCCGCAGGTGGACGCCAACGTCTCCAAGGTCTCGGCCTACCCGGGCGTACGCGCCGCCATGCTCATCCACCAGCGTCGCGCCGCCGAAGACCGCGACATCGTCGCCGAGGGTCGCGACATCGGCACCGTCGTGTTCCCCAACGCACAGGTCAAGGTGTTCCTGACCGCCGACCCGCGTGAGCGTGCCCGACGCCGTGTGCTGCAGCGCCACCAAAACGACGCCCAGCCGCTTACTGCCGAGCAGCTCGAGGCCGAGGTCGACGAGACCCTCGATGCCCTCAAGCAGCGCGACAAACTCGACAGCAGCCGCGAGGTCGCACCGCTCGTGCCCGCCGAGGACGCCGTGCACGTCGACTCCACCGCCCACACCATCGACGAGGTCGTCTCGATAATCGAGGACCTCATCAACCAAAGGAGGTAACCCATGCGCCTGTTTAAGCAGACGCCCGAGGATTACTACAACGCCCCCTATGACGAGTTCCCGGCGCTCATCCGCGGCACCGTCGTCGTGGTCATGGGCATCCTGTGGGCCTTCTCCAAGATCATGTGGCGCTGGAAGGTCGAGGACGCCGACCTGCTGTTTGAGCGCCAGGAAGGCCGCGGCAGCGTGGTCATCTGCAACCACACCTCGATGGCCGAGTTGCTGGCCGTGGAGACGGCACTGTTCTTTGGCGGCCGCCGCATCCGCCCCATCTTTAAGTCCGAATTTGCCAAGAGCAAGATTGTTCGCTGGGCCTTTAGCCGCGTGGGCGGCATCCCCGTGGAGCGCGGTACTGCCGATATGAAGTGCCTGCGCGCCGCCCAGCATGCGCTGCAGCGCGGCGAGGACGTCCTGATCTTCCCCGAGGGCACGCGCATCCGCTCGCGCGAGATTAAGCCCGAGGTCCATGGTGGCTTTGCGCTCATCGCCCAGATGGGCAAGGCGCCCGTCAACCCACTCGCCATTTGTGGCTGGTCCGACATCACGCCTGCGGGCAAAAAGCTCATGCGCCCCAAAAAGTGCTGGATCCGCGCCGGCAAGTCCATCTCGCTATCCGATGCCCCGGCCGAGCTCAAGCGTAAGGAGCGCCTGGCCTGGTTTGAGTCCGAGGCCATGGGCCGCGTCTACGCCATGCGCGACGAACTATGCGCCGAGCACCCGGGCAGGTTCTAGCCATGGGTGAGAACGTCATGAATACCGCTGCGGCCGCCGCTGAGGAGGTCGTCCCCGCCATCGAGATCGCTGCCCACGCGGGCACCTGCTACGGCGTACAGCGCGCGCTCGACATGGCGCTGGCCGCCGCGCCGCAGGCAGAGGAGAGCACTCAGGTCCACACACTGGGTCCGCTCATCCATAACCCCATCGTGGTGCGCGAGCTCGCCGAGGCGGGCGTCGGACTGGCCGAGACCCTGGACGACGCCGCGTCGGGCACCGTGATCATCCGCGCCCACGGCGTGGTGCCGCAGGTGATCGAGGCCGCTCGCGAGCGTGGTCTTACCGTGGTCGATGCCACCTGCCCCTACGTGAAGAAGGTCCACGTGGCGGCCGAGCGCCTGATGCGCGAGGGCTACCGCGTAATCGTCGTGGGCGAGCCGGGCCACCCCGAGGTCGAGGGCATTCTGGGCCACGCTGGCGATGACGCTCAAGTCGTGAGTTGTGCTGCCGATGCGGACGCGCTGCCACTCAAGGGCAAGGTGGGTCTGGTTGTGCAGACCACCCAGACTGCGCAGAACCTGGCCGAGGTTGTGGCCTCCATCACCCCGCGCGTGCAGGAACTGCGCGTGATCAACACCATCTGCGCCGCCACGAGCGAGCGCCAGCAGGCAGCTGCAGCCCTCGCCAACCGCTGTGATTGCATGGTCGTCGTGGGCGGCAAAAATTCGGGCAACACGCGTCGCCTGGCGCAGATTTGTGCCGATGCCTGCGAGCACACGCATCACATCGAGGAAGCTTCCGAGCTCGAGGCCGCATGGTTTGCCGACGCGCGCCACATCGGCATCACCGCCGGAGCCTCCACCCCGCAAGGACACATCGAACGCGCCGTTGCGCGCATCAAGGAGCTTTGCCGCTAGTTATGGACCAGACCGTACCCGCATACGCCGCCGAGGTGGCCGATTACGGGCGCAGCCGCGACCCCGAGCCGGGTGAGGGCGCGCTCGTTAAGAACGTGCGTCCAGAATCGCCCGCATGGGATGTGGGTATCGAGCCGGGCATGCGCGTGCTCACGGTCAATGGCGAGCGGCTCACCGACATGATCGTGTGGCTCTGGGAGGCAGACGACGACACCGTCGAGTTGGAGGTTTTCGACCCGCGCGACAACACCGTCACCCCCGTCGAGCTCGACCGCTTCCCGGGTGAGGATTGGGGCCTTGAGTTCGACGGCCCCATCTTTGACGGCATGCGTACCTGCGTCAACGCCTGCGTGTTCTGCTTTATGACCATGCTGCCCAAGGGCGGTCGCTCCACGCTCTATATCCGCGACGACGACTACCGCCTGAGCTTTTTGCAGGGTAACTTTGTCACGCTCACGAACCTTTCCGACGAGGACGTGCAAAACGTTATCGATCGCAACATGAGTCCGATGAACGTGTCGGTCCACGCCGTGAGCCCCGACGTTCGCCGCCGCATGATGGGCCGCAACGCCCAGCGCGGCATGGACGTGCTCGAGGCCATCATGGCAGCCGGCATCGAAATCCACGCGCAGATCGTGCTGTGCCCCGGCATGAACGACGGTGAGGAGCTGGAAAAGACCCTGCGCTACTGCGAGGAACATGAGCAGATCACCAGCCTGGGCATTGTGCCGCTCGGCTTTACCAGGCATCAGAACCGTTTTAGATGGTCCTACAGCGATAAGCCCGAGCTCGCGCGCGAAACAATTGCCATGATCCGGCCTTTCCAGGACCGCGCGTACGAGCGCTTTGGCCGCCACACCTTCCAGATGAGCGACGAGTTCTATCTGGACGCCGGCATCGAGCCACCCGAGGCAGACTTTTACGACGGCTACCCGCAGTACTACGACGGCATCGGCATGATTCGCTCCTATCTGGACGAGACCGACAACGTGCTCGCCGCCGATGCCGAGCGCCTGGCCCGCGTTCGCGAGGGAATCGCCGCCCGTGGTCAGCGCTTGCTGTGCCTCTCGGGCGCCAGCGCGCGCGATACGGTAGCGCGTTTTGTGGAATCGCCGCACGGCCTCGCCGGCACCGTCACAGCCATCAAGAACCGCTACTTTGGCGGCAACGTGGATGTGACCGGCCTTATCGTCGCCTGCGACATCTTGGAGCAGCTGCCACAAGACCTGTCGGGGGTTATGCTCTTTGTGCCTAAGCTCATGTTCAACGCTGACGGCATGACGCTTGACGAGTATCATCGTGACGATTTACTCGCAAGCCTTACCAGTCGCGGCGCCGAGGTTCATGTGGTGTCGACCATGCCGCATGAGCTGCTCGATACCCTGGAGCACATCCTTGGCATAACGCCCGCCAATTCAACTATTCCCGCTGACCCTACCCATTAAAGGAGAGCAGATGAAACCTATCGTCGCCGTTGTCGGACGCCCTAACGTGGGCAAGTCCACGCTCGTCAACCGCCTGGCCCAGACCTCGGACGCCATCGTCCATGAGTCCCGCGGCGTTACGCGCGACCGCTCGTACCACACGGCCGATTGGAACGGCCGCGAGTTCACCATCGTCGACACGGGCGGTATCGAGCCGCTCAAGAGTGACGACGTCTTTGCCACGTCCATCCGCGACCAGGCCCTCGCCGCCGCCGAGGAAGCCGCCGTCATCCTATTTGTGGTCGACGGCCGCACCGGCGTCACCGAGGAGGACGAGTCGGTCGCCCGCATGCTCAAGCGCTGCGACAAGCCAGTCTTTCTGCTGGTGAACAAGCTCGACAATCCCGATCGCGAGAACGACAACATCTGGGAGTTCTATTCGCTCGGCATCGGTGAGCCCACGCCGCTCTCGGCCCTGCACGGCCATGGCACGGGTGACCTGCTCGACGACATCGTGGCGCTGCTCCCCGAGGAAGAGGACGAGGTCGCCGACGAGTTCCCCGACGCGCTCAACGTGGCCATTATCGGCCGCCCCAACGCCGGTAAGTCCTCGCTGTTCAACCATATCCTGGGCGCCGACCGCTCCATCGTTTCCAACATCGCCGGCACCACGCGCGATGCCATCGATACCGTCGTCGAGCGCGACGGCAAGCACTACCGCATGGTCGACACCGCGGGCATTCGCAAGAAGAGCACCGTGTACGAGAACATCGAGTACTACTCCATGGTCCGCGGCCTGCGCGCCATCGACCGCGCCGACGTGGCGCTGCTCGTCGTCGATGCCTCCGTGGGCGTCACCGAGCAGGACCAGAAGGTCATGGGTCTTGCCATCGAGCGCGGCTGCGCCATCGTGGTGCTGCTCAACAAGTGGGACCTGCTCGACGACGACCGCAAGCGCGAGGCCTGCATGGAGACCGTCGACCGCCGTCTGGGCGTCATGGCTCCCTGGGCCCAGTACCTGCGCATCTCGGCCCTGACCGGCCGCAGCGTCGAGAAGATCTGGGCGATGGTCGACGCCGCCGAGAAGACGCGTTCGCAAAAGATTTCCACCTCGCGCCTCAACACGTTCCTCACCGACCTGCGTGAGTTTGGCCACACCGTGGTGGACGGCAAGCGCCGCCTGCGCATGCACTACGTGACCCAGACGGGCATTAACCCGCCAACGTTCACGTTCTTCGTCAACCACAGTGACCTGGTCAACGACACCTACCAGCGCTACGTGGAGAACCGCATGCGCTCCACCTTCGATTTCGCCGGTACGCCCATTCGACTCTTCTTTAGGAAGAAGGAGCAAAAGGATGCTTAATCCGATTCTGCTGACCGCCATCTGCGCCGTGGTCTCGTTCTTTATCGGAGCGATTCCGTTTGGCCTGATCCTGGGCCGCGTGTTCAACCACACCGACATTCGCAAGGCGGGCTCCGGCAACATCGGCACCACCAACGCCCTGCGTGTGGCCGGCCCCAAGGTGGCCGCGCTTACGCTGCTGCTCGACTGCCTTAAGGGCGCCATTTGCGTCCTTATCGCCCGTCCGCTCATTGCGAGCGTGGGCTATGGCTTCCCCGTGAGCATCATGGCCCCCGGCGCCGCCGGCGACTGGATGCTCGGCGTCATTTGCCTGGCTGCCGTGTGGGGACACATCTTTTCTCCCTACCTTAACTTCCACGGCGGTAAGGGTATCGCCGTGGGCCTGGGCGTGATTCTTGCCTGGTACTGGCCCATTGGTCTGTCGCTACTTGGCATGTTTATCGTGGCCGTCGCCATCACCAAGTTTGTGTCGGTGGGCTCACTTGCCGCCGCCATCGGTCTTCCCATCGCCGCCTGCGCGGTCTTTCCGTACAGCAGCCTGGGCCTCAAGTTTTGCATGGCGATGATCGGCATCACCGTGGTGTGGGCCCATCGCGCGAACATCAAAAAGCTCATGACGGGTAAGGAGTCCAAGCTCTCGTTTACCAAGCGCGTCACCGAGCCCGACGATAAGTAGGAGAGAGTCATGAATGTTGCGCTGATTGGCTCCGGCTCCTGGGGAACTGCTGTCGCCGGCCTTGCCGCCGCGCGAGCCGAGCGCGTGACCATGTGGGCCCATAGCGAGCAGACGGCCGCCGGCATTAACGGCGAGCATCGCAACCCCCGCTATCTGGTGGACTACGTGCTGCCGGAAAACGTTGTCGCCACGACGGACTTGGCCCAGGCGCTCGACGGCGCCGAGGCCATCATCTTTGCCGTGCCTTCGACGCATCTGCGCGACGTCTGCCAACAGGCGGCGCCGTTCATTGCGGACGAGACGCCGGTTCTGTGCCTCACCAAGGGCATCGAGCCCGAGTCCGGCCTGCTCATGAGCGAGGTCATCGCCAGCGAGATTGGCAACGAGTCGCGTGTCGCGGCGCTTTCGGGCCCCAACCATGCCGAGGAGATCTGCCGCGGCGGACTTTCGGCCGCTGTCATCGCCAGCGAGGACCAGCAGGTGGGGGAGACCTTTAAGGAGTTGCTGCTTTCCACGGCTTTCCGCATCTACCTGTCGCAGGACATGACTGGCGTCGAGGTCTGCGGCGCCATGAAAAACGTCATCGCCATCGTGTGCGGCATCTCCGCCGGTTCGGGCGCGGGCGACAACACGCTCGCCCTCATTATGACGCGCGGCCTGGCTGAGATCAGCCGCCTGGTGCACGCCCGCGGCGGCCAGGCCATGACCTGCATGGGGCTTGCCGGCATGGGCGACCTTATCGCTACCTGCACCTCCGAGCATTCGCGCAACCGTACCTTTGGCTACGAGTTCGCCCGTGGCGTGTCGCTCGACGAGTACCAGGCACGCACGCATATGGTGGTCGAAGGCGCTGTCGCGGCCCGCAGCGTGAGCGAGCTCGCCCGTTCACTGGGCGTAGACATTCCGCTCACCTTTGCCGTGGAGCAAACGCTCTACAACGGTGTTACTTTGGATAGGGCGCTCGAGATCCTTACCGACCGCGTCCCCTCTCAAGAGTTCTACGGACTCGCCGACTAGCGCAGAAAGGCTACTACCATGGGTTCCATCAAAATCGCTCCGTCCGTCCTTTCGGCCGACATGGCCAACCTCAAGGGCGAGCTCGACAAGATTGCCGGTGCCGACTACGTTCACTTCGATGTCATGGACGGTCACTTTACCGGCAACCTTACCTTTGGCGTCGACATCCTTAAGGCCGTCAAGCGCTCCACCGATGTGCCGGTCGACGCGCACCTGATGGTGTCGAACCCCGACGAGACGGTCGATTGGTACGCTGACGCCGGTGCCGACATGATCACCGTGCACTACGAGGCCTCCACGCACCTGCACCGCACGCTCACGCATCTGCAACAGCGCGGCGTCAAGGCCGGCGTGGTACTCAACCCCGCAACGCCCGTCTGCGTGCTCGAGAGCATCATCGACGTTGTCGACATGGTGCTGCTCATGAGCGTGAACCCCGGCTTTGGCGGCCAGAGCTTTATCCCTGGTACTATTGCCAAACTGCACGAGCTTACGGCCATGTGTGAGCGCCACGGCGTTTCGCCCCTGATCGAGGTCGATGGCGGTATCTCTTCCAAGAACATCGCCGAGGTCGTCAAGGCCGGCGCCAACGTGCTCGTAGCCGGCTCCGCCGTATTTAAGTCCGAAGATCCCGCCGCCGAGGTTGCGCTGCTGCAGAAGCTGGGCAACGAGGCCGCACAGGAGGCATAAACCCTTATGACCGCAGGTCAAAACCGCATACCCGTGAATCTTGACTATGCCGCCTCGACGCCCATGCGCGCCGAGGCGCTCCTTGCGCAGCGCGAGTACGACGACAGCGAGCTTGCCGGCGTCAACCCTAACTCGCTGCACTCGCTTGGCCGCAAGGCCGCTGCACGCCTGGAAGTCGCCCGTCGCGAGATCGCACGCACCTTTGGCGCGCGCGTTCGCCCGTCCGAGATCATCCTGACCAACGGCGGCACCGAGGCCAACCAGCTGGCACTGCTCGGTCTTGCCGAGGGCGCTCGCCAGCGCGATCGCAAGCGCGACCGTGTCATCGTTTCGGCCATCGAGCACGATTCGATTCTGGACAACCTGCCGCTGCTGCGTGCCGCCGGCTTTACCGTCGACCTGGTGCAGCCCTGCCGCGCGGGCTACGTTGAGCCTGCCACGCTTGTCGAGCTGCTCGGCGACGACGTGGCGCTCGTGAGCATTATGGTCGCCAACAACGAGACCGGCGTGGTGCAGCCCATCCGCGAGCTGACCGCCGCCGCACATGCTTCCGGCGCCTTGTTTCATACCGATGCCATCCAGGGCTACTTGCATATTCCGCTCGATGTCACTGAGCTGGACGTCGATGCCATGACCGTTGCCGCGCACAAGATCGGCGGCCCTGTGGCATCCGGCGCGCTCTACCTTAAGAGCCGCACGCCGCTGCGTCCGCGCATCTTTGGTGGTGGACAGGAAGCCGGCCGTCGCGCCGGCACGCAGGACCTGCGCACGCAGCTCGCCTTTGCTGCCGCCGCTTCGTCTCTGACGCCCCACGTGGCCCAGGAGCGCGCGGAACTGCAGACCTTGTCCGATAGGCTCTACGCCACGCTTACGGCCCATCCTCGCATTCACGCCACGATGGGCGACTACGCGCAGGCCGATCGTCTGCCAGGTATGGTTTCGATCTACGTTGACGGCATGGACTCCGAAGAGCTCATCATCAAGCTTGACGCCGCTGGCTTTGAGGTTTCGGCCGGCTCTGCCTGCTCGAGCGCCAGCATGGACCCGAGCCATGTGCTCAGCGCCATGGGCATTGGCCGCGAGCAGGCATTGGGCGCCCTTCGCATCTCGTTCGATGACCGCGTGAACCCGGCCGACCTGGACGACTTTGCCCAGGCGCTGCTGTCGATCGTGGGTGTCGTATGAATGTTGCGGATCTCGAGCGTGCCTTGCTGGCACGCTATCCCAAAGCAGATGCCGATAGCTGGGATCACGTAGGCTTATCCGTGGGCGACCCTGCCGCCGAGATTACCGGCGTGGCCTGCGCACTTGACGCGATCGAAGCCAACGTGCACCGCGCCCAGGAGGCCGGTGCCAACGTGTTGTTGACGCATCATCCTATCTACATCAAGGCACCCGAGGCGTTTTGCCCGATGGACGCGTCGCGTCCCCAGTGCAGCGCAGCACTGTTTGAGGCCGCCCGCTGCGATGTGAGCATTATTTCGCTCCATACCAATCTGGACCGCTCGCACGAGGCGCGCGCCTGCCTAAGTGAGCTGCTGGGCGCCGCGCCCGTGAGCTCACTGGAGCACATGGACGACCCCGAGTCGACCGGCCTGGGCACGCTTGCAACGCTCAACGACCCGTGCACGCTGCGCGACCTTGCCGCCCGTGCTGCCACGGCGTTTGGCAGCGACCCGCGCGTATGGGGCGATGCCGAGCGCCCGTGCCGCACTGTCGCCATTCTGGGCGGCTCCCTCGGCGACTTTGGCGAGCTTGCCATCGCCGCCGGTGCGGATGTCATCGTGACCGGAGAGGCGGGCTATCACGTGGCGCAAGACCTTGCCTTACGCGGGCTGCCGGTGATCCTGCTCGGCCACGATCGCTCCGAGGAGCCGTTCGTGGATATCTTGATGAACTCTGCGGTTGACGCCGGGGTCGACCCCCGTCATGCGATTAAAATACTGAACCCTTGCCAAT
>CAJMLY010000038.1 GCA_905214425.1 uncultured bacterium
CCAGGCCCGATTTTGCCTCTTGACAATGTCCTGCTCATATTAAAAGGAACGTCCCCATCTGCCGGATTAGGAGAGACTCTCCAGCACGCGACGGAGCTCATGCTGAACGGCGTGGTCGCGGTTGCAGCCTACGACGCGATCGGCCACCGCCTTGAGCGCGGGGCGCGCGTTTTCCATCGCGCAGCCCGTGCCGACAAAACGAATGATCTCGTAGTCGTTCATCGAGTCGCCAAACGCCATGACCTCGTCGCGTCCAATGCCGTAATGCTCCGCGAGCTGCGCGATACCCGAGGCCTTCGACACACCAGGCTGCATGGCATCGATCCACGCGTTGCCCGAAGGCGCAAAAGTAAAGAGCTGACCAAGTTCGCGCTGTAGCACGTACGCACTGTCCATAACCGCACTGTCGTCGCAAAAGATACTCGCTTTGATGATATTTACGCTGGGATCGGGCAGCTCCCAAATGCGCTCGGCATTGGGAAGGTCCTTATCGACCTCACGCACGAACTTGCACTCGTCATCGAGCAGGAAGGACTTGGTTCGGTCAAAGAGCGCAAGATGCAGATTGGGAAACGTCCTGACGGCTTGGGCGAGCCTTCGAATCGCCAGGTGGGAATACACCTCACGGTCTACCATCTTACCGTCGGCGTAGACCTGGGCGCCGTTAGCGGCGACAAAGTCCATCTTGTCGCGAACGGGCGCAAAGAACTCGCACAGGCGATCGTAGCGACGACCTGACGATGCGGCGAAATGCACACCATGCTCGTGTAGCGCCAGAATCAGTTCGTAGGTCTCGGGAGGCACCTGGCCGTTTTCGTCAAGCAGTGTGCCGTCCATATCGGATGCAATCAGTTTAAACATAGAAAAGCTCCCTTCGGGCTTGTTGGAATCGAACGCGTATCCGATTCCAACGTACCCAAAGGGAGCTCAAATAAGACTCCGCGGGCGTAAACGTTACAAGGACCTGGCAAATAGCTCACACATGCCAGAGGTCCTACGGTCGCGGCGTCAGGCAGCCCGCCAAAGAGTGTCCCCGATGACTAGTCGTTTAAGAACGTCCCCGATGACTAGTCGGCGTAGGTGAAGGTGGTGACGTCGAACATGCCCTCGGGGCGGATGCGGAGCGTCGGGATGACCGGCAGGGGCAGGAAGATGATGCCCATGATGGGGTCGAGCGGCGGCTCAATACCCATGGCGCGCGCCTTGACCATAAAGTCGTCGTGCTGCGCCGCGACGTCTTCGGCAGTGCCTTCGCTCATCAGGCCACCGAGCGCCAGCGGAATGCGCGCCACGACCTCGCCGTTGCGCACCAGCACGTGACCACCCTGGCCCACGGCCTCAACGGCAGCCATCATATCAGCGGCGTTGTCGCCCACTACGCACACGTTGTGCGAGTCGTGGCCAATCGTCGAGGCGATAGCGCCGCCCGTGATGGTAAAGCCGCGCACCCAGCCACGACCGATATGCTTGCCAACAAGACCCAGGCCCGCAGGACCATCGCCGTCGGCGCCCTCGGCCTGCAGTGACAAACCGCGGCCATGGCGCTCAATCAGCATAATGCGACGCAAGTCCTCGGCGCTCTCGGGGCGGGCCATACCCGTGATAGCCATACCCGGGATGACATCGATAACGGCCTCGCCCGGCTTAAAGGCATAGTCGAACACGTCAAGCGAAAGCTTCGGCAGCTTAACGGAAGCACGCAGCTCATCGGCAAGCGCTGCGACCTCGGCCGTCTCGGGTGCGATCTCGCCCACAAAGGTGCCGTCCTGCGCCACAAGGGCACCGGCGGCATATACGCGATGCGGAGCCGTGGCAAACGTCAGGTCATCGAGCAGCAGCAGGTCGGCGCGCTTGCCCGGGGCGATTGCACCGCGTAGCTCGTGCGGGTCGCGGCAGCCGTGATCTAGCCCAAACGCCTCAGCCGTGGAAAGGGACGCCATAGAGATGGCGACCACCGGGTCGACGCCGGCCTCGATGGCCACGCGGCAGGCGTTGTCGATCATGCCGGTCGAAAGCGCGTCGGAGGGAGCGCGGTCGTCAGTCGCAAAGCAGCAGCGGCGGGCGCGCGCGGGATTCTCCAGCAGCATCGGGGACAAATTGGCCAGGTCGTGGCTGCACGTGCCCTCACGCAGCATCACATACATGCCGCGGGACAGCTTGTCGAGCGCCTCCTCGGGAATCGTCGACTCGTGGTCGGCGATAATGCCCGCTGCGGCATAGGCGTTGAGGTCCTTACCGGCAACGAGCGGCGCGTGGCCGTCAACCTGCTTGGACGGCGTCTGGTTGGCAGCATCGATGCGAGCGCAGGTCTCGGGGTCGGCCATAAAGACGCCCGGCAGGTTCATCATTTCGCCCAGGCCAAAAACGTCGCCTGGATGCTCGGCAAAAAACGCCTGCATATCGGCAGCCGAAATAACGGCACCGGCCTGCTCGTCGGGCAGCGCGGGCACACACGAAGGCATCATGTACTTGATGGAGATGGGTGCGCGGCGGCCGTCCTCGATCATAAAGCGCAAGCCATCGAGACCGGCAACATTGGCAATCTCGTGGCTGTCGGCAATGGCGGTGGTAGTACCGCGCGTCGCGGCCATGCGAGCATACTCGGCGGGACGGATGTTCGAAGACTCGATATGCAGATGCCCGTCAATAAAACCGGGAGCGAGATAGCGACCCTGGCAGTCGATGACCTCAGTTGCCTCGTAGGTGCCAGCGGCATCGTCGCGACCATCGTAGAGCACGCCGACGATCACACCGTCCTTGACGGCAACGCTACCGGGCGCCACACGCTGGCCATACACGTCGACGATCTGCGCATTGGTAAACAGCGTGTCGACGGGCACGCGCCCCTCGGCAGCATCGATCACAGACCTCATGACCTCAACGGACATACATACTCCTTTAACCGTAGAAAAAAGCTGCGGAGCGGACAGACCTTCACCGCAGCAAACCAATAGCCATTGTATGCCCAAAAGGAAGCCCCGCTAACACCCCTTCCGCTTAACGGCACCGCCAAATGATCCCTCCGTCCCCAAGGGATCGTCGTAACCAAAAAAGACCGCAGTCGGGAATCCCGGCTGCGGCCTTGTTGCACTTGTGAGGTCAACTCGCTCGTTAGATCAGCTTGAAGCCCTTGCGCTTGCCCACGGAGAGGGTGTCGCCCAGCTTGAGGGCGCTGGGGTCGATGTTGTAGCTCTTGGGAGCCACGGCCTTGCCGTTGATCTTGACGCCGCCGCCGTCGATGTCGCGGCGGGCCTGACCGGCGCTGGCCGAAAGGCCCAGGTCCTTGAGCAGGCCGGCGAGGTAGATCTGGCCCTCGTCGTTGACGGTCAGCTCAACATGCTTCTCGGGGAAGTCGGCGAGCTGGCCCTCCTTGAACACGCGGTCGAACTCGGCCTGGGCCTCGTCGCCGGCACCGGCGCCGTGGTAGGTGTCGCACAGGTCGCGACCCAGAGCGCGCTTGAGCTCATAGGGATCGGCAGAGCCGTCGGCCAGGGCGGCGTCGATCTTGTCGACCTCGGCCGGGGTGAGCGAGCTCGCCAGGCGGTAGTACTTGCCGATCATCTCGTCGGGGATGGACATGGTCTTGCCAAACATATCCTTGGGAGCATCGGTCAGGCCGATGTAGTTGCCATAGGACTTGGACATCTTGCGCACGCCGTCGGTGCCCTCGAGCAGCGGCATGGTGAGCGCGATCTGCGGCTCCATGCCCATCTTCTCCATGAGCTCGCGACCAGCGAGCAGGTTGAAGAGCTGGTCGGTGCCGCCCATCTCCACGTCGGCCTTGATCTGAACGGAGTCGAAGGCCTGCATCACGGGGTACAGGAACTCGTGCAGGGCGATCGGCGTCTGAGACTGGTAGCGCTTGGTAAAGTCGTCGCGCTCAAGAATGCGGGCGACGGTGAACTTGGAGCACACCTGTAGCAGGCCGGCCAGATCCATCGAAAGGATCCAATCGCCGTTGTGCACGATGGTGGTCTTCTCGGGGTCCAGGATCTTCATGGCCTGGCTCATGTAGGTCTCGGCGTTGGCCTCGATCTGCTCCTGCGAAAGCTGCGGACGCGTGGAGTTCTTGCCCGAGGGGTCGCCGATCAGCGCGGTGCCGTTGCCGATGATAAGGGTGACGTTGTGGCCCAGGTCCTGGAACTGGCGCATCTTGCGCAGCGGCACGGCATGGCCCAGGTGCAGGTCGGGGCTGGTGGGGTCGACGCCGAGCTTGATGTTGAGGGGCTCGCCCTTCTCAAGCTTCTTGCGAAGGTCGGCCTCGGGGACGATCTGCGCGGCGCCCGAGGTGATGATACGCATTTGCTCGTCAACAGACAGCATTGGGTATCCTCCTTTTGCTATAGCACCCTCACCGGATACGGCGGTGCTGGAAGTCCATAAACTCTCATATGATAACAAACTGACGCGACGCGGCACCTACGACAGGAAAATCCTCGTCCTGCCGCATGCATCGACGGAGACCGGCAAATGCGTGCCGTCACGTTCGACCAAAAAGCGCGCCTGCTGACGGCGCGAGCAGTCACGACAATGGACCTGCCCCGTCGCATCGGTGGCGCAGACGCCCTCGGCGGTCAGCAGGCAGTGCTCGCACACCATAAGCTCGGGACGGTCGGCGTCGACCGGACCCAAGACGCCGGGTTCAGCAGCCAGTTCGGCAATACGCTCCGCATCATTGCCGAGCAACTCGGCCGGCAAGTACACCCGCCCCGCACCGAGTCCGCGCAGCCAGGTAAGCGTGGCCCGATTCGCGCAGAACACCGGTGCCGCCACGTCAAACGTCACGCCCAGCTCGCGAGCGATCACCACCTGTCCCAGGTTACGGCAGACGACGCGCCCGGCACGCTGTATCAGTGAGCGGGTCCGGTCAGCGTCACCCGTGCGGCACACCTCGTCAAGCACCACAACGGCGTCGGATAAATCAAGTTCTCCGCGCGGGTCGGCATCCATCAGCTGCCAAGCAAAAACCATGCGAGCGGGAACCGCGCACTCCACCAACTCCGTCGACGCACCGCCATCCACCGCAACGCTATCCAAGGGCAGCACCTCAACGGCACGCGCAACGGGCGCAATCGCATCCGCCTCGGCCCGCATGCGCTCCAACACCGCCGCCGTCTGATCCAACACGCCGGCGCTGCGAATCAGGTACACCTCGCAGCCCGTGTCAACCTTACGCTTGCAATGCACGACGACGCGCTCCCCCGCTGCGGCATCCACCGGACAGGGCACCTGCGGCCAGCGCTTGGGCACATCGGGACGCGCGTCGACACCCGGATAGAACCGAATCTCGAGCGTATCACCCGCCGCCACGGCGGCGTCGAGCTCAACGGTCACCTCTTCGTGGCCCACAGCGACCAAGCGCCCCACGCGCACGCCCTGGTTAATTGCGCGCTCAAAGCTCATCAGCTCGGCACCCGAACGCCCTCGCAGGTACGCATCGGTAAACCCACGGTTAAACGACCTTCCCAGCTCGCGCTCAAGCTCTTCCACGGCACCGGGGTCCCACGCGCCGTCGCACAGCATATCGAGTGCCCGGCGCCACACCCGCGCCACGTTGAATACGTAATCGGGGTTCTTCATGCGTCCCTCGATCTTGAGCGACGCCACGCCGGCATCTACAAGCTCGCGCAGATGCGCAATACCCAGATAGTCGCGCGGACACAGCAGGCGATCTCCCTCGACGGCGACAACGCTCTGTCCCGCCTCGTCCACCAGGTCGTACGCCAGACGGCACGGCTGTGTGCAGTCGCCGCGCATCGCCGAGCGCCCACGCCGCAGGGCCGAGAACTCGCACGCCCCCGAATAGCCGATGCAAATCGCACCGTGGCAGAATACCTCGATGGGCACGCCCGTGGCACATAGCGCCGCAATCTCGTCGACCGTCAGCTCGCGTGCCGTCGTCACGCGCTCGACCCCCAGCTCACCGGCGGCAAGCCGCACGGCACCCTCGCTATGAGCGCCCGCCTGCGTGGACAGGTGAATCTCGACCCCGGGAATCGCCGCGCGCAGCGCGCAGACCAACCCGGCATCGGCGGCAATCAGGGCATCGGCGCCCAGCTCCAGTGCATGAGCTCCCAACGCCACCGCGTCGGACAACTCATCGTCAAACACGAACACGTTGAGCGTCACGTACACACGCACGCCATGGGCATGCGCCACGGCACAACCGCGCGCAAACTCGTCATCCGTAAAGCCATGGGCGCTCACACGGGCGTTAAAGCCGCCCAACCCCGCATAGATGGCATCGGCACCCGCGGCGATGGCCGCAAGCATCTGGTCGAGCCCGCCCGCCGGGGCCAGCAGCTCGGGCAGCGCCGCACCGGCAGCATCCAATCCAGTCTCGTATTGTCCGCTCGGCCCCATCGTCCGAATCGCCATCGGCAAACTCCTTACCAAGGTATGCATTCACTCTGAAAAATGCCGTCTTCCAGCATACACGAGGCCTCGTGCGCCCCGTTTGGTTTATCGTGTAATAACTTATGTCCATCCTGCCCCGGCGGCACATCCACCGCCCGGCACGACATACCTGGAGGTCAATATATGGGTCCTCGCCAACGACAGGGACGCAGCCGTTCAAAGACGCATGCTCTGCCCATAATCCTGCTCTCGTTTTTGGGCTTTTTGCTTATCGCGGGCGTGGCGTTTGGCATCGGCATGGTCGGCAACGTCAACCGCTGGCTGTCCGATCTGCCCGACTACACCGACGCCAACGCGTATCTGGTGAGCGAGCCCACCGAGATCGTCGACTGCAACGGCAACAAGATTGCGAGCTTCTACACGCAAAACCGCAAGTCCATCACCAAGGACGAGGTCTCCCCCTACGTGCTGCAGGGCACCGTTGACGTCGAGGACGAGCGCTTCTACGAGCACGGCGGTATCGACCTGTGGGGTATCGCGCGTGCTGCGGTGGCAACCCTCGGCGGCGGGCACGAAGGCGCCTCGACTATCACCCAGCAGCTGGTGCGCAACACCATCCTGCAGGAGGAGCAGTTCGACTCGACCATCGAGCGTAAGGTGCGCGAGGCCTACATCGCCGTCAAGATGGAGGACATGTACTCCAAAGACGAGATCCTCATGATGTACCTCAACACCATCTACTACGGTCACGGCGCCTACGGCATCGAGGCCGCAGCCGAAACCTATCTGTCCAAGAGCGCCGCCGACCTCACCCTGAGCGAGGCCGCACTGCTCATCGGCCTTCCCAACTCGCCCTCGCAGTACGACCCCACGGTCAACCCCGACCTGGCGCTGTCCCGTCGCAACAAGGTCCTTGACAACATGTTGCGCCTGGGCCACATCACGCAGGAGGAGCACGATGCCGCACAGGCCGAGCCCATCACCCTCAACGTGACCGAGATTTCGGGCAGCGGCGTCGACGTATACTCGCAGCCCTACTTTGTCGCCTATGTTAAGCAGCTGCTGGAGCAGGAGTTCTCGACCGACGTGCTCTTTAAGGGCGGCCTGACCGTCAAGACCACCATCGACCCCACGATGCAGCAGGTGGCAGAGAATGCCGTCCGCGAGCAGCTCGACACACTCTCACTCGACGGCCTGGACATGGGCATGGTCGTCGTCGACCCCAAGACCGGCTACATCAAGTGCATGGTGGGCGGCTACGACTACAACGCCGACGAGAACCACGTAAACCATGCCACGGCCAAGCGTCCCGTCGGCTCCACCTTCAAGGCCTTTACACTGGCAACTGCCATCCAAAACGGCATGAACCCCAACGTCACCCTCAACTGCAACTCGCCGCTCAAGGCCAAGGGCACCACGACCGAGGTCCAAAACTACGCCAACCATAGCTATGGCAACATCACGCTTAAGCAGGCAACGGCATACTCCTCCAACACCGGCTACATCCAGGTGGCGGAAGCCGTCGGCAACAGCAAGATCATCTCGCTCGTCAAAAAGCTCGGCATCGATCCCGCCAAGGACAACATCGAGGACGTTCCCGTCATGACGCTCGGCACCGGCTCGATCTCGCCGCTCGAGATGGCCGCCGCCTACGCGACGTTTGCCAACGGCGGCTACTATCGCCAGCCGATCGCCATCACCGAGATTGACTCTCGTACCGGTTCGGTGCTGTACCAGCACACCGACAATCCCTCACAGGTGCTTACCGAGGGCGAGGCCGCCGCGGTCACCGATGTTCTGTCCGGCGTCATGCAGGGCGGCGGTACGGGTGCTGCTGGCGCCCTGAGCGTCAACCAGCCCTATGCCGGCAAAACGGGCACCACCGACAACACCACTAACCTGTGGTTCTGCGGCTATACCCCGCAGCTGGCGTGCGCCCTGTGGACCGGCTATTCCGCGGGCGAGATCCCCATCCAAAAATACGGCACGGACCTGCTGGGCGACAGCACCAACCTGCCTGTCTTTAAGCGGTTTATGAACACCGTTCTGACCGGTACCGAGCGCGAGGAGTTTGCGACCGGAACGGCGCCCACCTACAAGAACAACAGCGTCTGGAAGTTCTACGGCACCAACAACACCAAGAAGACGGAGAACGACGACAAGGACGAGAACGAGAACGAAGAGGAAGCCACCACGACGACTACCACGACGACCACGACCACCGAGACCACGGGCGGCGACACCACCGGCGGCACCGGTACGACCGGTGGCTCGACGGGCGGCTCCACTGGTGGTTCGACCGGCGGCGATGGCGGCACGCCTACGCCTACGCCCACTCCCGACCCCTCGCCCACGCCTGACGATACGGTCGGCTAGAAATCATCCGGCCATAAGCAACAAGGCCCCCGAGCAGCTTATTAACTGCTCGGGGGCCTTTTAGTTTAAAGCGACCTGGTGGGCGGTCTTTATACCGACAAACAAAAGGGGGGTACCGACCAACGTCGATACCCCTTACAAGCCACTATGTCAGTTCACGCAGTGCCGAGCGCACGACCCGCACGCCTACTTGCGAGAATTGCTCAGCTTATTGATCAGCGCCTCGAGACGCTCGCCGTCCTCGGCCGTCTGGGCAATAACCAAAATCGTATCGTTGCCGGCAAGCGAGCCAAGCACATCGGGCAACTCTGCCGCATCAACGGCGGCGGCGATGCCGGAAGCCGTGCCAGGCTGAGCCTTGATCATAACCAGATTATCGGTACGCAGAACGCCCGTTACGAGCTCGGAAACCATACGCTGCAGATGCAGGTCCTCTGCCAGAACATAGATGCCCTCAGGGAGCTTACGCAGCCCCATATCGGCAATATCACGAGAGACAGTCGCCTGCGTGCAATCAAAGCCCATAGCGCGGAGCTCATCGACCAGCACGCGCTGCGTGCGGACGTCCTTATTGCGCACAATATCTCTAATGGCATCCTGGCGCCCATTGCGTTTTTTAGCCATACAAACCCTCTCTCCAAAAGATGGCGGAGACAATCAATCAGTGATTGAATAGTTTAACGCTATTTAAAGGATTTTGTGTATAAGAACGTATTTCGAAACAATTCTATGCAAGTTTGTTTCGAAATGAGCCGTTTAGGCGGTTTTTGCGCCCGTCCGGTTAAGAAAAGCTGCCAGATGCGTACACATCACGCAGCGCGCGGGCTTGGCGCTGGCGATCGGCCCAAACAACAGACCGAGCCCCCGATGGTTATCCTTGAGCGCGGCGACCATCTGACGGGTTCGAGGCGCCTCGAGCATATCACGCATGCGGGCGGAACGCTCGATTGACGACACCCCATGCGGGCTCAGACACAAATTCTCGATGCAGGCGACCAGTCCGGCAAAGTAGAACTTTTGGCTTGCCATCTTGAGCCGACCACCGCTATCTGCTTCCGAGAGTGAGTCCGCAAGCTCGTCGAGCGCTCGAGTGTCATCGGATATCCTGGCATACATGGTGGGATCAAAGGCATCTGTAAGCTTAAGTGCCGCCGCGTGGAAACAAGCATCGCCGCAGCCGGACACGCATCGTGCCTGCGAAAGCGCGCATGCCATAAACCCAACTGTGCGAAACACCTTGTCGCACAACAGGCATGCCTCAAACAGCGAGCGGCTGTACATCACGCCAGAGGTCTGAACGACTAGGCCGCCTAAAATCAACTGAGGCAGCCCGGCCACCATCGAAGATTTGCTATCAATGGAAATATGAGCAGCATCCAAGACGCGCGAATGGCGCTCTCGATGTGCATCATAGCGGTCGAGCGACACCGTGGGGAGCACTATGTCTGCCGTAGTATCGCACGCGATATCGACCATCTTGGAAAGGGACTGCGGAGCAAACCACTCATCGGCGTTCATAACGATGATTTGAGAGCCGCGCGAGGCAGCAAAACCGGCACGAAGACAAGCGCCGCGCTTCGCGTCCTCGACGTCAATCAAATCAATATGGATGTCCCTGTCGGCAGCAACTTGAAGCGAATGGCGCACACCGGCCGCAGCATCGCGGCAGACAACGACAATCTGCAAATCGTAGAGGTCTTGGTTCTGGATACTCTCGAGCGCACGCATCGCATAGCTGGGCGAACCTTCTACCACAAGGATCACCGAAAGTCGCGGATGCGAGCCACGTCGAACCAAGTTATCCGTCCTCTCGACAGCAATAAATCAAACCGTGGTTCATGGTACACCCCGGCAATAAAAGCAATGAGACACCGGTTGTATTGCACGCCAAGAACAGATGTTGCACACGCGCAGCCCACAGATGACAGGTGCCGACGCACGACGCGTCGAGCCCTCCCCTAGTCGAGCACGACAAGCTCGGCGGGATCGTAATCCACGCCCATAAACGTAAGGCCGCAGGCAGGAGCCGTGGGGCCCGCAGCGGTACGGTCGCAAGCATCGATGACCTCGCGCATCCACTCGGGTTCACGGCGATGCATGCCAATCTCGACAAGCGTGCCCACGATCGTGCGGACCATCGAATGCAGAAACGCATTGCCCTCGATGGTAAACGTCAGGATGTCCTCGCCAAACGCAACCTCATGGCCAAACTCGGCACGCATCACGCAGCGATGCGTGGGCTTGCCAACGGCCGAGGCAACCTTGCAAAAGCTCTTAAAGTCCTGCTCACCCAAAAGCGCGGGACAGGCCGCAGACATGGCCTCGACGTCCAAGGGATAGCGATGCCACCACACGGCACCCCGTGAGAGCACGGGACGCGCGTCGCGATCGGCAATACGGTACGTATATGTACGTGAACGCGCATCAAAGCGTGCAGAAAAGCCTTTACGGGCCTTGTAGACCTCGTTTATGGCGATATCTTTGGGCAGCAGGGCATCCATAGCCCGCAGCCACCTACGGCGCGTCAAGGCGAGCTCAGCGTCCGTTACGGGCACGCTGATGTACTGAGCCACGGCATGTACGCCGGCATCGGTACGCCCCGCGCACGTCAGGACAATCGGACGGCGCAGGAGCGTCTCGATAGCGCGGCGCAGCTCGCCCGCAACCGTCGTCTGACCGGGCTGCTCGGCAAAGCCGCTGTAGGACGAGCCATCGTAGGCCACGCGGAAAACGAGCGTGGCATCGAGCTCGGGAATCGAATTGAAATCAGACGGCGCGGTCATGGACGCTCCCAACAAACAGGCAATGGCATTTCGACAAAAAAAGAGGGGTACGCGAACGTACCCCTCGAATATAGCCTATGCAGACGGATTGTCTACTCAGCGGTCTCCTCAGCAGGAGCCTCCTCGGCAGCCTCGACCTTCTTGGGAGCAGCGGCCTTCTTGGGGGCCGGAGCAGCCTTCTTAGCCTTAGGCGTGCAAGGCTCGGTGACGAGCTCCATGATAACGATGGGAGCGTTGTCGCCCTTGCGGTTACCGAGCTTCATGATGCGGGTGTAACCGCCGTTGCGGTCCTGCCACATGCCCTGAGCAGCCTTGTCGAAGATCTCGGCAACGAGCTGCTTATCGCCGAGCTTGGCGATAGCCAGACGACGAGAGTGCAGGTCGCCCTTCTTGGCCCAAGTGATGATCGGGTCGACGACCGAACGCAGCGCCTTAGCGCGGGTCTCGGTGGTCTTGATGCGGTCGTTCTCGAAGAGGGCCTTAGCAAGGCTCTTCTTCATGGCCTTGGTGTGGCTCGCATCGGTGCCGAGCTTCAGGCCCTTCTTAACGTTGTGACGCATGGTCTAGTTTCTCCTCAAATATGCGAAGCATTAAGCCTTCAGGCTCAGGCCCATGGACTCAAGCTTGTCCTTCACTTCCTCGATCGACTTAACACCGAAGTTACGGATGTTGAGCAGATCGTTCTCCGAGAACTCAACGAGCTGACGGACCGAGTGAATGCTGGCGCGCTTAAGGCAGTTGTAGGAACGGACGGAAAGGTCCAGATCCTCGATCTGCTTGTCCAGCTCGGCGTTGTCGTTGGTGACCTCGGGAGCGAAGATCGAAGCCTCCTCCTCGACCTCGGGGGTCTCGGCAAGGTTCATAAAGGCGGCCATATGCTGGTTGATGATATTGGCAGCCTGGACCACGGCGTCGCGCGGGGCGATGGAGCCGTTGGTCTCGATCTCGAGGACAAGGCGGTCGTAGTCGGTGTGCTGACCGACACGGCAAGCCTCAACGAGCTTGGCGCAACGGGAAACCGGCGAGTACAGCGAGTCGACGTGGATCACACCGATGGGATCGTTGTCGCGCTTGTTGGCCTCGCCAGAAACATAGCCGCGGCCATAGCCGATGCGCATGCTCATGGTGAGATGGCCACCCTCGGTGAGCGTTGCGATGTGCTGCTCGGGGTTGACCAGCTCAAACTCGGACGGAATAAAGAAGTCCGCACCGGTGACCTCGCAGGGGCCGTCAACCGAGATGGTGGCGGTCGCCTCGTCGGTCGTGCCGAGAGCCCTGAAGACAAGACCCTTGACATTCAGGACGATGTCGGTGACATCCTCGACCATGTTAGGGATGGTCATGAACTCGTGCTGCGCACCATCGATCTGAATAGCCTCGACGGCGGCACCCTCGAGCGAGGACAGAAGAACGCGACGAAGGGAGTTACCCAGCGTATCGCCGTAGCCACGCTCGAGCGGCTCGACGGAGACACGAGCAGACGTCTCGTTGATCTCTTCGACCTGAACCTGAGGCCTAATGAATTCTGACATGTATTACCTCCAGCCTCAGCAGCCCGGATGGACTACTTAGAGTAGAGCTCGACGATGAGCTGCTCGTTGATATCACCGCTGATCTGCTCACGCGTCGGCAGAGCGAGCACGTTACCAGACAGCTTCTCGATATCGACCTCGAGCCAGCCAGGGACCTCAAAGCGCTCGGAGGAAATCAGGGCCTCCTTGATGGGGAGGAGGTCACGGAACTTCTCGCCGACAGCGACGACGTCGCCGGCCTTGACGCGGTAGGACGGGATGTCCACGCGCTTGCCGTTCACGGTGAAGTGACCGTGACGGACGGACTGACGAGCCTCTTTGCGGGTGCGGGCGAAGCCAAGACGGAAGACGACGTTGTCGAGGCGAGACTCAAGGATGATCATGAGGTTCTCACCGGTGACGCCGTTCATCTTGCGGGCCTTGTTGAAGTAGCCGTGGAACTGCTTCTCCAGAACGCCATAGATGAACTTAACCTTCTGCTTCTCGCGCAGCTGCATGCCGTACTCAGATTCCTTGCGACGGCGCTTGGGCTGACGGATAGATTCCTTCTTGCTGCTGTAACCGAGCTCAGCGGGATCGATCCCGAGCTGACGGCAGCGCTTAAGAACAGGAGTCCTGTCGATTGCCATATTGATACGATCCTTTCAGTTACACGCGGCGACGCTTCTTGGGGCGGCAGCCGTTGTGCGGAATGGGGGTCTTGTCCTGGATGCTCGAGACCTCGAGGCCAGCAGCCTGGAGGGAGCGGATGGCGGTCTCACGACCGGAGCCGGGGCCCTTGACGAAGACGGAAACCTTCTTCATACCGTGCTCCATGGCCTGCTTGGCAGCAGCCTCGGCAGCCATCTGGGCAGCGAACGGCGTGGACTTACGGGAGCCCTTGAAGCCCACCTGGCCAGCCGACTTCCAGGAAATGACGTTGCCCTGGGGATCGGTGATCGAAACGATCGTGTTGTTGAACGTAGAACGAATGTGAGCCTGGCCCACGGAAATGTTCTTACGGTCCGCGCGCTTCAGACGGGCAGCGCGAACGTTCTTCTTAGCAGTAGCCATCTATCTAGCGCTCCTTATTTCTTCTTCTTAGCACCGATCTGACGCTTCGGGCCCTTGCGGGTACGAGCGTTAGTGTGGGTGCGCTGGCCGCGGACCGGGAGGCCCTTGCGGTGACGAAGGCCGCGGTTGCAGCCGATGTCCATAAGGCGCTTGACGTTCTGGTTGCGCTCACGGCGGAGGTCGCCCTCAACCATGATCTGGTTCTTATCGATATAATCGCGGATGGCGTTAACCTCATCCTCGGTGAGGTCCTTAACGCGCGTATCCACGTTAACGTTGCACTCGACGCAGATCTTCGTCGCAGTGGTGCGGCCGATGCCGTAAATGTAGGTCAGACCGATCTCAACGCGCTTCTCACGCGGGAGGTCGACACCATTAATACGGGCCAACGTAGTCTCCTCTCTTAACCCTGACGCTGCTTATGACGGGGGTTCTCGCAAATGACGAGGACCTTGCCATGGCGCCTAATGATTTTGCACTTATCGCACATCTTCTTGACCGAAGGACGTACCTTCATCGTTCTTCCTTTCGGTAGCGCTCAAACTACTTCCCTACTATCTACTCGCCCAGCCGCAGGCGTTTAAAACTATGGCTGGTCTTCACACACAATCCGACCGTAGGTTGAGCTAAGCCTGCAGCCGGAAATGGAGTGCGTGTATGCGTGCCGCTATTTGTAGCGATAGGTGATGCGGCCGCGGGTCAGGTCGTACGGGGAAAGCTCCACGACAACCCTGTCACCGGGGAGAATACGGATGTAATTCATTCGGATCTTGCCAGAAATGTTGCACAGAACCGAATGACCGTTCTCGAGCTCAACCTTAAACATGGCGTTGGGCAGCGGCTCCTTTACCGTACCCTCGAGCTCAATTGCGTCTTCCTTCTTCACAAGCAATCATCTTTCTCTAGAAAACGACAGCGATTGAGTATTCTACAACACGTATGCACGCATCGTAATAACTTCGTAATGGCTCCACAACTAAGT
>CAJMLY010000039.1 GCA_905214425.1 uncultured bacterium
GGCCCGTGGGTTATACCCTAAGAGCAAACCACCCTTTTTAAGGGTGGTTCTGATTAAAGAAAAATCAAAAAAATCCGAAATTGGTCTTGCATAGTTAGTTATATAAAGTATTATAACGTCATGGGATGAATGAAGGGTTCATCCAAGTGAGTTAGGAGTAAGGGATGTTCAATTTCGATGAGCCTCGTTACGAGAAGGTTGTGAGCGATGCCCTCGCTCTCCGTCCTCAGATTGAGGCTGCCGTGGACAAGGTCTGCGAGCAGGGTTATTCCAACATCTTCTTCATCGGCTGCGGCGGCACCTGGGCCCACACGCTCCCGATGAAGTATTGGGTCGAGACCACCACGGCCGACGTCGACGTCCACTGCGAGATCGCTGCTGAGTTCCTCGCATGCCCGCCCAAGACCTTCAACAAGGACTCGGTCTGCGTCTTCTCCACCCGTACCGGCACCACCCCCGAGATCATCGAAGCCGCCAAGTTCTGCCAGGAGCAGGGCGCCCGCACGCTGATGTATGTCTCCAACGACAACACCCCGGCCACCGAGTACGCCGATTACAAGTTCTTCAGCTTCGCCGAGGACGACGTCCTGTGCGAGGCCATCTACACCTACCAGATCACGCTGGTCGCCCGCTTCCTCAAGAACGCCGGCGCCTTCCCCAAGTACGACACCTTCATGGAGGAGTTCGGCAACATCGCTCCGTACCTCATCAAGGCCAAGGACGCTCAGGACGAGCGCTGCGCCGCCATGGCCGAGGACTTCAAGGACACCGATTACCACATGGTGATTGGCTCCGGCATGCTCTGGGGTGAGGCCTACGACTACGCCATGTGCATCCTCGAGGAGATGCAGTGGATCAAGACCAAGTCCATCCACGCCGCCGAGTTCTTCCACGGCACCATCGAGCTGTGCGAGGAGGGCACGAGCCTCATCATGCTCTACGGCGAGGACGACACCCGTAAGCTCATGGACCGCGTGGACAACTTCACTCACATGCTCGCCGACGAGAAGGGCGTCAACGTCCGCGTGAACAAGTTCGACACCGCCGAGGTCGAGCTGCCGTTCAGCGACCCTGAGTTCCGCAAGATTGTCTCCCCGATGGTCACCTACACCATCACCGAGCGCCTGAGCTGCCATCTCGAGCACGTCCGTAACCACCCGCTCACCACGCGTCGTTACTATCACCAGATGAACTACTAATCCTCTCAAATTGCTGCGGTTGTCTGCAGGCGAGCTGCGCAGAATGCCTCGCCTGCAGACCTGTTTCTGGGGTTGATCGAAATGGTTGTCCAGTATCTTCTAGTTGCACTGGTCGCATTTATTGCGTCCATGGACGAGCAATTATTTGGCATTACGATGCTTGGTCGTCCGCTGTTTACGAGCCTGTTTGTCGGCTTGATCCTTGGCGATGTCCAGCAGGGCGTTATCGTTGGCGCTGCTTTGGAGTCCATGTTCATGGGCGCCATCATGGTCGGCGCGGCGGTTCCTCCCGAGGTCTATGCCTCCGGCGTGCTTGGCTGCGCGTTTGCCGTCATTACGGGTACGGGCACGGCAACTGCCGTCGCGCTCGCCCTTCCCGTCTCCGTCTTCCTTCAGGTGTGGCGCAACTTCTGCTACGCCGTTCCGGGTGCCTTTGCCTGCAAGAAGATTGAGACCGCTCTGGCAAATCGCGATCTTGCTAAGGCGAATCTGTACCATCTGACCATTGTGCCGCTGTCGATTGGCATTCCGTCTGCACTGCCGGTGTTTTGCTCGCTGTTCTTTGGTGCCGACCTCATCAACAATGCGCTCAACGCGATTCCGCAGTTTGTGATGGACGGCCTCAACGTTGCGTCCGGCGTCATGGTCTGCATCGGCTTCGCTCTTCTTATTAGGACCATGGGCGACAACAAGCTGCTTCCTTGGCTGTTCATCGGCTTCATTATGGTCATCTACCTCAAGATGGACGTGGTCGGCGTCGCCGCAGCTGCCATTTGCGTCGCGCTGCTCCTGGCCTTCCGCGAGGGCTCGTCCGGTCCGCAGACGGTTGCTGCAGATGAAGAGGAGGACTTCTAATGGCTACCCAGAACACCGACCTCAAGGAGGCCAAGAAGGACGCGGTTATGACCCCCGATATGTATCGGAGCATGTTCCTTCGCCAGTTTACGAGCCAGTGCTCGCAGTCGTACGACAAGATGATGGCAATGGGCTTCATGTACACCATTCAGAAGCCCCTGCGAAAGATTTATCCCAACGACGACGATTACTATGCGGCGCTCGATCGCCATACCGAGTTCTTTAACATCACGCCTCATGTGCTTCCGTTTGTAGCCGGCTTAACGGTTTCGATGGAAGAGCAGGCGGCTGCCGACAAGAACTTCGACACGTCCTCGATTAACGCCATGAAGGTCGGCCTCATGGGACCGCTTTCCGGCATTGGCGATTCGTTCTACTGGGGAACGTTCCGCGTAGTCGCCGCCGGCATTGGTATTGGTATCGCTTCGACGGGCAACCCGCTCGGCCCCATCGTGTACGCGCTCATCTACTCCGTGATTAACTTTGCAACGCGTATCGTCGCAGCCCATCTGGGTTACGACCTGGGAACCAAGTTTTTGCAGCAGTCCGAAGAGAACAACCTTATGTCTCGCATGACGCATGCTGCCGGTGTCCTCGGAATGACCGTTATCGGCGCCATGATTGCGGCACAGGTCTCGCTGTCCACTGCTTTGACCTTTGACGTGGGCGGTTCGGAGATTGTCCTGCAGGATCTGTTCGATTCGATCTTCCCCGGTCTACTGCCCTTGCTGGCAACCTTTGCCTGCGTCGCCCTGTACAAAAAGGGCGTCAAGACCATTTGGATCATCTTGGGCATCTTTGCGATCTGCATCATCGGAACGGGCTTGGGAGTGTTCGCGGCGGCGTAATGTTGACTGCTATGCTCGCGCGTTGGATAACTAACTGACCGTTTGAAAACGGGGCTCGGCGTAAGGCCGGCCCCGTTTTTTGTTTGAGGGATTTTCTGGCTATCCAATAGTCCAGGCCCATGCATCACTCACGTATCTCTCATCTCTCATTCGTCACTAATACGAGAGATAACAGAAAGACGAGAGATAAATATGAGAGATAACTGAGCAGCAAAGAGACAAGCAATCATGGTATTATCTCAATACTGATTGTTCTACCAGCAAAAACATGTCTATATGAAACAGATGGCAGACATCTTATCTTTTATCTCTCGCTCATCTCTAATATGAGAGATAACAGAAAGATGAGAGATAATTACGAGAGATAACTGAGAGACGAAGGAAATCTATTCGCGGCATTCTTTGCAGAACCGAGCGAAAGGACGTGCAGATGAACGAAAACGAACTGACCGGTCTGCTCGAGTCTTTAAGGCACATGGGCTCGGATGACCTTAACGTCGAGGTCAAGGAGAGCGCCACGATGCTTTCCCGCGACGTATGGGAAACCGTCAGCGCTTTCGCAAACACCGCCGGCGGCATCATCGTACTCGGAGTGAGCGAGCGCGCGGGTTTTGTCCCAGTTGCAAACTTTGAGACCGAGAAAGTGCTCAACCAATTCGTGGCGGGCATGGGCGATGCCGGCGGTCGCGGAAAGCTGGCCAATCCGCCCAAATACACCATTGAGCGCGTGGAGCTCCAGGGCACCGTGGTTCTGGTCATCACGATTGAGGAGCTCGACCCGTCGAGCAAGCCTTGCTATGTCATAGAGCGGGGCGCTCAAGGTGGCAGCTACAAACGCATCGATGACAAAGATGTCCCGCTTTCGTCGACCGAGGTTTTGGCACTGTCGTCATATGAACGGACGAGTCCTAGCGATCGCGATGTGGTGCCCGGCACGAGTGTGGGCGATCTCGACGAGTCGCTGGTCGACCGCACGATAGAACGCGCCTATTCGTTGACGCCTCGAGCGATGCGTGGTGCGACGGACAAGAAGACAAAGATGGAGCGCCTGAATCTCCTCGACTTCCAGGGCAATGTTACCAAGGCCGGACTCCTAGCCGCGGGCGTTTACCCTCAGCAGTTCTATCCCAAGCTCTTCATTGATGTGGCTGTCCACGTGGGAACTCAAAAGGGAGCTGCGGGGCCACTAAGGTTCATGGACCGCACAATCTGTGAGGGAACGTTGGTCGAGATGATCTCGGATGCTGTCGCGGCCGTCGCCAAGAATTTACGGCGAACCTCGACCGTCCAAGGCGTCTCGCGTGTCGACTCGCTGGAGATTCCCGAGGAGGTTCTGCGCGAGGCAATCGCCAACGCCGTAATCCATCGAGAATACGGGGATCGGTTCTGTGGACAATCGATTGCCGTCGACGTCTTTGACGATCGTGTCGAGGTGACGAATCCTGGCGGCCTTTACGGGGGAAAGACTCGCGAGAACTTGTTTGACGGCAGTTCCCGATGCCGTAACGCGACGCTCGTGAAACTCATGTCGATTGTCCCGCTGCCGGATGGCGCAGGTTCGCCGGCTGAGGGCAATGGCTCTGGCATCCCGATGATGATCGATGCCATGCGCGCGCATGGTCTGGCCGAGCCCCTGTTCTGCCCGGGGTTCGATCGGTTCAAGGTCGTACTTTACCGTTCAAAGATCGAGCCGGTCGATCATGGCGGGGGCTTAATTGTGACGGCACTCAAACACTACGGCGAGCTGGGGACGCGTGAGCTGGCAGAACGCACGGGGCTTACAATTTCCCAGGTTAGGTCGCGCGTCAACGCGCTCATTGCTCAAGGCGAGCTTGAGCCCACGGCGCCGGCGACGAGCCGCAACCGCAAGTATCGACTGTCAGAGCGTGTGGAATAAATGCGTTAGTGGACGAGGCGACCCAATAATCGACCCTCAATTGGCGCCCGCTAAGTTAAAGCGGTTGTCGCCCAGTTGACGGTGATGCTAAAGACTCGGCTTACGCCGGCATGGCCCCGAACCCGTCCATCAAGAACAGCCTAAGAACCAGTTTGATGACATTTCCCGGTTTGACTTCAGCCGTGCCAAAGACGTGGTGCTCGGCGAGCTCGCTGGAGTATGCATAGATGTCGCGGATAAGGTCCGCGCCCGAAAGCGTAAACATGTAGCCTGCGTCCGAAAGCGCATTGGGTGCGGCGGGCAACTTGGCTATGTGGCAGAACGTTTGCAGGTCGGGCGCCATAACGTCCTGGTAGCCAAGATGGCTGCCGTCTTCTTGTGCGGCGAGTTCCAGCTGGCGTACTCGATCCAGCGCCGCTGCCAGCACAAAGCTCGGCGTGGGCGCATTGACGTCCTCTGTGCTCGCCACGAGCTTGCCCGCTGCCTGCGTGACAAGCCAGGCGACCTCGCGCTGGCAACGTACGGCCTTGCGCGTAACTGGCTTGATGGACGAAGAAGAAACGCTCCCCTTAGGCGGATTCGAAGCAGCCATAAGACCCTCCCATGAACAATCCGGCCCAACAAGCCCGGATGAAACACGTGCTACATCAGTATACAGGGGAGTGAGATGGAAAAACGGAGTCGGCAGCGTGAACTGCCGGCTCCGGATTGCTTGCCTTAGAGGTCGTACACTTCGACCATAGCTTCGCCAATGCGATGGGGCACGCCGGTGACGAGTGCGTTGCCCATGCAGAAGGCTCGATGGCCGTCAGTCATGCCCGTATCGGTCCAGCCTTTCGGGAATCCCTGAAGCTGATCGAGCTCGTCGGGAACAAGACGGCGGAAACGGCCATCGGGACATTCGATGACGTGCTTGAAGCGGCTCGCTCCCGTGCCGCCTTCTCCTGTGAGGATGGTGCGGCTCGGCTTGTCGGTAGCATCCGGGAAGCTCATGGCACCCTCTGAATACGTATACGTAAAGCCGGTTTTCTTATTGGTGCGTTCCTCGCGCTTGCTGCCCTTGAGGTAGCGCCAGTCGGGAAGTTTCTCGTCAGAGATGTAGAACTGCTCCGGAACAACCGCCTCATTGACAAGGACATCGCCAAGCACGCGGCGCTCGCCGTGGTAGTCCTCGGCGAAGTCGCAGGTCAGAACGTGGCAGCTCTGCATGACGCCGGCACTCTTGAACTGAGAGGTCTTTTGGCCAACGCCAAAACGAGTCGAGTTCTCGTAAGGATCGGGTAGAACATCAAGCTCGGCCATTTCGTCAGGATAGATGGCGGGAAAGGCCTTCGCCATGACGCCATTGTGCATGCGATCGACAAGATTAACCTTGCCGGCGTTCTTCTCGCAGAAGATGTAAACGCGCTTGCGACGCTGGGGAAAACCGTATTCCGCGGAGTTGACCACGCGCCATTCGACGGTGTAGTCGAGGTCGGCAAGGCAGCTCAAGATAATGGCGAAATCGCGACCGCGCTGTGACGCGGGCGACTTGAGCAGACGGTCAACGTTCTCAAAGAGACCGAAGCGCGGCTTCTTCATCTCGAGGAAGTGATAGATGTCCCACCACAGGACACCCTTCTTGCCCTCGATGCCGTGCGCCTGATTGAGAGGACGCGCGACAGAGTAGTCTTGGCAGGGAAAGCCACCGACGACCATGTCGACACGGGGAATTTCAATCTCGCCGGCTTCAGCCTGCTCTAAGACCTTATTGATATCTTCGTTGACAACGGAATCTTCGCCAAAGCGGTCCATGTAGCAACGTGCCGCAAACTGACGCGACTTGGTTCCGGGCGGTTCCCACTGGTTGGCCCAAATGGTGCGAAAGGGCCCGGCGGGCTTCATGTAGAAATCTGGATAACGAGGGTCAGCGTAGCCTTCGAGGCCTAAACGGAATCCGCCGACGCCAGCAAAAAGCTCGGCGATTTTGACCTCTGACATACTCACTCCCCCAAATCGCTGCAAATGCAAAGATCAAGGGTACAGAAATCGGGTTGCAAATGGAAGATCCCCTAGGGGATCTTCACGGTATAACCCGAATTTACAGTAGCATACATATTAGATCATGTCTTATTTCGAGAGGATTTGCCATGTCCAAGAAGCATCTCGACTTCAAGCGCATGCTTGACGATACTGATTTTTCTGACCCTTCAAGCATCGAGCGGTATGCTGCCAATCTCGACGGGATGACGTTTCGCGATATTCTTGAGCTTGGCATTGCGCCGGAGGGGGAGAGTGCGTCCAAGGACTTTGGGTCTAAGAAGTACAAGGGCGGTATGGGAACCCTGATCGAGGAGCGTTACTTTGGCTACAAGGCCAACAGCGATGATCGGCCGGACTTTCCCGAGGCGGGTGTGGAACTCAAGGCAACATGCTTCGACGTGCTCAAGGATGGTCGCAAGTCTGCCGGCGAGCGTCTTGTCTTGACGATGATTCCCTACGACCGTCCCGTTTCGCTCGACTACGACAGCTCGCATCTCAAGACCAAGCTCAGCAATATCCTGCTGATCTACTACGGCCGTGACCGCTCCATCGACAAATACGACCAGCGCATTGAGCGTGCAGTCATGGTTCGTCTGCCCGAAGAGGATATGAAGATCATTCGCGCCGACTACGAGAAGATCATTTCGTACATTCAGGATGGTCGCGCGGACGAGCTGTCGGAGGGCATGACCACCTACTTGGGCGCCTGCACAAAGGGCGCAACCGAAGCGACGATGTGGGTTGACCAGTATTACGAGTACTTCAACACCGATACGGGCGAGATCGAGCACCGTCGCGCGAAGCGTCGTGCCTTCTCACTCAAGCGCTCGTACATGGACTATGTGCTTCATACCTATGTTCTCGGTGCTCCGCGCATTGGCGAGAGTATCGTCCAGGCCGGCGACAAGTCCATTGATTTCGAAAGCTACGTTACTGCGCTTATCGAGCGCCACTATGGTGAAACCGATCGCCAGATTGCAGAGCAGTACGGCCTGGAATACACGGGAAACAAGGCGCAATGGACGACACTCGTTTATCGAATGCTCGGAATTAAAAGCAATGCTGCCGAGGAGTTCGTTAAGGCTGGGATTAACGTCCGCGTTTGTCGCGTTAATAAGAGGGGACACATCGAGCAGGCAATGTCTTTCCCTCCGTTTGAGTTTAAGCAGCTAATCAATGAGGATTGGGAAACGTCATCCTTCCGTGCGCGCCTTGAGACCAACCGTTTCTTCTTTGTCGTGTTCCGTGAGGACCACGAGGGGGAGTGGCGTCTTGACCGCTGCCTATTCTGGGCAATGCCGGCAAACGAAATCGAGGGCCCCGCAAAGGCCTGCTGGGATGAGACTCGCAAGGTAATTCGTGAGGGCGTTAAGCTCAGTCCGTATCGGGACGCGAGTGGAAAGCTCAAGGTGACCAACAATCTGCCCGGTATGGCGGATAACCCGATTGTCCACGTTCGCCCGCATACGTCAAAAGCGGCTTACAAGTTTTCCGATGGAACAGAGATCGGTGACATCGCAAGGAACGCTTACGAACTGCCCGACGGGCGCTGGATGACGAAGCAATCGTTCTGGTTCAACAAGGGCTACCTGGAGCACATTCTGGGGCTGTAGCGTTTTGGGCTTGTTTAACGATTGAGTTCCTGCTCCTCAGTGCCCCGATGTCATCTCTACAAATAAACCCCCTCACCGAGTTGTCTGTGGAACTCGGCGTGATGGTCGCGTGCCCAGGTAAAGAGCGCCTGGTCAAAGTCGGTGCGCGTGGCCGGGACGCCAAAGACGCCGGCAACTTCGACGCGCACAAACTCCAGTGCCGGCAGCTTGTTGATGGCAGTGAGGGCAAATGGGGACGAGGGCTCCTCGAACAGATAGCGGCTGCCTTGCAGCGCGTCGCAACTGGTGCACGTGTTGCCGAGCGACGGGGCTTTGGAGGCTCGCGCGCCTACGGGCTTGTAGCCGCAGCGCTTAGAAAGATAGTCGCGGATCTCGCCTGGCACGCAGCCAAGAGCGGGCACGATGGCGAGTGCGTTGGCGTTGGCCGTGTCGATGGCAATGTGCCCGGCTTCGTTGGGCGCGTGCGCAATGGCGATGCTTTTGTCGTTATCGGCTCGATAAGGAATGCCGAAGGCCGCGACCGAGGTCTCTTTGTGACACTTCCAGCACTCGCGCTTGCCCAGTACTAGATATATATACGGCGCCGAGGGGTCGGATCGGTCAACACCGGGCAGCCACTCGGCAAAAGGCTCGGGGTTGACGCCGCTGGGTACATACCAGATCTTCTTGGTCCGATCCCATTTGGCGCCCAGCGCCTTGGCTTCTTCTTTGTGCGAAAAGGGGACATCGAGCTCGGTGCGCATGGCGGCTCCTTGGTGCTGCAGGTGCAAGTGGCTCAAGGATACCGCAGGGCGCAGACATCGCGGCGTTTTGCCGAGAAGTTGCGGCTCGGATGGGTTCGAGACGCGTTGGTCTCGGCCTCGGTGGCTATTGGCGCGGTTTTGTGCATGGGCAGGGTGGTTGCTTGGGCGGTTGGAGTTGCCAGCTGATTTGGCGACATAAAACAAAACAGCCCAGAGGACATAGCCTCTGAGCTGCGAACATTTGGTGGGCGTTAGAAGATTTGAACTTCTGACCTCTTCCGTGTCAGGGAAGCGCTCTCCCCCTGAGCTAAACGCCCGATCAAGGGTGCGCAAGTGCGCAAGGGATAATATAACGGAGCCTGAACTCGGTGGCAAGAACATTTTTAAAAATCGCTTACATTGTGGAATTCGGAGGCTTTGTCATATCCATTTCAAAAGAGTCTGCTGCCGCGATTTGGCTGTCGACTAATGCAAGGCCATTGCGGTATCGAGCTATGGAAAGACGCCTGCGGAATTGTCCTACCGATAAGCGGACAAGCCTCCAGCTGATGACTTCGCCGTGGTAAGGTAAGCCGAATTGCTTCCAGACTGTTTCGGGGGAGTGGAATGAGCAAAGAGTGTGTCGAGCAGGTCGAAGGTGCAGAGGCTTCGGTGCCGATGACCGATATATCGAACATTGATGTGCCCGAGGGCACGGACGAGCTCAGCCGCAACACCCGTCGCGCATGGCGCGACCGCTTGAACAGCGCTTCGACGCGCAAGATGATCACGGGTGTCTTGGCTACGCTGGTGGGCGGTTCGTTTTGGGGCTTTTCGGGCACCAGCGCGAGCTTTCTGTTCGATACCTACCACGTCGACACCTTGTGGCTTATGAGCGTGCGTCAGATTCTCGCCGGTCTACTCTTTATGGCCGTGGTTGTTACGCGCGACCGCGAGCGCCTGATTAAGCTCTGGACCACGCCCGCCGATCGCAAGCAGCTGCTGCTCTTTACCGCCTTTGGCCTGCTGTTCAACCAGTTTTGCTATCTTTCGGCCGTGCGCCTGACGAACGCCGGAACCGCGACGGTGCTCCAGTGCCTGCAGCTCGTTATCATCATGGGCTACACCTGCGTGATCGATCGCCGCATGCCACGTACTCGCGAAGTCATCGGCATTGGCCTAGCTCTGGGTGGAACCTTTTTAATCGCCACCGGCGGCGACCCCACCAGCCTGAATATCTCGCCGCTTGGCCTGGCAGCAGGTCTTATGTGTGCGGTCAGCGCCACGTGTATGGCGGTGATTCCCGCCAAGATCCTGCCCGAATACGGCAGCCCCATCGTCACGGGCTCGGCAATGCTCGCGGCAGGCGTGGTCTCGTGCGTCTTCGTGCAGCCCTGGGCGCATATGCCGGCGCTCGACGCTGCCGGCGTCGAGGCGCTCGCGGTGTTCGTGGTTATCGGCTCGTTTTTTGCTTACATGCTTTATATGCAGGGCGTTAAGGACATCGGCTCGGTGCGCGCGAGCCTCATCGGAACTGTGGAGCCGGTTTCGGCGACCATCACCAGCGCCGTTATGCTGGGCACGGTGTTTTTGCCGACCGACCTTATCGGCTTTGCCATGATCATCGTGATGATGTTCCTCACGGTGTAGCTGGCGCCGCCGCCAAGACGGAAAAGGTGTTGTGCCGCATTTTCGCCAATTGACGTCCGTGTCTGGAGTTTAGCTGTCGATGCCCAAAATGCCATAAACTAGTAGCGTTATGGACTTTTTCATTGCGACTCAATTGCGAGGATTTCTTTATGGCTGGTAATCACTTTAAGGGCAGCGATAGCGGCCGTCCTGCAGTTCCGCCGCGTCCGAACGGGGCTGGTAAGGCCGGCACGCCGGGCGGCGCTGGACAGGGCGGTTCCGGTAAGCGCGTGTCCCCGGGCGAGACGGCGATGTTTACCGCTCTGTACGAGCAGTCTCAAAAGGCAAAAAAGACCGGCCGCGCAAGAGGGAATGTCTTTGCGGGCGGTGCAACCTCCACGTCGCAGCCGAGCGGGGCTCCTTCGGTACCCGCGAACAACGCAGGTGCTGCCAACGCCGCGAATGCCACCGGCAACGTTAATGCCGACAAGGCCGCCAACAATACTCCCTCTGCCGGTGGCGCGGGGCTTACGGGTAACCTCGGCACGATTTACACCGGCGCCTCCGAGACTGGCACGTTCGCTCGCCTGGATGATAGCGGTACCGAGTTTGCGGGCTCGGGTTCCAAGGAAGATTATTACGATTTTGGCTTGAACTACGGTAGCGACGCTTCGTCGAGTTCGACCTCTGACGGTCTGGTCCGTCATCGCCATCGTAAGGGCGAGCGCAAAAAGCGTCACACCGGCGCCATTATTGCCGCTGTAGTCGCGGTGCTTCTCGTTGCGCTTGGCGCAAGCGGCTTTATGCTGCTTAACTCGGCAAAGACTGTAAAGAGTGAAGCGAAGGAGGCTGTCGAGATCGTCGGTGGCCTTAAGGACAAGGTCACGTCGGGCGATTTTTCGACGCTGCCTGACGACGCGAAGAAGATCGATGAGCTCTGCAACAGCATGAAGGCGGAGACCTCGAGCCCGCTGTGGACGGCGGCTTCGTTTATCCCGGTGTATGGCAGTGACATCAACGCAGCCCGCACCATGATTGATGCCCTGTCCGATGTCTCGAGCAACGCGCTGGTTCCCATGGCCGATAACCTCTCGCAGGCCACGCCCGGCAAGCTGTTCCAGGACGGCATGATTAACGTGTCCGCGCTGCAGGCCGTTGCCGATTCGCTTTCCAGCAGCTCGAAGGTGTTCAAGAGCGCCAACGAGAAGGTCCAGGGCATTGGCGATACTCATATTTCCCAGGTGACCGAGCTGGTCGATAAGGCCAAGGACGGCTTTGCCACCCTCAACGGCGCGGTTGACGCGGCGGAGAAGGTCGCCCCCGTCCTTCCCCAGATGCTCGGCGCCAACGGCCAGACGCGCAACTACCTTGTGTACGCCATGAACAACGTCGAGATTCGTGCTTGCGGCGGCTTTGGCGGTTCGCAGGGCCTGATTTCGGTCACCGACGGCCAGATGTCGATTGGCGAGTTTGTTCCATGTATTGCGCTTGGCAAAGACGAGGCGGTTGAGAGCGTCGACGAAGAGGACGAGGCACTGTTTGGTGACCACAGTAACCTGTACAACTCTGGTAACGCGTATTCGCCCGATTGGCCCCGCAACTCGCAGCGTGTCGCTGCGCTGTGGAAGTCCCAGTATGGGCAGGACGTTGACGGCGTCGTGGGTATCGACCCGGTGTTCCTGCAGTATCTGCTGGGCCTCGTCGGTAATGTCTCGCTGCCCGACGGAACGGTTGTCGACGGCACCAACGCCGCAAAGGTCCTCATGCACGATGTTTACTGGAACTATCCGGTCGAGGAGTCGGACGGCATCTTTGCATCCGTCGCCAGCGCTGCCTTCGACAAGATTCTCGGTGGCATCGGTGACGTCGACGTTACAAAGCTTGTCGGTGCATTCGAGCGCGGTGCCGAAGAGGGTCGTCTGATTGCTTGGATGAGAAACGATGATGAGCAGAATGCCATCAAAGAGACGGGCATTGACGCTTCGCTGCCCGATCCGGATGATCCGAGTGCCGATCCCGTTGCCGGTGTTTACTTTAACAACCTGAGCTTCTCCAAGCTGGACTGGTACCTGAACGCCGACACGCAGATTGGCCAGGGCGTGAAGAACGGCGACGGCACATGCTCCTATCGCATCACCGTTACCCTGACGAACATCATGACGCAGGAGGAAGCTGGCAAGCTGCCCGATTACGTTGCGGCGAGCGCGCCCGATGCCGCGCGTGACGACGAGCGTCTGAATGTCTCGTTGTTTGCCCCGACGGGCGGCAACATTACTGATCTGACCGTCGAGGGCACCCAGTTTGGTCTTGGCGCCGCTACGTGGCATGGAATCCCCTTCTATTCGGGCACCGTTGACCTGCATGCTGGCGAGACGACGACGATTACGTATACGCTGACCACGTCGGCCGAGGCGGGGGACAAGCCGCTTACGCTGCGTCAGACTCCTACATGCCAGGCGGCTCGCGACAGCGCGTCGGCGTAGGATTTTTCTGGTAGCGCAGATAATCGAGTACCATTTTGGGGCGGACAGGCAATCTGTTCGCCCCCATTTTGTAAGGAGAGCGCATGAAGTACTTTGGCACCGACGGCTTTCGCGGCGAGGCCAACGTTGGGCTGACGGTAGAGCACGCTTATAAGATTGGCCGTTTTGTGGGCTGGTATTACGGCGCCAACCGCGAGCGCAAGGCACGCGTCATCGTGGGCAAGGACACGCGTCGCTCGAGCTATATGTTCGAGGCGGCGCTAGTGAGCGGCCTGGTCGCGAGCGGTGCGGACGCCTATATGCTGCACGTGATCCCCACGCCGGGCGTAGCGCATCAGACCGTGGAAGGCTGCTTCGATTGCGGCATCATGATCAGCGCGAGCCACAACCCGTTTTGCGATAACGGCATTAAGCTCGTCAACAGCGACGGCTTTAAGATGGACGAGGACGTGCTGGAGCTCATCGAGGACTACATCGATGGCAAGAGCGAGGTGCCGCTGGCAACGGGCAATCACATCGGCGCCACGGTGGACTACATGCAGGGCCGCAACCGCTACATTGCTTCGCTCATTGCAAGTGCGAACTTTTCGCTGCAGGGCGTCAAGATCGGCATCGACTGCGCCAACGGCTCGGCTTCCTCGGTGGCCAAGCCGGTGTTTGACGCGCTCGGTGCCGACGTGCGCGTGATCAACGCCGCGCCCGATGGCTTTAACATCAACGTCGACTGCGGCTCCACGCATATGGAGCGCCTGCAGCGCCACGTGGTGGAGCAGGGCCTGGATGTGGGTTTTGCCTATGACGGCGATGCCGACCGCTGCCTGGCCGTGGATGAGCGCGGTCGCGTGGTAGACGGCGACCAGATCCTGTACGTGTGCGGCGTGTATCTGAACAAGCACGGTCGCCTTTCGGGCGGTACCGTGGTGCCGACGATCGCCAGCAACTTTGGTCTGGTCAAGTCGCTGGAGCTTGCCGGACTGAGCGCCGTGACCAGCGGCGTGGGCGACCGTCACGTGTATGCCAAGATGCGCGAGGGCGGCTACAGCCTGGGCGGCGAGCAGACGGGCCATACGATCTTTGGCGATATCGAGCGCACGGGCGACGGCATTATGACCTCGCTGCGCGTGATGGAAGTGATTCGTGCCGAGCGCGAGACGCTCTCGCAGCTCACGGCTCCGTGCAAGCTGCTGCCGCAGGCGCAGGTTGCCGTGCGCGTAGCGGATAAGGACGCCGCGCTCGAGAACATGGGCGTGCAGGCCGCCATCGCCGAGGCCGAGACTGCGCTGGCAGGCGAGGGCCGCGTGCTCGTGCGCAAGAGCGGAACCGAGTCGGTTATCCGCGTGCTGGCCGAGGCGCCCGACCAAGCATCCGCCGATGCCGCCATGAAGCGCATCGCCGCCGCGCTGGAAGCTCTGTAAGGTGGTCATTGGGTGTTCCTATAGTTTTGTCAACCGTCGGGGCTACTCCCGGTAGGGCA
>CAJMLY010000040.1 GCA_905214425.1 uncultured bacterium
GTTTTCCAGCGCAGCACGCAAGGAGCGAAGCGACGCAGCGGGGCGCGGCCGCCGAAAAGGCGGACGCGGAATCCCTCCGTCCCACAGCCGGCACTTGGAGACGTTCCTAAAGTGCCGGCACTAAAGGAACGTCTCCAAGTGCCGGCCTCCCAAAAATCTACCTTTAAAAGACAGGCGCCCCAAGCCCATAAGGACCAAGAGCGCCTTTCATCTAGAAAATATCAGCCCAGTTCCGAAAAGCGACCCGCATGCGACAACCAAGTAGCCGCAGGCCCCGGGAGAGTGGGGACACCGGCTTAGGTTTATCGCGAGTTCCGCACGAACAGGAGGCCACTTAATGTGGCCTCCGTCGTGAGCAGGACTGTAGAGCAGGAAACCTAAGCCGGTGTCCCCACTCTCCCGGGGCCGAACGCCCTAGTTGTTGAGCATGCGGTCGAAGCTTCCCGAGTCGCCATCCCGATAGTCTGCGGTCATCAGAATCTCCTGCGGAATGCGCCCGCCTTCACGTAGCACGTTGCGGAACTGCACACGCGTGACCATGGGCAGATCCTTGATCGTCGCCGCCAAGTTCTGCGGCACGCCCTGGTTGGCAGCCGCGGGCTCGCACTCTCCGCCGGCCTTCACGCGACGCTTGTGCTCGGCGAGCATGGCGCGGTACATGCCGGCATGCAGGCGAATCTCAACCACATTGGCATTGCGAGCCTGCTCGACGATGCGCGCGCCCTCGCGGTCGATATCGCCCACGTAGTAGACGTAGTTAAAGCGATAGCCGATCTCGGCCAGATAATCGTCCAGGGCATGCGAGACGCTCGCCTTGCATCCGCCGCCAAAAATCACGCCGCCCACCTTGATGCCAAAGAGCTTGGCGTGCTTGCGGCCACGCAGCAGCTTGACGATCTCGTCGTAGGTATCCAGGTTCTCAACCATAATGAACGGCTTGTCGGCGCCCAGCGTAAAGAAACCCGTAAAGTGCACGGGGCGGTTGGGGGCGACCTTGATCGCCTGCATGCTGATGCCCTTTTCGGTCATACGCCGAATTAGACGCTCGCCGTGCTTGCCGTCAAAAGCCTTCTCGTCGTTAAAAATCTGGTAGGCACGCTGGCGGCGCGAGGCAACCGGCGTATCGGCACCTCGGTTTTGCTCGATCCAAGCCTGGATGATTGCGATTTCCTCGGCAATCTTGCGGTTGGACATCTCGTTGTGCTGAGTGCGCTGCGGAGCCTTTTTGCCGTCCTTGCCCTCGACCTTTACGATCTGTGTCTGCTGCTCCTTGATCTTAGAGAGCGCCGTAGGCGTAGGGACAACTTTGAGCAGCTGCCTGCCTAAAACGCGGGCAAGGGCAAACGCCGATACCTCGCCGTGGACGGCCGACTCGGGCTGCTGGGCAGCAGCATCTGCTGCGGCAGACTCCGGCTTCTTCTGAGACCTGCGCTTAGAATCGCCTTGGGAATTGCGCTCGCGCTTCGGCATAGACGCCTGCTTCTGCGGACGATCGGACTTGCTCTCCTTCGCCGGCTGGCGCTTAGGCTGCCCCGAAGAAACCTCGGCCTTCGCATCCTCGTCCTGCGGCGTGGTCTTCTCGGCTGCAGTCTCGGCATGGGAACTGCGACCCCCGCGATGGCGACGGCGGCGAGGCCTGCTCGACGCGCCCTGCTCCGTCTGCCCATCAGTAGGCTGCTCGCCCTTGGCCTCGGCAGCAACCTCAAGCTGCGGCTCAACAGGCTTCTGCTCGCGAGCCGCCGGCTCAACGGTTTTCTCGGTTTGTTCGGCCTTCTCGGCCTGAGCGGTCGGAGCCGGCTCGCCCTTCTCCTGACGCCTTACGGGATACGCGCGCCTCGCAAAACCACGCCCGGGACGGCATGAACCCGGAGCCTTCTTGGCAGACTCCTCAACATCGTCTGCAACCTCGGAAGGCTCTTCAACCTCATGCGCGACATCCTGCTGCGCAGCCTTAAAGTGGGCACCACGGCGACGCTGGGGCTCCTGGGCCTCCACGGGCTTTTGCTCCTTCGCGGGCCTCTGCGACTCGGCAGCAACCTCGTTCTCAACAGCCTCGGCATCCGTCTCACCCTTTTGAGCAACGGCACGACGGAAGCGCTCCTGCTGGGCGCGGCGCTGCGCATCGCGCTTGCCACCCCCGCCAAAACCGCCGCGTCCTGCCTTGGCCGTAAAGGCACGCACGACGTTCTCATCGAGCAACTCATCGGTATCGACATGCTCACGCGGAGCAGCTTCTTCCACAGCAGGCACGTCAGCGGAATCCTCGACGACAAAATCTTCGACGGACTCGGCAGGCTGCTCCTGGGCATCGCGGATCTCGACATTGATGGTATAGAACGCCGGGCGCCCGTTAATGCCGCTGCCCTCGATCTTGGTCACGATATTTGCCGCGATAAGCTCATCGCGCATCGCCTTGGTGTCGCATTCCTTATCGACGGAGCGGAAAATCTGCGCCAGCGCGCTCGACTTAATCTTGAGC
Organism: uncultured bacterium; assembly: GCA_905214425.1. GTDB lineage: Bacteria > Actinomycetota > Coriobacteriia > Coriobacteriales > Coriobacteriaceae > Collinsella. The sequence continues at coordinate 2,480 of CAJMLY010000040.1, forward strand.
GCCTTGCGGCAGAGCAGGTCGTAGGCAACCAGCTTGGCGCGCTCGGCAGAAAGCGATGTCTGGCTGCTCAGACGCTCAGCCAGAGCATCGACATTGTTTTGATTATCGGAATATACCGTCTTGGCCACGGGGCCCCTTTCATATGCACACATATACGTCCATATGGTACAACGCACGAGCCTATCCACGCAAAACATCTGCGAGAACGCCCTTGCACCACCTGTTCTCACAAGAAAAAAGACCGGGTCCGCTTGATTGCGGACCCGGTCTTTCCGAGTCAAATAGATGGGAGATTCAACCCGTCCGACCGACTAGGCCTTGGCGGCCTCGGCGTCGGCAGGAGCCTCGGCGGCAGCGGCGCGACCATACTCAGCCTTGCCCATCTCGGACCACTCGGGCTCCTCGTCGGGCATGGAACCGGCCTCCTTGCCGAAGAACTCCTTGAGGCAGTTGACGGCAACGATGAGGCCCAGGACCATCAGCAGGACGGCAAAGACGAGCTGCAGGCCCTTGGTAGCGGCGACGGAGACGGCAGCCGTGGTGGCGGTAGCCGGGATAGTACCGAAGAAACCAAACTGCTGGACAGCGATCATGCAGCCCATGGCGCTCTGGACCAGCGAGGTGAAGGTGCAGCAGAGCAGGAAGACGACGGGCACGTAGAGCATCCAACCCTTGCGGCCGGTGCACTTGCAGAACACGGCGAGGGTGATCATGGTCATACCGCCGAGCAGCTGGTTGGAAGCACCAAAGAGCGGCCAGATGTTGGTATAACCGCCAAAGGCGAGGGCGAGACCGGGAAGCAGGGTGACGACCGTGGCGAACCAGGGGTTGCCGAGGACCTTCATGTAGCCGGCCTTGGAGTCGACGGCCAGAGCGTCGTTGGTCTGGGCAAAGAACTCAGAGAACGAGGTGCGGGCGATGCGGGCGACGGCGTCGAGCGAGGTCAGGGCCAGTGCGGAGACGTTCATGGTCATGAAGACGGTAGCAAGCGTGCCGTCAACACCGAAGGCCTGCATACCGCGGGAGATGCCAGCGGCAAAGATCTGGAACGGGGTGGAAGCGACACCGGCGTTGAGGGCGCCGGTACCGGCGGTGTTCATGTCGGAGAACATGATGCCGGCGACGATGATGGCAAGGATGCCGACGAAGGACTCAACGATCATGGCGCCATAACCGACCTTGACGGCGTCCTGCTCCTTCTCGACCTGCTTAGAAGAGGTGCCGGAAGAAACGAGGCTGTGGAAACCGGAGAGAGCACCGCAAGCGACGGAAACGAACAGGACCGGGAACATCATGCCGGAGGCAGTGGAGAAGCCGGTGAAGACCGGAGCGGTGATAGTGGCCTGGCCGTTAACGCCCAGGACGACGATGCCGAGGACAGCGCAGGCGATCATGACGATCATCATGATGGAAGTGAGGTAGTCACGCGGGGTCTTGAGCATCTGGATGGGCATGGCGCCAGCAAAGACCAGGTAGACCATGACGACGGCGAACCACTGGAACTTATCCAGGTAGACCGGGAACTGCATACCGACGGCGAACATGAGAACCATGAGGACCACGCCGGTGACGAACTCGGCGGCACCGGTGAGGTTGAACTTCTTCTGGGCCCAACCAAAGGCGATAGCGACGAAGGTGAACAGGATGGAGATGGTGCCAGCGCAGCCAGCGGCATAGGACTTGGTGAAGTCGATGGCACCGGTAGCGGCGCCAGAAGCGTCAACGGCCGGGGTGAACATGAACGTCTTGCAGACCATGTCAGTGAAGGCGGCGATGACGATGATGCAGAACAGCCAGCAGAACAGCAGGAACAGGCGACGGCCGGTCTTGCCGATGTACTTCTCGATGAGCTGAGCGAGCGACTTGCCGTTGTTCTTCATCGAAGCGTACAGAGCACCAAAGTCGTGGACGGCGCCAAAGAAGATGCCGCCGACGAGGACCCAGAGCACGACGGGCAGCCAGCCAAAGGCCATGGCGACGATCGTACCCGTGACAGGGCCAGCACCGCAGATCGAGCTGAACTGGTGCGAGAACGCGGTAAAGGCGGAGACGGGCGAGAAGCTCTTGCCGTCCTTCATGCGCTTGGCCGGCGTGAGGGCCTCTTTGTCAACGCCCCACTTGTTGGCCAGCCAGCGGCCGTAGCCCAGATAGCCACAGGCGAGCACCGCCGCGGCCACAACCATGAGCAAAACTCCGTTCATTACATTTCCTCCTCTAAAAAGAACTTCCTAGACATAAAAAATGAGGGCCGTCGGTTGCGCTCGACGGCCCTCATCTTCATCAGCCGCCCGTTATCGTACGGGCTAGCTGTATGTGCTAACCCGCATCAGATAATTACTACGCTGATAATGTTTAGCTGATGCGTGAACATGTCTAGGAAATCCTCTTCAATCATGATGCGAACAATCCGTGCGTGTTCACATCCCCCAGTGGATGAAAAGCAGTATGAAACTTTAGTTACCTAAAGTCAACGCAAATAAGTAATGAATTTTCAACTTTTTTGAATTTCTCGTTATAAAACGCCACTAACCTCGGACTTTACCCGACAAAAGTTTTTGCATGAGAGATGCCCCCTCGGGAGCCGCGGGAGCTCCCATCCCAAATGCGGAGCAAAGCTCCGCACACCAACTTTTTCTTTCAGCTAAAGAACGCCGGAAATTCGACGCAGGCTGGTTAACCTTGCTGGACGTTGTCGACGCCGATCCAGCCCAGAAGCCATATCGATACAGAAAGGTCCCCGGCCGGAGGGGCCGGATATAAGGTTTATCGCGAGTTCCGCACGCAAAGAAGGCCACTTAATGTGGCCTTCGTCTTGCGCAGGACTGTAGAGCAGGAAACCTTATATCCGGCCCCTCCGTCCGGGGACCGCGCCGTACCAGCTACAGCGTCATGTTTGGATCGGCGTCGACGTCGAACGACGAGATTTCACCTCGGTCGAATTTGCGGCGGGCGACCTCCGCGATCATGGCTGCGTTATCGGTACAGGCAGACAAGGGCGGCACCGTTACGCGGATCCCCTGACGCCCAAGCTTCTTGATCATCATCTCGCGCAGATGCGGATTAGCCGAGACGCCGCCGCCGATGCAGTATTCCTTGCATCCGGTGGCATGCAGCGCGTTCTTGGCCTTCTTGTACTGAACGTCAAAGACGGCTGCCTCAAACGAAGCCGCCAGATCGGGCAGGTGAATCGTGCGCCCAGCCTTGGTCTCCTGCTCGATGTAGAGCGTCACAGCGGTTTTAAGGCCCGAAAGCGAGAAGCGATAGTCTCCTCTGCTGTTAAGCGCACGGGGGAAATCGATCGCCTTGGGGTTGCCCGTCTCGGCCAGCTTGGAGATGATGGGGCCACCGGGATAGCCCAGACCCAACGCCTTGGCTACCTTGTCGAAGGCCTCGCCCACAGCATCGTCGAGTGTCTCACCAAGTACCTCGTAGTCGCCCCATGCCTTCACGTGCACGAGCATGGTGTGCCCGCCCGAGACAAGCGTAAAGATAAACGGGGGCTTGAGGTCGGGCTGCGCCAACAGGTTGGCAAACAGGTGGCCCTCCAGATGATTGACGCACACGAGCGGCTTGCCGGCAGCATACGCAAAGCCCTTGGCAAAGGCGACGCCCACCACCAGGGCGCCAACCAGGCCCGGACCCTGTGTCACGCCCACGGCGGCAAGCTCACTTGGTGTAATGGCTCCGCCCGTAAGGCCCAGCGACGCTGCGGCGTCCTCGAGTGCCGCATCCACGACACTCACAATCACCTCGACGTGCTTGCGCGAGGCGATCTCGGGCACCACGCCGCCAAAGCGTGCATGAAAATCAATCTGCGTCGACACCTGGTTGGCCAGCATATTGCCATCCGCATCGATAATCGCCACCGCCGTCTCGTCGCAGGAGCTCTCGATGGCAAGCACTAGGCGGCGACGCTCAATCTCGACACGTTCCTCGGCAGAGCGCCAAGGCGCAGGCAGCGGCCATACGCGCTGCTCTGCCGCCGTCGGCTCGGGCGAAGCATTGTCGACCGGAAGCACCAGGGGCAGCGGAGCCGTCATGACGATGGCGTCCTTGCCGGCACCATAGTAGCCGCGGCGACGGCCAGCCTCGGTAAAGCCCAGAGCGTTATAAAGCGCGATCGCTCCCTCGTTACCGTCCTCGACCTCGAGCGAAGCCGTAGTGCAGCCGAGCATCTGGGCATCATAGCTCACGTGCGACAGCAGCTTGCGGGCAATGCCCTCACGGCGATGTGCCGGGTCGACGGCGACATCCAGAATCTGCACATCACCGTCCACGACCATACCGCCGGCAAGGCCCAGCAGCTTGCCGTCGTCGTGTGCCACCCACCAACTACGCGGCGCAGCGACGTCCTCGCCCAGTTCGGACAGGAACATGCCCGGCGTCCACGCCTCGTGTCCGGCACCTTCAAAGCAGGCGGCCTCCAGCGCGCTCGCGCCCTCGGCATCCGCCGCGCCCATGGGACGGAACTGCAGATGACGACCGGCGAGCTCATCGGCAACGCCCGTAATTTCGCTGTGCGCACTCTCGGCAAGACCAAGACGCTTGCGCTCGTTTTCCTCGGCATCCGAAAGGCGCGTGTAAATCGGCAGGACGCGGGCCGGATCGCCGTCGCCCGCAGCGTGCGCGAGCAGCAAGCCCTCGCCCGAAGGCCACCACAGGTCGCGCTCCACGCAGCGGGCGGTCTCGTCCTCACCCAGCAGCTTGCCATAGCGCACGAGACCGTCACCGGTCAGCTGAACCTGGTCCCAGTCCGCTGCTCGGCGCCACTCATCGAGCGCCACGGCGGCCTTGACCACGTGTTCGCGCTCAAATTGACGCTCGGGACCCTCATCGACCAGCATATACAGCGCCGGATATACCTCACCGCGCATAGCATCGGCCAAGATACCAAGCTTGCCGCGCACGCCAGCCTTCCACGCCGTCCAAGCGCAAGCGTCGAGCGTCGACACGCCCAGCAGCGGAACATTGGCACCACGCGCGAGGCCCTTGGCAGTGGAGATGCCGATGCGCACACCCGTAAAGGACCCCGGGCCGCGACCGACCACATAGCAACCAACATCGCTGCGATCCAGACCGGCTTGAGCCAGCACGCCATCAACGGTATTCACGAGCTCAACGTTGGCGTGACGGCGACACATGTGGTCGCCACTCACGAGCTTCGTCCCGCCCGTCTGCCCATCAATCCAGCTTGCCGCGCAGGCAAGCATGTCGGTCGAGGTATCGAGCGCCACCACCAGCGCGTTGTCGTTATGCAAGCTCATCTTGTACAGCCTTATCAATCAAATGGGAAAGCTCCATTGCGCGGTCACCGTGCGCCTCAAGCGTTATCGTTCGCACATCGCTGTCGCCCTCATCACGCTTGAGCGTCACCGAAAGATACTCATCCGTCAGCTCGTCCTGGAATTGTTCGCCCCATTCCAGCAGGCAAGCACCCTCATAGCCCAGCACATCGAAAATGCCCGTATCCTCGAGCTCGTAGGCATGCTCCAGGCGGTATAGATCAAAGTGAAACAGCGGAATACGACCTTGATCGTGAACGGCCATGAGCGCAAACGTAGGACTCGTAACCATATGTCCATCGCCCAGCCCGCGCGAGACGCCCTTGGTAAAGTGAGTTTTGCCCACTCCCAGGCCACCGGTCAGGATAAGCACATCGCCGTCCTCAAGGCACGGTGCAATTAGCTCGCCAAAGTACTCCGTATCGGCAGCGCAAGTCGTTTTGTAAGTACCTACCCCCAGGCGCTCCAGGGACATATATGCTCCTTATTATTCCGAGGCGTCCTCTGGTGCGGGATGTCGCTCCAGATAATCGCCCAGCATCTTAAAGTCTTCCTCCAGCAGCTCCTGCCACGCCGGATTGCGCAGCGCTGCTGCCGGATGAAAAGTGGGCATTACTACAAAATGCCCCATCTGGTGGAACCTGCCGCGCAGCTTAGTAATGCCAATCTCGGTCTTAAGCACAAAGTGCGTCGCGGGGTTGCCGAGCGTCACGATAATATCAGGCCAGATGCTTCGAATCTGCTCACGCAAAAACGGCGAGCAAGCCAGCACTTCCTCGGGACGCGGATTGCGGTTTCCCGGCGGGCGGCACTTAAGCACGTTGGCAATGTAGACGTCTTCGCGTTTGAGCCCCGCCAGCGACAAAATGCCGTTGAGGTCCTCGCCTGCCGCCCCCACAAAAGGCTCGCCCTGCAAATCCTCATTGCGGCCCGGCGCCTCACCAATAAACATCACGCGAGCGCGGGGGTTTCCCACGCCAAACACGATATTGTGACGCGACTGGTAGAGCTGGCAGAGGTGACAATCGCCCAGAACGGCCTCAATTTCCTCGAGTGCGACCTCACGTGGTGCCTGATGGGTATGGCCGGGGATGTGCATGACGCCCATAGCGGCTCCTACACGTAGACCTTGTCGAGACGCATGCCAAAGCCGCAGGCGACCTCGTAGTTAATCGTTCCGCGCAGTCGGGCCATCTCGTCCATAGTGATCTCGGCATCGCCATCGCGGCCGACAATGATCATCTCGTCACCATACTCGGCCTCGGGAATCTCGTGTGCCGGGTTGGACTGAATGGCGACCATAAACTGGTCCATGCAGATATTGCCAACCTGATGCACGCGCTCGCCGCGATACAGCACATCCATACGATTGGAAAGCGTACGCGATAGGCCATCGGCATAACCGATCGGCAGCGTGCAGATCTGAACGCGCGTACGCGGTACGCGGTAGGTAAAACCGTAGCCCACGCCCTCACCCATCGCAGGGTGTGCCACGCGCGTCACACGCGCATGGACGCTCATAACGGGATCAAGCTGCATCACGCGGCCACTCAGCTCGCACGGCTGCATGCCATACAAGCCAACGCCGGCGCGGATCATATCAAAATGCATCGAGGGGTCGAGCATCGAGGACGGCGTGTTGGCGCAGTGCACGATACCGCACTCAAAACCCGCATCCTTAATGGCCTGAACGGCCTCGGTAAAGCGCTGACACTGCAGCTTGTAGTCCCAGCCCGAAGGTTCATCGGCCGTGGCGAAGTGCGTAAATACGCCGTCGCACTGAATACCGCGATGGAAATTTATACCGCGGACAAAGTCGAGCACCTGCGTGTAGTGAACGCCGATACGATTCATGCCCGTCTCGATGGCGAGATGATACTTGCCCACTTTGCCCGCCGCGACGGCACATTCGCCATACGCAAGAGCAAAGTCAGACGTATAGACCGAGGGCATGATATCAAACTCGAGCAACGTCGGAATGGCCTCGATAGGCGGCTCGCTTAGGATGAGGATGGGTTTCGTAATCCCGCCCTGTCGGAGCTCAACGCCCTCGTTAACCGTCGCCACGGCAAACATGTCGGCACCGACCGAATACATGATCTTGGCGCACTCAACAGCTCCATGACCATAAGCATCGGCCTTGACCACGCAGCACAGGCGCTGACGTGGATTCAGCAAGTTCTTATAGGCCCTCGTGTTGCGACGGAGCGCCCCGCGGTCGATCTCGACCCAGGACCAGCGCGTCAAATCGGCTTTATTCATGATTAGTCATCCGACCCTTCGTCCATGATTCCCAGATCTTCGAGCGCATCCTTTGCCGCCAGTTCCATGGCAGGACCGATCAAGTCGATAAGATCGGTCGCGATGACGCTCTTCTCACCATACTCCGTCGCCGCGGCAAAACCGGCGTAGCTGTGAAGTGCGACGGCGTACGAATACAGCAACTCCCAACGATCCATCTCGTCGCGCATGGTGGCAAGCGTGCCGGCCAAAATACCCGCGAGAACATCACCCGAACCGGCAGTTGCCAGAGAAGCCGGACCCGAGAGCGGCAGCAGCACACGCTCAACGCCACAGATAGCCGTCGTCGGCCCCTTGGCAATGACCACCAGATTGTCGGAGCCTGCAGCCCAGACAACCTTCTGCGCGGCCGCAATCGCGGTACCAAGGTCGTTCACCTCGTCACCGGCAACCAGACGCGAAAGCTCACGATAGTGCGGCGTCATAACCAACGGCTGCTCGCGACGATACATCTCGGGATTACTATCAATACCGTCAATGGCAATCTTAGCAAGGCAGTTGAGTGCATCGGCGTCCAAAATAAGCGGCACATCAAGCTCGAGCAAGCCCGAAACCACCTGCATAGCGCCGGCAGATGTCGTCATACCGGGACCGCACAGTACACAGCTGTACTTCTTTGCAATCTCGCACACAGTCATGCGCGCAGCGGCGCCAAAGGAGCCGCGGGAATCAGACGGAATAGCAAAGACGGGAATCGAAGGAAGTGCCATGCGAATAAGATTGGCGCAGGCGTCAGGAGCCGCGACTGCCACGTAACCAGCACCCGCGCGAGCTGCAGACTTGGCCGCCATAATGGCAGCACCAGGATATTGCGCAGATCCGGCGACAATAAGCACAGAGCCACGGGAATACTTATCGATATTCGTAGGTAGTGGAGCAAAGTAATCAACTAAGTCACCGGGCTCGACAATCTCGGCGGCGTGGTCGACATCATCGATGACCTCGTCAAGACGGTCGTAAAGATTGCCGCAGATCAAATCGCCAGCATACTCAGGGCCATCAGCGCTATACAGACCAATCTTGGGCGCAATCATCGTCACCGTATGCTCGGCACGAATGCAGTCGTCATCAACAACGCCCGTCTCGGCATTCAGGCCCGAGGGGACATCAATGGATACGACACAATCGGCGCATTCATTGACCGTAGGAATCCAGATGGAGAACGGCGCACGCAGATTCCCGTGAAAACCGGTACCAAAAATGGCATCGACAACAACATCGGCCTTATCGATCAAAACCTCGAGTTCGTCACGCGAAGGGCCGACGCAAACGTGCACATCGCGGCCGGCAGTACGACGAGCAACATGACGTGCCAGAGCAGCAGGAATCTCATCCGGTTCAACCGGAGAAACGATATCCACGTCCACACCCTTATGGCTCAGGATATCGGCGGCAACCCAACCGTCGCCGCCGTTATTACCAAAACCGACCAGAACGAGAACCCGATCGGGATTGAGCTTCAAGACCTCGTTGGCGGCAAACTCACCCGCTAGCTCCATAAGCTCGGCCTTCGAAGTCCCTTCGCGTTCGATGATATCCTCGAGACGAACGACTTCTTCGGTACTCAAAACCGGTTTCATCTATGCTCCTAGTGTATCTTGCGAAGCATCGCCCAGGTGCTCCGTCAATGCTGAATTCTGCAGCTGCTCAAGCTCATCTAAAACAGAGCGAGCCTCTTTAAATGTCTGCGCAACGCGTTTCTTGGCGCTCACCTTTTCCTCTTTTGGCTTAGGCCGAGCATCTTCGGTAATCGCGATGGCATTCGCAACGGCTAAGTCTCCTGTAAGCGTAATGGAAAGAGCAACCTCAACAACACCAAGCTCTTGAGCGATCTCGAGTGCACGACCCGAAAGCAGCGCCTTCGGTTTGCCGAGTTTATCACGCGTTACCGAAACATCCTTGCGACCCACGCCTTGACTAAAACCCGTGCCGAGAGCTTTAAGCACCGCCTCGCGCGAAGCAAAGCGGCTCGCATAGTGAGCGGCAGGGCGCGATGACGCATCGCAATACGCACACTCTTCTTCGGTAAACACACGCCGAGCAAACGACGGCGTCTTTTCAAGAATTGATTTCATGCGGGAAATCTCGACGATATCAACGCCGATACCAGCTTCAGCCATGTTCACCTCCATATCGCACAGACTAAGTTATTGTAGCCCGTTCACAGAAGATGCGACAAACGAGGGTTATAAAACACAGCTACTATGTGAGACAAAAGCCCGTAAACGCAAAAAGGGGGAGGCCGCGAGGCCTCCCCCTTCTAAGTTCAAGCGTACGGCTCGGT
>CAJMLY010000041.1 GCA_905214425.1 uncultured bacterium
ACGAACTCTTCGACCGAAAGCGGGTTGGAGAACATGGCCGTGCCGCCGGTCGGCAGCGTGTGGTTGGGACCGGCAACATAATCGCCGAGCGGCTCGGAGCTCCAAGCGCCCACAAAGATGGCGCCGGCGTTGCGAATGCCGCCAAGCAGGCCCATCGCATCCTTGCAGTGCAGCTCCAGGTGCTCGGGCGCCACGGTGTTCACGGCCTCGACGGCGGCAGCCATATCGGCGGCCACCACGATGGTGCCCTCATTGTCGAGCGAAGCGCGCGTGATCTCGGCACGCGGCGACTGCGCCACCAGAATGTCGATGCCGGCCTCGACCTCGCGCGCAAACTGCTCGTCGCAAGTCACCAGATAGCAGGCTGCCAGCGGATCGTGCTCGGCCTGAGCCATCAGGTCTGCCGCGACCACCATAGGCTTGGCCGTGGCGTCGGCCAGCACGCAGACCTCGGAGGGACCGGCGACCATATCGATACCCACGTCACCCGAGACGATCTGCTTGGCCGCGGCAACAAAGGCGTTACCCGGTCCGGTGATTTTGTCGACGCGCGGAATGGTCTCGGTACCATACGCAAGTGCGGCCACGGCCTGAGCGCCGCCCACCATATAGATCTCGTCCACGCCGCCGAGCTTTGCCGCGGCGAGCGTGTAGGGACTGATCAGGCCGTCTTTTTGCGGCGGGGTCACCATAACCACGCGCTTGACGCCGGCGACCTTGGCGGGAATGGCGTTCATGAGCACGGTGGAGGGATACTGAGCGCGACCGCCCGGCACGTAGATGCCGGCCGCCGCGAGCGGGGTCACCTTAACGCCGAGCATCGTGCCGTCCGCACGCGTGGTAAACCAGCTCTGCTCGACCTCGCGTTGGTGGAACTCGCGAATCTGACGCGCGGCCTTCTCGAGCGCAGCGACAAAGGCCGGATCAAGACCTTCGAGCGCGGCATCGATCTGCTCTTGCGGCAAGCGGAAGCTCTGCAGCTCGACACCGTCAAAACGCTGACAGTAATCGCGCACCGCGGCATCGCCGTTGGCACGCACGTTGGCCACGATATCGCGGGCGGCGTCGACGATGTTTTGCGGCAGAACACCCTTGCGGTTGAGCTGGTTGGTAACGAGGCGCTCACCGGGAGCAAGCTTGATGGTCTTCATATCGGTATCCCCTATCGGTCGAGGTTGTGTTCGAAAAACGAGAGGCCGGGCGGCGGCGCCAATCGGCCCGCAGCCCAGACGTTGGGACGCCCGTGCGTGCTCGCGCTATTGTGCCGAGCCCGCAACGGGCTCAAAATGCTTGTCCTTCACGGCCGCCGCCAGGCGATCGGCCAAGTTGCGCACGCGCGGGTCCAGGCGCGCGGCACCCGGGTTGACGAAGAATCGCGCCGTGCAGTCCATAATGCGACCGGTAATAACCAGGTCGTTATCGCGCAGCGTGGCGCCCGTGGCGGTGATGTCCACGATACGGTCGGTCATACCGACAATGGGGCCCAACTCGACGTTACCGTGCAGCGAAACGATGTCGGCGTTCACGCCGCGCTCGGCATACCAGGCGCTCGCGATGCGCGGATACTTGGTGGCCACGCGAAGCGACCCACGGCGGGCATAGTTGCGCTCGGCCTGGCCGGCGCGCCACGCGGGCTCCGCCTCGATAAACGTGCACAGGCCGTAGCCCAGGTCGACCAGCTGCAGCAGGTTGAGGTCTGCCTCGATAAGCGAGTCCCAACCGCAGATGCCGCAGTCGGCACCGCCACAGCCCACAAAAGCGGGCGCGTCGCTGGGACGCACGATGACAAACTCGATATCGCCAACCGCACCCTCGCCGGCACGCATGTCGCGGCCGCGCACGATGAGGTGACGGCCGGGGTCACGCAGCTCAGAGACGTCCAGACCTGCGGCCTCGAGCACGTCGAGCGTGTCGACCTTGAGCGAGCCCTTGGGCACGGCAATGCGCAGCGGACCCTCGACGCCACGGCCCACGGCATGGTCACCATCGGAAGCAGCGTCCTCGGCCGAGGTGTGCGCGGCCTCCAGACGCTCGAGCGAAAAGGCGAAGCCCGCCGCCGGCACCTCGATGCCGCCGCCAAATGCACCGGTAAAGATGGAGTCGTAGCGTCCGCCCGAGCCAACCGGATCGGGCAGGCCGCCGGCATAGGCCTTAAAGACCAGGCCCGTGTAGTAATCAAACGAGTTCATGATGGAGAAGTCGAAAGACAGCACCTGGGCATCCTCGGGAGCCAGGCCCTCGACCAGGGCACGCAGCTCGCGCGTAAGCGGCGCGACAATGCCCGCCGCCGCCAGCAGCGCGTCGACGTGGTCGAGCACCTCGGCACCACCGTGCAGGCGCGGCAGCTCGCTAATGGCGACCTTAACGGCCTCGGACTCGGCGCTTTTCGCCACGCGGGCATCGAGGCCCACAAAGTCGTTGGCGTGCACGCAGCGCAGAGCCTCGGCAGCCAGCTCGCGATCCTCGCACGCCGCGAGCAGCTCCTTAAACGGGCGCACGCTACCTGCGATAATGCGCGCATCGGGCAGCGCCAACTTGCGAACGGCCTCGGCCACCAGCGAGACGATCTCGACATCGCCCGCGGTATCGCCCGCGCCGATGAGCTCAAAACCCAGCTGGGTAAATTGACGCGAACCGCCGGCATTGCGCTGGCATTCGCGAACCACCGGCGCCTCATAGCGCAGGCGCAGCGGCAAGTCGGCCGCGCGCATGCGGGTCGAGACCAAACGCACGATCGGCAACGTATTGTCGGGACGAACCACCAACAAGCGGCCGTCATCGTCAAAAAGCTTAAACGGCGTGTCCGCGATACGGCCGCCCTCCTCGAGCGAGCCCTTGTCCTCGAGCAGCGGCGTCTCAACCGGCAGATAATGATGCTCCCTAAAGCAGCCCTTCACCGTCAGCGCGATCTCCTCGCGCGCCTGAGCCTCCTCGGGCAATATGTCCCGGAATCCCCACGGTGTGGCCGTCATCTGGTGAGCCTCCTCATGCTGTGTTGCATACAGAACAAACGACCGGCATAGCTCCGCCGGTCTTTTGGGTACTTTAGCATACTAGAGTGCTTGCGGGGAAAATCCGCCGCAACCGCTCATAGCGTATTCATTTGGAAACATAGGGCAAGCGGTTAGCAGCAGTCTCTTGTCACAACGCAAAAAGGGCGCCCGCGCAATTGCGGACGCCCTTGTGCAGGATCGAGATATCAACCAGCCAAAATATCGGACCCGTGACCAGCTCTTAGTAGTCGAACTGGTGGTAGTAGCGGCGGTACTTGAGGTTGTGCTTGGTGACCAGCTCGTAGTTGCGCGCGAGGCGGTCGGTGGTCAGCACGGACAGGATCCACGGCGACACGATGACGCGGAAGTCGTCGTCCAGGCCCGGGATCGCGTACTCGGCGGTGTCGATGATGACGTAGTCCTCGTCGCCGGTCACGCCGCTGGTGAGGAAGGCGCGGACGCGCTCGTCGAGGGCGCGGCACTCGTCCTCTCCCATGAACAGGAACACCGGGACGCCGGGCTCGAGCAGCTCGAGCGTGCCGTGGAAGAAGTCGTGCGAGGTGATGTGGCGGATGCGCTTCCACTGCATCTCCTCGAGCAGGCACATGGAGTACAGGATGGTCTCGCCCCACAGCGCGCCCGAGCCGATGAACATGGTGTAGTCGGCCAGCGCGTACTTCCTGGCGAGCTCCTCGGCGCGCGGCTCGAAGCGCTTGCGGATGTCGAGCATGTCCTTCCAGACGTCCTTCGTCTGCTCGATGAACAGGTCGAACTTGGGGAAGCAGCCGCGGCGGTTGAGCAGGCGCAGGCCGAAGCAGTCGGCGAGGTAGTAGCCCTTCTCGCAGCCGCCGGCGCCGTGGTCGGAGGCCATCATGACGCAGTTCTCGGCGCCCACGGCCTGTCCGATCTTGCCCTCGGGGTTGGTCATGGCGAAGACGCGCACGCCCATCTCCCTCATCTTGCCGACGGCCTCGAGCACCTCGGGGGTGGTGCCGGACTCGGAGGCGGTCAGCACGACGGATTTGTCGGTCATGCGCTTGTGGCCCATGACGTTCCACTCGGCGGCGTGGATCAGGTAGACCTCGAGGTCGCGGTCGCCGAACTTGTTCATGAGGTACTCGAGCTGCATGAACTCGTCCCAGGTGCCGCCGACGCCCATCAGGAAGACGGCGTCGTAGCCCTCCTCGTGCACGCGGTCGGCCAGGGCGGTCATCTTCTTGCCGGCCTCGTAGACGTTCCTGCCGTCCTCGAGGTAGCCCTCCTGGTCGAAGTGCATGATCTCGATCTTCTCGGTCTCCTTCATGTGTGTCCTCCCATCACATGTGCGCAATTCTATACATCGCGCTTCTTGCTGATACCAATTATAGCCATACGATTGCTTGTTATTTAATACCAATCCAAACTCACGGAGATTTGCGGCGAACGGTCGGTTTCCTCGCCCGAGTGGTATTACAACGCCAATAGTTGTCTATTTCGAGCGCTACTGCCAACGGGTTCCCCACAACTCGCCAGCTATAAAAGCGTTGCGCCAGACCCGCCCAAGCGTTTCCGGCGCAACCGCGCAGTTTAGTTATTCGGCTTCCATCTCCGCTGTCACACGGCGATACATCTCGATAACCTGAGTCGTCGCCTTGGACGGATCCTGATAGTAGCGGCCATCACACGTCTCGGCCGAGACATAGCCCGTATAGCCGTGGCGCATGAGTGCCTCGAGGTCGGCACGCATATCACGCTCGCCGTCGCCCCAGGCAAGATGCGTCGTGCCACCGCCCACATCTACAAAGTGGGTGTGAACGATCTTGTCGCCCAAAACCTCAAAGTAGCCGTCGATCGTGTCGCCGGCAACTTCCATGGCGCCAAAGTCGATACAGGCCTTCAGGTTGGGACGATCGACCGCCTCGAGGATGCGCGCGACATCCTGTGCGGTGTTGACCAACACGGACTCCGACGGCTGCAGGGCCTCGAGCGCGACGCGAATATCGCGCGTATCGGCGTAGTCGCACACCGAGCGCAGCATGGCAACGCTGCGGGCCCAGGCGTCCTCAGCCGGCTCGTCCAGATAGGCCCAACCACTCGTCACCAGAATCTGCGGCACGCCCAACTCAACGGCAACGTCGATCACATTCTTAAAGTACGAGAGGATGCGTTTTTGGCCCGCCTCACCGCGCACCGCGACGTTCCACGGCTTGGGGTTGTTCTGCTCGGGGCACACGCACACGATCTTGATACCGTATTGGGCGGCAAGATCACGAATCTTATCCACCGAATCGTGCTCATGGCAATCCACATACAGGTGCATCGAGCCGGTCCACAGCTCGATATTGCGATAGCCGGCCTCACCTGCAGCCTTAAAAAACGTCTCGATGCTGTAGTAACGATGGTTGATGTTCATGAGCGAAAGCTCGGGTACGACCATAGCCCTCCCCTTTCGTACGGAGTTTTAAAAAACAGGGGGCCGCCGCAGATGCGACAAGCCCCCCAAAGATCGACGCAACCGTTAGACGCGATGGAAGCGCGATTCGAACATATTAGGCAAGCACGCCAAAGTAAGCGCCGATGATGCCCACGACCATGGTGCAGAGGATCAGGACCATCGGGTTGATCTTCTTGGAGAGCAGCCAGTAGTAGAGCCAGAAGGCGGCCATACCGAGCATACCGGGCATGATGCCGTCCAGGATGTCCTGGAGAGTTTGGGCGGAGTCGCCCTGACCAATGGCGATGGGCAACGAAGCCCAGAACATGTCCTTGCTCATGGCGCCGACGACCATAACGCCGACAATGCCGACGCAGGCCATGATCTTTTGCATCAGGCCGGTCTTCTGAGCCTCGTCGAGGAAGCCAATGCCTAGCTCATAACCCTTGATAGCGCCAAAGATACGAATCAGGAACGCCGGGATGTTGTAGACGAGCAGGAAGGCGATGGGGCCAAAGACGTTGCCGGCCTGGCACAGGCTGATGCCCACGGCAGCGGCGACGACGCGCAGGGTGGACAGGAAGAAGGAGTCACCCAGGCCGGAAAGCGGACCCATGAGGGCGGCCTTGATGTCGTTGACGCTCTCGGGCTCAACCTCGCCACGAGCGACCTTTTCTTCCATGGCCATCGCGATGCCGCCCACGAAGGGAGCGAGCTGCGGGGTGATGTTGAAGAATGCGCTGTGACGGTGCAAGGCCTCGGCGTAATCATCGGGACGGCCGGCATAGATCTTCTTGAGCATGTTGGCGACCATCAGGCAGAAGGCAATGTTCATCTGCTTGTAGTAGGTCCAGGAGAATTCCATGCCCAGGGCGCCGGTGTTCACGGCGCTCTTAATGAGGTCGGAGCGAGTAATCTGGTTCTCGGAATTAGAAGTCATCGTCCTCATCCCCTTCCACAGAAAGCTGGGACTGGGCGCCACCAAGGCCCAGCAGGTCGTACTTGTCGATGCCGATGATGATTGCGATCAGGGCGACGCCGAGGACGGGCACGTTGGCATAGGAGCACAGCAGGAAGCCCAGGAAGTAGAACGGCACGAGCTGCTTGGTAAGCACCAGACGGCCGAGCATGGCGAAGCCCATGGCAGGCAGGATGTTGGCTGCGACGCCAAAGCCATCGAGGACGAACGTCGGGATGAAGTCGAGCAAGCCCTGAACGGCGTCGGCACCCAGATAGAAGGAGACCGAGCACAGGATAAAGGCCAGGACGACAATCACGAGACCGATAATCCAGTGCATAGCGTAGATACCCTTGAGGTTACCCTTGCTGGCAAAGACGTCGGCACGGTCGACCAGAAGGGGCATACCGGCGTTGACGACGTTCTTAATGGCCAGGCACAGAGTGGCGATGGGCATCGCGAGCGCGATAGCGGCCTCGGTGCTCTGACCCAGCTGAATAGCGAAGGCGCAGGCGAGCACACCGCCAATACACTCATCGGGCGGCACGTAAGCGCCGATGGAGATTGAACCCATGAAGAGCAGCTCGAGGCTCGCACCGATGGCGAGGCCGGACTGCAGGTCCCCGAGGACTATGCCGACGAGCGGGCACAGAACGATCGGGCGGAACGCATAGAGCGTACCGAGCTGATAATCGAGCTTACCGAAGGCAGCGATAAGTCCGATGAGGATCGCTTGAACAAGCATTGTTCCTCCCTTTGATCCCTCTTGGATCCGCGCGGCGATTCCCGACTTGTCAGCGCGCCCTTTTCCATGCCGACAATCGCCCAGACAGATCCAGCTTGTACCGGTGTGCTGTTAACACCTAAACCGGTGCAAATGATTTGATACCAATTATATAGTCATGCGAAAACTATTTAATACCAATCGCTCAACGGGCGTGTACTCCCGGTGAACGGTAGATGGGGGTAACGGGTAAAGCGTTTATCCGGTACGCCCACGAATAGGGGCGGCGCCGTGCGCGCCGCCCGTAGTTCCCAATTAGAGGGCGCTTAGGGCATCGACCTTGGGGTCGTCGGCCAGAGCGCGAATCTCGACCTCGACACCGCGGCCGACGAGCTCGCGAATGTCCTCTTCCTCGGCAGCAGTCACAAAGATCTGGCGGGAGATCTTACGGGCATCGGGACGCTGCTCGTCCTTGGACTTGGTGTTGCCCAGGTTGATGGAGGTGATCTGCGGGCAGCCGTCGACAAGCTGCTTGGCCTCGGCGATGCTGGCGACGCAGATGATCATCTTGTACTTATCGGTAACACCGGAGTTGATGGCCTCGATGGCGTGCTCCATGTCCTTGATGACGAGCTTGACGTTGGCCGGCTTTCCCATCTTGAGCGTAGTCTTCCAGACGGGATCGTTGGCAACCTTGTCGCCAACGCAGAAGATGCAGTCAGAGCCCAAGCCCTGGACCCAAGAGACGGCCACCTGGCCATGAAGCAGACGATGGTCGACGCGAAGCAGTTGAATCATGATTGACCCCCAAAGGTCTCATGCCGGAAACCCGGCCCCATTAATAGCAGGCGGTGACTAGAACTCTTCCTCGTCATCCGCATCGGTCAGCAGGTCGTTGACAAACTTGACGCGCGTGTCGTCAGCCGCGAGGATCTCGCGGATAACCTGATCGGCGGGAGCCTCCTGGTCCGAAAAGAGCAGCTGGATCAGCAGCGGCAGATTCATGTTGGCAACCAGGTAGGTGTTGGGGCGCGTCTGGACGATCTTGGTGAACTCGTTGTTGACGCTGCCGCCAAACAGGTCGGTGCACACGATTATGTCGTCGGCGGGGTCGAAGGTCGCCAGGAGCTTGGCGGCCTCCTCGGCGACGTCGGTGCGGCCGTCGACAAACATCGACAGGTCGTGGACGTTATCGCGCGCGCCCGAGAGCAGCTCGGTGCTCTCTTTGATGCCGGTCGCAAAATGCGCGTGGCTGGCAAAGATGTATTGCCTCATTGCGGTTTCCCCCAAATGAAATTAGTAGTCGAACTGGTGGTAGTAGCGGCGGTACTTGAGGTTGTGCTTGGTGACCAGCTCGTAGTTGCGCGCGAGGCGGTCGGTGGTCAGCACGGACAGGATCCACGGCGACACGATGACGCGGAAGTCGTCGTCCAGGCCCGGGATCGCGTACTCGGCGGTGTCGATGATGACGTAGTCCTCGTCGCCGGTCACGCCGCTGGTGAGGAAGGCGCGGACGCGCTCGTCGAGGGCGCGGCACTCGTCCTCTCCCATGAACAGGAACACCGGGACGCCGGGCTCGAGCAGCTCGAGCGTGCCGTGGAAGAAGTCGTGCGAGGTGATGTGGCGGATGCGCTTCCACTGCATCTCCTCGAGCAGGCACATGGAGTACAGGATGGTCTCGCCCCACAGCGCGCCCGAGCCGATGAACATGGTGTAGTCGGCCAGCGCGTACTTCCTGGCGAGCTCCTCGGCGCGCGGCTCGAAGCGCTTGCGGATGTCGAGCATGTCCTTCCAGACGTCCTTCGTCTGCTCGATGAACAGGTCGAACTTGGGGAAGCAGCCGCGGCGGTTGAGCAGGCGCAGGCCGAAGCAGTCGGCGAGGTAGTAGCCCTTCTCGCAGCCGCCGGCGCCGTGGTCGGAGGCCATCATGACGCAGTTCTCGGCGCCCACGGCCTGTCCGATCTTGCCCTCGGGGTTGGTCATGGCGAAGACGCGCACGCCCATCTCCCTCATCTTGCCGACGGCCTCGAGCACCTCGGGGGTGGTGCCGGACTCGGAGGCGGTCAGCACGACGGATTTGTCGGTCATGCGCTTGTGGCCCATGACGTTCCACTCGGCGGCGTGGATCAGGTAGACCTCGAGGTCGCGGTCGCCGAACTTGTTCATGAGGTACTCGAGCTGCATGAACTCGTCCCAGGTGCCGCCGACGCCCATCAGGAAGACGGCGTCGTAGCCCTCCTCGTGCACGCGGTCGGCCAGGGCGGTCATCTTCTTGCCGGCCTCGTAGACGTTCCTGCCGTCCTCGAGGTAGCCCTCCTGGTCGAAGTGCATGATCTCGATCTTCTCGGTCTCCTTCATTCCCGCTCCTTTCACGAGCAGTTTGAATTGTCGCACGGAATGAACGGGCTTGCCGCCCCGTCGCACCGCTTAACCTTGTGGACATCTTGGCCCCAAGCTCAACAATTCAAAGGTTCTTAATACCAGTGAACGATTACAGGTTAGCCGTTTTTAATACCGATTTTATGATTTCATCCTCCCCTCTCGGTAGACGGTCAGTTTTTGCCGCTCATCGGTCAAGCGACATATATCCGTAAAAACGAGCGCCCCCGCCATGCGCAGGGACGCTCTAGACGCTAATAGTTGTAGGTATATCCGCCGGCGTCGCCGCGGGTAAAAGACTTGGCATGCTCGATTGCCTGCCCACTCGAGTCATAGGTCAGGCCTTCCAGCACGAGCGCCAGATCGCCCGGCTCAAGATTGAGCAAACTCGCATCGCGTGCGCCCAGCGCCTCGATATCGAGTTTCTCTACCGACTGATCTGGCTTGCGTCCCAACATATCGTAGGTCTCGAACAGGCTGAAGACCGAAATGTCCACGTCTTCGATGCCCGGAAACAGCAGGCACGGAATCAGTGTCATCTCGATCGATACGGGCTCACCATCGATGCAGTTGAGGCGGCGCACCGAGTAAAGCAGATCGTCCTCGGCGATGCCAAACAAGTCGGCATAATACGGGCCGGCGTAGCGTTTGGAGCGCGCCAGGATGCGCACCGACGGCGTCGCGCCCGATGCCAAAACCGACTGGCGGAAGCCGCCCTTGCGTTCGTGCTCGTCAAACCACTTGTGTCCCACAAAGGCGCCTTTGCCCTGCACGCGACGAATCTGGCCACTTTTGACCAGCTCGTCCATGGCGCTTCGGATTGTCAGGCGTGTCGTGCCAAACTCCTCGGCCAGCTCGTTTTCGGACGGAATCATCGAGCCCGTCGGGTAGTCGCCGCGCTCGATTCGCTCCGCAATGCAGCGGCGAATTTGTTTGTAAACCGGCAAGTCTTCTACTGCATCAGCCATTCGACACCCACCTTCGTCGCAACGCCGTCTGCCTCGCCGTTATCGGCAAAACGATACTTGGTCGGCAGAATCACGGACTTGCAATACTCGACAAAGCCATCGTTCTCGTCACGCTCGTGCGAAGCCTTGTAAAACACCGGCGTGCCCTCCTGAGCACCCAGCAACTTGGCCTCGTCGGCGTTCAGACGGCTGATGGAAATATGCTCCTTGCCGTGCGCCACATGGACATTCCCCTCTTTGAGCAAAACGTCGTAGAGGCTTTCCTGCTCAAAATCGTGATCGGGAAGCGAGGGGCACAAAGACAGATTGACGTGAGCCGTCTCGATCGATGCCGGGGAACCGTTGACCACACGCACGCGCCGAATGCAGAAGAGCGGCATGCCCAGGTCGATCTGGGTTTTTTGGGCAAGATCGATATCGGCATACACGACCTTGGACCAAACCAGGCGCGCGGTCGACTTTGAGCCAACCCTCTCCACCGCCTGCGTATAGTTCCATGTTTCCTGAAAGATGTTCAGCGGTTTGGGAGGACACACATAGGTGCCCGAACCGCGGCGGCTTTCCAAAGTTCCGCACGAAATAAGGCGCGTGATCGCAGCACGCAACGCCGTGCGCGACACGCCCAGCTCTTCACAGAGCACACGCTCGGCGGGCAGCCGGTCGCCACTCTGCAGGTCATAATGTTTGATATACCAAAGAATGCCCTCAAAGGCGCGATCTTTGGGCGGAATCGCATATGGTTCACTCGACATGGGCAAGACTCCTCAACCGTTTGATGCTGCAGGAATCATTGCTCCGGACGCCTCATGGCGTCGAAGGCTTCTTTGATCTGCTCCGCAACGTTCCGATACGACCGATATAGGCCGGAGTCTCGCTTGACTTCGCCCGCGGTCACCGGAATCTCAAGCTTCGAAATCTCATCCTCGCCGGTTTGCACGGCAACGATGACACCCATACCAAGGCACATATTACGCTTGGCAGCGTTGTTTTTGGTAGCCTGAGCTGGATTAATCAAAATCTGCTGAGCCAGTTCGCGTTTGCTGAGCTCCGGCACATCCTCGGGATTTCCGGTCTCGGCAATCTCGCACTGCAGCACATCCGCATAGTCAAAAATCTTCGGCTCGCCGCCGCGCTGATGCACGGCCCACTTGCGGCGCGTGGCATCCTGGTAGATAGCCGGCAAAAACGTAAACCGCGGTGGGTCCAAAATCGTATCCGTGATGGTAAACACATCGGGATCAAAGGCATCCTGCGGGTTTTTCTTCTTGAACAGCCCCATATCAGCCTCCCGTACTAGCATTAAACAACTCAAGCCGAATATAGCACCAATTTCAAGCCACCGCTTTACCGCATCGGTGCGCGGCGTCTATAGCTCGCCCAGCCTTGATTCTCATTTTCATTGCAACAGCCTCAGGACTCAGCGCAACGCGTTGC
>CAJMLY010000042.1 GCA_905214425.1 uncultured bacterium
CGTCCGAGGCGAGCTCCTGCATCTTGTCCGTTGCGATCTTGCAGCCCTCGCGCATGAGGCCCGTCTTTCTTGCTCCTGCGGAGCAACGGAAAGGCGGGCCTCGCGCTGCGGATTGTTTTCAAAACCAAGCCCGGCCCCGGCCTGCTGTGACGTTGCTGGTGGTTCTTGGGCATCGCTTGCTGGCGGGGTTCCTTTGCTGAAATGGACTTGGCCGAAAGGGCCGCTGGTCCCGGTCGCTGGTTCGCGCTTTGCGCGAACTCCGCGCTCCTGGGGGGTCAATTAGGCTTCCGTTGTTGCGCCGGCCGCATCTTCCCGTCCCAACATCGCCCTCAGCTTCTCGAAGCTCTCCTCACTCAGGCAGTGCTCCATGTGACAGCCCTCTTGCGACGCAACATCCGCCGAAACACCGGCTTCCTCGAGCAACCGCACGAAAAAGCAGTGGCGCTCCCACATTTGGCGAGCGACCTCAAGCCCCCGCTCCGTCAGATGTACATCGCGTTTGCCCATCTCCACGTAGCCGCTACTCTCCAAAGCCGCCATGGCTTTGGAGACGCTCGCCTTGGTTACGCCCAGGTATTCGGCGACGTCGATTGAGCGCACCGTGCCTTGGCGCTGCGACAGCACGTAGATCGATTCGAGATAATCTTCTCCAGATTCACGTAGGGCCATGGGCCGCCTTTCGCGATGATTGTTAGTTAGCCTTTGGATACTTTCCTTGGCTTACTTTACCGCAAAAGTTGCCCATGTCTTACTACGTTGTTTAAAAAGTTAACCGTGTTTCACAAAATGTGCGGGGCAAGCAGGGCGACACGGTGCGCAACGTACAAGGGGTGTCCCCAGCTGCCGGCACAAAAGGAACGTCCCCAAGTGCCGAATCCGCAGCTACACCAGCCCAAAGTGCTTGGCGGCGTTGTAGATGCCGTCGTCGTCTACGGCGGTCGTAACATAGGTCGCTGCGGCCTTCACGGTCTCCTGCGCGTTGCCCATGGCCACACTTGTGCCCACGACAGAAAACATCGACAGGTCGTTCTCGCCGTCGCCAAAGGCGATCGCCTCGCTTGCATCGATGCCCAGGCGCTCCAGCGTCGCCGCCACGCCCAGGTCCTTGCCACCGTTGGCAGGAATAATATCGCAGAACAGGTCGCACCAGCGCGTAGTGAGCGAATGCGACACCGCATCGGTCACGATATGTTCGTCGGCCGGGTCCACAAAGGCGCAGAACTGGTAAACCGGCGCATCGAAGGCGTGCTCAAACGGCTCCTTGTGGTAGACGATTCCCGCGTTGCTACCGGCCGTCACCACGCGCTCGGACAGGCGGTTCACAAACGAGTTCTCGCCCTGCATGCACAGCGAGTCGTAGCGCCCCTGCGCCACCTGGTCCACAATCACCGCAACGTCGCCCGGATCGATCGGGCAGCTACGGTAGACGCCCTCGGCATCAAAGCAGTGCTGGCCCGAGAGCGTAATGTACGCATCCCAGCCCAGGTCGAACAGCCAATCGGGCATCTGGTAGGTCGGACGGCCCGTGGCGATCACGCACGCAATCCCCTGCTCGTGAAAGCTGTCGAGCACCTGCTGCGCCGACGCCGGAATCCGGTGGGTCTTAAAGCTCAGCAGCGTGCCGTCGATATCGAAAAACGCGGCTTTGATCATCCTCGTCTACTCC
The DNA here is from genome assembly GCA_905214425.1 of uncultured bacterium. GTDB lineage: Bacteria > Actinomycetota > Coriobacteriia > Coriobacteriales > Coriobacteriaceae > Collinsella. The sequence continues at coordinate 1,667 of CAJMLY010000042.1, forward strand.
TCGCCCTCGAGCTTTTCGCTCGCCTCGAGCCACGCCATCTCCAGCTCGTCCATGGCGGCGTGGGCCTCGTCGATCTTTGCCTGCTGCTCGCCCAGCGCCGTGTAGTTGGTGGGATCGACCTGAGCCATCGCGGCCTCGGCCTCCTCCACGCGGGCGCGCTGCGTCTCCATCTTGCGCTCGAGCGAGCTCACCTCGCGGCGGAGCTTCTGGCGCTCGGCGTTAGAAAGGCCATTGGGCTGGCCGCTCGTCTTGGGCTTTTCGGCCGCAACCGCTGCGGCACCGGTGTCGAACGTGCCGGTCTTGGCGCTCGGCGCGCCCACGGGCTCGCCCTCGGCCGTGGCGTTGCACAGGCGCAGGTATTGGTCGACACCGCCGGGCATATGCGTCAGATGACCGTCGAGCAGCGCCCACTGCTGGTCGGTCACGCGCTCCATGAGGAAACGGTCGTGCGTCACCAGGATCAGCGTGCCCGGCCAGCCGTCGAGCAGGTCCTCGACAATCGCCAGCATGTCGGTATCCAGGTCGTTGCCGGGCTCGTCCAGGATAAGCACGTTGGGCTCGTCCAGGATCGTCAGCAGCAGCGACAGGCGACGGCGCTGGCCGCCCGAAAGATCGCCGATGCGGCTCCAGAGCTGCTGGGTCGTAAAGCCCAGGCGCTCGCAGAGCTTCTCGGGAGAGGTCTCCTTGCCGTCGATGACGTAGTACTTCTTATAGTTGCTCAGCACCTCGCGGATCGTGTCGCCCATGTAGGGTTCGAGCTCCTCGAGCTGCTGCGACAGCACGCCAAAGCGCACTGTCTGGCCAATCTTCACACGGCCGCGCGTGGGCTCAATCTTGCCCTGAATCACATCGAGCAAGGTCGACTTGCCGGCACCGTTCTCACCCAGCAGGCCATATCGGTCGCCCGCACCGATGAGCCAGGTCACGTCGGAGAGCACCTGCTTGGGCGCACCGTCGGTATCCGCATAGCCGGCATCCACGTCGATCACGTCGATGACCTGCTTGCCCAGGCGGCTCACGGCCAGGCGCTTGAGCTCCAGCTCGTCGCGCACGGGCGGTACGTCGGCGATGAGCTCACGAGCGGCATCCACGCGAAACTTGGGCTTGGTGGAGCGGGCCTGGGCGCCGCGGCTCAGCCACGCGAGCTCCTTGCGTGCCATGTTGCGACGACGCTCCTCGGTGACGGCGGCCATGCGGTCGCGCTCCACGCGCTGCAGGATGTATGCCGAGTAGCCGCCCTCGAAGGGATCGACCTGGCCGTCGTGGACCTCCCACATGCTGGTGCAGACCTCGTCCAAGAACCAGCGATCGTGCGTGACCACGAGCATGGCGCCCTGACCGCGCTGCCAGCGGGCCTTAAGGTGGCGTGCAAGCCAGTTGATGGTGCGCATGTCCAGGTGGTTGGTGGGCTCGTCGAGCATGAGCACGTCATAGTCGCCGATCAGCAGGCGCGCGAGGTCCACGCGACGGCGTTGGCCGCCCGAAAGCTCGCCCACCGTGCCCTCCCAGGGCACGTCGCTAATGAGGCCGGCCAGAATCTGGCGCGTACGCGGGCTCGAGGCCCACTCGTACTCGGGCGTGTCGCCGACGACGGCATGGTGCACGGTGTCGGCGTCGACAAGCTGGTCCTTTTGGCCGAGCAGACCGATCGTGGTGCCGCGGCGATGCGTCACGCGGCCATCGTCGGGCTCCAGCGTGCCCGCGAGTACACTCAGCAGCGTCGACTTGCCGTCGCCGTTTTTACCGACAATACCAATGCGGTCGCCCTCGCCCACGCCGAGCGTTACGCTATCGAAAATATGCTTGGTGGGAAACTCTAGGCTGACGGAATCGCATCCCAAAAGAATCGCCATATGCCCTGCTCCTTCGTAGAAATTCAACGTTGTCCATGATAGCAGCGAGCCCCACCCCAAACCACCACGAAGGTGCCTGTCCCCTTTGTGGTGGTCGTTTCGGTCGCAGAGCAAAAAGGCGGGCCATCTCACGCAAGAGATGACCCGCCTCTCCAATCAGTCCCGCGGCAACCGCGGCCGCCGCGAGCCTCAAGCATGTCCCGGACTAGGAGAACATGCCGGTGAGGTAATCATTCAGCCGCTTATCCTTGGGCCGTTGGAAAATCTCGTCAGTCTCGTCGTACTCGACCATATCGCCCATGTAGAAGAACGCCGTGCGGTTGGACACGCGCGACGCCTGCTCCATGTTGTGCGTCACGATGACGATGGCGCGGTCGGCAACGATCGATGACATGAGGTCCTCGATCGCCAGCGTCGAGATGGGGTCGAGCGCCGAGCAGGGCTCGTCAAACAGGATCACGTCGGGGTTGAGCGCCAGCGTGCGCGCGATGCACAGACGCTGCTGCTGGCCGCCCGAAAGCGCGTAGGCGCTCTTGTCGAGCTTGTCCTTGACCTCGTCCCACAACGCCGCACCACGCAGGCTTTCCTCGACCATACGATCGAGCTCGTCGCGGTCGGTGATGCCGTGGCGCTTGGGCGCAAACGTGATGTTGTCGCGAATGGACTTGCGGAAAGGGTTGGGCTGCTGAAACACCATGCCAATGGACCGACGCAGCTCGTAGGTGTTCTCGGCCTTGATGTTCACGTTGCGCCCGCGGTAGTTGATCTCGCCCTCCACGCGGCAGCCGCGGATCTCGCGATTCATAAGGTTGAGGCTACGCAAGAAGGTCGACTTGCCGCAGCCCGAAGGCCCAATGAGCGCCGTGATCTCGCCCTTGTGAAAGTCGAGCGACGTATTGTGCAGCGCATGGTGGTCGCCATAGTACACGTTGACGTCCTTGGTGGAGAGCACGACCTCGTCGCTCACGGCCTTGCCGCTCACGCGCACGCGCTTTTCGCTCTCCCCCACACTCGACAGAAAGTCCTGGGTCTCGGACGATGCCGCTTCGGTTGCGGGCATTGCATTCATCTCGCTCATTCGGCCGTCATCTTCCTTGCCAGTTGCTTGCCCACGATACGGGCAACTATGTTAAACAGCAGCACGCAGATCATCAGCAGTGCAGCGGTGCCCCAAACGATCTGCTGGGCCTCGGGGCTGCCCTCGCCGTAAATCTTGTAGATGTGCACGGCGAGCGACTCACCGGGGCGGAACACGTTCCAAGCGCAGGTGGGGCTCGACAGGTTAAAGCTCAAGAAGTTCAAACGCACCGGCGAGCTCATGCCCGAGGTAAAGAGCAGTGCCGCGGCCTCGCCAAACACGCGGCCGGCCGAAAGCACGATGCCGGTCACGATGGCAGGCATGGCCTCGGGGATCAGGATGTGCAGCGTGGCCTCCCAGCGGGTAAGGCCCATGGCCAGGCACGCATCACGCTGGGCCTGTGGCACGTCCTCGAGCGCCTGCTGAATCACGCGCACCAGGATGGGAATGTTAAACATGGTGAGTGCGACGGCGCCGGAGATGATGGAGTACTTCCAGCCCAGCTGCACCGAGAACACCAGAAAGCCGAACATGCCGACGACGATGGAAGGCAGCGAGGACAGCGTCTCGATGGCGGTGGAGGCGATGTCACGGATAGGGCCGTTCGGTGCGTACTCAACCAGGAAGACCGCTCCGCCCAGGCTGATGGGCACCGAGATGACCAGAGTGATCAGCAGCAGGTAGAACGAGTCGAACAGCTGGTAGAGCACGCCGCCCTGGGTACCGTTGGCGCGCGCGGGCTGCGTGAGAAATCCCGGCTGGAACAGCGTCGAGATGCCCTCGAACAGGATATAGGCCACCATGGAGACGACGATGAGCATGACGATGGCGGCGATCGCCGTCAGCACGCCCGTGGCGATGCGGTCCTGCTTTTGGACGCGCCCGAGCCTCGCCTCGTCGATATGGATGCGCGTGCTAGCCACGAGCCTTCGCCCCCTTGCGGCCGATGAGGTGGATAATCAGGATGAAGATGAGGCTCATGCCCATCAGCAGCAGGCCGAGCGCCCACAGAACATCGTCCTGGGCCGAGCCCTCAGCATAGACCGCCATGGACGTGGTGAGCGTGGTGGTGATGGTCGAAGCCGGCGACAGCAGCGACGTCGGCATGGCCTCGATACCGCCGATAACCATGCGCACGGCGAGCGTCTCGCCAAAGGCGCGGGTCATGCCAAGAATGACCGCGGTCATGAGCGACGGCATGGCGGACTTGAGCACCACGTGCCAGATGGTCTGCCAGCGGGTGTAGCCCAGCGCGAGCGAACCCTGGCGGTAGCTGTCGGGCACGGCGCGCAGGCCATCGACCGAAAGCGTGGTCATCGTCGGCAGGATCATGACAGCCAGCACGACGGCGCCGGGCAGGATACCCAGGCCCGTGCTCACATGGAAAACACTCTTCATAAGGCCGACGACCACGTGAAAACCGATCAGGCCAAAGACGACCGAGGGAATGCCGGTCAAAAGCTCAATAAGCGGCTGAAAGACCTTGGAGCCAAACTTAGGCTGGATCTCGACCGCAAAGATGGCAGAGCCGATGGCGATGGGCAATGCGATGAGCGTGGAGAGCACCATGACCGCAAACGAGGTGACGATCAGGGGCAGGGCGCCGGTATAGGGCAGGCCGTTTTCGGCTGTGTTGGCCAGGTCCCACTTGGTGCCGGTGAAGAACTCGACGACCGAAACGCCGTCCTTGAGAAAAGCCGAGAGGCCCTTTTGGGCGACCATAAAGATGAGCGCGGCAACGACAAGCGTCACGAGCGCTACGCACGCGCCCGTGACGCCCAGGCCCACGTTCTCAAGGTCGCGCTTTGGCAGCTGTTTTGCCATTGCAAACCTTTCCGGGGCGATTACTTATTTAGCGGAGACCTTGCCGCTGGCGTCCTTGACGACCTTCATGGCAGAAACGGGGATAAAGCCCTGCTCCTCGACGAGCTTGCCCTGGACGTCGTCGGAAAGCATGAACTCCAGGAAGGCCTTGGTAGCCTCGTCGGCGTCCTTTGCGCAGTACATGTGCTCGGTAGCCCAGATCTTGAAGGAGTCGTCGGTGACATTCTTGCTCTTGGGCTCGACGCCCTCGACTTTGATGGCATTGAACTTGGAGTCATCGAAGTGCGAGAAGTCGAGGTAGGAGATGGCGTTGTCGGTGCTGCCCATCTGAGTCTGGACATCGCCGGACTTGTCGAGCTCGGCGTCGCCCTTAAAGTCGACGGCCTCGTCACCAAAGACGGCAGCCTCGAAGGTGGCGCGGGTGCCGGAGCCGGCCTTGCGGTTGAGAACGACGATCTTGGCGTCATCGCCGCCGACCTCATTCCAGTTGGTGATCTGGCCGGAGAAGATGCCCTTGAGCTGCTCGAGGGACAGGTCATCGACCGTCACGTTCTTGGAGACGACGGGACCCATGCCCACGACGGCGACCTCGTGGTCGACGAGGTTCTTGACCTGATCGGCCTCGAGCTTGGACTCGGCGAAGACGTCGGAGTTACCGATGGTAACGGTGCCGGCGGCAACAGCGGTCAGACCTTTGCCCGAACCGTTGCCCGAGCCGGAAACGGAGACGTCGGGGTTGGCATCCATGAACTTCTCGGCAGCGGCCTCGACGAGAGCTTGGAACGAGGAGGCGCCGTCGTAGGTCACCTCGCCGGAGACGGACTCGGCAGCAGTGGCGCTACCCTTGTCGGCGGCGTCGGAAGCGCCTGCGCCGCCGCAACCAACGAGGCCGAGGCCCACGAAGCTGGCAAGACCACCAGCGAGGCCGAGGAACTGACGACGAGAATAAGCCTGATCGAGCATGATCTTCCTTTCATACATGCGACTCGCGGGCACCCTGCCCGCTTTGCAGTTTGGAAAGATACGACCCCGACCGGGCAACGTCCGCGCCAACTGCGGTTTCTTACGGGCATTTGATAAACCCTTACCGCAAGCTCTGCCCAACCTTTACAAACGGATAACAATCCCCATCCAAGCATGGCGTGCCTTTTACACCAATAAAAACAAAGTTGCGGTGAAATAGTTCCTGTTTGGCCATCAAATGGCCCATTCTAGGAACTATTCCACCGCAACTTAGATTGGGAAACCGCGAAACCTTAAAGCTCTAATTCATTCAAACGCAGGATCGCCACGATATAGATCTTGAGCGCTTGCTTGAGCTGCTCTTCGTTGGCGCACTCGTTGGGGCCGTGCATCTGGCCGCCCCACGCGGGCAGCTCAAGGCCGGTCTCCTCGGGGCCAAACGACACGGCGCGCGCAAAGTTGCGCGCGTAGGTGCCACCGCCCATGGCAAAAGGCTCGGCATGCTTGCCGGTGAACTCGTTATAGGTATCGATAAGCGCCTTCACGGCCGAATCATCGGCAGAGACCGAGAACGGCACCTTCGCGCGACCCAGCTGGCACGTCACGCCGAAACGGCCCACGAGCGGGTCGAGCTGCTCGCGGATGGTATCGGCACTTGTGCTGTCGGGGAAGCGCACGTCGATGACCTGCTCAATATGGCCATCCGCCACGCGGATGACGCCAGCGTTGCAGGTAAGCGGGCCAAACGCCGGACTCGTCGCATCGATACCTAGGCCGCGGCCATAGGCATCCGCGTGCACAAAGGCCAGGAACTTGACGAACTCGTGCTCGGCAGGCGTCAGCAGGCGCTCGTCGCGTGCACCAAACGCGTCCTCGGCCTCGCGCAGATACGACACGATCAGGCCGACGGCATTGATCGTCCCCTCGGGCATCGAGGCGTGACCGCCAATACCGTGGGCGAAAATCTGCACATGACCATTGTCGAGAGCCGTGATCTCCAGGCGGTCAGCATTCTCGACCGGCGCCGGCAGCTCATCGGCGGCAATCGCAAGCTCGCAGATAGACTGCGACGGAATGGCGTTGCTCGCCTCGGCGCCGCTCCACGACACAATGCGCCCGCCATCGATCCTAGAGCTCACAAACGTCGCCCCAAACTGGCCCTTCTCGGCATTGCAGACCGGGAACTCGGCATCGGGCGTAAACAGAAAGTCGGGGTTCGCGTGGTTCTCCAGATAATGGTGAACATCAGACATGCCCACTTCCTCATCGCACCCCAGCAGCGCGCGGAAGGTGTAGCGCGGCACAATGCCGTGCTTGAGCAGGTACGCGCCGGCGTAGAGCGACAGCACCGCCGGACCCTTGTCGTCGATCACGCCACGGCCGAGCAGCCAGCCCTCGCGACGCTCCATCGCAAACGGATCGGTATTCCAGCCGGGGCCTGCGGGCACCACGTCCACGTGGCAGATGGTCGCGAGCTGCTTATCGCCGCGACCCGGGATATCGGCAATACCCACGTAACCCTCGTCGTCGCTTGTCTGGTAGCCAAGCTTCTGCGCGATGCCGAGCGCGCAATCGAGCGCGTCACGGACCGGACGGCCAAACGGCGCGCCGGGCTCCGCATCGGCAGAAACCGCCACGGACGGATAGCTCACCAGCTGCTCGATATCGGCGACGACATCCTCCCAGACCTCGTCGACATACTCGGTAACGCTCTGCTCCACCTGATTCATGGACGACCTCCTTACCAATGAGGGGCAAGTGTGCCGCCCCTCACATCAAGTACTTATATAGCGAAAAGTTTAGCAAGCTCGGCCACCGAATGCACCACCGCATCGGCACCCGCGGCCTCGTGCTCCCCCGGCGCCGCCGCGCCCGAATAGATGCCGATACACGGCACACCCATCGCGTGCGCGCCCTCCACATCGTTAAAGCGGTCGCCGATCATCACGGCCTCGTCGGCCGTCGCACCGAGCGCCGCCAGCGCATCGCGGACCGAATCTGCCTTGGTCTCGCGCCCCTGCGGCGGATTCATGCCGACCACGGCTTTGAACTGGCAAAGCCCCAGCTCATGCACCATATCGATGCACTTCGCCTCCATGCGCGACGTCGCCACAGCCATACGCTTGCCCTGGGCGGTCAACCCATCCAGCAGCTCGGGAATCCCATCGAACACGGGGTACTCCTCCGGCCCCAGCTCATCAAAAAAGGCACGGTACTCGTCGGCCACCACAAGCGACTCCTCGCGGGAAAAGCCGTAAAAGTCGTGGAAGCTCTTCCACAGGGGCGGCCCGATCATGCGGCGCAGGTCACCCATCTGCGCCTCAGAAAACCCGCGCGCAGCCAGCGTCTTGCGCGTCGAGGTCATCACCGCCCGGCCCGTATCTGCCACCGTGCCGTCAAAATCGAACAGCACAATCGGCCGTCTGCCTATCTCCAACGCCTCCATCGGCATTCCTCTTCCCCAGTTGACGATTTCCACACCGACACTTCAAACTGTTGACTATTCAACAATTGAACCTAGTAATGTGGAACGACTCTACTATACTTGTCGCACTTTGCTCTCAGAAGGCGGCGCGCAAGCGCCCCAACGAAAGGTGCAATTATGTCTTTTGCCATCATAACCGACTCCACGTCGGACATCTCCCCCGCCCGTGCCCAAGAGCTCGGCATTTACGTGATTCCGCTGCATGTGATTATCGAGGGTGAGGACCTGCTCGACCAGGTGCAGATTACCGCCGAGGAATACGTCGCCCGCATGGCTGGCTCCGAGCAGCTGCCGCACACCTCGCAGCCGAGCGCCGGCGAGTTCAAGGCGCTCTTTGACCGCGTGCGCGCCGACGGCCATGATAGCGCCATCTTCATCTCGCTGTGCAGCGAGTGGTCTGCCTGCTATTCCAACGCATGTCTGACGGCCGAGACCCACGAGCTCGACGTGCGCTGTATCGATTCGCGCACTGGCTCGGGCGCCGAAGGTTTGCTGGTGGAGTACGCGCTGGCCATGCGCGAGGACGGTCGCAGCCTGGACGAGACCGAGGCGCAGATCCGCGCGACGCTGCCCGACGCACACCTGCTGCTGATTCCCCGCACGCTCGAGAACCTCGTTAAGAACGGCCGCGCACCTAAGCTCGCCGGCCAGCTCACACAGATGCTCAACATTCGCCTGGCCGTCTCGCCGGAGTGGAAATCGGGCGAAATCAAGGCCGTCAAGAAGGGCCGCGGAGCCAAGCGCATCGTTGCCAACACCGTGGCCGATTGCCTCGCATTTTTGACCGAGCACCCGGGCTCCAGCGTGCGCGTGCTCACGACCGGCGCTGCCGAGGAGCAGGAGTTCGTCAACCAAGCGCTCGCTGGCCAGAACTACGTAGACGCCGGCACCGGCCCCATCGGCTGCACCATCGCCACCCACGTAGGCGTCGACGCCATCGCCATCAGTTACTGCCCCCGCTACCAACCCACCAATTAGGGCCACCCATACCACTTGCGGTGAAATAGGGACTGTTTTTGGCTTATCAGCCGCAAATCAATCCCTATTCCACCGCAACATTTTAATGTGCCGGTAGCGCGCAGAGATGTGGTGTAAGAGGCGGGGCATGCCCCGCCTCTTCTCTTT
>CAJMLY010000043.1 GCA_905214425.1 uncultured bacterium
AGCGCGGTGATACCGTGGTCATTGCCCAGGCGCCGCTGGCCGAGCTGACGGATTATTCGACGCGCCTGCGCTCTATCACGCGTGGTACGGGCGACTTTACCATGAAGCCCGCAGGCTATGAGCAGGTGCCTTATGACGTTCAGGCCAAGCTGGTCGAGCGCTATGAGGAGGGTCGCGCTAAGTAACGTGTGGCTTTGTCTGCGCCACGCATGTTGATGCAAGGGTCGCTCTGGGTAATCCGGGGCGGCCCTTTTTGATCCCTGGGGGGGCGGAGGAAAACGGATTATGTTAGGTTTTGGGGCAGCTTGGTCGGCCCTAGTCCCCCGAGGCCTGATTGCGGCCGGTGGCGTAGTCGATCTGCACGTGCGGCTGCAGGTTGTAGCAATATACGTGGAAGCAGAGGGCCTTGCCGTGGTCCTCGACCGATTGCGCCTCGAGGCGCACGCCGCGGCAGACAAGTTCCTCCTCGTTGTACATGGGCGTGACGCGATAGAGAACATGGTTGCCCGTATCGCGAATATAGTTGAGAATCTGCTCTTCAAACGGTAGCATGCCCGTCTCGTTGAGATAGCGCGTGCCGGTGAGGAGATTCTTACGGTTGGCGTTTTCGCCGCAGAGCGACCAGGCGATAAGGTGGCAGCGGTTGTAGAGGCTCTGGCCCGGAATAAAGTCGTAGCGCTGCTGACGCCATCCAGCGGGATGGATACGCGAGATATCGCCGCGCTCGCCTTGACCGAGTGATTCGGGGCCCACGCAGGCGAGCGCTTTGCGGGTGCGGCCCAGGCTGTCGAGCTTGGAGAACTTCTTAAAGCAACCCTCTTCTGTAGCGCGCTCGTATTCATTGAGCGTGAATGACGGCGTGCCGAGCGGGTGCGTGCTATCGGCGCGAAGGGCAACATAGGGGTTACCCGCGTAGTCGGGAATGCTGCTGAGGTATACGCCGCGGGCGCGGTCGAGATCGGGGTTTTCGACCTCGTCGATGGGGGTGGCAGCGCTGTCCGCGGAAGCGTCGTCGCCGGTGTCGGGTGCGGCGGAATCGGAGCTATCGCCAGAGTCTTGGCTATTTTGAGAGTCCGAGGAGCTCGCTGTTCCCGATTCGAGCCGGGCAACCAGGTCTGCCTCGTCGTCAGTGCGGCTGGGACTCTCGTCTTGCTTCTCGGCCAGGGCTGCCGCCTGTTCATCACTTTGCGGCGAGAGCAGTCTGGGCGCCCCGTCGAGCGACCCTGTGAACAGCGCAAACCCCAGCACCACGGCGGTGCCGATGGAAAGTACTTGCTTGTAGGCGGACTTGCGCGACATGGAGGCTCCTGGATGGACGGTTGGGAATCTACCAGTCTAGCAGGAGCCGGCAGGGGCCGTTCTGTCGAACAAATACTTAAGATTTGGGACAAACGCTACTGATTCATTTGCCTCATATTTGACGTATGGCTAGATCGAGGTGGAATCGAGCCAGTTGAGCTTGCACTCGAGAATGCGCTGCTCACCGGGCGTGCTGCTGCCATCGAGTAGCGCGAGGAGCATCTCGGCCGCCTCTCTGCCTTCCTGGTCGACGGGCTCGATGATCGTGGAGACGGTCGGCGTGGTGAGGTTGGTCCAGTCTTCGCAGTTGAGTCCCAAAAGACCGATTTGCTGCGGAAGTAGATGGGCCATGGGCTGGAGAGCCTTGTAGACACGGGGAAGTGCCCACTGATTCTGCACGAAGATAAGGGTTCGCTTGGCGGGGTTGAACTTGTATTTAAAGTACTCGGTAAGCTCGCCGACCGACGGCTTGTTGTGGTCGATGGGAATCGCATTGTAGAGCTGCCCGTTCGCCGCCAGTGCCTCGGCATATCCCTGAAAACGTTCCATGCGGGTGCGCATTTCGGTCATATTGGCGGCAATGGAGAAAAAGTCCTCGTAGCCGGCATCGAGAAGCGCCTGCGTGGCGTTGTACACGCCGTCGTAGAGATTGGTTTTGATCCAGCTGGTGCCTGGGCTGTAGATGGCCGCGTCAAAAAAGACGACGGGCTTGCCGGCGCGCTTGATGCGGTCGTGGACGGCCTTGAAATTTGCCGTGGGCTGGATGATAAAACCATCGACGCCCAGCGAGAGCATCTTGTCGACGTACATGAGCTCGGTCTCGGGGTTAAAGTTGCTCGTGCAAACGACCGTTTGATAACCCGCGGGGAGCATGACCTGTTCCATGCCGTTGAGGACGAGGCCCGCCCACTTGTTGGTGTTATCCAAAATGATGATGGCGATGACGTGAGTCTGCTTGCCGGTGAGCGTTTGCGCTTGGGCGTTGGGAACGTATCCGAGTTCCTTGATGACGCGCGCAATCTTTGTCTGCGTCTTCTCGCTAAGCTTTTCTCGTTTGTCGTTGAGGTAATACGAGACGCTTGCCGTCGAGGTTCCCGCCTCTCGAGCGACGTCTGCAATCGTAACGCGCTGTTTTGCCACAGCGACTCCTTCCGACAGATGAGCATTTTCCAACATGATGACTTTGAGTCTTGGTGAGGGATGCGCTTCGGTGAGCGACCTTTTCCTTTCATATGAGTATGCAACAAATGCGGTATACGGGTGGGGTCGAAATTTGTGACCGGCATGCGTATCTGCCGTCTACCGAGAAAATCAAATACTTCTTGACTTTTGAAATCGAGGGTAAAATCGCAGGATTCATTTTTGGTTAAACGCATAACTAAATAGCGTAACCAACGCTCTGACCTGCGCGTTTACCGAAATAAGCTGGCATTAAGAAAATTGAGCACCTATATTGGTCTTGTCGAAAAGACAGCAAGTCCAAACGGCAGGGGATGCTCCGGAGGCCTCCGCAAACGGTGTCTTGCGCACGCAACTCTATGAAAAGAGGGAAGCAATGAAGATCGTAGGCGTTGCCGCCTGTACCGTGGGTATCGCCCACACGTATATGGCCCAGAAGGCGATTCAGGATGAATGCGCCGCCCGTGGCATCGAGTGCAAGGTCGAGGCTCAGGGTGGCCTGGGTATCGAGAATGAGCTCACGCAGGAAGACGTGGACTCCGCCGACCTGGTCCTGGAGTCCGTCGACGTGGGTGTCGAGAACGAGGACCGTTTTGAGCAGAAGATGGCCGAGGGCAAGTTCCTCAAGGTCGGTACTTCCGATGTGATCGCCGATCCGGTCAGGATTATCGACCAGGCTGTTGAGATCATCAAGGCGACGGGCGGTGCCGTTGACGCGCCCAAGGCCGAGGCCAAGGCAGAGAAGAAGGCCGTCTCCGCTGCCCCGCAGGCCCCGACACCGGCGTCCAAGCAGTCTATCTTTGCCGATCCGGGTAAGACGCTGCTCAATGCATTCAATACCGGCGTTTCCTATTTTATCCCCATTGTCGTTATCGGTGGCGTGTTCCTCGCCTTCTCGTTGGCATCCGGTACTGCCGGTGCTAGCGGTATGGAGGTCACCAACCCGTTGATGGTGAGCCTTAATACCATCGGCATGGCCGGTATTTCCATGATGATTCCGGTGCTTGCGGCATACATCGCCTACTCGATGGCCGGCAAGCCCGCGCTCGCCCCCGGTTTTGTCCTGGGCTACTTGGTCAACAACGCCGTCGTCACCCCGAGCGGCAACAGTGTTTCGACTGGCTTCTTGGGCGCCATGATCATGGCTGTCATCTGCGGTTACTTTGTCCGCTGGATGAAGACCTGGAAGGTCAACAACACCATCCAGACCATCATGCCGATCCTGATCATCCCGATTCTGACCTCGCTCGTCCTGGGCATGGCCTACATCTACATCCTGGCCACGCCGCTTGGCTTTGTGATGGATTGGCTCACCAGCGTGCTCGGTAGCCTGCAGGGCGGCTCCGCCGTCGTCCTGGGCCTGGTCATTGGTGTTATGACCGCCTTCGATATGGGTGGCCCCATCAACAAGACCGCTTCGACCTTTACTATGGCCATCATGGCCTCCGGCATCTACGGCCCTAACGGTATGTTCCGCGTCGCCGTCGCCATTCCCCCGATCGCCTGTGGCCTCGCTGCGCTCATCGCCAAGAATAAGTTCGATGACGCCGATCGTCAGATGGGTATCTCCGCACTGTTCATGGGCTGCATCGGCATCACCGAGGGCGCTATCCCCTTCGCGGTCAAGGACCTTGGCCACACCCTGCCCGGCATCTGCATCGGCTCTGCCGTGGGTGCGGCGCTCGCCGCCTTCCAGGGTATCGACTGCTACGTCCCGCACGGTGGCTTTATCGTCGCCCTCGCCACCAACAACGTCGCGCTGTTCTGCCTGGACATCGTGATTGGCTCCGTGGTCGCCGCTGCAATCCTGATTGCCATGAAGCCCACGCTCGATAAGCAGGCCAAGTAAACCTTTAAGGACTCCGGTTGTGCGGAGGGATGGATTTGACTCCGCACAACCGCCCCTACACAACAAAATCCATCCGTACTGATAGGGCCCGCATCTGGGTCCCAGGGAACTTTTGTCAAAAATCCTCTGGAGAAGGAGAACAAAATGTCCAACCTCACCATCCGCCAGGCCGTTCAGGGCATGCTCAAGCTGCAGGATAGCGGCGATCACGCAACCATGGTCGGCATTGGCCCCATGAGCCCCAACCTGATTCAGGCCGTGTTCGAGCTTGCCAAGGACGAGGATTTCCCGCCCATGTTTATCGCTAGCCGCAACCAGGTCGATATGGACGAGATGGGTGCCGGCTACGTCAACGGTTGGGATCAGACGCGCTTTGCCGCCGACATCAAGAAGGTTGCCGACGAGGTGGGTTACACCGGTCCGTACTACCTGTGCCGCGATCACGGCGGTCCGTGGCAGCGCGACGAGGAGCGTAACGCCCACCTGCCCGAGGACGAGGCCATGGAGCTCGCCCGCAAGTCCTTTGTCGCCGACATGGAGGCGGGCTTTGACCTGCTGATGGTCGACCCCACCAAGGACCCCTATCAGATCGGCAAGGTTATTCCGCTCGACGTGGTGCTTCGCCGTACGATCGATCTTATCGACTACCTTGAGCAATACCGTCGTGAGCATAACCTGCCCGAGGTCGCCTATGAGGTCGGTACCGAGGAGACCAATGGCGGCTTGACCTCTACCGATAAGTACGAGGAGTTCATTTCTCAGCTGCAGCCCGAGCTCGAGAAGCGTGGCTGCCCCATGCCCACCTTTATCGTCGGCCAGACCGGTACGCTCACCCGTTGGACCGAGCAGGTCGGTCATTACAACTTTAAGAATGCCCGCGAGCTCGCCGATATGGCCAAGCGCTACGGCGTGGGCCTGAAGGAGCACAACGCCGACTACCTGGATGACGCGACGTTGCTCGAGCACATCCCGGCTCACGTGACGGCCTCCAATGTTGCCCCTCAGTACGGCACCGAGGAGACCCGCGCTTACCTCAAGCTCTGCGCTACCGAGCAGATTCTGGTCGACAACGGCCTGTGCGACGATCCCTCCGACCTGTATCACACGCTGCTGGTCAAGGCTATCAAGACCGAGCGTTGGCGCAAGTGGATGACCGGCGACGACGTCAACCTGCAGGTTGACGACATTCTGGCCGACGACGAGCTCAGCCTGAAGATTCTGGATGTTTCCGGCCACTACGCGTTCAACGATCCCGAGGTCAAGGAGCAGGTCGAGAAGCTCTATCGCAACCTCGCTGCCCAAGACATCGACGGCAAGCGCTTTGTGATCGAGCACATCAAGCGCCCGATCAAGCAGTACGTCGTCGGTCTTAACCTCAAGGGCGTCACGAGCCGCATCGAGAAGGCTCTCTAAGTAGCTTTTCCTACACGACGCCGGGTCCGGGGCATGTCCCAGCTGCGGGCCCGGCACATAGGACAAAGGGACATCCCCTTTGTCCTATTTTTTGAGTTTTGGATTCCTTAGAAGGAGTTTGCACCATGAAGTTCTTTATCGATACCGCCAACCTTGATGAGATCGCCGAGGCCAAGAGCTGGGGCTGCCTGGCCGGTGTTACCACCAATCCGTCCCTGTATGCCAAGACCGGCGGTAAGCTCGCCGACTTTGAGCCCCATATGCTCAAGATTGCCGAGCTCTGCGAGGGTCTGCCCGTGTCTGCCGAGTCCACCGCGACCACTGCCGAGGGCATGATCGAGGAGGGCAAGCGCCTTGCCGCTCTGGCTCCCAACATCGTGGTTAAGCTTCCCGTGTGCGAGGCCGGTCTCGCCGCCTGCCGCGCGCTGGCCGATGCAGGCGTGCGCGTCAACATGACGCTTGTCTTCTCGCCGACGCAGGCCCTCATGGCCGCCAATGCCGGTGCCCGCTACATCAGCCCGTTTGTGGGACGCTTCGACGACATTGCCGAGGACGGTATCTCGCAGCTCGACAACGTTGTGACCTGCATCAAGAACTATGACTGGACTGGCAAGAACGTCGACGACACCGTCGAGATCATCACCGCATCTGTCCGCACGCCCAATCACGTGACCCAGGCGGCGCTGCTCGGTGCCGATATCGCGACCGTCCCCATGGCCGCTCTTAAGAAATGCCTGCATCACCCGCTGACCGACCAGGGCCTTGCCTCGTTCGAGGCTGACTGGAAAAAGGTCATCGAGGCACAGTAACGATGGTTCTGCCGGCCCAGCATTTGTTATGCCGGGCCGGCGTGCTCAAGAGAGGAAACTCCATGACCGATCAGGAACTGGCCAAGATTGCCAATGAGGTTCGCCGCGGTATTGTCACGGGCGTCCACGCCGCCAAGTCGGGGCATCCGGGCGGATCGCTTGGCGCCGCCGACATTATGACCTACCTCTACTTTGAGGAAATGGATGTCGACCCGGCGAATCCGAGCCGCGCCGAGCGCGATCGCTTTGTGCTCTCCAAGGGACATTGCGCTCCGGCACTCTATGCCGTGCTCGCCGAACGCGGATTCTTTCCCAAGGAGGAGCTCGAGACGCTCCGTCATATCGGCAGCCGCCTGCAGGGCCATCCCAATATGAATGACACGCCGGGCGTCGACATGTCTACCGGATCGCTCGGTCAGGGTATCTCCGCCGCGGTTGGAATGGCGCTCGCCGCAAAGCACTGGGGTGACAGCTACCGCGTCTACACGCTGTTGGGCGACGGCGAGTGCGAGGAGGGCCAGGTGTGGGAGGCGGCCATGTTCGCCGGCAACCACGACCTGGATAACCTCGTCGCTATCGTCGATCATAATGGCCTGCAAATTGACGGCAGTATCGACGAAGTTAACTCGGCTATGCCACTTGCCGACAAGTTCCGCGCTTTTAAGTGGCATGTGATCGAGCTCGCCGACGGTAACGACATGGCGCAGATTGCCGCCGCCTTTGCCGAGGCTCGCAAAGTGAGCGCCTCGCCTGTGGCCATTATCGCCGAGACGGTGAAGGGCAAGGGCGTCTCCTTTATGGAAAACCAGGTGGGCTGGCACGGCAAGGCACCCAACGATGAACAGTTTGAGCAGGCCATGGCCGAGCTCGCAGCAGCAGGGGAGGAGCTCTAATGGCAGACGTCAAGAAAGTCGCCACGCGCGTTAGCTATGGCGAGGCACTTGTCGAGCTGGGCAATGAGCGCGATGACTTTGTGGTTCTCGATGCCGACCTGGCCGCCGCAACGCAGACCGCAAAGTTTAAGGCTGCGCACCCCGAGCGCTTCTACGATGCCGGCATTGCCGAGAGCAACTTGATGGGGCTTGCCGCCGGCATCGCGACCACGGGTCACGTCGCCTTTGCGAGCACTTTTGCCATGTTCGCCGCCGGCCGCGCGTACGAGCAAGTGCGTAACTCCATCGGCTATCCGCACCTCAACGTCAAAATTGGCGCTACGCATGCGGGCATCTCGGTCGGTGAAGACGGCGCTACGCATCAGTGCTGCGAGGATATCGCGCTCATGCGCACGATTCCGGGCATGACGGTGATCGTCCCCGCCGATGACATCGAGGCTCGCGCTTGCGTGCGCGCCGCCTATGAGTTTGAGGGACCGGTCTACATGCGCTTCGGCCGCCTGGCAACACCGGTTATCAACGACCGCGAGGACTATGAGTTCAAGATTGGTCGCGGCGTGGTCGTGCGCGAGGGGTCCGATGTGACCATCGTCGCTTGTGGCCTCATGGTCGCCGAGGCGCTTGAGGCTGCCGAGGCGCTCGCTGCCGATGGTATCGACGCCGAGGTCATCAACATGCATACGATCAAACCGCTCGATGAGCGCCTGGTGGTTGCCAGCGCCAAGAAGACTGGTCGCGTGGTCACCGCCGAGGAGCATTCGATTGTCGGCGGTCTTGGCGAGGCCGTGGCCTCGGTGCTCGCGGAACAGCATCCGGTGCCGATGCGACGCGTCGGCGTGCGCGATGTATATGGCGAGTCCGGCCCTGCGGTCGATTTGCTGCACAAGTACGGTTTGGACGCCGACGGCATCGAAGCCGCGGTCAGGTCCGTGTTGTAAGGAAGGTTTTCCATGGGGTTTGTATCTGCCAACCAAGTGACGATTGGCTACGCCGCCGCCTCGCGCGAGGACGCGCTGCATTATCTGTCCGAGCAGGCTGTTGAGCTTGGTTTTGCCGATGACGCATCTGCTGTAGAGGCGGCTTTTATTGCTCGCGAAAACGAGGCCGAGACTGGCCTCGTCGCCGGTTTTGCCGTTCCGCATGCCAAGAGCGATGCGATCCATACGCCGGGCGTGGCCGTGCTCAAGCTGTCCGAGCCTGTTGAGTGGCCGAGCTTTGATGGCGTGCCCGTCGATGTGGCACTCGCGCTGTACGTGCCCGCCGGCGAAGCGGGAACCACGCACCTGCGTCTGCTCTCCAAGGCTGCCGTGATGCTGATGGATGCCGGCTTCCGTGACAAGGTGCGCACGAGCGCCGATCCCGCCGAGATCGCGGAGCTCATCAATAGCGGACTCGAAGACTAGAACGGTCATCCCGTTCAATCAATCGATCCTTCTCCAAGGAAAAGGGCTGCGACGCCATATAGGTGTCGCGGCCCTGTTTGCGTTTCCCCAGATAAAACCTGCCAAATAAACCTGTCCCTTTTTGGCAGGCCTGCGGGTCAATGCCCGTCAAACGAAGTTGCGGTTGGGGTGTATGCGTTTTGAGAGCAGGACCCATGGTTAGAGAGATTACGCTCGTCTCTCTAAATGTCTCTCTAAAGAGAAAGTAGGCTAGAGAGATAGTCTTAGGTAATCTAGCAGTGAATTCGATGCATCTCTCTAAATGTCTCTCTAAAACAAGGTGCTTATCTCTCTAAAGTTAGAGAGATATACGAAACTTTAGAGAGATAAATCTATTGTTTTAGAGAGACGGAATGCCAAATCTCGTCCATCCGTTACCATCTGCCAAAAATGGCGGATAAAGGACTCATTGAAGTAATGGGTTCATCGACGAGCTGTAACCGCCGCTATCGGAAAAAGTAGGTGCGCCGAGACGCCTCTCAATTGCCTCTCGAAGTTAGAGGGGTGCTAGAGAGGCAGTTGTCTTGCGACATTTCCCCAGATAAAACCTGCCAAAATACGCCTGTCCCTTTTTGGTGGGTCAGTTAACGCAGTCCAGGTTGAGCATATGCGAGCGAGCGGGCTCCGGGTGCGGCAAGGTGACGTGAAACAAGCGGGCGCTGACCTTTTGGTCGCGCCCGTGAAGTTGAGCGTCAGATTGCCGTGCCCGGAGCCTGCGCAGCGCCGAGCAGTTACGCCGTTTGTAAAACGGCGTAACCTAAAGGTTCATGTTGCCGTGGATGTAGGGGGTGACCTCGGGGGAGATATGGTCGCAGCCCAGCTCGCGCAGCGCGGACTCGATAACGGCGGGCAGCGGGGTCTTGCCCTTGTCGTCGACGGCGGCACCGCCGAGGGTGGCAATCTTGGCGACATCTGCGGGTGCGGCCTCGATATGCATGCAGCCGCCGACCAAGCGCGCGCGTACCTGTGCCAGATCAAGATCGTGCAGGTAATCCTCGCAGGCGCGGATTAAATCGACCTTCTCGCGCGTAAGCTCCTCGCCCGTGGGGACGCGGGTGGCAAGACATGCTCCCGCCGGCAGGTTCCAAACGGGATAGCCCCATGCGCGCAGCAGCTCGCGCTCTTCGTCCTTGGTAAAGCCGACCTCCATAAGGGGTGAGCGTACGCCGAGCTCTTCTGCCGCACGCATGCCGGGGCGGTAGTCACCGCGATCGCTTGCATTGCTGCCATCGATGACGGTGGGAAAGCCGAGCGACTTGGCGTGGTTGACGATGGCGGTAAAGCCGGCGTGCTTGCAGTGGTAGCAGCGATTAGCATCGTTGCAGGCTACTTGGGGGAGTTGCAGCTGATCCACCGAAAGATTGAGCACGGGGAGCTTAAAATGCGGCCCCTCATTGGCCTGCCCATCAACGGACCGCTCAAACGAAGCCTGCTCGGGCGTGCCGATGAGCGGCGTAGTGAGATGGACGAGGAGGGTATCGGTAGGCATGATGCGGGCGCATACGGCGGCCAAAAAGCTGCTGTCAACGCCGCCGGAAAACCCGATAGCCACGCGCCCGTATGCCAAAAGCAGCTGTTCGAGCGCCGATAGCTTGTCTTGAAGCTCCTCTGCGGGTGCCGTGGTGTCTAAAATCATGAAACGATCCTTATCGTTGAGTACTCGGTCGAAAACTATAATCCTAATGCGTTACTTGCCATAAGACTTCTATCTATGTAACGAAAGTGCAATATGCTATATACGTTATATACA
>CAJMLY010000044.1 GCA_905214425.1 uncultured bacterium
TGCCGACCGGCGGCACGGCCATGTTCTCCAACCCGCTTTCGGTCGAAGAGTTCGTTAAGCGCTCGAGCGTCATTTGCTATACGCCCGAGGGCCTGCTCTCTGACGCTCCCGCCACACAGCGTCTAGCCGAGGCCGAGGGCCTGTGGGCGCACGCGCTTTCTGCTGCCCTGCGTCGTCGCGTGCTGGAGCAGGGCGAGGATGCCGTGAGTGCCGAGTCACTGGCTGCGGCCGACCTGACCAAGGTCGCCTGGCCGGGCGACGCCGTGGCGACGGTTGCTGAGGGCGTGGACCTGGCGGCGGCTGCGGGCGGTGCCGCTGGCGCGACCGGCGAGGAGGCCTAATATGGCCGAGCTGACGCCCCGCATGAAGGAGCTCGTCCAGCCCTACTTGACCGGCATCGAGCCCTACGATCCCAACTTTACGCCCACGCGCATCAATCTTTCGGCCAACGAGAACACCTATCCCGTGCCGGCCGGCGTGCGCGAGGCGGTTGATGCGGCCTTGGCTGCCGCACCGCTCAACCGCTATCCCGATCCCATGTCCAACGACCTGCGCGACGAGCTTGCTGCCTGGCATGGCGTGACGCGCGAGAACATCTGCGTGGGCAACGGCGGCGACGAGCTACTCTATAACTTCCTGCTGGCGTTTGGCGGCGCGGGGCGGACCCTGCTCAACTGCCCGCCGTGCTTTAGCGAGTACGCGTTCTTTGCGTCGCTCTGTCAGACCGAGGTGCGCGACGTGTGGCGCGACCCGGCAACTTTTGAGCTCGACCAGGCGGCTGTGTTCGCGGCCGCACCCGAGTGCAACCTGGCGATCGTGACCTCACCCAACAATCCCACGGGCGACGTGGCGCCGCTCGACTTTGTCGCGGCGCTGTGCGATGCGTGCCCCGGCATGGTCATGGTCGACGAGGCCTACGTGGAGTTTGCCGACGATTCGTTTGGCGCGGCAACTACGGCGCAAGGCCTTATTGCCGAGCATCCTAACCTGGTGATTCTGCATACACTGTCCAAGGCGTTCGGCGCCGCCGGCACGCGCCTGGGCTATGTGATCGCGGCGCCCGAGGTCATCGACGTGTTCGCGGCGATTCGCCAGATCTATTCGGTCAACGTGCTGAGCCAGGCGGCAGCACTTGCCTGCGTGCGTGCCCGCGATGCCTACGCACCTGTGGTGGCGCAGGTCGCATCCGAGCGTGAGCGCGAGCTGGCCGCTCTGCGCGTGATGGCTGCCGAGGGCTTGCCCGTGGAGGCGTGGCCGAGCGCGGCGAACTTTGTGCTCGTGCGCACGCCGCATGCCACGCGCGTGCGCGAGCGCCTGCGCGACGAGTATTCAATTTTGGTGCGCGACTTTAGCTACGCGCCGGGGCTCGCGGACTGCCTGCGCATTACCGTGGGCACCCCGCAGGAAAACGACGAGGTGCTGGCAGCGTTTGCCGCGCTGGTGAAGGAGGAGATGTAGATGGACCGCTATGCCGAGGTAACCCGCAAGACGGGCGAGACCGACATTGTCGTAAAGCTCGACCTGGACGGATCTGGCGTGTGCGATATCTCGACCGGCGTGCCGTATTTCGACCACATGCTCAACGCTTTTGGCCGCCATGGTCTGTTCGATCTGACGGTGCACGCGGTGGGCGACGTCGAGGTCGATGCGCACCACACCGTCGAGGACACGGGCATTGTGTTGGGCGAGGCGTTTTGCCAAGCGCTGGGCGACAAGGCGGGTATTACGCGCTTTGCCGACGCGGCGATCGCCATGGACGAGACGCTCGTGATGGCTGCTGTTGATATTTCGGGCCGCGGGCAGGCCTACTGCGAGCTGCCCGTGCCGACTGAGCGCGTGGGCAGCTTCGATACCGAGCTGGCCGTCGAGTTCTTCTACGCCTTTGCGCGCGACGCCAAGCTCACGCTGCATGTGCGCGAGCTGGCGGGCGGTAACTCGCATCACATTATCGAGGCCGCCTTTAAGGCCATGGGCCGCACGATGCGCCACGCCTGCGAGCTCGATCCCCGCGTGCAGGGCATCCCCAGCACCAAGGGATCGCTGTAACCGTTACAAGGGTAAAACCACCACAAAGGGGACAGGCACCTTTGTGGTGGTTTTGGATGATGAGAAGTGGAGGGGTCGCGTGGGCGAACCGAAGATCGTGGTGGTCGACTACCACAAGGGCAACTTGTCGAGCGTTGTGCGCGGGCTTGCGCGCGCCGGTGCCGTCGCCTGCACGTCGGACGACCCAGAGCAGATCCGTAACGCCGACGGCTTGGTCATCCCGGGCGTGGGCGCGTTCTATGACGCGATCGCCTTTATGCGCCAGAGCGGCGAGGCCGACGCGGTGCTCGATGCCGTCGCCGCCGGAACTCCGCTACTCGGTATCTGCCTGGGCCTTCAGCTATTTTTTGAGCGCGGCAACGAGGGCGTGCCTGCGGACGAGGGCGCGGTTGCCGATGGCAACACCCCCGAGCAGGCTGGCGGTCCCTGGGTCGATGGCCTGGGTATTATGCGTGGCTCGTGCACGCGCTTGAAATCGAGTCGCCTGAAGGTGCCGCACGTGGGCTGGGACCAGGTGCACATGACGCCCGCCGGTGCGGCCGATCCGCTGCTTACTGGTTTTGCCGAGGGTGCCAACATGTACTTCACCCACAGCTACGCGGTGGCCGACGATGCCGATGCCGCCGATGTGCTGGCGCGCACGCACTATACGCGGAGCTTCCCGTGCATCGTGCGCCACGGCAACGTGTGGGGCTGCCAGTTCCATCCCGAGAAATCCTCCGCGCTGGGTCAGCGCATCCTTAAGAACTTCGTGAGCATCGTCGAGGGGGCCGGCCGATGATTCTGTTTCCCGCAATCGATTTGATCGGCGGCAAGGTTGTGCGCCTGGAGCGCGGCGACCGGAGCCGCTGCAAGGTATATTCCGACGACCCCGTTGCCGTTGCCCGCTCGTTTGCCGAGCAGGGCGCAAGCTGGGTGCACGTCGTAGACCTGTCTTCTGCCTTTGGCGAGGACGAGGACACGTGCGCTGCCAACTCGGCGGCGATAAAGGCTATCTGCGGCGTCGACGGCCTGTCTGTGGACGTGGGCGGCGGCGTCCGCTCGCTCGCGCGCATCGACGAGCTGGCCGGCTATGGTGCTCGCCGTATTGCGCTGGGCACCGTGCTGGTGACCGAGCCGGGTTTTGCCGAAGTGGCAGCCCAAGGCTTTGGCGAGTTGCTGGTGGCAGACATTGCCGCGCGCGACGGTCAGGTCAAGGTGAATGGCTGGCGTGACGGTGCGGGTGTGGCGCTCGACGACGCCGTGGCGCAGCTTTCCGAGCTGGGTTTTAAGCATCTGGTGTATACCGACATCGCGCGCGACGGCATGCAGACGGGCATCGACGTAGCGGCGTATCGCCATGTGGCCGAGGTCGCGGGCTTTCCCGTCGTGGCTTCGGGTGGTATCTCGACGCTCGATGACATCCGCGCACTGGTCGCGGTGGGTGAGGGCGCGATTGAAGGTGCCATTACCGGTCGCGCGCTCTACGAGGGCAACTTTACGCTGGCCCAGGCACTGGTCGCCGCCCGAGGGGAGGAGTAGCCCATGCTTACCAAACGCGTGATTCCCTGTCTGGACGTCAAGGACGGCCGTGTGGTTAAGGGCGTCAACTTTGTGAGCTTGCGCGATGCGGGCGATCCGGTGGAGCTGGCGCGCGCCTATGACCGCGAGGGTGCGGACGAGGTCGTATTTTTGGACATTACCGCGACGAGTGACAACCGTGCGACGACCATCGAGATGGCGGCGCACGCGGCCGAGGAGCTCGCTATTCCCTATACCGTGGGCGGCGGCTTTCGCGACCTGGCGGGCATGCGGACCATGGTTGCCGCCGGTGCCGACAAGGTGTCGCTCAACTCGGCGGCCGTGCGCGACCCGTCGCTGATTAGCCAGGCTGCCGCGGCTTTTGGCAGTCAGGCCGTGGTCGTGGCGATCGATGCCAAGCGCGTCGGTTTGCCCGGAGAGCCGGGTGCCGACAAGTGGGAAGTCTTTACCGCAGGAGGCCGCAACGCCACGGGCATCGACGCGGTGGCGTGGGCCGAGGAAGCGGCTCGTCGCGGCGCCGGCGAGATCTTGCTGACCAGTATGGATCGCGACGGCACCAAGGCCGGCTTTGACCTGGCACTCACCCGTGCCGTGGCGCGCGCGGTGCCGATTCCCGTTATTGCGAGCGGCGGCGTGGGTACGCTCGAGCATTTTGCCGAGGGCGTGATTGAGGGTGAGGCCGACGCCGTACTGGCAGCAAGTGTCTTTCACTTTGGAACCTTCAGCATCCGCCAGGTGAAGGAATATATGGCCAGCCAAGGCATCCCTGTCAGGTTGGACTTCTAGCGCTGCGGTTTGCCCAGGCACCGCATCTTGCCGCTCAAACCGTCGCTCGCGTACCAAAGTACGCGTCGCTCCTCTTTCGCGGCAACCTGCGGCACCTGGACAACCCTCGCCGACCGGCGATGTTTAAATTGGGGAATTGAAATGAGAGAAATTACTACTCCAGCGGATCTTAAATACGATGCCAAAGGATTGATTCCTTGTGTGGTTCAGCAGTACGACACCGGCGAGGTGCTTATGGTTGCTTGGATGAATGAGGAATCGGTGGGGCTGACGCTTAAGACCGGTACCACGTGGTTTTGGAGCCGCAGTCGCCAGGAGCTCTGGAACAAGGGTGCGACGAGCGGCAATATGCAAGAGGTCAAGGAGCTCTGGGCCGACTGCGATAGCGATACGCTGCTGGTCAAGGTCGACTCGCCGGGTCCGGCCTGCCATACCGGCAACCGTACCTGCTTCTTTAGGAAACTCGCGTAGGGCGGGCGCTCGACCAGGCGCTTGGCCAATCAGAAAGGATTGAACTATGGGTGTGCGCACCGCAAACGTTCAGGATGGAAATATCGGTGAGACGCTGACGGGGCTCGCCGAGGTGATTCACGGCCGTCGCGACGCATCGCCGCAGGAGAGCTACACCGCTCGTCTGTTGACCGACGTCGAGGACGAGCTGCTCAAGAAGCTTGCCGAGGAGTCGAGCGAGGTCATCATGGCCTGCAAGGATAACGACCACGATCACATTCGCTACGAGGCCGGCGACCTGGTCTACCACCTGCTCGTGACGCTCGAGCGCTACGGTATCACCCTCGACGAGCTAGCCGGCGAACTCAACGCCCGCCGCCACTAGTCTTAGGCGAGGGGTGTGGATTCCCATTCGCCGGTGGCGTGGGGGATGCCGAAGGTTCGGTAGCCGCAGTCGTAGGCGTGTGCCTGGGCTTCACGGATGTTCCAGCAGATGTCGCAGGCGCGGTGTGCGTCCGAGCCAAAAGTGATCGGCACCTCGGCGTGGGCAAAGCAACGCAGCAATCCGGTCGCGGGATAGTAGTCGTCGAGGCCCTTGCGCGGTGCGGCGGTCGAGACCTCAACGCGGCGGCCCGTATCGTGTGCGCACTCTGCCATCTGCCCCCAGAACGGCGTGGGGTCAAAGTCGGGCGCAAAGCCTTCCTTCGAAAAGCGCATGACCAGGTCGGGGTGAGCCATCACATCAAAGTTGAGCGGGCTCTCGCAGGCGCGACACCAGTCATCGACATAGCGCTCCCACACGCCGCGCACGCCTAAGTTTTCCCAAACATGCAGGTCGGTATCATCGTCGATCCAACCGCAGCGCGAATCGGGCGTATCGGGACGAGCGACGTTTTCCGTTCCCGCCGTACCCGCGGCGCCGGCCATGATATCGCCTGGGTTGCCAATCCAATGCACACTGCCCAGGCGCACGACGGCGCCCTGGGACCAGCGCTCAACCAAAGGCTCGCAGCCCTCGTACCAATCGCATTCAAAGCCATGGATAAGCTCGAGCTCCGACGCGATCTGCGCGGCAAGCTTGCGGGCATCCTCAAATGCTAGGCGATGCGCCGTCAGGTCGCCCTCGACAACTTGCACTTCGCAGTTGGCGTCCATGCTGGCGGGCAGGGTGAGGTGGTCAGTCGAGACCATAACGCGGCAGCCGGCGGCGGCAGCAGCGCGGGCGTTGTCCTCAAACGAGGCATGGCCATCCGAAAACGAGGTATGAGTATGGCAATCGACCAGCGGGCTGGCGGACATGGCGACTCCTTTGCATTTGGCGAATCCGCTCCATTGTAATGGCGCGACCCCTGGCGCGCCGGGAACGCCACAAGTCGAAACCGACTGGAAAGGGCAGGCGGCGCGCAAGGGCTGCCGCACGACATCGACCCTGCCTCAAAACATGTACGTCAGCCTCCAAAACCGACAAAAAATGACATGTTTGGAGGCTGACGTACACGTTTGGATAGGGGCGAGGACGATCCCGGCGCATGCCGACGTCCGCGACGGGCAAAAGTCCCGCCCATCCCATGACGCCGCCCCCACGCCGCCCGCGATGTGCTAGCGTTTGGATGAACAAAACGAGCCCGTGCGGAAAGGAGCCGGACCGGATGCCATGCGATAGCAAATCTCCGCTGTCTCGCGAGACCGATGCGCCCGAGACCATCGTCAAGCTGGAATGCGACATCGACGATGCGTCGCCCGAGGTGCTCGCCTACGCCGCCGACCGCCTGCGCGAGGCCGGTGCGCGCGAGGTGCACTGGCTGCCCGTTTATTGCAAGAAAGGCCGTCCCGGCTGGCAGCTGCAGGTGATCTGCTCGCATGAGGATATCGAACGTCTACAGACGATTATCTTTTTGGAAACTACGACCAATGGCATCCGCCGCCAGGTCATGGAGCGCGTCTGCCTGCCGCGCCACTTTGAACAAGTGGCGACGCCTTGGGGCGAGGTGGCCGTAAAGGTGGCAACCCTGCCCGATGGCAGCGAGCGTGCAGCGCCCGAGTACGAGGACTGCGCCCGTCTCGCTCGCGAGCATAATGTGCCGCTCCAGCGCGTGATGCAGACGGCCCAGAGCGCGGCACTGCGATTTGAATAACGCGGCTGGTGGCGACATCCTGCGCCCAGCCACATCAACCCCTCTCGAAAGGATCTCCCCATGAAATACCTCATCGCTTCCGACATCCACGGCTCGGCATATTGGACTGAGCGCCTGGTCGCCGCCATCGAGTCCGAGCAGCCCGACCGCATCGTCCTGCTGGGCGACCTGCTTTATCACGGTCCGCGCAACGACCTGCCGCGCGACTACGCCCCCAAGCGCGTGATTCCGCTGCTCAATGCCCTGGCAGGCCGCATCATCGCGGTGCGCGGCAACTGTGACGCCGAGGTCGACCAGATGGTCCTCGACTTTCCCGTCATGGCCGACTACGCCACGCTGTTTGACGAGATCGGCCGTGAGCTGTTCCTGACGCACGGCCACGTCTTTGGCGCCGGCATGCACAACAGCGTCGACCACGCGCCCGCGCTGCCCGAGGGCTCCGCGCTCGTCTACGGCCATACGCACATCAAGGTTAACGAGGCAAGCGCCGCGCACCCGGGCCTGTGGCTCTTCAATCCCGGCAGCGTGAGCATTCCCAAGGACGGTACGCACAGCTACGGCATCTACGAGGGCGGCGCGTTCCGTCACGTGGTCCTGGAGGAGGAATAACCATGGCGCAGCACATGGCTCAGCAAAATGCCGAGGGTTCGCGCGACCTGTCCACGCTGGTCGACGCGTCGGCCGAGCTGCAGCATCTGGTGCAGACTATCTGGCGTCTGCGTCAGCCCGATGGCTGCCCGTGGGATCGCGAGCAGACGCACCGCAGCATCGGCAAGAACATGATCGAGGAAGCCTACGAGGCGCTCGATTGCATCGAGGCCGATGATGCCACGCATCTGCGCGAGGAGCTCGGCGACGTGCTCATGCAGGTAGTACTGCATGCGCAGATTGCGGCGGACGCCGGCGAGTTTACGCTAGCCGACGTGGCGCGCGATATCGACGCCAAGCTCATCCGCCGCCACCCACACGTGTTTGGCGATGCGGACGCCGAGAGCTCCGACGAGGTGCTCAAGATTTGGGATGAGGTCAAGCTTGCCGAGAAGGCTGCCAAGGACAAGGCCGTGGCAGCGGGCGAAGCTGCGCCCGAGGGCCTGCTCGACGGCGTGCCCACGCATCTGCCGGCGCTGATGCAGGCGCAGAAGGTGTCGCGCAAGGCGGCTGCCGTGGGCTTTGAGTGGGAGACGGTCCAGGATGTGTGGGACGAGGTCGCCGAGGAGCGTGCCGAGTTTGAGGCCGAGGCCCCCGGAACGCCCGAGCGCGAGATGGAGTTTGGCGACCTGCTCTTTGCCCTGGTCAACGTTGCGCGCAAAGAGGGCATCGACGCCGAGAGCGCCCTGCGCGCGAGCACGGCCAAGTTTCGCCGTCGCTGGGCTGCGATGGAGCAGATGGCGGCCGATGCCCATGTTGATCTTGCCGAGCTTTCGACCCACGGCCTCAACGACCTCTGGGATGCTGCCAAGGCAGAGGAGTAAGACTGCGGGAACGACGGGCTGACATGCCTTGTCGTTCCCGCTAATTTTTCGAAAAACAATTGTATCCCTCGGCTAACTTAGGGCATAATGCAAAAAGTGCGACAAGGCTAACTTACGGAGACGCACCGATGGTGCACGGTCAGCCGGTCGCCAAGCATTCAACCCGTTTCCAAGTGAGAGGGAGACAACATGAGCGATATTTTGGACGTCTACGGTCGCGAGGTGCTCGACAGCCGCGGCAACCCCACCGTCGAGGTCGAGGTCGTGCTCGAGGACGGCAGCTTCGGTCGCGCGATGGTGCCTTCGGGCGCTTCGACTGGCGCTTTCGAAGCTTGCGAGCTGCGCGACGGCGACAAGGGCCGCTATCTGGGCAAGGGCGTCTCGCAGGCCGTCGAGCACGTCAACAACGAGTGCGCTAACGCTGTCGTGGGCCTCGACGCCTTCGATCAACGCGCCGTCGATGCCGCGCTGATTGCCGCGGACGGTACGCCCAACAAGACTAAGCTCGGCGCCAACGCCATTCTGGGCGTGTCGCTGGCAGTTGCCCGCGCCGCTGCCGAGTCGGCGGGTCTTTCGCTGTACCAGTACCTGGGCGGCGTCAACGCTCACCTGCTGCCCACGCCCATGATGAACATCCTCAACGGCGGCGTGCATGCCGACAACAACGTTGACTTCCAGGAGTTCATGATCATGCCCGTGGGTGCTCCGAGCTTTGCCGAGGGCCTGCGCTGGTGCGCCGAGGTCTACCACACCCTCAAGGGCGTGCTGCACGAGGCCGGCCTTGGCGGCGGCGTGGGCGACGAGGGCGGCTTTGCGCCCAACCTCAAGACCAATGCCGAGCCGTTCGAGTACATTACCAAGGCCGTCGAGAAGGCTGGCTTTAAGCCCGGCGTCGACTTCATGTACGCCATGGACCCGGCGTCCACCGAGTTCTACAACGCCGAGACCGGTATGTACGAGCTCAAGGGCGAGGGTGTGGAGTACACGAGCGCCCAGATGGTTGATTACTGGGAGAAGCTCGTCGACACCTATCCCATCATCTCCATCGAGGACGGCATGGCCGAGGAAGACTGGGACGGCTGGGTTGAGCTCACCCGTCGCATTGGCAACAAGGTGCAGCTGGTGGGCGACGACCTGTTCGTTACCAACACCGAGCGCCTCAAGAAGGGCATCGAACTGGGCGCTGCCAACGCGATTCTGGTCAAGGTCAACCAGATCGGCACGCTCACCGAGTCGCTCGAGGCCATCGAAACCGCCAAGGAGGCCGGCTACGCTTGCATCGTGAGCCACCGTTCTGGCGAGACCGAGGACTCCACGATCGCCGACCTGGTTGTGGGCGTCAACGCCGGCCAGATTAAGTCGGGCGCCCCGTGCCGCAGCGACCGTATTGCCAAGTACAACCAGCTCATCCGCATCGAGGACGAGCTCGAGGGCAGCGCGCGCTACGCCGGCAAGGCCGCGTTCTACAACATTCGCTAAACGGGCGAATTTGGCGAGGGGGAGGCTGACTCGGTTCCTCCCCGCCTTGGCTGGACGCCGCAAAGAACTATGGGCGCTGGGCCATACGGCTCAGCGCCTTTTTTATGTCGAGCAAAGGCTGGCGAAGGCGATGCGGGCGCTCGTGCTATAACTAAAGGACTTAGCGCAAACAAACCTCAACCGCACAAGGCGCACATGGATCAGATTTACGACAACAGGTACTATTCCGCCGGTTCGCGCGAACCGTCACCTCGCCGTGCGCATTCGGTGCAGCTTGGCGGGTCTGGTTATGCCGGTGCTGATCGCTCCAGGTATAGCTCGCCGGCGACTTCGCATCCCAATGCTCAGCCAAATAGTTCCTCGGATAGTCCGGTGTGCCCATCGCGTTCCAGGCATGCGTCGCGCCCTTCGACCCAGGCGTCCGACAAGCCGCGCCGTCCCTCAAGTCGTCTTTCCGGCTCGGACTTTATGCACTACGCCAACGACAACGCAATGGTCAAGGCGATTTACGACTTTACCCATGGGCCCCAGCGTGGGCTGTTTATCGGTATTGTCGTCGCCCTGGTGCTCGTGAGCCTGTACTTTCCCGTGCGCGACCTCTACGTTGCCAAACGCTCGAGCGATATCTTGGCCAAGCAGGTCGAGATTCGTCAGCAATACAATGATGAGC
>CAJMLY010000045.1 GCA_905214425.1 uncultured bacterium
GCGAAAATCGCCGCCGTCATCCCATTGCCAAGCCGGGGGAGACTACGGCCGATGCCATTCAGCGCGAGCGCCTTCAGCTGCAGGGCGTGCGCGACCGAGCCGATATGATTATCGACACGAGCCGTCTGCGCACCTCTGCGCTGCGCAACAAGCTGCGTATGGCATTTTCCGAGCTGTCCGACCAGCAGCTTATGGATGTCCACGTGTTCTCGTTTGGCTTTAAGCACGGCATGCCCGTCGAAGCGGATATTATGATCGACGTCCGCTTCCTGCCCAATCCGTTCTACGATCCCGAGATGCGCACGATGACCGGTCTCGATAAAAAGGTCTCCGATTTTGTTCTGGACCATCCCAAGACGCAGGAGTTTTGGAAGGCTTGGACACAGCTGCTCGATACGGTGATGCCGGGTTATATCGCGGAGGGTAAGCCGCAGCTTTCTATCGCCATCGGCTGCACGGGCGGCCAGCACCGCAGCGTTGCCATTGCCGAGGCCACGGCCCGTTACCTGGAAGGCGCTCAGTATCATGTGAGCATCTCCCACCGCGACCTGTCGCGCGCCAACACGAAGGCATAGGCCTGCATGTCGTTTACCGCTGAGGTGCGCGACGAGCTTGCGCGCTGCGAACCCGAATGTGAATACTGCGACTTGTCGACGCTTGCCGCCCTCACGCGCGTGAGCGGTACGCTCTCGCTTACCGGCTCTGGGCGGTATCGTTTGACGGTTGCGACTGAGACGGGAGCCGTCGCGCGCACGATGATCACGCTGACGCATCGTATCCTTAAGCTCAAAACGGAGTTCACCGTCCGTAAATCTGTATTGCATAAGGTTCGAAACTACCTCATCACCTTGCCTGATCAGCCAGACCTGGATAAGGCCTTGGTTCTGCTGGGTATCCTCGAACGTAGGGGAGGACTTGTCGCCGGCGTACCCCGACATATCGTTGCCCGTCCTTGCTGTAGACTTGCCTATATCCGC
The DNA here is from genome assembly GCA_905214425.1 of uncultured bacterium. GTDB lineage: Bacteria > Actinomycetota > Coriobacteriia > Coriobacteriales > Coriobacteriaceae > Collinsella. The sequence continues at coordinate 978 of CAJMLY010000045.1, forward strand.
GGCGCGCTCATCGCGGGCGGCTTCGTGGCCGATCCACGCGGCGATTTTCATTTGGAGATTGCTGTGCAGGGCGAGCAATATGCCAAGGGGCTTTGCGATCTGTTGGAGCAGATTGGGGTCCATGCTCGTGTTAATGCACGGCGGGGGTCATATGCCGTGTACATTAAGAGCGCCGAGGAAATCGAGCATCTATTAAAGCTGATTGGCGCCAAGCGCAGCGTTGCCGAGATTGAGGAGGCGCGCGCGGTCAAGTTGGTTAAGAACGATGTGAACCGTCGCGTGAACGCCGAGCTCGCCAACCAGACCAGAAGCGCCGGTGCCGCCCAACATCAGCTTGCGCTTATCGATGAGCTCGAGCAGCGTGGCCTTCGTGATGCGCTTCCGGATGCCTTGGCGGTCTTTTGCGACCTGCGCGAGCGCTATCCCGATCTGTCGCTGCGTGATTTGGGGGAGATGGCTGACCCTCCCTTGTCGAAGTCAGCCCTCTACCATCGTGTTTTACGGCTTGAAAAGCTCATTGAAGCAAACAGGTAGTTTGAAGTAACGACTTATATATGGATTTAGCTGCTATTTTAGTATTTAAAACGTTTTAACGTAAATTTGATTTTCAATTTCGAGCATTCTCGTGAAATTCAAGTCAAAAAAAAGGTATATTAGGCGAGTGGTTAGTTTGTGGGCCTCAACGGCGGGCGCTGTAGCTCGCGGGGGCCTTACGAAAGGAGACACAATGGCAGTAAAGGTTGCTATTAACGGCTTCGGTCGCATCGGTCGTCTGGCTTTCCGTCAGATGTTCGGTCATGAGGGCTCCGAGATCGTCGCTATCAACGACCTCACCTCTCCCGATATGCTCGCTTACCTGCTGAAGTACGACTCCACGCAGGGCAACTACGCTCGCGATCACGAGGTCGTTGCTGGCGAGGATTCCATCACCGTTGACGGCAAGGAGATCAAGATCTACAAGGAGGCCGACGCTAACAACCTGCCTTGGGGCGACCTTGACGTCGACGTCGTTCTCGAGTGCACCGGCTTCTACACCAGCAAGGCTAAGGCTCAGGCCCACATCAACGCTGGCGCCAAGAAGGTCGTCATCTCCGCTCCGGCCGGCAGCGATCTGCCCACCATCGTGTACAACGTCAACCATGAGACGCTGACCGCTGAGGACAACATCATCTCCGCTGCTTCCTGCACCACCAACTGCCTCGCCCCGATGGCCAAGGGTCTGAACGACTTCGCTCCCATCGTGTCCGGCATCATGACCACCATCCACGCCTTCACCGGCGACCAGATGCCGCTCGACGGCCCGCAGCGCAAGGGCAACTTCCGTCGCTCCCGCGCCTGCTCCGAGAACATCGTCCCGAACACCACGGGCGCTGCCAAGGCCATCGGCCTGGTTCTCCCCGAGCTCAACGGCAAGCTCATCGGTGCCGCCCAGCGCGTCCCGACGCCGACCGGCTCGCTGACCAACCTCTACGCCGTCGTTGACAAGAAGGTCACCGTCGACGAGGTCAACGCTGCCATGAAGGCCTACGCCGAGACCATCCCCGAGACCTTCGCCTACAACGAGGACCAGATTGTCTCCCGCGACATCGTCGGCGAGACCCACGGCTCCATCTTCGACGCCACTCAGACCATGTGCTCTGACCTCGGCAACGGCCAGACCCTCGTTCAGGTCACCTCTTGGTACGACAACGAGAACTCCTACACCTCTCAGATGGTCCGCACCATCAAGTACTTCGAGAAGTTCGTTGCTTAATTTAGCTTTTAGCGAATAGCTCGTTGAGCGTCTAAAGAAGGGCGCGGCCTTATAGGGCTTACACCCTAGGGTCGCGCCCTTTTTATAAGAAATCGTCTGCCGTAATGGGAGGCAGACACGTACGAAAGGTAGAAGCAAACATGGCCTTTACCAAGAAGACCGTCCGCGACATCGATGTCGACGGAAAGCGCGTTCTCGTCCGCGTTGACTTTAACGTGCCTATCAAGGATGGCGTCGTTGGCGACACCACCCGTATCAAGGCTGCCCTGCCCACCATCAACTACCTCGTTGAGCACAACGCTCGCGTCATCCTCATGAGCCACCTCGGCCGTCCCGAGGGCACCGGCTTCCAGCCCGAGCTGTCCCTCGAGCCCGTCGCCAAGAAGCTCGCTGAGCTCTCTGGTCTCGACGTTGCCTTTGTCGCTGACACCTACGGCGAGAAGGCTGCTGAGGCTGTCGCCGCCGTCGAGCCGGGTAAGGTCCTCGTTCTCGAGAACGTCCGTTTTGACAAGCGTGAGAAGAAGAACGATCCCGAGATCGCCAAGAAGCTCGCTTCCTATGGTGACGTCTTCGTTCTCGATGCCTTCGGCACCGCTCACCGCGCCCAGGGTTCCGTCGTGGGCCCCGCCGCTTACCTGCCTGCCGTCGCCGGCTTCTTGCTCGAGAAGGAGGTCGACACGCTGACCGGCATCTTCGCCGAGCCCGAGCGCCCCTTCGTCGCCATCGTCGGCGGTTCCAAGGTTTCCTCCAAGATCGGCGTTCTCGATCACCTCATCGACTCCGCTGACACCCTGATCATCGGTGGCGGCATGGCCTACACCTTCTTCCTGGCTCAGGGCCTGTCCGTTGGTCAGTCCCTCAAGGAAGAGGACTGGGTCGAGCGCGCCGGCGAGATGCTCAAGAAGGCCGAGGAGAAGGGTGTCAAGATCCTACTCCCCATCGACAACCGTGTTGCCGATCACTTTGGCGAGGACGCTGTCCCCGAGGTTGTTGCTTCCGACGCTATCCCCGACGATCGTGAGGGTATGGACATCGGTCCCAAGACCGAGGAGCTCTATGCCGAGGCTGTCAAGGGCGCCAAGACCGTGTTCTGGAACGGCCCCATGGGCGTCTTCGAGTTTGACAACTTTGCTCACGGCACCCAGGCTATCGCCGAGGCTCTCGCCGAGGCTGACTGCACCTCGATCATCGGCGGTGGTGACTCTGTCGCAGCTGTCAACAAGTTCAACCTGGCCGACAAGATGAGCTGGATCTCCACCGGTGGTGGCGCTTCCATGGAGCTCGTCGAGGGTAAGGCCCTGCCCGGAGTGGAGGCGCTTCTCGATGCCTAATCGCACCCTTCTTATCGCTGGTAACTGGAAGATGAACAACGACGTCGCCGAGGCCGCCAAGCTCGCCGACGAGCTGGCTCAGGCTCTGCCCGAGGTTCCGGCTGGCGTCGAGGTGCTCGTCTGCCCTCCGACCATCGACATCACCACGGTTCATGACCGCATTCAGGCTGCCCCCATCGCCCTCGGTGCACAGAACGTGTACTGGGAGGCCAAGGGTGCCTTCACCGGTGAGTCTTCTTGCGACATGCTCAAGTCCGCTGGCTGCACCTACTGCATCATCGGTCACTCCGAGCGTCGCGACTACTTCCACGAGACCGACGAGGATCAGAACAAGAAGGCTAAGGCTCTCGTTTCCGCCGGTCTTGTTCCCGTCTTCTGCTGCGGCGAGTCCCTCGAGGTCCGCGAGGCTGGCACCTATGTCGAGCACGTCGTGAACCAGGTCAAGGCTGGCCTTGCTGGCCTTGAGATCACCTGCCCCAAGCAGGTCGTCGTCGCCTACGAGCCCATCTGGGCCATCGGCACAGGCAAGACCGCTACCGCCGAGGACGCTCAGGAGGTCTGCGGCGCTATCCGTGAGACCCTCAAGGAGATGTTCGGCGAGGAGCTCGCCAACGGCATTCGCGTGCTGTATGGCGGTTCCGCCAAGCCCGGCAACATCGCCGAGCTCGTCGCCAAGCCCGACGTTGACGGCGCCCTCGTGGGCGGCGCTTCGCTCAAGGCTGCCGACTTCGCCTCTATGGTCGTCAAGGCAGGCGAGTAGGACATATGGCACAACGTCATCTTCCTGCACTCCTGATCATCATGGATGGTTGCGGCCTTGCTCCGGCCGATGGCGAGAACGCCGTCGCCGCTGCCAAGACGCCCTTCCTTGATAGCCTGTACGAGAAGTACCCCCACACCACGCTCGGCGCTTCGGGCGAGGACGTGGGTCTTCCCGATGGCCAGATGGGTAACTCCGAGGTGGGTCACCTCAACATCGGTGCCGGACGCATCGTGTTCCAGGAGCTTTCGCGCATCAACAACGCCATCAAGGACGGCTCCATCGCCAAGAACGAGGTTTTTGTCAAGGCTATGGACGACGTCAAGGCTGACGGTAAGACTCTCCACCTCATGGGCCTTATGAGCCCGGGCGGTGTTCATTCTCACATGAACCACGTCGAGGCTCTGGTCAAGATGGCTGCCGAGCACGGCGTCAAGACCGTTCGCGTCCACGCCTTCATGGATGGCCGCGACGTCGACCCGCAGTCCGGTGCTGGCTACATGAGCGAGTTCTGCGCCTTCCTGGCCAAGATCTCCGAGGAGACCGGTTGCGACGCTCGCGTTGCCACCGTCTCGGGTCGTTATTGGGCGATGGACCGCGACAACCGTTGGGAGCGCATCCAGCGCGCCTACGACGTCATGGTCAATGCGTCCGATGCTGATACCGACCCCGTTGCCGGTATCAAGGCCTACTACGAGAAGGACCCGCGCGGCGACGAGTTCGTCGAGCCCTTCGCTGCCCACAACGAGGGCATTCACGAGGGCGACGCGGCCATCTTCTTCAACTTCCGTCCCGACCGCGCTCGTCAGATGACCCGCGTGTTCACGGACAAGGAGTTCGACGGCTTTGAGCGCGAGCAGATCAAGCTTTCGCACTTTGTGACGATGACCGAGTACGATCCGACGTTTGACGTCGAGGTCGCCTTCCCCAAGACGTTCCCCGAGAACGTCCTGGCCGACGTTATTGCCGCCAATGGCCTGAAGCAGCTGCACACTGCCGAGACCGAGAAGTACGCCCACGTGACGTTCTTCCTCAACGGTGGCATCGAGGAGCCCAAGGAGGGCGAGGAGCGCGTGCTCGTCGCTTCCCCCAAGGTCGCTACCTACGATCTGCAGCCCGAGATGAGCGCTCCCGAGGTTACCGAGAAGCTCGTCGCCGCCATCAACGAGGATCGCGCTGATTTCTACATCGTGAACTTCGCGAACTGCGACATGGTTGGTCACACCGGTGTCTTCGACGCCGCCGTTAAGGCTGTCGAGGCTGTTGACGATGCCCTGTCCAAGGTTGTCCCGGCGATTCTCGCCAAGGGCGGCTTTGCACTGATTACCGCCGACCACGGCAACGCCGATCACATGTTTGACGTTGCTTCCGACGGTTCCAAGCATCCGTTTACGGCTCACACCACCAACCGCGTGCCGTTCATCATCGTTGATGAGAAGGCACAGCTCACCGGTATCGAGGACGGCCGTCTTTCCGATATCGCTCCGACCATGCTCACCATGGCTGGTATTGAGCCTTCCGCCGAGATGACGGGCCGCGTGCTCGCCACCGAGGCCTAATAGAAAACAAATACCGTTTTCTAGTAAGGGGGTTGTCCACAACCGGACAACCCCCTTTTTGGTATTTCTGCCATTTCCACCCCGTCCTTGAGTGGCAGGTAGGGGAGAGCGGGGGATTGTGGTACAGTACTGGAGTTTGAACTGTTCTATTAAGGAGCTTATCTATGGGTCCGTTCCAGATTCTTCTGTTTGTCGTTTGGGCTGTCTCTGCCGTGGCGCTGACGATTCTCGTCCTGATGCATTCCGGTAAGGGCACCGGCGTTTCGGATATGATCGCTAGCTCGCTGTATAACTCCAGCTCTGCCACGGGCGTCATGGAGCAGAACCTCGATCGCCTGACGGTAATTATGGCCGTTGTTTTTGCCGTGTGCGTCGTCCTGTGCATGTTCTTCTTCCCGCAGGGCATCGTCGGCTACTAAGCATCGGCGTATATACGTTTGCAATGGGTCTCGCAGGTGCGGGACCCTTTTTGTTTACATATTTGTAACAGAGTCAAAATATCCCCACATACTTCGCCCAACTAAAGAAATTCTCGACCGTTAACCGGAATTAGCCCCAAATCGTGCATAAAATGCGCTACTGTATTGCGAAACGTTGGTCCGTTGTGCATAACCAGCCATAGCAGCGGGCGGCGTTTTGATGGTTCGGATCGGATTGTCTCGACATATGTCCGACTGAACATTTCTTTGTCCTATCTCATAAGGAGGATGGCATGGCTGATTCTATGTTCCACCAGCCCGTTATGGGTCGTCGCGCCTTTGTTGGCGGCACCCTCGCTGCGAGCTCCATGGCTTTTCTTGCCGCATGCGGCAAGAAGGGCGGCGACGCTTCCGGTTCTGAGTCCGGTTCGACGCTGAACTTCTACATCAACAACCCGGTCTGCATCGACCCCTACAATGTCCAGGAGGACCAGGGCACTCAGGTCGAGTACCAGCTCTTTGACGCTCTGACCTCTTATGACGCCGAGAAGGGCGAGATCGTTCCGCTGGCTTGCGAGTCCTTTGAGGCCAACGACGACGCCACCGAGTTTACCTTCAAGATCAAGAAGGCCAAGTTCCACAACGGTGACGACGTTACCTCCAAGTCCTTCAAGCTCGGTTGGGAGCGTCTGGTCAACACCAAGTCGGCCATCGCTACCGAGTACGGCCCTTCCGAGGTCTCCTATCACCTTTCCATGGTCGAGGGCTATGACGACCTGCTTGCCGGTAACGCTACCGAGCTCAGCGGTGTTACTTGCCCCGACGATGAGACCCTCGTCGTCAAGCTGTCTTCCGCTTACGCCGACTTCCCCTTCGTCGCCTCTCACCCGGCTCTGGCCCCGGTTCCCGAGTGCGCCGAGTCCGATGTCAAGAGCTTCTACCTTGCACCGGTCGGTAACGGCCCGTTCATGATGGACGGCAAGTGGGAGGATGGTCAGGAGATCAACCTCAAGAAGTTCGACGATTACTATGGTGACAAGGCCAAGATCGATGGCATCCACTTCCAGGTCATCAAGGACATGGAGACCGCTTACAAGGAGTTCCAGGCCGGTAACCTCGATGTCTGCGACGTTCCCGTTGCTCAGATCGACGCTGCCAAGAAGGATCGCGGCGTGTCCAAGGACGGCTACACCATGGGTGACGGCGAGCGCATGCTGCTCGGCGCCGAGCCTTCCACCTACTACCTGACCTGCAACAACACGGCCGAGCCGTTCAACAACGCCGACCTGCGCAGGGGTATCTCCCTGGCCATCAACCGTGAGGCCATCTGCAAGACCATCTTCAAGGGTACCCGTACCCCTGCCGACGGCATTGTTCCTCCGGGCATCGATGGCTACAAGGAGGGCGCATGGGAGTTCTGCGCCTACGACGTCGACAAGGCTAACGAGTACCTCGACAAGGTTGCTCCCGCTGGTGCTAACGGCGATCGTGGCATTAACGTGACTCTGTCCTACAACCAGGACGGTGGCCACAAGGAGATCATGGAGTCCATCATCGGCGACCTCGCCAAGGTTGGCGTTACCGCTGTCTCCGATACCCCCGAGTGGTCTGCCCTGCTCGAGCAGTATCAGAACTTTAACTATCAGTTCGGTCGTCTGGGTTGGATTGCTGACTACCCGATCATGGACAACTTCCTGTATCCGCTGTTCCACTCCGACTCCCTCGGTGGCGACAACCGCTCTGGTTACAACAACCCCGAGTTCGACGCCAAGGTCGACGAGGCCCGTACCACGGTTGACGACGAAGAGCGCGTCGCTAAGATGCAGGAGGCCGATGCAATGGTCGCTGCCGACTGCCCGGTCATCCCGGTGATGTTCTACACGCACACCATCGCCGGCTCTGATCGCATCAAGCACCTCTATGTCGATCCGCAGAAGCACGCCGATCTGGGTACCGCTGAGCTCGCCTAAGAGTTTGCAGCTTCCGTGAGGGTCAAGTATTTACGTAGACCTCATGGGAAACATACAGTTCTCCCTAACCTGGGGTAAACTGGCTGATGGTAATTTTGGGATGCCGGTCTGGCGATCGGCATCCCATTTAGGTTAATCCCTAGATAGGGGAGTGGTATGGGTAAGTACATCGTTAAACGTGTGCTTCAGTTCATCCCGGTGTTTTTGGGCGTTACGCTGATTTTGTTCGCCCTCCAGAATATCGTGCCGGGAGATCCGATCAAGCTGATCGGTGGAGACAAGGCTCTGTCCCCCGAGGTGGAGCTTCAGCTTCGCGTCCGCTATCACCTGGTCCAGTCGGACGAGGACGGCAACGCGATCCTTGACGAGAACGGCGACCCCGTTCAAACGTCGCTCGTGGACCGTTACTTGTATTACATGAACGGCCTGCTTCATGGCGATCTGGGCAATTCGTATCAGCGCAAGCTGCCGGTTACGGAAATCTTTGCCCAGAAGTATCCGTATACGGTCAAACTTGCCGCGTGCGCCATCGTGCTCGAGGCAATCATGGGTATCGGTGCGGGTATCATTTCGGCGGTAAAGCGTTATTCCTTCTGGGATATTTTGGTAACGCTCACCACGTCGATCCTCGTTGCCGTCCCGGCCTTCTGGCTCGGTATGTTGCTGCAACTGTTCTTTGGCGTCATTCTCAAGGACGCCACGGGCGGTGCATTCTCCATGCCGATCTCGGGTGCCGGCGGTGCCAGCTCTCAGTATCAGGATTGGATGCACTATGTGCTTCCGACCATTACGCTGGCTTCGGTTTCGACCGCTTATGCTGCCCGCATTATGCGCTCGCAGCTGCTTGACGTCATGAACCAGGATTACATCCGTACGGCAAAAGCCAAGGGTCTCTCCAATCGCGCGATCATCATCAAGCATGCGCTTAAGAATGCACTTATCCCCGTCGTTACCTATATTGGTGTCGACTTTGGCGGCATGCTTTCGGGCGCCATCCTGACCGAGACGGTCTTTAACTGGCCCGGTATCGGCTATGAGGTCTATCGCGCCATTAGCATGCGTGACTGGCCCATCGTTATGGGCGGCGTTACGCTCATCGTCGTCGTCGTCATGGTGATCAACCTGCTCGTCGACATTAGCTATGCATTCCTCGACCCGCGCATCCGCCTTGGCGGTCCGTCGGATAAGGCCTAAGGGAGGTACGTCTCATGCAGGAAACTGATTCTCAGTCTCAGGAGCAGGCTACCGCCACCAAGGCCGCATCTGCTCCCGCCAAGTCCCGCACGCTGTGGGGCGACGCTTTTAAGCGTCTTCGTAAGAACAAGCTCGCCGTTATCGGTGTCTGCTGGATCATCATCGTCGTTGTGGTTGCCCTGACCGCAGATCTGTGGGCTAAGCCCTGGCTCGGTTCGCCGACGGCTTCCGACTCGACCACCATGGCC
>CAJMLY010000046.1 GCA_905214425.1 uncultured bacterium
GAGCGGCAATCTGCCTTTCAACTTCGGCGGCATGACCAGAAGGTCAATGCCGCCTCGTTTCAAGGCACCTTGCTCGCTCTGGCGGGTTTTCGCTGACTTTGCCAAGGCATCGGCGTCGCCTTTGTTGGCACTTGGGGACGTTCCTTTTGTGTCGGCACTTGGGGACAGTCCTTATGTCAAGAGATTGGTGCAAGAGGGATAGGTTGCCTTGCGTCGATTTAAATAGGTTGCGGTGAGATAGTTCTTGAATTGGCCTTATTGAGGACTAAACAGGAACTATCTCACCGCAACTGCGTTGAACGTTTTTTGGCAACTGGTTTACTTGCTCGCGAAGAGCCAGACCAGGATGATCGCTAGAATCACGGCGACGATGCAGACGATGGCGCCGGTGAATTTGATGCGTGAGTCGCGGGTGCGCTCTCGTACGTCATCCTCGGTAGCCTCGAGCTGGGCCACTTCGCGCTCGGTTTCGGCGTGTTCGGCTTTGTCTCGGGCCAAGGATCCTGCAAGCGACTCAGTGATCTCTGGGTGGTCGTGCACCTCGGTCGCCTGTTCGATGATCGACTGTGCATGTGCGGCATCTGCTTGGGCGTTGGCGATGGTCTGCTCCTGGTCGCGGCGTGCCTTGTCCTCCGCGGCGATCTTCTCGCGCAGTTCGCGCTGACGAGTCGCGGCGGCAGTCTTCGCCGTCTGCAACTCGTCGCGCGCGGCATCGGCTTCGGTCGTCACGGCTTGGTGCGCGCGTTTTGCGTCGGCGATAGGGGCTTGAGCCTGCTCGACGGCCTGCTCGGCTGCGGCAAGTGAATGCTCAAGGTCGGCGGTGATGCGCGGGACATCTTCTTCGGCTTTACGCAGGGCATCTGCCGTGTCGGAAATCTGCATCGAGAGCTCGCTGGTGCGCACCGTATAGTTGGCGGGATTTGCCGAGGGATTGCGTTGCAGCTCGGCATACTCATGACGCAGTGTCTCGAGCTGGGCGCGCGTGGCGTCGACGGTTTGTTGTGCGGCGGCAATGCCGGTGTCTCGCTCTGCCTTCACCTTGTCGCGGATGCGCTTGGAATCCTCAAGACGTCGAACGAGGCGGTTGCCGGTCTCGCGCGAGCTCGCCTCGCGGGCCTCCACGGCATCGAGCGTGGCCTTCAGACGGAGCTCAGTCGCGTCATCCTCTGTCTTCATTTGTTCGAGCTGACCCTTGAGCTTTGTCGCTTTGGAGGCGTGGGCATCACGGTCAATCTCGGCGGCCGCTGCAGTCTTTTGGGCCGTGGCAATCGCCTGGCGCTGGTCGGCGACGATCTGGTCGTAGCGGCCTGCGATATCCTGGCGCGTCTCGAGTTCCTCGGCCTGATCGGCAATGCGCTGCTCAAGTTCGGCCAGGTGGGCGCGGGCATCGGCAAGTGCCTTTTTCGCGGCGTTCATCTCGCGCATGGCCGAGGCGCCCTGGGCGATAAAGGTGCCCACGGCGTTCGCAGTGTTCGAGACAGCGGTCCCCAGATCGCGGCTCGCGGCGGAGGAGTGCGGGGCGGTCGGGCGAGCGGTGTCGGCAGCGTCCGCATCGGCAGCCTGCGGCACGGCGATATTGCCGGTACCGCCCTCGATCACAGAAAAGCCTGCTGCGTGCGGGTCGACCGCATCGGCGCCAATCGTGGGATGCTCGAGCTGCAGAAACGAGGGCATGGTGCTGCCCTGGTCGGCAACCGGAGTCTCGCCGGGTACGAAGGTCGAGGCTGCCTCGGCGGCCTCCTCTTCCTCGGCGTCAACGTCAGCGTCGGCCACGGCGTCTTTCATCGCTTTGACGGCATCCATCATGGAGTCCATGACGGCGTCGAGCTCTTCTTCCGAAGAAACCTCGATGGGGCCCGCAGCTTGCGGAGCGGCATCCTGTACGGGGTCGTCGTCCTGAGCGGGCGCATCGTCGTTTTGCTCGTCTGCATCTTCGGCGCCAGGGGTTTCCGCCGTAGCGCTTTCGTCCAAGATGGGGTCGTCGAGGTCAATATCATCGCAGGTCACAGCGTCGGCATCTGCAGTGACGTCTGCGGAATCATCAATATGCTGTTGAGTCTGGGGGTCCAGCTCGTCTGTCATAGGTATGTGCTCCTCATCGTTGTTTGTCACCCTATGATAAAGTCTCGCGCCGACTTCCCGCGCGCCGCAGCAAAGTTTCAAAACGTGTTCGATGGCTCGCGTCGATAGCAAAAACTCGCCCACTTTATCCAGTTTTAACTTGACAATCCCTTCGCCGAAAGACGTTGCGCCGTTCGCCTGCCATGGGCTTTATTTTTCACTTGAACCCGCTAAAGTTGCATTTCAGCTTTTGGCGCGTGAAGTTGGATGCGCGCAGTCGACGGGCAGGCCCGTCGCGATTTGAAAGGACTTTATATGGGACTTTTCACTGGTAAGACCGTGATCGTCACCGGCGGTGGCAAGGCCACGCTCAAGGACGGCTCCGCTGGCTCCATCGGCTACGGTATCGATATCGCTTTTGCCAAGGAGGGCGCAAACCTCGTCATTACCGGTCGCAACGTTGCCAAGCTCGAGGCCGCCAAGGAATCCCTCGAGGCCGAGTACGGTGTCAAGGTTCTGCCTGTTCAGGCCGATGTTTCGGCTAGTCAGGACAACGAGGCTGTCGTCCAGAACGTCATCGACAAGGCCATTGAGGAGTTCGGCCGCATCGACGCCGTAGTCAACAACGCTCAGGCCAGCGCCTCGGGCGTGACGATCGCCGATCACACCATGGACCAGTTCAACCTCGCCATTTACTCCGGTCTGTATGCCACCTACCTGTACATGCAGAAGGCCTACCCGCACCTGAAGGAGACCAAGGGCTCCGTGGTCAACTTTGCTTCGGGCGCCGGCCTGTTTGGCAACTATGGCCAGTGCAGCTACGCCGCTGCCAAGGAGGGCATCCGCGGTCTGACCCGCGTCGCTGCCAACGAGTGGGGCAAGGACGGCATCAACGTCAATATCGTTTGCCCGCTTGCTTGGACCGCTGCGCTCGAGAACTTCCAGGATGCCTATCCTGAGGCGTTCAAGGCCAACGTCCACATGCCGCCGGCTGGCCACTACGGCGACGTCGAGAAGGAAATCGGCCGCGTTGTCGTTCAGCTCTGCGGTCCCGACTTTAAGTATATGAACGGCGAGACCGTCACCCTCGAGGGTGGCATGGGCCAGCGTCCTTAGGGGTTCCGCCGTTCTACCGAACGGCGGACCGGCCGACGCTGCGCGGGCCGCATTTGGACAATCTGCCGTTCAATTTCAAGGGCGCGACCAGAAGGTCAGCGCCCTTTCATTTCACGGCACCTTGTCTCAAATGCGACCCGCTCGCTGACTTATGCTCAACCTGCGGCACCATTTTGCTTGAAGGCACCTTGCTCGCTCTGGCGGGTTTTCGGTGTCGGTGCCATAACATCGGCGTTGCCTTGGCTGTTGGAAATGATCCCAATGACTATGACCCCTTTGCACCAGTTTCTGTCGAGTCGGTGCTTCTTGCGGGTTGCCCGTATAATGGTTTGCGTATGAACCGCAACCAAGGAGTTCCAGTTTATGGACCAGAGCCTTTTTAAATTCGACCTGATCGCCGAGGACCCGACGACGCACGCGCGCGCCGGCGTGCTGCACACCCCGCACGGTGACATCGAGACACCGATCTTTATGCCCGTGGGCACCAAGGCAAACGTCAAGGGCATCCCCACCGAGACCGTCAAGCAGCTCGGTGCGCAGATCGTGCTCGCCAACACCTACCACCTGTCCATGCGTCCCGGCGAGGACACCATCGCCGAGCTGGGCGGGCTGCACAAGTTTATGAACTGGCACGGCCCCATCCTCACCGACTCGGGCGGCTTCCAGGTGTTCAGCCACAACGACGCCGTCAAGCTCACCGACGAGGGCGTGCGCTTTATCGTCAACGACTACGACGGCCGCCACGTGTTCTGGACGCCCGAGGACAACATGGAAATCGCCATGAAGCTCGGCTCCGACATCTGCATGCAGCTCGACCAGTGCCCGGGCTATCCCGCCACGCGCGCCTACGTTGAGCGCGCCGTGGAGCTGTCGAGCATGTGGGCCGAGCGCTGCTATAAGGCCCACACCCGCGATGACCAGGCGCTCTTTGGCATCGTTCAGGGCGGCATGCATCTGGACCTGCGCCTGCGATCGCTGCGCCACCTGGAGGAGTGCGGCGACTTCCCCGGCTACGGCATCGGCGGCTACTCGGTGGGCGAGGACCACGAGACCATGTTCGAGACGCTGGCGCCGTTGGTTTCCGAGTACATGCCTAAGCACAAGCCGCGCTACCTCATGGGCGTCGGCAACCCTACCACGCTCGTGCGCGGCGTGGGCGTGGGTATCGACATGTTCGACTGCGTGCTGCCGACGCGCACCGGCCGCATGGGTACGGCGTTCTCCAGTGAAGGTCGCCTCAACTTCCGCAACGCGCGCTTTGCGCACGACGACGGCCCCATCGACCCCACCTGCACCTGCCCGGTGTGCACGGGCGGCTACAGCCGCGCGCTCATCCGTCACATGGTCACGCAGAAGGAGATGCTCGGCGGTATTCTGCTGTCGATGCACAACATCTACTACCTGCTCAACCTTATGCAGCGTGCCCGCCAGGCCATTATCGAGGGCCGCTACGGCGCGTTTGTGAGCGACTGGATGAACAGTCCTGCGGCGGTGGACTACTAAGAGCGGCTCGGGCGCTTGCAGAGCGCGGGCAACGGCAAGGGGCGAGCGCCGGCCGGTCATCACGTTCGCTAAGACCGTCTGTGCGACCACTGACCGACAGCTTGCAAGCACTTGATGCATCGTGGGTACCATACCGAATAGTTGATGTTCGGGCGGGTGTTTGACGCATGGCGTCGACCCCGCCCGTTTCTATTTTCGATAGGAGCATCCCATGATTAAGAATGAGAACGTCGAGGGCGAGCCTGCCTACGACGAGACGTACCGCCGCGGCCCCGTGGTCATGCGCGGCCCCATGATTCCTAAGGACAACACCTACGCCAACCTGCTGGCGCCCGAGGATTCGACCGACTGGTTGCACGCCGACCCCTGGCGCGTGCTGCGCATTCAGGCAGAGTTTGTCGATGGTTTTGGCGCGCTTGCCGAGCTTGGTCCTGCGGTGACCATCTTCGGTAGCGCCCGCACACCCAAGACCGATCCGCTTTACAAGGCGGCGCGCACGGTCGGTCGCAAAATCGCCCAGCGCGGCGTGGCGGTTATCACCGGCGGCGGTCCCGGCATCATGGAGGCGGCCAACAGGGGAGCGGCGAGTGTCAACGGCAAGTCAGTTGGCCTGGGCATTGAATTGCCGCACGAACAGGGGCTCAATAAATACGTGAACCTCGGCATGGACTTCCGTTACTTCTTTGTGCGCAAGACCATGTTCGTCAAATACAGCTCGGGCGCTATTGTGTTTCCCGGTGGTTTTGGTACGCTCGACGAAATGTTCGAGGTGCTCACGCTGGTGCAGACACACAAGGTCAAGCGCATGCCGCTTGTGCTGGTGGGCACCGAGTACTGGCAGGGCCTGTTCGACTGGCTTAACGGTCCGGTGATGGACGCCGGTATGATCAGCCCGCTCGATCCCGAGCTCGTGCACATCACCGACGACCTCAACGAAGCCGTTGACATCGCCCTGAGCGGGCTGATGTAGAGCGAGCGTGCCTGTCGTTGTAGTAATGTGAACGGCATACTGATGCTATTTAACATCAGTATGCCATCTAAATTGGGTATACTGATGCAAAAGACGAGGCGAGGAGGTCGCGTATGTCTACTGCAACGGTTAAACCTACGACGGTTCGCATCGAAGAGGGACTCAAGGAACAGGCGACTGAGTTCTTGGATACGGTTGGCCTGAGCCTCAATTCGTATCTCAACCTTGCTGTTCGGCAGCTGGTAAATCAGCGAAAGATTCCATTTGAGATTGTTGGTCGATCCGAAGTTCCCAACGAGGCAACGAGGCGTGCCATGGTGATCGCCGAGGCTCATGAGTTGGGGATTTTGCCGGACGATAGCCCGTCATTCAATAACGCTGATGAGCTCATATCATTCCTCGATGAGGACTAGCGATGTTTGAGATTAAAGTCGAGGCTCAGTTTAAGGCGGATTACAAACGGACGATGCGCATCCATCCGCAGCTAAAAACCGAGTTTAGGGCGGCAGTTGCAGAGCTTGCGGCTCACGGCTCGCTTCCCGCGGAATATGGTGCCCACGAGCTTTCAAACCCGGGCGGCAACTACAACGGCCACATCGATTTCCATCTATCCGATGGCTTGGTCGATGTGGTCGTTCTTTATCTTCCCCGCAAGACCAACCCAGTGATTAGGCTGGTAAGAATGGGCACTCATCAGGAGCTGTTTCAGGGTCCGCTGGGCTGATTTCTTGTTTGTAACTTGCGGCGGAATAGGGACTGATTGGCGGCTAATAAGCCAAAAACAGTCCCTATTTCACCGCAACTGCTGGGGGCACCCCGTTCGCTGCCGCGGCCTCCGGTTCCACTTTTCGCTGGATTTCGCTCAAAAGCTCGGCTGCGACTTCGCTGCTTTTGAAACGAATGCTGCAGTCTTCTTTCTTTGGAAAAGCCAGCAACGGAATAGCTCCGTACCAGACAGTTTCCTCGTCAATCACTGATGCGCACAGGCGTCCTTCGGCTTTGATGAGATAGTTGACGTTCATCTCGGCAAAAATCGCTTTCACGTCATCGCGCGGAGTCGAAGCAATAGAAATCTCAAGGGCAATTCCACGGGTAGCGGCATTCGCGAGTGCGGCGGCGAGCTTTTCAAGGCATGCGGCGGACGCGTAGGGTGCGGCAATAAAAATGCTTTTCGATGCGTTCTCGATGTCATTCACTAAAGCCTCCACGGCTCTTGCCGACCTAACGAGGATGTTACGATCGTCCTGTTTGTTGTCGTTTGCCGTAAAGACTTCATACCCCAGCTTGGCGTAGGTCTTGAGCCTCTTTTGGTACATGCGCGCGAACATGGGTATCGACAGGTCAACATAGTCGAATATCTCAACCCGCTGTTTGCCCTCGTGGCTTCTGTGTAGCCTGCCTGCCTGCTGCGTTATGCTGCCGTCCCAAGATATTGGAGTGGCAATAAGTAGAGTGTCAAGGTAAGACAGGTCGAAGCCCTCGCCCAGAAGACTTTCAGTTGCGACGATGATTCGATGCTCATGCTCAAAGCTGGGAAGACTCTTCAGTATTGCTTTTCTTTCTTTGGCGTCGATTTCTCCGGTCAAGAGTATGGGTTCGTGTCCACGGATTTGAAGTAGCCTGCATAGCTCTTCGGCATGCTTCTTTCTTTTAGATAGCACAAGCGGATGCCGACCGTTTGATGCGGCCTCGAGGGCGTCCTCGATAATTGCTTCGTTTCTCGCGGCGTGTACACACAGGAGATCGAGAATTTGGTTAAAGGATGTTCCTGGTTCGTAGGTGGGTAATCGAATTCCGGTGAAACGCGGTCTAACAATGCGCTGAATCCCCTGTTGGATTGCTTGCGTTTTTGGATCGACGACATAGCGAACCGGGCCGCAGAGCATCGAGAGTGCCCGCGTGAGTCCGTCCGAACGCTCGGGCGTTGCGGAAAGGCCATATACATATTTGGCAGGAGCGGACTTGAGGACAAGCTCAAGCTGTGGCGCGGCCGCATGGTGGCATTCGTCACAGATGATGAGACTGTAATCGCGAACGAACTCCTTGGCTAATGACTCGCCGGTTTGGGGATCCTTGCCGGATAGCGACTGGAATGAAGCAATGTCGATGAGACGGCTTATGGCGGTCTTGCCTCCTCCGATTTGCCCAATGAGCGGAGGCTGTCTTTTGCTGATTCGTCCCTTTGGGGTTCGGACGGGCTCTCTGTTGTCCGTGATGTCGAGAAATCGTTCGAGTTGGAATTTCCATTGGGCAATGAGCGCAGTCTTGGGAACGATGACGAGCGTTGGAAGACCGATGGCAGCAATAAGATAAGCTCCGATGACGGTTTTGCCGAACCCCGTCGGTGCAGACATGATCCCGTCTTCATAGCCGAGCATCTGTTCGGCGACAATTTGCTGTTCAGGGCGAAGAGCCCCTTTAAATTCCATCGCAATTGGATTGCTTGACTTGCGTTTGTCTGAATAGTGGGCAGAAACGCCGGCTTCTTGAAGCAGCCGCTCAAGTTGAGCTTTGCAGCCTCTGGGAATCGCGACGTAGCCGTCTCTAAGCTCGCTGAGGTCTATGTACCGCGGTTTGCCGAATACCGATTGATGCATAGATTGTGCGCGGAAGAATTCTGGGTTAGCAAATGTTGCAAGCCTGCGGACTTCCATTTGAGCTGCGGGACTCAGAGATTTTTCGGGGATATAGAGCATATCGGCCTGCGTGACGGACAGCGATGACGGGAAGTCTCGCGGTGTGAGCGGAAGCCGCTTTCGCAGCCTCTGGGAATGTGGCACACCGGTGTTTGCCGCCGCAGCTGCTATTCCATGCGGCCTATTTTCGATGCTCTCGATCAGATTTTGCACCGTCGCGCGCGGGATTAACTGGATTTGCGAAAGGTAAAGCCATTGATCGGGAAAGGGCTCAAATTGCTCGTCAACAAATACGCTGTTCCCTTTTCGCTGCGCTTTTCCTTGAAAAGGCAGCGCTATGAGATTTCCAAAGCCGCCCTCAGGAATGGTGGACTGCGCGGGCAGCATTCTGTCAAATGCTTTGAAGGTGATTGTCTTGTTCAGTATCGCCGCTTCGGTGATAAGGCTGCTTCCAAAATCTCGTGCGGTCTTTGCGCTGACGAGCTCTAGGAAGAAAAACCAGACATGTGCGCCGTCGCCCGATCTCGATCGCTCGACTGCGACATCGATTCCGTGGCTTTTTGCGACATGTCGAATGGCATTCGTCGCTTCTTTCCAATCGGCTCCGTCAAAATCGATGACCAGGACTTTCGTGTTACTGTCTTTATTGAGCACATATTGGCCTATAACGTCTCGAAGCCTATCGTCATTGCCTCTGAAATGGGCGATGATCGCGGCATCGTTCAACTCGGGGAAGACGCGGCTGCTGCATTCCGTGCATTTGACTCTCTGGTGGCTTGCTTTGGGGCAAATGCCTGACTTCCACTCATTTGCGCAGGCGGGCGTATAGCCAATTCCTCCGTCTTTTCTGCGGTACCCATGAGCGTAAACATCTTTGCGGCCAGTAAAGAGATTGCGGAAGAGCTCGAGTTTGTCGCGCGCTGGGCTTGCGCTGGTGACGATACCTTCGGCCTGCGCCCGTCTATCGAAAGAATCGCCAGCTTTCTCCCATTCTTCCAGCGTTGTGTAACGGATGTCTGGACCGCTGCTGCAGATGACAATTTGACTGTACGGTTCCGATACGTGAGCGACTGTTCTCTTGAATTGGAATAACTTGTCCCCGATGAGGGCGTATTGATATGTGACGTTGCTCATGTAGATGCCGTTCTTGTCAGGGCTCATTGGAAAGAGGGTACGCTATTTTGTTTTTTTGGATGCCCGGCTCTCATTTTGGTTCGGTGATAGTGGGGTGCAGCTCCGTGAGCGGCGTTCGCTTTCTGCCAAAATGTGCGACAGCTGTTGCTGGATGGGTTTTAGCGGCTATGAGGCGGGTTGGAGGCGCGGGGGCTGCCCTCAAATAAACCCGGTGGGCAAAAAATGGCAAATATGAGTACTGTTGCTTGGTCAGCAACATATCATCTTGAAAGTATTTAAAACCAATTGACTGAGATTTAGTATATCCAACTCCCTAAACGCGACGATTCGGCGCTTTATGGTGCTTGAAATCAGTGGAAGTGGGCAATTTCAGTCAGATTTTGCTGTTACTAAATTTGTGACAGTACTCATATTTGCCATTTTTTGCCCACCGGGTATCGTTCGGAGCCAATCAAAGCACCCCAAGCAGCTGGAAATGCGCCGATCGCCAATAAATATCTTATATGTGGATGGCACATTGGTCGCGCGCGCAGACGTGGTGTAAGAGCGTCCTGAGGTCCGTCGCCGCAAGTCC
>CAJMLY010000047.1 GCA_905214425.1 uncultured bacterium
TTTGGTGGGCCGTCAGGGGGTCGAACCCTGGACCTTGGGATTAAGAGTCCCCTGCTCTACCAACTGAGCTAACGACCCAAAGCTAAAGTCCGTTGTGGCGGACTTTAGAGGAGATATCGTGTGGTGGGCCGTCAGGGGGTCGAACCCTGGACCTTGGGATTAAGAGTCCCCTGCTCTACCAACTGAGCTAACGACCCGATATCAACACGAAGCAAGAACTGGGGTGGGTAAAGGGACTCGAACCCTCGACCTACGGGACCACAACCCGTCGCTCTAGCCAACTGAGCTACACCCACCGTGTCCTGTGCGCTTCGCGCTCGACTATTATTGCAAGGAACGCCACGCGATGCAAGCCCCAATTTTCAAGAATTTTGAAAAGAGTTTTTTGGATCCATTTCGGGCAAATCCTACCGGTTCCATAGGAGTAAACTTGCCCCACTGCAAATGCTCGAAAGGACCGTCATGAAAGAACTCTCCAACCGCACGGCAAGATTTACCGATTCGGTTATCCGCCGCATGACACGCATCTCCAATAAGTACGGCGCCGTCAACCTGTCGCAGGGCTTCCCCGACTTCGATCCCCCGGCGCAGCTGCTCGATAGCCTCAGCGCCATCGCCGCCGATCCCAAGCCGCTCTATCACCAGTACTCCATAACCTGGGGCTCCCAGGCCATGCGCGAGGCACTCGCCGCCAAACAGGAGCACTTTATGGGCATGCCGGTCGACCCCAACCAGAATATCGTGGTCACCTGCGGCTCCACCGAGGCCATGATGGCCGCCATGATGACGGTCACGAACCCCGGCGACAAGGTCGTCATCTTCTCGCCGTTCTACGAGAACTACGGCGCCGACACGATCCTTTCGGGTGCCGAGCCCATCTATGTGCCGCTCAACCCGCCCACATTCGACTTTGACCGCGAGACACTCGAGGCGGCCTTCCGCGACAACGACCCCAAGGCCATCGTCCTGTGCAACCCTTCCAACCCCTGCGGCAAGGTCTTTACACGCGATGAACTCACCTTTATCGCCGACCTCTGCAAAAAGTACGACACCTACTGCATCACCGACGAGGTCTACGAGCACATCGTCTACGCGCCCCACGAGCACGTCTATATGGCCACGCTGCCCGGCATGTTTGAGCGCACCATCAGCTGCAGCTCGCTGTCCAAGACCTACTCCATCACCGGCTGGCGTCTGGGCTACACTATCGCCCCTGCCGAAATCACCGAGCGCATCAAGAAGGTCCACGACTTCCTCACCGTGGGCGCCGCCGCTCCCCTGCAGGAAGCCGTCGTCACCGCCCTCAAATTCGACGACAGCTATTACGATGAGGTCCTCGACCTCTACACCACCAAGCGCGACCTGTTCTGCCAGGGACTTGACAGCATCGGTCTTGAGCATAACGTGCCGCAGGGCGCCTACTACGTCATGATGGACATCTCTGAGTTTGGCTATGACAGCGACCTCGAGTTCTGTGAAGACCTCGCGTCTAAAGTGGGTGTGGGCGCCGTGCCCGGCTCGAGCTTCTTCCGCGAGCCCGTCAACCATCTGATTCGTTTCCACTTTGCCAAGCGAGACGAGACGCTTAACGCGGCGCTGGAGAACCTCAAGTCGCTACGTGATAAAATCAAGCCGCGCGGGTAAGGACGGCCCGGCAACTAAAGCAACCAAAGAAGCCCCGCACCGCCCGCCGCGTTGCGAGGCTTCTTTCTATAGCGCTTTCTTAAATGGTTTAGAGCTCTATACTTTAGTCACGGAGCAACTCGTCCCAGAGAGAGGAATACTATGGCAGAGCAGCAGCTTATCGGAGCGCTCGAGGCCGGTGGCACCAAGATGGTCTGCGCCACGGGCTATGCGGACGGTACGGTCCTAGAGCGCGAGCAAATCGCGACCACGACCCCGCAGGAGACCGTCGAGGCCGTCAACGCGTGGTTTGCCGACAAGGGCATCGCCGCGCTGGGCATCGGCGCATTTGGCCCCACCGCAGTCAACCCCACTTCGCCCCAATACGGCAAGATCCTGGAGACGCCCAAAACGGCATGGCGCTACTTTGACCTGCTGGGCACTATCCAAAACGAGCTCAATATCCCCTGCGGCTACGACACCGACGTCAACGTTGCCTGCTTGGGCGAGGTCACCTTTGGTTGCGCCAAGGGCCTTACCGATGTGGTCTACCTGACCATCGGCACCGGCGTGGGCGCCGGCGTGCTCTCGGGCGGTAAGCTCGTACACGGCATGATGCATCCCGAGGCCGGTCACATCCTGGTCACGCGCGACCCGCGCGACACCATCGGCGAGCATAGCGCCTGCCCCTTCCACGACAACTGCCTCGAGGGCCTCATCGCCGGCCCCGGCGTTAAAAAGCGCTGGGATGGCAAGAGCGCCGGAGACATGGCCGATGACCCGGAGGCCATGGACCTGCTCGCCGGCTATCTGGCACAGGCGCTCATGACCTACACGCTGTGCTACGCGCCGCAAAAGATCATCATCGGCGGCGGCGTGGCCGACCACACCCCCATCGTGCCGCTCGCGCGCAAGAAGTGCGCCGAAATGCTCAACGGCTATATCGTCACGCCCGAGGTCAACGACATCGATAACTACATCGTCAACAACAGCCTCGAGGGCAAGCAGGGAATCATGGGCTGTCTGGCCCTGGGCGCACAGGCGCTTCAGTAGCAGACGCACCCACAGGGGGTGGCGCGCCCGGCAAATCCGACCTACGGAACGACGCCACCACACCTCATATAAGCCCTCAAATAAAAAAGCCGCCTAGGACCAAGCAATACGTCCTAGGCGGCTTTTTTGGCGCACATCAGCGACCGTAAGAGATATCGGAGCACAACGCCCGTTGCCGCTCCACAGCAGTCGATCATCACATCGGTGATCATGCCGGCGCGTCCCGGCACAAAGAGCTGAATCGTCTCGTCGATCGAAGGAATCAGCAGCAGGAACACCGCCGTGGGCAGCAGCACGTCAAAGGTGCGCCGGCCCTCAAAATCAAAGGCGTGCGTTGCCAGAATGCCGAGCACCATATACTCGGTAAAATGCGCGCACTTGCGAACAACAAAGTTGGTCACCCATCCATATGGAAGTCCCACGCCGTGCAGGAAACCGCGGATAGTTTCCATGACCGTTAGGCTCAGCGAGCCCGACCCCGAGCCGGGAACCAGCGAATTGCCCCAGATCAAGAGCGCCATCAGGCAGGTCACGACCGCCCATTTTCGATTGATCTTAACCATGCAGAAGTTATGCCTCCGCGCGGAGCGGCGCGAAGCTGGCGGTACCGCCCTCGATAACGCTCAGGTAGGCACGGCCCGTACGCTTGGCGGTAGAGGACTGCAGGCGCTCGATCTCCTCCTCGAGGATCTGATTGACGCGCTCGTGACGACGGTTTTCCATAATGCCGGCGGCAATAGCCTCGGCCCGCTCGATGCTCTCGCGCGAGATACGGGCAGTATCCTCGGGGAACACAGCGCTGTGACGGCCGACATAGGCGGGGGCAGCAGGCTGAGGGGCAGCGACGGGAGCGGGGGCTGCAACAGGAGCAGGCTCGTCAATCTCATCCAGAATCGCGGTGGCGGCGGCCCACATGTCCTCGTGGCCCGAGTAATCAGCCATGGGGACATCAACCTCGAGTGAGGCATCCGGAAGGTCGCCGGTGTCGATGCGATCTTGGGCATCAATCGATGCGGTGATGGCTGCAGGCTCATCGAGGTCATCGAGATCGATGTCCGCGGCACCGGAGATGATAGGCATGCTGGCGAGGTTTGCATTGTACGGCGCAGCCTCAGCCGCCTGCTGCTGGGCAGGAGCGCCCCACAGCGAGCTTTCGGCGGCACGGCGGGCGGCAACGGCCTCCTCGTCCGCAGTCATGGCTTCATCAACGTACGAATTGTCGGCAGAAGCGTTCGCGTCCGCCGAGGTAGCGCTGTAGGCGTTATTGGCTGCCGCGTTGGCGACGAGTGCCACGAAAGCCGCCGTGCTGCCCGCAGGGGCGGCCTGGGAGCCAGACACGGCGCGTGCCGCGGCGGCGATGTCGTCGCGATTGAAGGAGCCGGTCTGCCCGCCGTTGGTGAGCTCGTCGATGGCGACTTGATAGACGTCGCGCGAGTGTGCAGGGTCGCAGCTCACCGGCGAATCGTCGTCGAGCATACTGTCGATCATGGACCAAGCCTCGTCCTCGTCCATAGCGTCTGCGGCTCGAGCGATGGTAGGGACACCATCATCGGCATGACGGCGCTGGAACGCACCAGTCAGGCCGGAAAGGAATGCCGAGGTAGACTGCTCCGTCTGAGCCTGAAAAGCAGAAGCCGCAGCGTAAGGAGTCGCATCCTGCTGCTGAGCTGGAATCGAGGCGGTCTTGAACTCGCTTTGATGCTGATTGAGATTGGCGGCACCGCCCATGACATCGGGCTGGAACAGACGCTCTTCACGCTGCGCACGATACTCGGAGATACCCAGCGAGGCGGCATAGATACCCACGCCCGCCACCGCGCCCACGGCGAAGGGAACCGCACCCGCCACGACCGTCTCGTTCACAGACGAAAACGGCAGCGTCGCGGCATACATAACCACGGGAGCGGCAAGGCCGATCCCGCACGAAAGTCCGGCAAGGACTGCTCGTTGTGTTGCATCAGAAGAAGCCATGAGCTCTCCCCATCTTCCAGCACCCAAATCGCATCATTCAGTTGGCTGCGCGAGAGAAGATGAAGCGGGGCTATGCCCCAAAGCAACGGTATATGGTTCGTTTCATCTGCGTTTTCCGTCGCGAAGCTTTAAAGCTATTATGCGAAACCGCCCTGTCGATTGCAAGCGACGATGTCGGATTGAAACGGGAAACCTGCTGCTTGCCAGTCTTATGGTCAAAAAAGCGCGGAGCGGCGATATAGAAAAGGGCCGAGGCTCAAAGCCCCGACCCTTTATTGCATTGATGACTATCGCTGCGTGTGGATGACAACCTAGAACGTCTGCTCGTAGTCGCTGTGCTTTTTGGCCGAACGCACCAGGAACTCCTGGTTGGTGTTGGTGCCCTTAAGACCCTTGATAAACGACGCAGCTGCGCGCTCGGTGTTGTTCATGCCGGCAAGAATGCGACGCAGGCCAAAGACAAACGGACGCATCTGCTCGTCAACCAACAGGTCCTCGTTACGCGTACCGGAGGCAACGGGGTCGATAGCCGGGAAGATGCGGCGGTCGGCCAGGTCGCGGTCGAGCTTGAGCTCCATGTTGCCGGTGCCCTTGAACTCCTCAAAGATGACCTCGTCCATCTTGGAGCCGGTGTCGATGAGGGCAGAGGCCAGGATGGTGAGCGAGCCACCGTTCTCGATATTGCGGGCTGCGCCCAGGAAGCGCTTGGGCGGATACAGTGCCGCCGAATCGACGCCGCCCGAAAGGATGCGGCCTGAGGCGGGCGCCGCCAAGTTGTAGGCGCGGGCAAGACGCGTGATGGAGTCGAGCACCACCACGACATCGCCGCCCAGCTCCACGATGCGCTTGGCGCGCTCGATGACGAGCTCTGCCACACGAGTGTGGTTGTCGGCGGGCATATCGAAGGTCGACGCCACAACCTCGCCCTTGATGGAACGCTGCATATCGGTAACCTCTTCGGGGCGCTCGTCGACGAGCAGGCAGATGAGGTGCACCTCGGGGTTGTTAATCGAGATAGACTGGCAGATCTTCTTGAGGATTGTGGTCTTGCCGGCCTTGGGCGGGGACACGATCAAGCCACGCTGACCCTTGCCGATCGGCGACACGATGTCGATGGCGCGACCGGTAATGGAGTCCTTGCCATGCTCCATGCGCAGCGGCTCGTTGGGATAGACCGGGGTGAGGTCACCGAACTTGGGGCGGTTGCGAATCTGCTCGGGGTCTAGACCGTTGACGGTCGTGATTTTGGCGAGGCCGGCGCGCTTGTCGCCGCCGCGCGAAGGACGAAGCGAGCCCTCGATGACGTCGCCCGTGCGCAGACGCGCGGAGCGGATGAGGTAGGCGGGCACGAAGGCGTCGTCGTTGGACTTCATGTAGCCATGGGCATGGATGATACCGGAGCTGTCCGGACGAATCTGCAGGATGCCCTTGATGTCGCGGAAGCCCTCGGCCTTCGCGGCGGTGACGTAGATCTCCTCGACGAGCTCGGCTTTCTTCTTGCCGGTCGTCTCAATCTCGAACTCCTTGGCCTTCTCGCGCAGCTCGGCGACCTTCATGGCCGCGAGCTCCTCGCGCGAAAGCGTGGGCTCGGTGGGAGCGGCATTACGCTCCTTGTTGCGCTGCTTGCGATCGCGCTGGCGGTTGCGGCGGTCGTTGTTGCGCTCGTCCTTGCGCTCGTTGCGCTCGTCGTTGCGCTTGTGCTGGCGACGGTTGGGGCGAGCGCCGTCTTCGGCCTCGGCGGGCGCGGCGCCATCGGTTGCGGCGGCATCGGCGTTAGCCGCAGTATCATCGCTGGCCTCGGCCTTGGAATCGCCCTGCAGCTCGGCCTCGGCCTGCTGCTCGGACGCCTTGGCCTTAGCGGACTTCTTACGACCGCGCTTGGGCTTCTCGGACGCAGACTGTTCGACGTCTTGGGGCTCGGCGGCATCAGTCGATGCATCGGCGATCGTCTCGGCGGAATCCTCGGACGCACCCTTCTTGGCAGTCTTGGCCTTGGACGTGCGCTTAGCAGCAGTACGATGGCTGCGACCAGGACGGACGTCGGCGGGCTCGACATCGGCGGGAGCGGCCTCGGAAGTCGTAGCATCCTGGACGGGTGCATCGGCAGCGGTTGCAGACTCGGCGGTCGCCGCAGCATCCCGAGCGGCTGCAGCTGCGGCTGCGGCCTTCTCTGCCTCGACGAAGGCCTTGGGCTTGCGACCGCGACGGTGCGGGCGCAAAGCCGGATCGACAACGGGAACTTCGCTGGCCTCGACAGGCGCAGCGGACTCAGCAGGCGATGCGCCCTCCCCTGCCGCGGAACGAACCGAAGCCTCGGTGAGCTCGAGGGTTACCTGATCGGCAACCTGCTCGGCCTTAGCAGCCGTGCGACGGCGTGTGCGCGGTGCCGGCTTCTCGGTCGGCTGGTCGGCGGCAGGTGTCTCGGGCACAGACGGAGCTGCAAGCTCGGTCAGAGCCGCGGCCTCGCGCTCGGCAGCACGACGGCGGGCGCGCACCACCTGAGCCTCGCTAATCTGCGCCAACGCACGCGCCTGCGCGACCTCATCGGAAATCGGCTCCGAGGAGTCAGCTGCAACGGTGCGCTTGACGCGCGTCGTGCGCGTGGTACGGCGCTTGGGCTTGGTGACCTCCTCGCCGTCAGCAGCAGACTTGGCCGTGCGGCGCGTACGCTTGGGCTTTGCCGGAGCAGCCTCCTCACCAGTTGCAGGCACGGCCTTCTCAGCCGCTGAAGGCGTAGGCGTCGAAGCAGCCTTAGGCGTCTCAGGAGCCGAGGCTTGCGCGGGCGCCGCGACCTGGTCCAACGCAACCGGTGCAGCGGGAGCGGCTTGCGTCGTCGTTATTTCGTTTTCTTGCTGTTGATCAGACACAGTGTTTGCTCAACTTTCTTTTCAAGCCCTGTGATCACATGCTCCCTGCATAAACCTTCAGGGCGGCTAAACAGTCTAGCTCCGTCAAATACCGACGGACATCATTGATCTGTATCGAGATATTTGCGTCATATACGCAGCGTTAGTGTAACACAACCGCAACCACCTGCAACTTAGTCATTGAGGACGTTCTTAAACGACTAGTCAAAAGGGACAATCTTTGGTTTAACACCCACAAATCTGACTGCCTCCGCCAAAACTGTGGCGGTTTACTACGATGAATCGCTCAACCGCGATCACTCCGAAACTTGTTGAACTAAAACCGCAGGTAGATGCCTTGCACTTTTTTGCGAAAAGCCGGCGTAGTTGGAATTTCTCATTTCATCGTAGTAAACCGGCATAGTTTCGTATTTCCAGCAGTTCCAAATTCGTCAATACGTCGGCGTTTGCAAAAAGCCCGACCTCCGCGATTGAACTGCGCCCCAAATCTTGGACGCCCTAAATAGCGACTAGGCCGCAAGGGCCTGATTCCGGTACTCCTCCGGGGTCAGGCCCTTCAATCTTACCTGCCTCCGGCTCGTGTTCCAGTGGACTATGTATTCCTCCAGGTCGCGTTTGAAATCCTCGAACGTCTTCCACTCGCGGCCCCTGTAGAACTCGTCCTTGACGTGGCCGAAGAGCTGCTCGGTGGCGGCATTGTCGATGCAGTTCGCCTTCCTGGACATGCTCTGGACGATGCCGGCGGCCTCGAGCCTGGATGTGTACGAGGCGTGCTGGTACCGCCAGCCCCGGTCCGAGTGCATGGTCGGGGCGGCGCCCTCGGGGATCTTGGACAGCAGCTCGTCGAGCATCCTCGCCTGCTGGGCCATGTCGGGCGTGGTCGATATGTCGCTCGCCACGATCTCCTTGGTGCAGAAGTCCAGCGTCGGGGCCCAGTAGGCCTTGCCGCCGGCCACCTTGAACTCGGTGACGTCCGTCCCCAGCTTCTGCCACGGGGCCCCGGCGTCGAAATCCCTCGCGATCACGTTCTCGAACGTTCTGCCGACGACGCCCTTGTACGAGTTGTACCTGTGGTAGGCCGTCTCGCGCCTGATGCCGCAGCGAATCCCCATCTCGCGCATCATCTTGAGCACGGTCTTGTTGGCTATCACGGCCCCCTCTTCCGCCCTGAGGCACATCGCTATCTGCCGGTGCCCGCAGCCGTTGGCGGTGCGCGAGAAGATCTCGGCGGCCGCCTCCCAGAGCTCGGCGCGCGTGGGCCTCGGCGGGTGCGCGAGGGCGTAGTAGTAGGTCGACCGCTTGAGCTCGGCGCATGCGAGCAGGTGCCCGAGCGCGTGCCCCTCGGCGCGCAGGGCCGCGACCGCTTCGGCCTTCGCCCTGGTCAGAGCCCGTCCCTCTCGACCAGGGCGCGTAATTTTTTTAGGTAGGCCACCTCGGCCTCGAGCCTGCGGCACCGCTCCTCGAGCTCCTCCTCGCGGGTCCGCGGCCTCGCCCTGGAACCGCTCGGCCGGCCCTTGGGCCTCGGGCGCAGGGCCTCCGCGCCGCCCCGGCGGTATAGCGCGCACCACTTCTTGAGCGGCGACATCGACATTATGCCGAACGCCGCCATCGCCTCGGTCTTCGTCATGCCGCCGTCGACGACGGCGGAGGCGGCGGCGACCTTCTGCTCGTATGTGTACCTGCCCTGCTTTCCGTCCATGCGCAGCAGCACCTCGCTCCCGAATGCGCGGTATATCTCCTGCCGTCTTCTCACGGCTTCCGCGGGAAGCGAAAGGGCAATCGCGGCAGATTTATACCCGTGTCCGAGCTCGAAGAGCCCTATGGCCGCCTTCCTGGCCTCGACATCATGCTTCACCCTCAAATCAACGCGCATAAAG
>CAJMLY010000048.1 GCA_905214425.1 uncultured bacterium
TTCGCCATTAGTCGCTTCGTTGATGGCGCGGTACTCGGCACTCAGCTCGCGCGCCAGCTCTTCCTTGCTTGGAAGATACGGCAGGTATTTGGCGGCAAACACTTGGTCGTTGTCTTCGGGCAGCGTGTACTCGACGATCGAATCGCTTTTGTCCGCGCAGAGCACGATGCCTATGGGCGGATTGTCGCCTTCGTTCATGAGCTCACGCGTGTAGTAGTTCACATACATTTGCATCTGGCCCAGGTCCTGATGCGTAAGGTCATCGGTCTTAAGGTCGATGAGCACGAAGCAGCGCATCAGATAGTTGTAAAACACCAGGTCAATATAGAAATGGCGCCCATCAAAGGTGATGCGCTTTTGGCGCGCCTCGAAAGCGAAGCCACGGCCAAGCTCCAGCAGGAACTTCTGAAGATGCGTGATGAGCGCCTGCTCTAGATTGCTCTCGCGAAACGCAGTATCGTCCGAGAAACCTAAAAACTCCAGTACATATGGATCGCGGATGATATCCTCGGGGCGACGAGCTGGGGCGCTCTTTTGGATTTCCTGGGTGACAGCCTCCTTGTCCTTGCTGGCAAGTAGGCGCTCGCGGAACATGGTGTTGATCTGGCGTTCGAGCTGACGCGTGCTCCAGCGAGAATCGGCACATTCGTTCATGTACCAGGTGCGAGGTTCGGGGTCAGGAATGCGTATCAACCTGCGGTAATGTGTCCAGCTCAATTCGGGACGCAGTGAGTCCCGAATTGGAAATGCAAGATAGAACTGACGCATTTTGCGCAGCTCTCTTGCTTCAAAACCTTTACCAAAATCCTTGGTAAGTCTGATTGCGAGGGCCTTGAGCAGCGCCTCTCCATACTTGGCGCGCGCCTTTCCGCCCTGCTCATCAACAATGCTCTTGCCGATCTCCCAATATGCCTCAACCATCGCAAAGTTAACGGCGGTATAGGCCTTGTTGCGAGCGGCGTTGAGAATCGAGGAAACCTGCTTGTAAAAACCTTCGGGCACGATTGTCGATTCCCCGCGGTTTACCAGTTCACCCATCACTGTCGCCCCACTTTCCTCTTGTGGAATGCATCTTTATCGCATTTAGTTTAAAGCCTCGCGCGGACACGAATTGCTGTGCTGTCTGGCACCTTCGCATGGGAGCCTTGCGGTGACTAAAATGTGGCCATAGAGGCAGTTTTAGCGAACCCCATGGGAGTGGCACGCATGGACAACAACACCTTGCTGTTTCAGGACAAGGGTTCGGGTAGGTTTAAAGACGTCAAGATCTACCCTAACCGCATTGAGGTGCTTAAGAAGGGCACTTTCGGCGGCAAGCACACCGAGATTGTCTATCTTAAGGACATTACGGGCGTCAATAGAATCAAAGGCCGCGATGTTTTTCTGCGCAATCGACTGTTAACCGCTTGCGTCTTTAGTCTGAGCAGCCGTGCGAAGGCCCAGGAGTTTGTTAACGCGCTGAACATGGTGATGTAGCCTATGGCGGCGTTCGGGCCAAGGTAAAAATCGGGGGCACAGAACGGTGTCCTGCGCCCCCCATTGAGTCGATGTGTCTAAAAGGCCGGCTTGCCTATTCGCTACCGTCCCCAGCGTTTTCGCGGTCGTTGGCAAGCATTGCCGCGCCGGCGACCGTTGTCGCTACGGCGGCGGCAGCGAGCCCGGCGGCGATGCCAGAGCCGTCGCCTGTGCCGGCAAGCTTTTCGCCTGATCCCTTGCTCTTGTTGCCTTTGCCGTTCTTGTCGGCGCTGTCCGTGGCGGCATCGTTGCCGTTGCCGCCGCCGGTACCGTTGCCGGTGTCGCCCGCGTTGCCCGAAGTCGTCACAGTAAAGCTTGCGGCTCCGTCGCTGGCGAGCGTGTAGTTCTGCGCCGCGTCGCCCAAGAGACCGTTCACGCGCACCCAGTACGTTCCTGCGGCAAATGTTTCGCCCTCGGCCATTGCCGTGCCCGGAGCGCCGTCCGCGTCGTGCACAAACTCGAGCTGGGCCGTGCAGGCATCGGTTTCGAGCTTGCCCTCGAGTGATGCCGCAATCTTGGCGCGCACGTCTTCGCCGGCCTTAAGGCCTTCGAGTCCCTCAAAATGGGGCGTCAGCGCGCGCGGGTCGATATCGATGGGCACGGAACCCTGCAGCCCCGTGACGGTCTCGTTACCCAGAGCATCGACATCAACATATTCGATGGCAAACGCATGGCCCGAAGCTGTCGCGTTGAGCGCGTTGCTGCTGTCAGCAAGGCGGAAATGACCCTCGCCAACGGTCTTGCCATCCTGGAATGAGGCATCGCTCAGCGAGTCGCCGTACGTCATGCGCATGCGGGTCGGGAGATAGTACGGGAGATAGTACGAAGCCGTCTGCTTGTGCTCCGTATCGTAATTGCGCTGGTAGATGCTCCGGGCCAGCGCCGCATCAACAAAGTCGGATGCGATGATGCCAATGTGCTTGAGGTAATCTGACTTCGTATCCTTGTTGTCGCTGGGGTTGATGTACGGGCTCTTGTACAGATGTTCGTTGACCACTCGTGCCGAGGTAAAAGGATTGCCTCCGTGCGACAAGCCCGTGCAGCTGGTGTAGTTGATAGACCAGCAACGCTCCTGGACTTGCACCGTGGCCCCGGCATCGTCCACGACGTCCACCTTGTTGCACGTGCGCCCGGTCGTTTCCTTCAGCGCATTATCGACCCAGCTGAGCTTGTCGGTTCCCGTGAGTTTGTACTTGTCCTGGGCATATACCTTGGTGCAATAGGGCTCTTCATTGCCCGTTTCCCCTATGGCTTCAAATCCCCGCGCGTCTTGGACGAGACACATCGACTGCCCGGAATGCGCCTTGATCTTGTCATCCCATTGGGTGAGGTCGAGGCCCCACGTGTGGCCGCTTACGCTGTTGCCGGCGAGCCCAAATCGACGCAGCAGGACGATCTTTCCGCGCACCTCGCCCAGCGTGGGGACGTGGCTCGACGTGTAGAACAGGTTGGGGTTATCGGCCATAACCTTGGCGAAGGCCGTCGTTATGCTTTCGTCGGTAGCCTCATCGTTGCCGCGCGATGCGAGCATGATGAGCGCTTCTGACGGGTTTTCGTTCAAAAACGTTTTGAAGTACCCGATGACATCGGAGAGATGCAGATAGTTCCCGTCTTTTTTGAGTAGGTAGAAAATCCCGTGGTCGATGCCGGGGTCATCGCCCTTTCCGAGCCGGATATCAAAATAGCGAATGCCTTCGAGCAACTGCGTGGGAATGTAATCCTGCTGGCATTTTACTTGCGAGGATTGGGGCTCAGTGTCGTTGTCCACGCTGCATGTGCCCGAATCGTGCGTACCCGGGATGCTCAGCTCGTCGAGGAACTTGTCGTCGTCGACGTATTTCATCCAACATGGTCCGTCGACGTAGCTGCTGTACGTGATCCAGTCGAGGCTGCTAACCGTGGCATCGTTCTTTTTCATGTCGTAACCGATAAGTTCGAGCTCCCACGGAATGCTCTTACTCTTATGGCAGATCTTATTGTTGTCCTGGTCTTTGCCGTTCGATTCTATTGCCAGGTACTTAATGTCTTTTTTCTCGGTTTCTTTCTCGACCGTGCGGTCTCGGATGATGTAGGTTCCGTTTGATTGACGCTCGAACGCAAAAGCGCGGCTGGGCTTGTTGTCATACTCGCCGCCCCATACGTGGATGACCTTTCCATCTTTGTCCGAGTCGTCGTCGACCGACCAAATGCTGTAGCCTGTCTTTTTATGCTCTTCGAAATTGAGCAAGGTGCGGATGGCGTACCAGTTTGTATCGTCCTTCTTGGTCGTTACGTTCTCAAGGATGAGCTTGCTGGACGTGCCGTCGTTAAACAGGTGGCAGACGTTGCCGCGAACGTTGCCGTCTTGGTTGACGCTCGCGGTGCGAAAATAGCCCGCGGGGCGAAGGCGAATGACGAAATTGTGGAGGCTGTCCGACGCTGTGGCAGCGTCGTCTGCAAATGCCGCGCGCACGGGAAGGCCCAATCCCGCGGTTTCGGGCAGGCTTACAAAAGGCGACAATGCTGCGAGTCCTAGGCCCAACGTGAATGCTCGACGGCTGATGGCGTGGTGTTCGGTCATAACTCCTCCGTTCGCAGGGTGCGGTTATGCGCTCGTTTTGGATACTATACTGCCCAGATGTTTAAAGATGCTGGTTTAATTGTCTGCGCGGCGCAATAAATCGGTGGGCGGACGTGTTGGGGTGTTTGTCGTTTTCGTACTGTTGCCACATTTGGGGCGGTTCCGGCGTCCGGCATCCTCGCGTTCGTCGGCTACAGGCATAAGAAAGGGAGGGTCGGTTTACCGGCCCTCCCTGGGTACGAAGCGCTGGGGTACCGTCGCTTGTTTGCACTGCGACCGTGTTTCCCGTTGCGCTCGCCAGTCGCTTAGCGCTTGATCTCGATATCGTCGAGCTTGACGTCCATGGCCTCGGTCTTGGCCTCGGCGATGTCGTCGGCAAATTCCAGAGACTTCATCATGGTCTCGACGGCGTCCTTGTGCTCCTCGACGTTGTCGATACGCACATACACACTGCCGCCGTCAACGTCGGTGAAGTATTCGGTCGTTACGCCGCCCGAGTGTGTATAGGAAGCGTTGCGCCAAGTCTTGCCGTTGTACTTGACGGGGTCATTCTCGGTCCACTCAAAGCTGGCATTCCACTTTGCCTCGTAGTCGAACAGCTCGTCGACGTTCTTGTCAGGATCGAAGACGGGGATGAAGCGATCGCTGGCGTGCTCGCTCTCGGTGAACTTAAACTGGGCCCTGTCGGCAGTGTCGCCTGCGACGTCGGTGATCTCGACGCCCTCGGGGACCTCGACCTTAAACCAAATGAAGTCGGTCCTCATATCCACAGCTGGCTTTTCTGCGCCGCCGCCACCGCCACTGCCGGTAGCGCCGCCGCTGCCACCGCAGCCCACCAGGGCAACCGCGGCAAAGAGACTGATGCAGAGGGTGAGAATCGCAAAGGCCTTCTTTTTCATGGTCGTGTCCTCCTCGATCTGTAACCGCCCATGGATTACCTGTCTTTACTGTACGCGTGAGCAGCTCATTCGGGTGGGCCATGTGTCCCATTCTGGGGGCCGGATTTGCGCCGTTAAGTGGCAATATGTTCGGGCGCAAAAGAGGGGAGGGCCGGTGCTGCCGGCCCTCCCCGGGTTGGGCGCCCGTTGTTTTAATGGGGCGCATGTGCGCGGGTGCGCATGTGCGCGGGTGCGCATGTGCGCGGGTGCGCATGTGCGCGGGTGCGCGTAGGCGCGCGCGGGTGTCCCGTTACTTGATCTCGATGCTCGAAATCTCGACTTCGCGTGCCTCGGAAACTGCTTTCTTCATGTCGTCGGGGAACTCGATGGAGTTGAGAAGCGCCTCGGCTTCTTTCTTGTGCAGGTCGAAGTTCGCGATGAGAACGCAGACGCTTCCCGGCTCAACGTCGGTAAAGAGATAGGTATGGGTGCCGCGGTTGTCCTTGCACGTTCCGATGAGCCATGTCCTGCCGTTGTACTCGACGGGGTCGCCAACTTCCCACTGGAACATGCTGCTCTTTCGACCTTCATCGGCAAGAGCCTCTTCTGCCGTCATCTTCTCTTCCCAAACAGGTATGAAGCGGTCAACCGTGGTGTTCTCGTTCTCGGGGAAGGTGAGCTGGACCCTGTCGGCGTTCTTGCCGGCGGAGTCGCTCACGCCAACGCTCTCGGGCATCTCGACCTTAAACCAGATAAAGTCGGTCTTCTTGGCGACGGGGACCTTTTCCTTGCTCTCGCTCTTGGGGGCGCTGCCGCCGCCCGATGCGCTCCCGCCGCAGCCGACAAGGGCAAACGCGGCAAAGAGGGCGATGCAAAGGGAAAGGATCGATAGGGTCTTTTTCATCATGGTGGCGTCCTCCTTGTCTGCTGATGACATCACGGCGCCGCATGCTGTTGGGGTACTGATTGCGCTGGCGGCGGATGTCTCTGTGTACTGTGCGACTTATGCCTCCGTTCATCGCTTGTGGCCGTTGCGCGGCCGTTCCCCAACGGGTTCCTTACTTATAGATATGCCCCAGCTTGTGCTGCTCGGGAGTCTCGAAAGGTGGGCCATGTGTCCCATGTTTGCGTTGCCGCCACCTATCGCGTGCCATAGAAATCAGCGATGGCCAGGTACGCTGACGCCCGTGTGCTTATGGGCTAGACTTAGCACCATTATGTGATCGATACAGTCGGCAGGCAGTCGCCGTCCGACCGATGTATATGACTTGAAGGTGCATGCGTATGAGCCAAGAGATGATGGATAAAACCTGTCGTGGTTTTGCCGAGGCGCTGGCTGCGCGCGAGCCCGTTCCCGGCGGCGGCAGCGCCAGTGCGTTTGTGGGCGCACTGGGCGCCTCGCTGTGCGGGATGGTTGCTCGCTATGGCGCGACGAACCCCGCGCTTGCCGATCGCGCGGACGACTTGACGCGCGCGTTTGCCCAGGCGGATGAATTGGCTCAGGAACTTGTCGACTTGGTCGCCGAGGACGTTCGTGCCTACGGGCAGGTGTCGGCGGCGTATGGTGTTTCGCGTGAGGACCCTGCTCGAACGGCTGCGATTCAAGATGCGCTGCATGTTGCCGCCATACCGCCGTATCGCATCATGGATGCGTGCGGTCGTGCGCTGGCGTTGCTCGAGGATATGGCTGACAAGGGATCGCGCCAGCTGCTGTCCGATGTGGCCTGTGGCGCCGTGTTCTGCCGTGCCGCCATGCAGGGCGCGAGTCTGACGCTCTTTGCCAATACCACGTCCATGAAGGATCGGGCGCGCGCCGAGGAGCTCGAGACGGCGTGTGATGAGTTGCTCGACACATGGCTGCCGCGCGCCGATGCGCTGGCGCGCCGTGCCGCCGACGCTGCAAGAAAGAGGGGATAGCCATGGCTGAGCTACTGAAGGGTGCTCCCGTCGCCCGCGCTTTGACTGAGGAGCTCGCTGCCCGCTGCGCTGCGCTGCGCGAACGCGGTGTTGTTCCGACGCTTGCTATCGTGCGTGTGGGTGAACGCGAGGACGACCTATCCTACGAGCGCGGCGCCCTTAAACGCTGCGAAAAGGTTGGCATCGAGGCGCGTCGCGTGTTGCTTCCTGCCGGTGTTTCGCAAGACGAGCTGTTGACGGCCATCGAGGACATCAATGCCGACTCGGCTGTTCATGGCTGTCTGATGTTTCGCCCGCTGCCCGCCGGCCTTGACGAGAACGCCGTCGCCGCAGCGCTCGATCTTGCCAAGGACGTTGACTCCATGACGCCGGCTTCGCTGCTCACCACGCTTTCGGGGCGCGGCGAGGGTTTTGCCCCCTGCACAGCTGAAGCCGTGCTTGCTTTGCTGGATCATTACGGCGTTGAGCTGGACGGCGCCAAAGTTGCCGTGGTCGGACGCTCACTGGTAATTGGCCGCCCCGTTGCCGCCATGCTTACGGCGCGCAACGCAACCGTGACGACGTGCCATACGCATACGCGCGATCTTGCCGCCGAGTGCTGTGCTGCTGACATTGTGGTTGCCGCCGTTGGACGCGCGCGCACGATTGGCGTGGATGCCGTTCGCGAGGACCAGACGATCATTGATGTGGGCATTAACTGGGATGAGGACGCTGGCAAGCTGGTGGGTGACGTCGATTTTGTTGCCGCGGAGCCGGTTGTTGGTGCCATCACCCCCGTGCCGGGCGGCGTGGGCGCCGTGACAACGGCGATTCTCGCCAAACACGTGATCGAAGCGGCCGAGCGCGGTCGCGCGCGCAGACGTGGTGTAAGAGCGTCCTGAGGTCCGTCGCCGCAAG
>CAJMLY010000049.1 GCA_905214425.1 uncultured bacterium
GTGGGCTAAGCCCTGGCTCGGTTCGCCGACGGCTTCCGACTCGACCACCATGGCCCAGACGTCGCTGATGGCTCCGTGTGCAGAGCACCCGTTTGGCACCGACGCCCTTGGTCGTGACATTCTCGTTCGCGTTATCTACGGTGCACGTGTTTCGCTTTCCGTCGGTATTATGGCCACTGCGATCTCCACGGTGATTGGTCTGGTCATGGGTGCCCTAGCCGGTTTCTACGGCGGCATCTGGGATACGATCATCATGCGCTGCGCGGATATCTTCCTGGCATTCCCGTACGTGCTTTTCGTTGTCGCCATGATCGCCGTTATCGGCCGTGGTCTTCAGAACGTCTTTTTTGCCATCGGCATTCTTGGCTGGCCTTCGATTGCGCGCGTCTTTCGCTCTGCAATCTTGACGGTCAAGGAAAACGATTATGTTGACGCTGCGCGCGCGATGGGTGCATCTGATGCTCGTATCGTCGTGCGTCACATCTTCCCGAACTCCGTCGCCTCCATTGTGGTCTACGCGACCATGAACATTGGTGGCGCCATTCTGACCGAGTCCGCTCTGTCCTTCCTCGGCATGGGCGTTATTCCGCCTACGCCTTCGTGGGGCTCCATGATTCAGGACGGTCAGCAGTATCTTCTGACTGCTCCCTGGATGATGATCATGCCCGGTCTGGCAATTCTCTCGACGGTGCTCGCCTTCACCCTGCTGGGTGACGGTCTGCGCGACGCCCTCGACGTCAAGATGAAGGACGCATAAGGATGAAGAAGAACAAGAACTATGTGGACCTGAAGGACCAGCCGGTTCCCGAGGGCCAGCATCTGCTCGAGGTCGATGACCTTAAGATGTATTTCCACACCGAGGATGGCGTTGTTCGCGCTGTCGACGGTGTCTCCTACACGCTCGATCGCGGCGAGACCCTGGGTGTCGTCGGTGAGTCCGGCTCCGGTAAGTCCGTGACCGCCATGACCATCATGGGTCTTATCTCGATGCCTCCGGGAAAGATCGAGGGCGGCGACGTTCGCTATCGCGGTCGTTCTATCCTCGAGATGACCGAGGAAGAGATGCAGCACATTCGCGGTAACGACATCGCGATGATCTTCCAGGATCCTATGACCTCCTTGAACCCGGTCTATAAGATCGGCAAGCAGGTGGGCGAGGGTCTTCGTCTGCACCGCGGCTACTCCAAGCAGGAGGCGCTCAAGCGTGCCACCGAGCTTTTGGACCTCGTTGGTATTCCCGAGCCCGAGAAGCGCGTCAATGAGTATCCGCACCAGTTCTCTGGCGGTATGCGTCAGCGCGTCATGATTGCCATGGCTCTTGCCTGCGATCCCGATATTTTGATTGCCGACGAGCCCACGACTGCCCTGGATGTTACCATTCAGGCTCAGATTATTGAGCTTATGCAGGAAATGCAGGAGAAGAACGGCAACGCCATCATCATGATCACCCATGACCTGGGCGTTGTCGCTGATATGGCCGACAAGATCATGGTTATGTACGCCGGCCGTCCCGTCGAGTTCGGTACTGCTGAGGAAATCTTCTACGAGAGCCGCCACCCCTACACCTGGGGCCTTATCCGCTCCATCCCGGAGCAGGCCATCGATGAGAAGAAGCCGCTTACGCCGATTCATGGCAACCCGCCTTCGCTCATGAACCTGCCCGAGGGCTGCGTGTTCTCTCCTCGCTGCCCCTATGCGACGGATAAGTGCCGCAAGCAGCGCCCCGAGCGTTTTGTTACCGAGTCTGGTCACTATTCTGCGTGCCACTACGCTGGCGACCCCGAGTTCCTCAAGAACGCTCCTGTGACGTCCCGTACGCGCAAGGATTCCAAGAAGGGAGGCGAGGCGTAATGGCAGATACCAACGAGCGTACTCCGCTGCTGAAGGTCGAGCACCTCTCTAAGGAGTTCCCCGCTGAGTCCGGCATGTTCGCCAAGCGCTTCTCCAAGCGTGTCGTCTCTGCTGTAAATGACATCTCTTTTGAGATTTATCCTGGCGAGACCTTCGGTCTGGTTGGCGAGTCTGGTTGCGGTAAGTCCACCACGGGCCGTACTATCATGCGCCTGACCAAGCCGACCGCCGGTAAGGTGTTCTTCCAGGGTAAAGATGTTGCCGAGATGAGCAAGCATGAGATCAAGGACATGCGTCGCGAGATGCAGTTTATCTTCCAAGATCCTTATGCTTCGCTCAACCCTCGTATGACCATCGGTGAGATCGTCTCCGAGCCCATGACCATTCACGGCGTGGGCACCAAGGAGGAACGCATTGAGCGCGTCCGCGAGCTTCTCGACGTTGTCGGACTGAACCCCGAGCACATCAACCGTTATCCTCATGAGTTCTCCGGCGGTCAGCGTCAGCGTGTCGGCATCGCCCGCGCGTTCGCTTTGAAGCCCAAGCTGATCATCTGCGACGAGCCGGTTTCCGCTTTGGATGTGTCCATTCAGGCCCAGGTTCTGAACCTGCTCAAGGAACTCCAGGACAAGTTCGGTACCGCGTATCTGTTTATCGCTCACGACCTGTCCGTCGTGCAGCACATTTCCGATCGCGTTGCCGTTATGTATCTGGGTAAGATGGTTGAGGTTTCGGACTGGAAGACGCTCTATAGCGAGCCTCACCATCCGTACACGC
Source organism: uncultured bacterium (assembly GCA_905214425.1). GTDB lineage: Bacteria > Actinomycetota > Coriobacteriia > Coriobacteriales > Coriobacteriaceae > Collinsella. The sequence continues at coordinate 2,629 of CAJMLY010000049.1, forward strand.
AGTCGCTGCTGTCTGCCGTGCCGGTTCCCGATCCGGATATCCAGAAGACCCGTAAGCGCATCATCCTCGCCGGCGATCCGCCGTCACCGCTGGATCCGCCGACCGGCTGCCGTTTCCACACGCGCTGCCCGATCGCGCAGGGTATCTGCTCCGAGAAGCTTCCCGAGTTTAAGGAAGTCGCACCGGGTCACTGCTGCGCGTGTCACTTCGCGGAGCCGTTCCCGATCAAGGAATCGCACATCGATCTGTAGTCGGTTGTTCTCGTCCGGGCCCGCCCTGAAGTTACTTTTCAGAACGTCCTCGGACATGCAAGAAACCCCCGCTGCGCACTTCGTGCGGCGGGGGTTTCTTGCGTCCTGCGGAGTGTTCTGAAAAGTAACTTCAGGGCGGGCCCTACGTTAACTCGGCAGGGGGAGTGCGATTCCTTGATCGCTCACTTAATCTGATGAGAAATTGAGTGAGGCCGGAGCTTTAGCTCCGGCTTCCTTATATAAGGGCTCGGCAAAGCCGAGTCACCAAATTTGCATCAGCCCCCAGAACATGTTAGAGAACGGTGTCTGGAGTACGTGAACGTAGGCCCCGAATCGGTGTTGCCTCCCGGCGCATTCCGCAGGGGGAGCGATATTTTGCAGCACGAAGTGCGTAGCAAAATATCGCTCATGCCCGAGGACGCGCCGGGAGGCAACACCGATACGGGGCCGGACATATAGATCTACCTGCGCATTTACAAATTCGTAAACTTTTTTGAAAAAAGTGCTTGCACAGTTCTCGAATCATAGGTTATTATCTTCCTCGTTGAACGCGCGGGTCCAACAAAACGAACCGTGAATCAACAACATAGCATGTCGGAGTGGCGGAATTGGCAGACGCGCTAGCTTGAGGTGCTAGTGACCGCTTTTTGGTCATGCGGGTTCAAGTCCCGCCTCCGACACCATCGCATTTGAGAAGCCTCTTCGGAGGCTTTTTTGTTACCGATAGACGGTGGGGTCCACGATGGAAACGCTTGAACGCAACGAGTGGGCAGACGTTGCCCAACTAGTCGAGATCACGAGCGATGCTGTCATCATCTGCGAGCTCGACGGAACCATTCTGCATGTGAATAATCGCTTACTTGGTTTGATGTGCGAGGAACGCGCCGACGTCATTGGTGGAGATGTTAAAGACGTCCTGTACTCGTCCGCTTTTGAACGTGCGACGGAACATCGTCTGCCATTTGAAACTGATGGCTCCGAGAACGAACTGATGCTCAAGCTGAGTGACGGCTCCTTTATCCCCGTCTTGGTTCGTGCGGGCTCCGTAACGCCTCCACGCATCTTTGGGCGCCGCGCGCCACGTGTCCTGGTGGCGCTCCATAGCATCGAAGAACAGTATTCGCACGACCGTCAGCTCAAGCGTGCTCTTTCGGAGCTTAGAGTGGCTAACAAGCGCCTCTCTGGCACGCTCTCGGTCATTATGAGTACCGTGGGCTCCGATGAGCTGCCCAGCCTACTTGATACCGTTTTGAACCAGCTTGTAGGAACGCTCGATGCTTCGGGTGCTGCTATCTATTTTTCTGAGAGTGGCGGTTTTAAACTTCGCGGTGTTTCCAAGGAGCTGTACGACAGCTACCTGCCTGAGTTTTTGCCGTATGGCGCTGGCATTCCGACGTATGTTCTTCGTGAGTCGCGTGCCTGTCGCTTGTCGATTCAACAGGACCTTAAGGGTGATAAGGCCGCCTCCGGTATGTTTATGGACCTGGACAATCGTTCTAAGCACCTGTTGCGCATGCAGGATATGCCTCCGTACCGCAGCGAGATCTGTCTTCCCGTTTTTTACGGTACGCAGATCCTTGGCGTGCTGGAAGTTGGTTGGAAACGCCCTCAGGCACCGCTCGCCTATGACGTTAATGTGCTCGAGGTCATTTGCGATTACCTGTCTATCCAGCTGGTCGGTATGGCATCGAGCCTTCGCTCCCGTCGCACGGCCGAGCTTGGCCGCTCGCTCAATGTCTTGCGTGATGAGTTGTTTACCTTTCTAGACGATTCTGCCGCGGCTACCCAGGCGGTATCGTCCGAGATCTGCAATATGCTTAACTGCCATTTTTGCCCTGTTGAGTATGACGCCAGTCTGGATTCCTACGTCATAGATTTTGAAGGCGGCAGTCGCGTTGCCTTGCCGGACGACCCTGAGAAGCTTTTCTTTTCCACGACGGCGCCGGCGGCACGTCTGGGGGCTGGCCCTGATGGCTTTGAGGCATCTGTTTTGGGCGGCACGAGTGCCGAGGACCTTAAACACGTCCGTATAACTCGCGTTGACGAATCGATGCCTATGGGAGGCTGGCTTAGGGCGCATGGTCTGCCTTGTCAAGGTCTCTACGTCGACTCCGGCATCGAGGCGGGGCGCCCGCGCTCTGAGGGTGATGGCAAGCACAGTAACGACGCGATTGTTCCTGCTTCTGTTGCGAAGAGTCCGACGACGCGCGCGCTGCTGCTTCGTGATGGTAGCCAAGAGCCGATTGATGACCTTGAATATGACTACTTGGTGCACTTAGCGCATGACTTTGAACTGATCTACGAGGGCGAATCTCAAAAGCGCGAGGAGCGCCATATTGCTCAGACCCTTCAGATCGGCATGAGAAATTCCCTGGGGGATGTTCCGGGTATCGCAACCGATTCGGTGTACCTGTCGGCCACGAACTCGGCGTTGGTCGGCGGCGATTTCTATACGCTCATCCGTCTTCCCGACGACTGCGCCGTCATGATTCTGGGTGATGTGTCTGGCAAAGGCATTGAGGCCGCATCGATGTCTGCGCTCGTCAAGACGGCCCTGACGGCATATGCCTGGGAGGGCGCTGGACCGGCCCGCATGGCACGCTCCCTTAACAGCATGCTCATGGGCTTCTCGAGGGTCGAGACGTTCGTGACGGCCTTTATCGCCAAGATTGACCTTAAAGCCGGACGCGCAACGTATTGTTCGGCGGGCCATCCTCCGACCATGGTCATCAGGCCAGAGTCGATGCCGCTGGGTGGTGGCGAGGCCCGTGGGGGAGAGGTCGAGCTGCTTGGATGCCAATCGGGCGTAATCGGTGCCTTTGAGAGCATGGTGTACGAGACAGGCGTGTTTACGTTCGCTCCTGGCGACATGCTCTTCATGTATACGGATGGAACGATTGAGGCCCGCGACCGCACCGGAGCGTTCTTTGGCGAGCAGCGTTTGCGCGATCTTCTGCTTTCTGTTTCGGGGGAGGGCGTGTCGGGCATTTGCGGCAAGGTCTTGGGCGAGCTTGACCGATTTACCGAATCGGCGCTGGACGATGACATTGCATTGGTGTCCCTTGAGTTTTTACGGGGTCGTTCATAGACGACGCTGAGCGGGCTGAATCCGCACGGTTGGGGAAACGAATGCATCGAGTGGGCTTTTTTGGGGAACCATGGTCGTATGAATGAGTGGAATGACATAGCGGTTTTGACGCCACCAGGCGATATCGACATCGCCACGGTGCCTGCGCTGCGTCGGCGGTTGGATGCTTTGATTGGCCGCGGCGTGCGTCGTGTTGTCATCAACTGTCAGGCTGTTAGCTTTATCGATTCGACGGGCTTGGCATTCCTGCTTACGCGCGCTCGTGAGCTCATGAGGCGAGAAGGCCTGCTTTCGCTCGTCAATGCATCAGGTGAAGTTGTTCGCTTTTTGGAGATTGCTCGTCTTGTCGATATCCTTCATGTCGCGGGGCCGGCACGGGAGTCTATTCCCGCCATTCCGGTGGGGGAGCTGCCTCGCTGGAGTAAGAGCGTCGAGGTCCGTCAGGGTATCGAGAATCTTCCATACTACCGACATCGCATCGCCGAACTCCTTGAATCGCTTCCGTTGCGCCGTGACGAGCGCTACGATGTCGCATTGGCGTCGGGGGAGGCGCTGGGTAATGCCTATGACCATGCGGGCGGTATCGGGTGCGTCCTGACGGTTCAGGCCTATGGCGATCGCGTTGTGGTTGAGGTGCTTGATCGAGGTGCCGGCTATTCTATCGATGAAACGAGCGAACCGGTCGCATCCGAGGAACGCGGTCGTGGCATCAAGCTTATGCGTATGCTCGTCGATAACGTGGAGGTTGCTCGTCGTACGGACGGCGCCGGCACGCGCGTGCAGATGGTGAAGCTGTTTAGCGGAGCGCTGGAATCGTGTGCCTAGCCAATCGCTTTAGCGCGTTTAGCTACTAAGAACATGCGGCAGACAAGTTTTTTGAAAAAAGTACTTGCGTCTTTTGGACAACTCGCGTAAATTAATAACCCGCAAGCGGACATGGCTCAGTTGGTAGAGCACAACCTTGCCAAGGTTGGGGTCGCGGGTTCGAGCCCCGTTGTCCGCTCCA
>CAJMLY010000050.1 GCA_905214425.1 uncultured bacterium
TCGAGATCACCGGCCGCGAGCTGCGCGACTAGGGGGCGGCCATGTTCAACACCATTATCATTACGGTCAAGACGCTGCTGCGCCGGCCGAGCACGTGGGTCTGGGGCGCGATCTTTCCCGTCGCGCTTTCCACGATGTTTATGTTTATGTTTGCGAACCTCAGCTCCGACGGCAAGGTCGACCCGGTGCCGGTAGCCGTTGTCGCTGACGAAGCCTGGGGCGCTTCGTCCTTTAAGGACGTGGCGACCTCGCTTGCCAAGGAGGGCGACGATCAACTGCTCGAGATTCACGAGTGCGAGGATGTGGACGCCGCGAACCGTGCGCTTAAGGCCGGCGAGGTCGCGGGCATCTACACGGTCGATGCCGCGGGCACGCCCAAACTCACGCTGCTTTCGAGCTATGACAGCTCGCGTGCGTCGTCGGTGCTCACCGACCGCAGCATTCTGGAAACGGTGGCAAGCTCGTATACACAAAATGCCGAGCTCATGTCCCAGATTGCCCAGGACAACCCGGCGGCGCTCGCCGACCCGGAGGCGGTTGCGCGCGCCCTGTCGCTCGAGGGCGGTACCCGCCGCGTAAGCCTGACACGCACCACGCCCGACGGCACGGTCATCTACTATTACGCGCTTTTTGGCCTGGTCGCGATGATGTCTGCCGAGTTTGTCGCCTTGAGCGTCGTCGATTTGCAGCCCAATCTGTCGGGCCTTGGCGCGCGTCGCTGCGTGGGCGGTCTTTCCAAGACGGCGTCGCTGGCCGGTATCTTTGTGGGCTCGTGGCTGGTTTCCTTCGCCTCGATGGCGATCGCAATCGGCTACGTGCGCCTGGTCGTGGGCGTCGACTTTGGCGGGCGCGAGGGGCTGTGTCTGGTGGGCGGCGCCGCTTCCGCGCTTGCCGCCACGGGCCTGGGACTCTTTGTGGGCACGCTTCCCGTTAAGGGTGGTAAGGCGTCCAAGTCCGGCATCCTCACGGGCTTTGCTACCACGTGCGCCCTGTTCGCCGGCCTCTACGGCGAGCCGGCGATGGCGCTTGCCGATGACGTCGCCCGCGCCTGCCCGGCCGAGTGCTGGCTCAACCCCGTCAAGCTTATCTGCGACATGTTCAATCGCCTGTATTTCTTTGAGGACCTGAGCCCCTTTGCCGTTCGCGCCGGCGCGCTCGTCCTGATGGCGCTGCTGTTCGTTGCCGCCGCCACGCTGATCTTTGGAAGGAGCCGCTATGAGCACCTTTAAGACCGCGCTTCGCATGGCGCTGGCGCACCCGTTCTACCTGCTCATCTATACGGTGTTCATCTCGCTCATGGGCGTATTCATCGCGGCATCGGTGAGCTGGAACTCGTCGCAGCTCACCGAGTACAAGCCCTACGATGCCAACGTGATCGTGGTCGACCGCGACGACAGCGACCTTTCGCGTGCGCTTACCAAGCATCTGGGTTCGCGTTTTGAGTTGGTCACGGGCATCGGCGACGATACGTACGACCTTGCGGACGCGCTCTCCAAGAGCAACAGCGCCAAGGGTAGCGCCGACTGCGTGTTCTTTATCCCGGAGGGGTTTGAGGACGACCTCGTTGCAGCCGCCCGTGCGGGGGAGGCCCTGCCCAAGCTCGATGTGACCTACGGTGCTGGCACCATGGCAGCGGCGCTTTCGTCTGCCGAGGCCTCGCGCTGGATCTCGCTCGCGGGCGCTGCGGCGGCCCTAGAGCCCGCTGCTTCTAACGGTGACGTCGCCAAGGCTGCCGAACACGCGGCCACCGAGCGCGCGGAGGTCGAGATCGAGCAGGTCAAGGTCGACTCGACTGCCGCCGCCACGCTCGAGTCGTACTTCAACTTTGGCGCGTACGCGATTATCTCGTCGGTCATCGTGTCGGTGGGACTGGTGTTCTCGGGCATGAACGAGCCCGAGCGCGTGCGCCGCATGGAGGCCGGTCCGGTCTCCGAGCGCCGGCGTTCGCTCGCCGTGTTTGCGGCCGCCGCCGTGCTCACCGTTTGTATCTGGTTTGTGTCGAGCATGATGGGTGTCGTGGGCTTTGCCGGCGCGGTTGCCGAGGTCGGCGTGGGTCGTGTGTGCCTGGCGCTGGCGGCGACGTTTGCCCTGGCGTGCACGCCTCTGGCCGTTGGCTTTGCCCTTTCGAGCCTGGGTGCGCGTGAGGAGCTGCTCAACGGTGTGGGCAACCTGCTTGGCATGCTCATGACGTTTTTGGGCGGCGCCTGGATGCCGCTGTCGCTGATGGGTCCGGCCGTGCAGACGGTGGCGCACTTTGTGCCGACGTATTGGGTGAACGACGCGATCGGCAAGGCGCTTGCTTCGGACCTGACGTCTGCCGTGTTGGGCGACATCGCCTGCGACCTGGGCGTCACCGTGCTCTTCGCCGCCGCCATTGCCGCCGTAGGCCTGGCTCTCGCACGCGCCAAATCCCGCGCCTAGTCTGAAATAAATCCTAGGCCTCGCCCCAAAATAGTTCGCCAAGGTTTACTATTACGTTCATAAAGTAGTACGAGGCTAACAATTGGGGGATACCATGGCAACGCAGGAAGCCTATGTCCAGGTTAAGGATCTCAAAAAGCATTACGGCGACGGTGATGCGCGCCTGACGGTACTCGATGGCATCGACACGTCCATCAACCGCGGAGAGGTCTGCGTCATGCTGGGGCCTTCGGGCTCGGGCAAGTCGACATTTCTTAATCTGATCGGCGGCCTGGAGGATGCCGACGCCGGCTCTATTCTGGTGGACGGCTGCGACCTCACGGTGCTCAAGCCTGCCGACCTGGGCGAGTATCGCCGCCGTGAGCTGGGTTTTGTCTTCCAGTTCTACAACCTGGTGCCCGATCTCACCATCAAGGAAAACATCGAGGTCACGGCATATCTGTCCAAACACCCGCTCAACATCGACGACCTGCTACGCTCGCTGGGCCTCTACGAGCACCGCAACAAGTTCCCGCGCCAGGTTTCGGGCGGCCAGCAGCAGCGCTGTGCCATCGGCCGCGCGCTCGTCAAAAACCCGGGCCTGCTGCTGTGCGACGAGCCCACGGGCGCGCTTGACTACAAGACGTCCAAGGAGATCTTGCAGCTCATGGAGGATGTCAATCATGAGTACGGCTGCACCATCATCATCGTCACGCACAACGCCGCCATCGCGCGTATGGCCAATCGCGTGCTGCGCCTGCGCGACGGGCGCATCGTCGAGGATGAGCTCAACGAGTCGCCCGTGTCCGCCGCCGAGCTCGATTGGTAGGCGGCGCCATGACACCTCTCGCAAAACGTCTCCCGCGCGAGCTGCGCCGCAATATCGGCAAGTACCTGGGCATCTTTTTGCTTATGTGTGGAAGCATCGCCCTTACATCGGGCTTTTTGCTCGCAGCGCATTCCATCGGTTGCCTTATCGACGGCATGCGCGATGCGTACACGATCGAGGACGGCCGCGTGACCACCTCCTTCGAGGCTACCGACGATCAGCTCAAGGCCGCCGAGGATGCAGCCGGCGACGTCGGCGGCGTCACGCTCTACAAGAATTTCTCTATCGATGCCATCATCAAAAAGGCGTCCGGCGACGACGGCACCAAGCGCACGCTGCGCACCTACGCGCACCGTACCAAGGTGGACATTGCGTCCTACTGCGAGGGTAGGCAGCCTAAGGCGGACGACGAGGTGGCCATCGACCGTGTCTTTGCCACCAACAACGGCCTCGCCGTGGGCGATAAGGTCGAGCTTGAGGGTCGCACTTACACCATCTGCGGCATTATGACCCAGCCCGATAGCCAGGCGCTGTTCCTCAACAATTCGGACTTTACGGTGAACACCATCACCTATGGCGTGGCCGAGGTCACCGATGCCGGCTTTGTCGCGCTCGAGGATGCCGGCGGCGCACCCGCCTACACCTACTCTTTCACCTTTACCGATCGCGATCTCTCCACCGCAGACCGCATCGACGCCGAGCAAGATATGGTGGAGGCGCTCACCGATGCCGATGCACGCGTGGATGACCTCATCGACGCCGATTCCAACCAGGGCATTGGCTATGCGCGCGACGACGTGGACGGCGACTCCATGATGTGGATGACGCTGCTCGATATCATCATCGTGATCATGGCGTTCGTCTTTGTGGTCCTTACCGACGCCACCATCGAGGAGGAGAGCGCCATCATCGGCACGCTGCTCGCCAGCGGTTATCGCCGACGCGAGATCGTGCTGCACTACCTGGCACTTCCCGCCATCGTGGGCGTGGTCGCGGCGCTTTTGGGCACTGCGCTCGGCGTTGTGTTCTTTACCGAGCCCATGCGCAGCCTCTATTACGGTTCGTACAGCCTGCCGCCCTTCCAGGTGTACTGGAGCTGGGAGATCTTTGTGAAGTGCGCCGTGGTTCCCGCCGCCGCGCTCATCCTCATCACGCTGGTGGGCCTGCTTCGCAAGATGGACAAGACGCCGCTGCAGTTTCTTCGCCACGAGGCGAGCGGCAAATCGGGCACCAAGCGCGGCTTGCAGCTGCCGGAGCGCATGGGCTTTGTCTCGCGCTTCCGCCTGCGTATCTTCCTGCGCAATCTGGGCAACTTCGCCACGCTCTTCGTGGGCATCGCGTTTGCCTCACTGCTGCTGCTCTTTGGCCTGGCAATTCTGCCCACGATGACGCACTACGCCGATAACCTTGAGACAAGCCTGGTCGCCGAGCACCAGTACACGCTCAAGGCGCCGCTGGAGCTCGAGGGTACTGCCGAGGAGCGCGAGCAGTGGTCGGCACTCGAGCGCTTGCAGTCGGTTGACGGCGCGCTGCTTTCCGCCGCTCAGGATGCCGCTGACGAGCTTGACGACGCGGCCGATGCGGCGCAGGCGGCAGCCGATGCCGCGACCGCATCTCCGTCTGCCGAGAGCCTGACTGCGGCGCAGGATGCGCTTGCCAAGGTCCAGGATAAGAAGGATGCGCTCTACGCGTGCCTTGACGATCTTGCCGATGCCCTCGGCTGCGACCGCGACGAGGCTATCGACCTGATCGACAAGGCCTCTAAGATCGACACCGACAACGACGACATCCACCCGGTCAACACGATCGACAACGGTGCAGGCGCAATCGCGCAGGCCGAGAAATACGCCGTCTACCAGCTGCAATACGATCGCGGCGACGGAAATGGCGAGGAGACGATTTCCGTTTACGGCATTTCATCCGATTCGCGCTATTGGAAAGACCTCAACGTCGGCGACGGGCGCGTCGTCTTTGGCGGCGGCCTGCTCGACAAGTTTGGCTGGAGCGAGGGGCAGAAGGTCACGCTCGGCGACAAGTACGAGGGCGAACATTATTCCCTTGAGTACGCGGGCAAGGACTGTGCCTGGGGCTCCAAGTCGGACATGAATATCTATATGAGTATCGAAGACTTTAACGAGCTGTTCGGCAACGACGCCGCCTACTTTAACGGCTATGTGAGCGATGAGAAGCTCGACCTTGATTCGCGCTACTTTGCCGGCGACACCACGCCCGACGACATGCGTGCCGTGGGCGACCAGTTCATCGGCATGATGAGCAAAATGATCGGCATGATGGTTGGGCTCGCGGTGTTTATCTTCCTGCTGTTTATGTACCTGCTGACCAAGGCTGTGATCGACCACAGCGCCCGTTCGATCAGCTACATGAAAGTCTTTGGCTATCGCGATAGCGAGATTTCGCATCTGTACATCCGCTCGATCACGTTGTGCGTGGCGGCGTCACTCGTGCTGAGCCTGCCGGTCATTATTGGCTCGCTCACGGCCATCTTCCGCTCGATGCTGCTCGCCTACAACGGCAATATCGAGATCTACGTGCCCGCTTGGTCCATGGCTGCATGCGTCGGCATTGGCTTTGCGACCTACCTGGTCGTGGCGCTGCTACACACGTGCTCTATCAAGCGCGTCAGCTTGGCCGAAGCCCTCAAAGTGCAGGAGTAGCCATCGGGGACAGTCCTTGCCATTCGTCGGCTCGCCGGCCGGCTGGCAAGGACTGTCCCTAACTGCCGGGCGGCGAAAGAGTGTCCCTTGCGACTGGTCATTTAAGAACGTCCATTACAGTCGAAATTGTCAGCCCGGGACCGTCTCGGGCTACG
>CAJMLY010000051.1 GCA_905214425.1 uncultured bacterium
CCGTTGTTGATAAAGCCCTGCTCAAGCCCAATGCGAATCTGCGTGAGCACGTCGCGTACGCGGTCGGCGTCGGCATCCGCCAGCAGCGTGCTCGACCACACCTCGCGCGGCAGGCTCGCCAACGCATCGATTTTTTCGGACAGGGCGCCGGCGCTCACCAGCAGGTAGGGGCGCACGCCGTCCACGTCGGGCTGCGTCATGACCTCGGTCGTAAAGCTCAAAAAGCCCAGCTTGCCGGCAAGCAGGTTGTCGAGCTCCTCGGCCGAATGCTCGCGCGTGGGCAGCTGCTTGAGCAGCCGGCAGAGCAGCGTCACGTAGGGCAGGTCCTCAAACGCGACGCAGCTCAGGTCGAAGTACTGCATGGCGTAGGCCAGGCGGTTGGTGGGGATGCCGTGGCGCAGACAGGGGATGGGCGCGGTCGTGTCCACAACGAGCGGCGGCTCGGGGCGCGCCTCGCCAATGTCGGATACGCGCAGGCGCGGCAGCGTGGCCTTGTCCTCGGGCGTGTCCTCGGCCTCCTGCGCGGCACGCAGTACGGCCGTGCGCTCGACCGCGTCGGCCAGCTCGGCATCGGTCATGGCGTCGCGCTTGGCAGCCAGTTCGGCGGCTTCGGCACCCTCCGAACCCTCGGCAGCGTCTACCGGAACCAGCTCGACCAGCGCCATGTGGTCGTTCTCCAGTACGAGCTCGCGCAGCAGGTCCTCAAAATAGCTGCCGTCCAGCTCGCCACGCAGCTCCTCGTACACCGGGCCATACTTGAGCGCCAGCGTCGCAGCGTCGTCATCGTAGAGCCACGTGCTCAGCGCGTCGCACGCAATGGCTACGCCGTCGGCGATGCCATAGTCGCGCTGGCGCAGGTCGTACTCGTTGCTGCTGATGATGGCCTCCAGGCGCTCGCGCGGAACGCCGTGCTCGCACAGGTCGCGGCAGGCGTCCTGGAACACGCGACGCAGCTCACGCGCCACGCCGGGCTGCGCGTTTTGGAGCATGATGAGCTCGTAGGGCTGCAGACTCTCGGCCGCGGTATAGCTCACCACGTTGCCGCCCAGGCCGGCGGCCAGAATGGCCTTCTTAACTGGTGCTTCGTTGGAACCCAACAGTGCCTCGAACAGGATATCCGCCGCGATCGTGCGCTTGCGGTCGAGCGCACTGCCCAGCACCAGGCCCAGACCCACCAGGGCGTTCTCGGGCGTGGTGGCCATCTCGACGCGCTTATACTCGCAGGTTACAGGCGCCTGAACGTCCAGCGGATTGGGCGCCAGCGCGGACGGATTCTCGCCGGCGGCAACGGCGGCGTCCATGCGGCGGCTCGCGGCACTCGACTGCGACAGATAGCGCTCGTCCAAAAAGGCCAGTGCACGGTCCACGTCCAGGTCGCCGTAGAGCGTGATGTAGGAGTTGGAAGGATTGTAGTGGCGCGCGTGCGTGTCCAGGAACTGCTCGTAGGTGAGCGCGGGAATCGCGCGCGGGTCGCCGCCACTCTCGTGCGCATAAGCGGTGTCGGGATAGAGCGCGGCGTTGACGGCGTCGTCCAGCACACTCATGGGATCGGACAGCGCGCCCTTCATCTCGTTGAACACCACGCCGTTATAGCGCAGCGTGCCCTCGCGCAGGCTCGCGGAGCTGCCGCCGTCATCGCGGTCCTCGCCCTCCGGCAGGTCCAGCTCGTAGTGCCAGCCTTCCTGCTCAAAAATGGTGGGCTTGGTATAGATAGCCGGGTTGAACACCGCGTCCAGGTACACGTCCATCAGGTTGTACAGATCCTGCTCGTTGGTGGTCGCAACGGGGTAGATGGTCTTGTCGGGGTAGGTCATGGCGTTGAGGAACGTCTGCATGGAGCTCTTGATTAGGTCGACAAACGGCTCCTTGACGGGGAACTTGGCCGACCCGCACAGCACCGAGTGCTCAAGAATATGGAACACGCCGGTGGAATCGGCCGGCGGCGTCTTAAAGCCAATGGCAAAAGCCTTGTTTTCGTCGTCGCACGCCAGGTACAGCAGGCGAGCGCCCGAGGCAGTGTGGCGCAGCACGTAGGCGTCCGAGTCGAGCTCGGGCACGGTCTCGCAGCGCTCGACGGCAAAGCCGTGGCAGGTAGTGCCGGGCACCAGCAGCGCGGCAGCAGCGGCGCGCGGGTCGGTTGAGGTAGTGGGCATATACAGTCTCCTTTGACGCCCCAACGGGGACGAATCGAGTCGAATCCTCGAGAGTATACCCATATGGGGCCGCGGCTCTGCGGCGAACTGGAGACGATGTGGGTGGACGGCCGTGCTGGGTTGACGGCGCATGCCGCGGGTAGCCGCTGCATCCCGCTAAAGTGAAACAACACCCCGTTTACCGATTCATTTAGGAAATATATGGACCATTAAAAAGTTTTAATACAATATAAGCCATCTATCTATAAACTGCTGATTCCTTGCAAAGGTATGGTTGATATGGTTGAGGCAAATAGCGTTGTCCCCCTGTACAAGCAAATCGTTCGGGCGCTTTCAGATCAGATTTCCAACGGCACGTATCGCCCGGGAGATAAGCTCCCAACCGAGACGGAGCTTATTGAGCAGTTTGGCGTGAGCCGAATCACCGTCCGTTCCGCAATCAAAGAAATGGAAGACGCCGGCCTCGTAGAGCGAGCCCGCGGCAAGGGTACGTTCGTTTCATCGGATACGCAAATGTATGCCGCAGATGACCGCGAGAGCTTTACTCACTCGTGCCAACTTGCGGGAAAACAGGCATCTACCAGGGTGCTCGAGATGGGCTGGGACTTCCCGAGCCTGCGGGACGCAAAATTCCTGGGTGTTGACGATACTCAAAAGGTGCTGCGCAGTCGCCGTCTGCGTCTTGTGGATGACAAGCCAACAATGCTGGAAACCAACAGCTATTCCGATGCACTTTCGTTCTTGGAGCATGAGTCCCTCGATGATTCACTCATGGCGGTGCTCGATCGACACGGGATCAAGATGGGCCCCAACACGCGTACGCTCGAGGTTTGCTACGCGAGCGAGATCGAGGCGGCATACCTTAACGTAGAGTTGGATTCTTCTCTGCTCCTGTTTGTTGATAGGCGTTATGCTCCAAGCGGCGAGCCGCTCTTCATCTCCCGTCAGGTGTACTGCACTGAGCGACTGAAGTTCTATTTGTAAATTAGAGATAGATTAGTCGATTTACCGACCAATTGTTACCGTTCGCGGATTTGGAAAATTGACACACCGCTCAGGGGAGATTGCTAATATACTTTGTTATGACAATATAGTACGTCTTATTGATATTGGAGATCTATGAATAAGATATTGCTAGCGAGTCATGGTTATCTCGCCCAAGGTATGAAAAGCTCTCTGGAGATTCTGATGGGCACCGACGACCGAATCGAGTGCCTGTGCGCCTATGTCGATGACGATTCAAGGGACGTCGCGGCGTTGATTGATGCGTGGATGGAGACAAAGAATCCTGCAGACTCTTGGTTTGTCGTGACTGATATCTTTGGCGGCTCTGTAAACAACGAGTTCATCCAGAGGCAAGTAGCCGGATCGTTTACGTTGATCGCCGGAATGAACTTGCCGCTGCTGGTGGAAATGGTTACACAGCTGGACTCCCTGGATGCGGACAAGGCCAAAGCCGCGGTCGAGGGATCGCGTTCGTTTATCCAGCTTTGTGAGGCGGCGGATATGCTCGCCGATGTCGAAGAAGAAGAGTTCTAGCTCAAGCTTCAACGAATAATTCAACCCTGTCATTACCTTTATTACGTGTGGAGATGATTTCGATGATTAAGCTTACGAGGGTCGATTACCGATTGATTCACGGCCAGGTCGCCATGTCTTGGACGCATGCGCTGGATGTCGATTGCATCCTGTGTGCCAGCGATGCCGTGGCAAAAGACGACATGAGAAAAGCCGCTTTGAGGCTAGCTCGTCCCAACGGCGTGAAGCTCGTCATAAAAGACGTAAACGCGGCCATCGAGGCGCTCAACAGCGGCGTCACCGACAAGTATTCGCTGTTTATCATTGTCGAGACGATCGAGGATGCCTATCGCCTTGCTAAGGGCTGCAAAGACATCAAGGAGATCAATCTGGGCGGAACCCGAAAGTCTCCCGAGACCACACTTCATCCGACCCCCGCGATCTTTGCGACCGAAACCGATGCCGAGCATATCCAAGAGCTTGTCAACGATGGCGTGGTTATCGAAATCCGTCAGGTCCCCAATGACTCAAAGGTATTTGCCAAGGACGTTTTCTAGCTGGAAACATGCCATTGTCTAGCATTTATTAACTAGGTCCTCCTTTCTTAAGCCCGTCGATCATTTGATCGGCGGGCTTTTTATTTCAAGACTTTAGTCTGCTGGCCGCGCAGCGGCCAGCTTTAAACCACCCGCTACG
>CAJMLY010000052.1 GCA_905214425.1 uncultured bacterium
CGCGCTTCTGCTGGTCCTGGCCCTTAAAGCCAAAGCTCGCCACGTACGCGCGGCTGGGGACCTCGGTCTCGCCCACCATCATGTGGTCCAGGCCATCCGAGACGACCTCCCACAGGTTCTTGTCGGGGTCGATGCCGGAACGGTTCTGGTCGACGTAGGAGATCTTGACGGTCTCGCCCACCTCGAGCTCGCCCGAAGTCAGCGGCTCCAGGCCCACGATGGTCTTGAAGAGCGTAGTCTTGCCCACACCGTTGGGGCCGATGACGCCCACGATGCCGTTACGCGGCAGGGTGAAAGAAAGGTCGTCGATGAGCACGCGACCGTCGAATTCCTTGTGCAGGTGATGGGCCTCGAGCACCTTGTTACCCAGACGCGGTCCAACGGGAATGCGGATATCGGTCCAGTCGAGCTTCTGGCTTGCGCGGGCCTCGGCCTCCATCTCCTCGTAGCGAGCCAGACGGGCCTTGTTCTTTGCCTGGCGAGCCTTGGGCGAGCTGCGTACCCACTCGAGCTCGGCCTCCATGCGCTTGGCGAGCTTGGCGTCGCGGTTGCCCTGCGCCTCGATACGGGCGGCCTTGGTCTCCAGATACGTGGAGTAGTTGCCCTTGTAGGGATAAAGGTGACCGCGGTCGACCTCGCAGATCCACTCGGCAACGTTATCCAGGAAGTAGCGATCGTGCGTGACGGCAAGCACCGCGCCCTGGTAGTTGTGCAGGAAGTGCTCGAGCCACAGGATCGACTCGGCGTCCAGGTGGTTCGTGGGCTCGTCGAGCAGCAGCAAGTCGGGAGCTTCGAGCAGCAGCTTGCACAGGGCCACGCGACGGCGCTCGCCGCCGGAAAGTACGTTGACCGGCATGTCAGAATCGGGCAGCTGCAGGGCGTCCATGGCCTGGCCGAGCTTGGAATCGATATCCCAGCCGTCGGCGGCGTCGATCTCGTCCTGGAGCTTTCCCATCTCGGCCATGAGGGCGTCCATGTCGCAATCCGGATCGCACATCTCCTCGCCGATCTTGTTGAAGCGATCGACCTTGGCGATCATGTCGCCAAATGCCATGCGCACGTTCTCGATGACGGTCTTGTCGTCGTCGAGCGGCGGCTCCTGCTGCAGGATGCCCACGGTGTAGCCGGGGGTGAGCTTGGCATCGCCGTTGGAGACCTCCTCGATGCCGGCCATGATCTTGAGCAGGGTCGACTTGCCCATACCGTTGGGGCCCACGACGCCGATCTTGGCACCGGGGTAGAAGCTCAGGGTCACGTCGTCAAGGATCACCTTGTCGCCATGGGCCTTGCGAGCCTGATACATCTGATAAATGAACTCCGCCACAGTCATTTCTCCTTATCTAGCTGCGGAAATCTTCTCCCCCTCTCCGTTTTGGAAAAAGCGGAGAGGCAGTTCGCGCGTTCTAATAAAAAGGGGCATGGTTGCCCACACCCCCTAATACTACCTGGGAAAAGTCCCCCGGAACATACTATGAACTGCGTACGCTAGTTTTCCGCAACCTTAACGAGCGGCTCGCTGCGATTTGCGCCACAACAGATACGAGTAGACGTAGACGGCTCCAACCGAACCAAACGCCAGAACCGCAATCACCGCGGCGACGACTTCACTCGAAAGCACGCTGCCTGCCACGCCCATCACAATCAGGCCAATACCCAGCACCATAAAGCAGGCGCCGCCAAAACGCTGCGTACGGCGCCAGTTCTCGGGATCGGCAAGCGCCCAAGGTGTCTTGATACCGAGCGTATAGTTCTGCTTCACACGCGGCAAGTAGTTGCCTACGCCGATGAACAGCAAACCGACAACACCGGAAATCAGCACGTTAACCGAACCGACCGCCGGCACCACGCCCCAGACCGTAAGCTCTCCCAGCCAGCTTATGGCGCACATGAACAAGGTGAAGGCGATTACGAAGCCCTGATAGAACTTGCCCGAGGTTCGATATGCCTCACCTTTGGGGTCGATGCGCGGCACCACGCAGAACATTGCGAGAAGCGCCAGAGGCAGCGCGCCGAGCGCGGAGGCCATCCAGCTAGGACCCCAACCGTCGACGGCGCCGTTCGCGCCCCAGTGCGTGGGAATCTGCGCAGGCAAGCTCGGCATCACCATGAGGTGCGCTACGACATTGGCGACGCACAGAGCGACCAGCGCAATCCACACGCGCGACGATACCCCCGTGGGGTGAATGCCCTTGTTTTCGTTATTCATCCTTATCACCTTCAGTGTTTGTAAAGCCCATAAACCAGCCAATTAAATCCTGCATGACGGTGGTGTTTAAGCTGTATACGATGTTTTGGCCATGGCGCTCGTCGGTCACCAACCCGGCATTTTTGAGCGTCGCCAAGTGATGGCTTAGCGACGGCTTACTGATATCGAAATGCTCGGCAAGCTCCCCCGCCGTGCAATTGCCCTCGCGCAGCAACTCCAAAATGCGCCGTCGCGTTGGATCGGCAAGCGCCTTAAAACCCTCTCCCGGCATAAGACCTCCTCTCACCATCTCTCATGACGTGCACACTATACTCAATATTTAGATGTTTGTCTAACTATCTAATCTTGTACTCAAAAAAATAGCCGCCTCCGCGTAATGCGAAGACGACCACTTCTCACGCTACAAACGTGTTTTGGAGCTGGCCAACCCGCTGCAACGGGTGCCATCTGCTTCAATCTTATGCGAACCCCGATCCCATTTCAACAAGCCCAAGGGCTCAAATGGAATCGTGATAATATCTATAATGGCGATAGCTAAAACACGACCTGCTTCCCCATCGGAGGATATTTATGACCGAAACCGCTGCCGCAGCCGCCATCGAGACACGCGACACCAAGCTCGAGATCATCATGGGCCGCGAGGCACTCGATAAGCTCGCCGATGCTACGGTGTTGGTGCTCGGCTGCGGAGGCGTGGGCTCCAACTGCTGCGAGGCACTCGCCCGCGGCGGCATTGGTCATTTCGTCATTCTGGACAAGGACATCGTCGCGCCCAGCAATATCAATCGCCAGGCTATCGCCTTTCACAGCACCATCGGCAAGCGCAAGGTCGATGTTATGGAAGCCATGATCCACGACATCAATCACACCGCCACCGTTATCAAACGCACCGAATACCTGCTGAGCGACAACATCGACGAGTTCTTCGCGAGCGTTTTGGAGCAGACGGACGGCAAGCTCGACTACGTCGTCGACGCCATCGACACCATCTCGACCAAGCTCACCATTGCCAAATATGCTCAGGACCACGACATTCGTTTGGTTAGCTCCATGGGCGGGGCCAACAAGCTCCATCCCGAGTGCCTCCGCTTTGCCGACATTTTCGATACGGTACGTGACCCCATGAGCCGCATCATGCGCAAAGAATGTAAGAAGCGCGGAATCAAGAGTCTGCACGTGCTGTTTAGCTGCGAGGAATCGGTTAAGACCCAACCCCGCGACCCGTCCAACATCCACGAGCGTACCGAGTTGGGTACCGCCAGCTTTATGCCGCCCATCATGGGTCAGATGATTGCCGGCGAGGTTATCCGCCAGATCAGCGGGCGCGGCACCGAGCGCGTACGCGCCGACGGCCAACGCCTGGACTAGCAGGATGTCCTGCGATGGAACCGCAATTCTTTGACACGCATTGTCATCTTGATTTGATGCTCGGCCCCGATGCTGCAGCCAGTGAGTCGGCGGCGTCGGGTCTGGGGCTCTTTGACTGCGGGGTCGACCCACGCGACTTTTCGGCCGCAAACGAGCGCGCCCGTCGCCTACCAGGCATCATCGCTGGCGTTGGGCTCCACCCCTGGTGGCTCGCCGACGGCCGCTGCGGTCCTGCCGAAGTCGATTTGCTTTGCGAAGTTGCCGCCCAAGAGCGCTACATCGGCGAGGTGGGACTCGACTTTTCCGCACGCTTTGCCGGAAGTGAGCCGCTACAAATACAGGCATTTGACCGGCTCTGCGATACACTCGTGCAGCATCCTCTTACCGGGCGCGTGATATCAATTCACGCCGTTCGTTCGGCAGGAGCCGTACTGGACGTCCTCGAATCGCATGGACTACTCATCCCAAACCCCGACTCCCCCGTTATCATCTTCCACTGGTTTAGCGGCACTTCGGACGAACTCGTCCGCGCGCGTGATGCGGACTGTTATTTTTCCGTCAACGAACGCATGCTCGCGTCTAAACGAGGACGCGAATATGCCCGACAGATTCCACTCGACCGTCTACTGCTCGAGACCGATGCGCCAGCCGAGCCAAACACAGAAACAAGCGCACAGTCGCTCATCAGATCGCTCACAAGGACCTCGATGCGCATTGCCTCACTCAAAAACTGTGACGC
>CAJMLY010000053.1 GCA_905214425.1 uncultured bacterium
CAAACTCGGCGGCGATGTCTTGCATCTCGCGCGGAACGGCGGCGTAGTCGTCGGTGGCGGCCACGTGGTCGGCACCGACCTTAACGAGCACGAGCGCGTAGCCGTGATCCTCAAAGTTGAGCTCGAGCTTCTGGGTCTTAGGCTGGGCTTGATCCTCAAAGTCCATGTAGGCAAGGCCGCCCAGGCACACAGCGGCCTGGTCCATAAGACCGCAAGGCTTGCCATAGTAGTTGTTCTCGGTGCGCTGGCTCATCTGGGCGAGTGCGACGGGCTCAATCGCGGGCGCGCCCCAAAGCGTCTCCATAGCGCGGCCGTATGCCGCCTCGACAGCAGCGGAGCTCGAAAGACCGCCACCCGAGGGGACGGAGCAGGTAAAGGCGAAATCGAAACCCTTGGGCTCAACACCAAGCGCTGCGACCTCGTAGGCCATACCGCGCACGAGGCTTGCGGACGTGCCCTTCTCGGACTCCTGAACATTCAGCGTGTCGAGGGTAATCTCAAAGGTGGGGTAGCCCTCGTCGGCGACGCGGACCTTGTTGGAATCGGTTGCCACGGCGATACCGTCAACGGCGACATCGAGCGAGCCGGCGATAACGTGGCCGCCTTCGTGATCGGTGTGATTGCCGCTGATCTCGGAACGGCCGGGTGCGTGCACGTAGAGCACTTGGCGGTCGCCGATGGGGCCAAACTCCTCCTCAAACAGCTTGGCGAGCGTGGCGAATGTCTTTTCGTCGGGGGTGGTCATGGGAGTCCTTTCCTTGGCGCGCACGGGTGAGTTTTGCGTCGTTATGAGTACGTTAACAACTTGAAGCGGCATGAACCAGGTGTCCACGATACCGCACGTTACGGGCTATGTTAACGTACTCATAACACAACGCTTGTCTCTTTTTGAGAATCTGGTAATCGGTAGAAATACAGCCGTGAACGGTGCTGCCGTATGGACTTATAAAGCAGAAGAGGTGCAGATAGAAAAAGTAGAGTACGTTAACATGCGTCCGACGATAGCGGGCTTCGGCGCGGGGTGTGTTTCTGCCCGGGCCGACATTCGCACTATTCAGATCCTGCGAGAGCGAAGGTGATTTTGTGGCAAGGCGCCCTTCCAACGATACGGGTACGCGTCCGGTATCCATGGCCGACGTTGCCCGCGCTGCCGGTGTTTCGCAACAGACGGTTTCGCGCGTTGCCAACGGATTGCCCAACGTTAACGAACAGACGCGCCAGCGCGTGCAAGCCGCTATGCAAGAGCTCGGCTTCCGTCCGAGCTATGCCGGCCGTTCGTTGCGTGACGGCCGTTACCATTCGGTTGGCCTGTGCGTCAACGATGTCACCAAGTTTGGCAACCTCTCAATGATCGACGGCATCGCCAGCGCTGCTCGAGAGCAAAATTGCGCCATCACACTGGTCGAGATGTCCAAGACCGAGGAATTCTCTCTTGCCGAGGCAACACGTCGTATGGCCGCGCTGCCCGTGGACGGCATCATTATCGGCATGAGCCGTATGGCTCCCGATTTTGAGACGTTCGATCCGTTGCCGGGTATTGGCACGGTCATCGTTACCATGTATGCGCACCCGCGGGTGACTACGGTTGACTCCGATCATTACGGCTGCTCGCTGTTGCTCATGGATCATCTGTTTGAGCTGGGACACGAGCAGATTCGTTATATCGGCGGCCCGTCCTTTTCGGTCGACGAGCAGTTCCGTCGCGCCGGTTGGCAGGATGCGCTCGAGCGTAAGCACATCGAGCCGGTAGAGCCGCTCGAGGGCGACTGGTCTGCCAACAGCGGTTACGAGGCCGGTAGGTACCTGGCCGAGCACGATCGCACCATGACAGCGATCTATGCGGCAAACGATCAGATGGCAAATGGCGCCATTGCAGCGCTGCGCGATAGCGGCTTGCGCGTGCCCGAGGACGTAAGCGTGGTCGGCGTCGACGATTCGCTCGATGATTTTGTGGCACACAACGAGCTCACGACCGTGCGATTCGATCTACATCAGCGCGGACGCGAGGTATTCGAGCATGCGGTTCCCGAGGCGGGTACGGCGGGCAAAACCGTTGCTATTCGTATTCCCGGCCAGCTCATCATTCGACATAGCACGGCGATGCCGCGCGCATAGTTTGTGCTGATAAACGGCGATTTATCGCATTTCAATAACAATCGGTAAGGATGCCGGCAGATAGCTGTTGGGATGCAGCCGAGTGCTATGATAGACGGGCTCTTTTGTCTATCTAGGAGGCTTTGCCTGATGGAGATCACCAAGGATATCCGCTACATCGGCGTCGACGATCACGACATCGATCTGTTCGAGGGCCAGTACGACGTGTCTGAGAACGGCATGGCATACAACAGCTATGTTATCTTGGGCGATAAAATCGCTGTCGCCGATTCGGTCGGCGCTGGCTTTGTCGACGAGTGGCTCGGCAACCTCGAGACCGTGCTCGATGGTCGTACGCCCGACTACCTGGTTGTCCATCACATGGAGCCCGATCACTCCGCCGGTATCGCCGCCTTTATGGAGCGCTATCCCCAGGCGCAGATTGTGGCAAGCATGGGCGCTTTCCGCATGATGGTCAACTACTTTGGCACCGACTTCCCCGAGCGCAAGATGGTCGTCAAAGATGGCGACGTGCTCGACCTGGGCGGCCACAGCCTAACCTTTGTCGGTGCCCCCAATGTTCACTGGCCCGAGGTGCTCTTCTCCTACGAGGCCACCGACAAGGTGCTCTTTAGTGCCGACGGCTTTGGCAAGTTTGGCGCCAACGACATCGAGGATCCCGAGGGCTGGGCTTGCGAAGCGCGCCGTTACTACTTTGGCATCGTGGGAAAGTTCGGCAAGTTTGTGCAGGCCGTGCTCAAGAAGGCCGCCGATCTGGACATCCAGATCATCTGCCCGCTTCATGGCCCCGTGCTGACCGAGAACCTGGGCTACTACCTCGACACCTACAATACCTGGTCGAGCTATCAGCCCGAGGACGAGGGCATTACCATTGCCTACGCGAGCGTCTATGGCCACTTGAAGGCTGCCGTCGAGGAGCTCGCTGCAGCGCTCGAGGCCCGCGGCCAGAAGGTCTCCGTCTTTGACCTGGCTCGCGACGACATGGCCGAGGCCGTTGAGGACGCGTTCCGCTACGACCGCCTGGTGCTCGCCTCCATCACCTATCAGGGCGAGATCTTCCCGTTCATGAGCACCTTTATCCATACGCTTGCCGAGCACGCCTATCAGAATCGTACGGTGGCGCTCGTCGAGGCCGGTTCCTGGGCGCCTGCCGCTGCCAAGGTTATGACCAAGGAGCTCGAGGGCATGAAGGACATCGCCCTGACGCAGAACAAAGTGACCGTCATGGGTTCACTCAACGATGCATCGCGCGCCCAGATCGAGGCCCTCGCCGACGAGCTTTCCAAGTAGCGATATTTCGCTTTTAACGAGCAAACCACCACAAAGGGGACAGGCACCTTTGTGGTGGTTTTTGTTTAAGCGTCAGCGATGAGGAGATTTGGGCGGGCGTCGTCGACGATCTCGGCGATTGAGGTGGCAACGGCATGATCGGGGTCACGGTCCATCACGATGGTGTCGACATCTGCCAGCTCGGCAAAGCGGTACATGCCGCGTCCGTTAACCTTGCTGGCGTCCATGAGGGCGACGCTTTGATGGGCTGCGGCGATCATAGCCGTTTTGGTCTCGGCCATTTGGGGAAAGTCGGTCGTAAAGCCGCAGCGGGGGACAAAAGCGCCGGGGCACATGACGGCAAGGTCGGCGTGGACCATTTGGAGCGCCTGCATGGTAAGTGGACCGTACAGATAGCGATGACCTTTGCGCAGTGCCCCGCCCAGCATGACGACATCGACTGAGGGCATGCTCTCGTCGATGTAATCGGCGATGGTAATGTCGGCCGTGATGACGGTGATGCCGTCGCGCTGATCGAGGAGCCGGACGAACTCGAGCGCCGTGGTGCCCGAGTCGACAAGCAGCGTGTCGCCATTGCCGACGAGCTCGATGGCGCTTTGCGCGATGGCCTGCTTGGCGGCGACATTGACGTTGATGCGCCGATCCTGGGTGGATACGGTCAGTCGCTTCTGGAGAGACACGGCGCCACCATGCGTGCGGCGCAACTTGCCGGACTCGGCGAGCGCGTCCAGGTCGGCGCGGGCGGTAACGGAGGACACGCCAAAGGTCTGGGCGATTTCTGCCA
>CAJMLY010000054.1 GCA_905214425.1 uncultured bacterium
GCCACTTGCGAAGCCCTTGACGGGCGTGTTATCCACAGAGTTTTCCACAAACGAAAGGGGGCTTGATTCTGAAGACCGCAGGCAGTAGCGTCCATCCCGGGCGAGACGGACGCAGGCATTCGGCTGCTGCTGCGCGCTGCGCGACGACGTTCTTCCAGGTCACGGGACACGCCGTGCAACCTCGTCGCGCTCTGCGGCCGTCTCAGTAGCGGCACGTGGGGCGTCGAGCGTCACGCGGTTCTCCCGTTCATACGCTGCGAGCTCTTCGAGGACTAATGTGCGCAGCAGCGAATAGCGCGTGGTTCGTATCCTGAAGCAATAGGCGTCGAGACGGGCCAGCTCCACCGGCGTCAGCTTGGTTCCGATAGAACGCAGATGTTCCGCGTCCCACGCTCGCCGCTGCTGCTGCCGTTTCGCTTCCGCTTCCGTCATTCCCTGCACCATGACGCCAACCCCGCAATGAACGCAGCGTTCGTCGCCTTGCCCTTGTCATAGGCTGCAATGTTCCCGAGATAGTGCTTGAGCATGTCCGGATTGCCGTTTGTGTAGGCCCATTCTATCGCGTGCCGGATGCAGCGTTCGACCCTTGTCTTCGTCGTGTCGTGCTTGGCTGCGATGGCCGGATACAGCTCTTTTGTCATGTGGTGTGCGAGCTCTTCGTCCGCTGCGACCAGCTTTACCCCGTCCACGATGTACCGCCAGCCCCGCACGTTTGGCTGCACGCCAATCAAGCGCAGCATGACCGCAATTTGACACTCTAAGGCTTTTTCTTCCACCAGTAAGACCCCCATTTCGTGTTGTTCTGGTAACCCCAATCTTAACAAGAAACTTGTAATTCGTCAAGATGTAGTGCTATCCGATTCAAGAAAACACTACATGTGGTGTCTGCGTCGCAAGACGCATGCCTTGGGTGGCGAAGCCATGTACACCGCACTTACATTGCGCAGCGCGTGCAGTCATTCAAGCTATAAACTGCCAATGTCAGGGGTCGAGGTGGACTCCCCTCGCCTTTCTCTGGGGGATTCAAAGGGGGTTTTCTCTTCGGAAAGAGAATACCCCCTTTGGTGCCGCGGCGCGCACGCCGCTCCCCCTCCCGCGCTCGCGCGGGAAAATCAGGGCATCCCTTTGGTAAAGGGTGTAAAAAAGACCCGCCACATCTGTGGCAGGTCTTTTTCTGAACTAATTAGTAATAACGCTTGTTGCGGTTCTTACGGGCGGCCTCGCTCTTCTTGCGGCGCTTGACACTGGGGCTCTCATAGCACTCTCTCTTGCGGACCTCCGCCACGATACCGGCCTTGGCGCAGCTTCTCTTAAAGCGCTTGAGCGCGCTGTCGAGAGATTCGCCTTCCTTGACGTGGATCTCGGACATTTATGTTTTCCCTCCCTCCGATACACCCGGCTTGATCCTGGGCGCTCTTTAAGAGTCATTCACATGACTAACGGTGGTATTATATGAGAAAAATCACGGCTTGTCAATAATCTTTCCTCATATTTTTGAAAAAATCCGAAATTCCGCTCAGCAGGGCTTCACGATCAGGTTGACGAGCTTGTTCTTGACGTGAATGACCTTGACGATCTGCATGCCGGCGATGGCCTTGGCGACCTTCTCGCTCGCCTTCGCCGCTTCGACAACAGTATCCTGATCGCTGTCCACGGGGACGATGATCGTGCCCTTGAACTTGCCGCTGACCTGAACGGCCATCTCAACGGAGGAGGCGACGGTCTTGCTCTCGTCATATTCCGGCCACGCGCACTGCATCGCCATCTTGCCCTCGTACTTGGCGGCAAAGCCCTTCTGCTCCCAGAGCTCCTCGACCATGTGGGGCGCGAACGGAGAGAGCATGAGCAGCAGCGCTTCAAAGTCGCCGCGGCTGAGACCGTTCGAATAGAACTCGTTGACCATGGCCATGAGGGCGGCGATGGCGGTGTTCATCTTCAGCGTGTCAATATCGTCCGTGACCTTCTTGATGGTCTTGTGGACGATGGGCGCGTTCTTTTCGGAAACGCCATCTTCCTCCGTCACCTGATCGGCGAGGTTCCACACGCGGTCTAAGAAGCGCTTGCAGCCCTTGACGGCATCGTCCGACCAGGTGGCGACCTTTTCAAAATCGCCGATGAACATGATATAAAGGCGCATCGTGTCCGCGCCGTAAGCCTTGACGACATCATCGGGGTTGACGACGTTGCCGAGGGACTTGCTCATCTTGACCGCCGGGCGCAGCGCCTGATTTCCGTACTTGGCGATCAGCGCATCCTTCTCCTCCTGCGTGGAGACGTTGCCGACGTAGTGCGGGTTCTGGCCGAGGATCATGCCGTGGCTCGTGCGCTTGGCATAGGGCTCCTTCGTGTGGACAACGCCGATGTCGTAGAGGAACTTGTGCCAGAAGCGGGAGTAGAGAAGGTGCAGCGTGGTGTGCTCCATGCCGCCGTTATACCAGTCCACAGGGCCCCAGTACTGCTCCGCCTCGTGAGAGACAGGCTCATGGTCGTTGTGCGGATCCATATAGCGCAGGAAGTACCACGAAGAACCCGCCCACTGGGGCATGGTGTCGGTCTCGCGCTTGGCGTCGCACCCGCACTTGGGGCACTTGGTATTGACCCAGTCGGTCATCTTGGAGAGCGGGCTCTCGCCGTCGTCGGTCAGCTCGTAGCTGTCCACCTGCGGCAGGACGAGCGGCAGCTCCTCTTCGGGCACGGGCACCCAGCCGCACTTCGGGCAGTTGACGAGGGGGATGGGCTCACCCCAGTAGCGCTGACGGGAGAAGACCCAGTCGCGCAGCTTGTAGTTGACCTTTTCATGGCCCCATCCCTGCTCGACGGCGTACTTCTTCATCGCGGGGATAGCCTCCTTGACGGTCATACCGTTTAAGAAGCCGGAGTTGACCATGATGCCGGTGTCATCCTTGAGCGTGAAGGCCTCCTTCGTGATGTCGCCGCCCTCGACGACCTCAACGATGGGCAGGCCGAACGCCTTGGCGAAGTCCCAGTCGCGCTGGTCGTGGCCCGGAACGCCCATGACGATGCCGGTGCCGTAGCCCATCAAAACGTAGTCCGAAACAAACATCGGCACGACCTTGCCGGTCGCGGGGTTGATGACTTCAATGCCGTCGAGGCGAACGCCGGTCTTATCCTTGTTGAGCTCGCCGCGCTCAAAGTCGCTCTTGCGGGCGGCGGCAGCCTGATATGCCTCGACCTCGTCCCAGTTCTTGATGATGCCCTTCCACTTCTTGAGCAGCGGGTGCTCGGGAGAGATGACCGTGTACGTCACGCCGAACAGCGTATCGACACGGGTGGTGTAAACGGTGATATCATCCTCGGTGTTGGTCTTGAACGTGACCTCGGTACCGGTGGAGCGGCCGATCCAGTTGCGCTGCTGCGTCTTCACGCGCTCGATGTAGTCGACGTCGTCGAGATCGTCGATGAGGCGGTCGGCATACTTCGTGATGCGCAGCATCCACTGGCTCTTTTCCTTGCGGATAACGGGTGCGCCGCAGCGCTCGCACACGCCCTCGACGACCTCTTCGTTGGCCAGAACGCACTTGCAGCTCGTGCACCAGTTGACGGGCATTGTCGTCTTGTAGGCAAGGTCATTCTTAAAGAGCTGGAGGAATATCCACTGCGTCCACTTATAATACTGCGGGTCGGTCGTGTCGATCACGCGGTCCCAGTCGAAGCCGTAGCCGAGCATCTTGAGCTGACGGGTGAAGTTCTTGATGTTCTGCTGCGTGACGATGGCGGGATGGATGTGGTTCTTGATGGCAAAGTTCTCCGTCGGCAGGCCGAAGGCGTCAAAGCCGATGGGGTTCAAGACATTGTAGCCCTGCATGCGCTTTTTGCGGCAGATGATGTCCATCGCCGTGAACGGGCGCGGGTGGCCGACGTGCAGACCCGCGGCGGAGGGGTACGGGAATTCGATCAGGCCGTAGAACTTGGGGCGCTTGTCCCCCGTCACGGCGGCGTAGGGCTTTACCTGCTCCCACTTGTCCTGCCATTTTTTCTCAATGGCTGCGAAATCGTACTTCATG
>CAJMLY010000055.1 GCA_905214425.1 uncultured bacterium
AAGAGAAGAGGCGGGGCATGCCCCGCCTCTTACACCACATCTCTGCGCGCTACCATAGAACGGCAACGTTTGGCAACATTTGAGGAAGAACTCATCGGTTTAACGCCCTAAGATGACTCTTGAACTACATTATTTGGCCTGAAATAGATTAACAGACCCCCTATCGTTGCAGAATACTCCAATTTTTGCACGGCGCAGGGGCACCCACCCCGGCATCGCTAATCAAAACCGCTTAGTCCGGGATCTCGTCCGCTTTTCCTCATCATTTTGTACGACGAATTACCTGAACGTTATTGACATATGAACATGCGCTCATATAATCGGAAGTAAGTTATATGAGCGCATGTTCATATGAAAGGATATTGCAATGAGCGACCACGCTGATGAAACAAAGACTGACATCGAGGCCACCGAACCCGTGATCCCCACCACCTGCTCGCCCGAGGACCTTCCCGACGAGGAGTTGCTGTACGACTTGGCCGATCTGTTCAAGGTCTTCAGCGACACCACGCGCATCAAGATTCTCTATGCCCTCATGGGACGCGAGCTCTGCGTGGCCGACATCGCCGAGGCGACCGCAACCTCGCAGTCGGCAGTATCGCACCAGCTCCGCACGCTCAAGCAATCGCACCTGGTCAAGTTCCGCCGCGACGGCCGCAACATCCTCTACTCGCTTGCCGACGATCATGTCTACACCATGCTCAACCAGGGCATGAGCCATATCTGCGAATAGCAACCAACCACGGTACCAACGCGACCGGCACCCAGGTCGCCAACACAGAGAAAGGAACCCACCATGAAAAAGCAGTTTAAGCTCGACGAGATCGACTGCGCCAACTGTGCGCGCGAGCTTCAGGACGAGCTGGCCAAACTCGAGGGCGTCAAATCCGTGTCCGTCAACTTTATGACCCAGAAATTGACGCTCGAGGCCGACGACGCCGAGTTCGAGGAGGTCCTCGACCGTGTCGTGGAGTTCACCGCCGACGCCGAGCCGGACTGCGAGATCATTCTCTAGCCCAGGTATACGCCAACCTGCAAGGCCGCGCTTGCCGCGGCCTTTGCTCGCGAAATTATATGAGCGAGTGTTCATACATTCAAATGGGAGGATACGAGTCATGGCCACCGACGACCCCAAGAAGAAAAAGAAGAAGCGCAAGAAAAAAGAGTCACTCGAGCATAAGCGCAACCGCATCCTGGTAGCGCTGGGCATTTTTGCCGTGGTGTACGCCCTCGATGAGCTCGGCGCCCTCACCGCCGCATTCGGCACCCCGGGCGACATATACGCCAGCTTTGTGCTGTTCCTCGTGCCGTTTTTGATTGCCGGTTACGACGTACTGCAAAAGGCATTCAGTAACATCCGCCGCGGCAAGGCCTTCGACGAGAGTTTCCTTATGGCCGTCGCGACCATCGGCGCGTTTGCCATGGTGCTCTTCCCCGATACCGACCCGCACATGGCCGAAGGCGCCGCCGTCATGCTGTTCTACCAGGTCGGCGAGCTGTTCCAGGCATACGCCGTGGGCAAGAGCCGCAAGTCGATCAGCGCCATGATGGACATCGCGCCCGACTACGCTAACGTCGAGCAAGCCGACGGCACGCTCGAACAGGCCTTTCCCGATGACATCGCCGTCGGCACCGTGATCGTGGTCAAGCCCGGCGAGCGTGTGCCCATCGACGGCGTCATCGTCGAGGGCGAAACCCAGCTCGACACCGCCGCGCTCACGGGCGAGTCAGTCCCCCGCCCCGCCAAGTCCGGCGACGATATTATCAGCGGCTGCATCAACATGACGGGCCTCATCCACGTGCGCACCACCAAGCCCTTTGGCGAGTCCACCGTCGCGCGCGTCCTGGAGCTCGTGGAGAATGCCAGCGAAAAGAAGGCACGCACCGAGAACTTCATCACACGCTTCGCCCGCGTCTACACCCCCGCCGTCACCGGCGCGGCCGCGGTGCTCGCCCTTGGCGGCGGCCTGGTCACCGGTGCCTGGTCCGACTGGATTCTGCGCGGCCTGACTTTCCTGGTCGTCAGCTGCCCGTGCGCGCTCGTGATCAGCGTGCCGCTGAGCTTCTTTGGCGGCATCGGCGGCGCCTCCAAGCTGGGCGTTCTCATCAAAGGCTCCAACTACCTCGAGACGCTCGCCGACGTGGACACCGTCGTCTTTGACAAGACGGGCACCCTCACCAACGGCACGTTCTCGGTCGTGGCGGTACACCCCGAGACTGGCTATACCGAGCAGTCGTTGCTTGAAGTCGCAGCCCTTGCGGAGTCATTCTCGGATCACCCCATCGCGCAGTCCGTGCGCGTCGCCTACCAGGGCGAAGTCGACCCCAAGCGCGTGAGCGACTCCGCCAACGACGCGGGCCACGGCGTGACGGCAACCATCGACGGCAAGCATGTCGTCGTTGGCAACGCAAAGATGCTCGCCACGGCCGGCGTTGAAGCACCGGATTGTGAGGTTGTCGGCACGATCCTCCACGTGCTCGTTGACGGCGTGTACGCCGGCCACATCGTGATTGCAGACACCGTAAAAGCCGATGCCGATCAGACGATCCGCGACCTGCACGCCGCCGGCGTCAAGCGCACCGTTATGCTTACGGGCGACCGCGAGGAAGTGGCTGCTGCGGTGGCCAAGCAGCTCGGCCTCGACGAGTTCCATGCGCAGCTGCTGCCGGGCGACAAGGTCGAGCGTGTTGAAGCGCTGCTCGTGGCCGAAAGCGGCAAGGGCAAGCTCGCCTTTGTCGGCGACGGCATCAACGATGCGCCAGTGCTTACGCGCGCCGATGTGGGCATTGCCATGGGTGCCATGGGGTCCGACGCCGCGATTGAGGCGGCGGATGTCGTGCTGATGGATGACAAGCCGTCCAACATTTCCCGCGCGATCCGCGTGGCGCGTAAGACCATGTCGATTGTCTGGCAGAATATCATCTTCGCGCTGGGTATTAAGCTGCTGATCCTTGTGCTGGCAGCGCTGGGTATCGCCAATATGTGGCTTGCCGTGTTCGGCGACGTAGGCGTGGCGATCATCGCCATCCTGAACGCCATGCGCGCGATGGGGGTCAGGAACCTGTAGCACTCGTGGTCCCTCCGGCCGGGGCCGGGCTTGGTTTTGAAAACGTCCTCGCGCATGAGGCCCGCCTTTCCTGCTCCTGCGGAGCAACG
>CAJMLY010000056.1 GCA_905214425.1 uncultured bacterium
CGGTCCGACCGGGCCGCGCGGCAAGGAGATATATTGCCAGACCGGAGGGGCGCCGTGGGCGGGAATCGCGCACTCCATATTTTGTTCACAAATGAATAGGCCCCTCAGTCGCATCACTGAGGTTAAAACTGAAGCATTGGCTTCTGATATTGGCGATGACCAGCTGTTTTATGAGTATTGAGACATCGGTCATCTCTGGAGCGCTACTTTACTCCAAAGGCATCAGCCATTTGTTTCCCATCGGTAAAAGGCAGGTTTTGTTCGCCAAGCGTTCTTATATATAGACAGATACGGGTTCGAACCCATGAAAGGGCGACAAAAAAGACGGCCAACCGAAGTTGACCGTCTCGGCAATCTTTGGGTGGGCCGTCAGGGGTTCAGCCTGCTTCGCAGGCGGCCGCTGCGGCGCTTTCTCGCCTTGCGCGCTGCGCTGGCAAACGCTCACGCGTTTACTCAGCTCCGCGCCCCGACGGGTTTGAACCCATGTCGCGGCAACAAAAAAGCGACCAACCGGAGTCGATCGCTTTCTTTTCTATGGTGGGCCGTCAGGGGTTCGAACCCTGGACCTTGGGATTAAAAGTCCCCTGCTCTGCCAGCTGAGCTAACGGCCCGCGGGTGGCATTGTACCACGGTCTGGGACTATTCCCAACTCCATTGGCCGTTCTGGAAAATCACAACTTCACGTCCATCAGGCGTAATGCCCGTAATATCGATGTCGTCCGTGCCGATCATAAAATCGACGTGCGTGCTCGAGACGTTAACGCCATGCTCCAGGAGCTCCTCCTTGGACATGTCATACCCACCCTCGATGCATTCGGGGAAACCGACACCTAGCGCGAGATGGCAGCTAGCGTTCTCGTCATAGAGCGTATCGTAGAACAGAACACCACTTTCGCGGATCGGCGTGTTCTTGGAAATGAGCGCGACCTCTCCCAGGTGAGCAGCGCCCTCGTCAGTATCGATGATACTTGCGAGCGTTGCCTTGCCCACGCGGGCGTCGTAGTCCACCACGCGGCCGCCCTCGAACTTAATCCAAAAATCTTCGACCTTATTGCCGTGATGGATGAGCGGCATGGCCGAGTACACGATACCGTCGGCGCGCATGCGATCGGGCGAAGTGAAGACTTCCTCGGTGGGAATGTTGGGGAAGAAGGGGTGCCCATCGGGCGTCTTGCCCTTGCCGCCGGCCCACTCGTGACCTTTCGTCATGCCAATCGTCAGATCGGTTCCATTTGCCGCGTTGTAATGCAGGTAGTCGAAACGATTGTCGTTCAGGAAACGCAGGTTCTTTTCGAATGCGGCGTCATGGAGTTCCCAGTCGCTCTCTGGGTCCTGGCCATCGGCGCGCGCGGTGTGCAGAATCGCATTCCACAGCTTATAGATTGCAACCTCATCGGCGTCTCCCGGGAACACCTCGTGCGCCCAAGCCACGACCGGAGCGCCGGCGATGCACCACGGATTGATGTTGTAATCCAGTCCACGGCGGAAAACTTTGCACTGCGTATTCCTCGCCTTTGATGCCGCGGCCGGCTTGGCTGGATCGATGCCCTTGAGGGCCGCAGGATCCGCACCCTCGATAAAGACAAAGCAGGCACCATCCTGGGCCAAGGAATCCAGCTGCATGCGCTTCCACTCGGGCGTCTGCTCAAAATAGCTTTTCTCGACATGCTCGTACGTGAGCCTCGTCACGGCATCATCGGCCCAAATGACCGTCACGTGGCCGGCGCCGGCAGCATAGGCCTCCGCGACCACCACGCGCGCAAACGGCGCGCACTCGACCGGAGACTGAACGACGACCTCCTGGCCGGGCTTGACGTTTACGCCCTTGCGGACGACCAGACGCGCGTAGTTTTTAATCTTGGGCTCCAGGGCCTTCATGCCCTCCAGAGCCTCTTCGACCGTCAGGGCAGCTCGAATCATGTGCCACTCCATCTATCTATAGAACAGTAAAAAGGCGCGCCGCAAAAACGACGCGCCTTATATCTTAGCGATAAGTATGTATGCAAACGCTACTTCTTCTTGGAGTCCTTCTTGTCCTCCTCGGCAGCCGCGCGCTCAATAAGAGCGTTGAGCTTGTTCTCGGACATGCCCTCGGCCTGCGCGCGGTACATGTTGCGCAAGGGACGAATACGAGCGAAGTCATAGATAAAGTCGCCCAAAATGATGACGTAGGACAAAACAATGCCGACCATCTGGACAGGGCTGGACACCATGCCAGCGGGAGCGAAGTACAGCGAGGCCCAAATTGCCACGACGAGCACCATGCCAATGGCGAGCACAATCCACCAGATGCGACGGCGCTTGGTGTAGTCCTCGTCCTGCTTGAGGAGGATATTCGACACCGTATAGATGCGGTCCTCCTTGGCGCGCTGCTTAGCCTTGCGGGCGCGCTTCTCCTCTTTAGAGAGGCCCTCGAGGTTCTCGCCCTTCTCGAGCTCTTTGCGGCGTGCCTTAGACGAAGCCGGCACGACGCGAACGGAGCTCGCTGCTTGGCGGGCGGGCTTAGCAGATGCGGCAGACTTGCGCGCAACCCCGGTAACTTCGTGGGATTGCGTGCGCTTGTTCGTGGCGCTACGGGTACTCACTTATGCGTTCT
>CAJMLY010000057.1 GCA_905214425.1 uncultured bacterium
TGGGAGGCCAGGGCGCCGCTGACCGGTGGACGGCACCGAGCCGTACGCTTGAACTGAGAAGGGGGGAGGCCTCGCGGCCTCCCCCTTTTTGCGTTAAAGGCGGCATTCACTAAGCAATTAAATCAATCCAATCATCCACCGGTGAATATAAACGTTCACCGTTCTGTGGCCGGTTCTCTGTTCTCAATGGACTAATATTTGCTTTAGCGCGCTGATGCGCTTGTCCTGTTTTACACGGGTTGTTTTATTGATTGTGACGGAAGGACTCACATGGCAGATGTTCATGAGCTGCTTGATACTTGGATTGCCAATGTCAAGGACGAGGAGCTCCTCGCTGAGCTCAACACGATGAAGGAGCAGGGTGACGAAGACGCCATCACCGACGCTTTCTTCCAAGATCTCGCCTTCGGTACCGCCGGTCTACGTGGCACTATCGGTGCAGGCACTAACCGTATGAATATCTATACGGTTGGTCGCGCGACGCAGGGTTTTGCTGACTATCTCAATGCGACCTTCGAGCATCCGACGGTTGCCATCGCTCGCGATAGCCGCAATAAGGGTGAACTGTTCGTTAAGACGACGGCTGCCATTCTTGCCGCAAACGGCGTGACTGCTCTCGTGTATCCTAAGATTTCTCCCGTGCCGACGCTTTCCTGGGCCGTCCGTGACCTTAAGTGCTCCGGTGGCATTTGCATGACCGCTAGTCATAATCCAGCGCCTTATAACGGCTATAAGGCCTATGGCCCCGACGGCTGCCAGATTACCAGCGAGGCTGCCGATGCAATTTCTAAGGCTATCGCCGAGACCGATACGTTTACCGGCGTGAAGTCCATGGACTTCGATGAGGCTCTTGAGCAGGGTCTGGTCAAATGGATCGATGACTCGTGCCTCGAGCGTTATTATGACGCCGTTCTCGCCCGCGGCGTGACCAACCTTTCTGCCGAGGAGATCGCTGGCGCTCCGCTTAAGCTCGTCTACACTCCGCTCAACGGCACCGGCCTCATTCCCGTCACGACGGTGCTCGAGCGCGCTGGCATCACCGATGTCACGGTTGTTCCCGAGCAGAAGGAGCCTAACGGCGATTTCCCGACCTGCCCGTATCCTAACCCCGAGATTCGCCAGGCCATGCAGAAGGGCATTGACCTGTGCGAGCAGGTACACCCTGATCTGCTACTTGCAACCGATCCTGACGCCGATCGCGTTGGCGTTGCCGTTAAGAATAGCGATGACTATCTGCTGCTGACCGGCAATGAGATGGGCGTTCTGCTGCTCGACTATATCTGCAAGACCCGCGCTGCTCGCGGTGAGGACCTCACTAAGAAGGTTGCTGTCACTACTATCGTTTCTTCCGCCATGGTTGACGCTCTGGCCGACGAGTACGGTTTTGAGCTCCGTCGCTGCCTGACGGGCTTCAAGTACATCGGCGACATCATTACTTCTCTTTCCGATGCTGGCGAGGTCGATCGCTTTATCTTCGGTTTTGAGGAGAGCTACGGCTATCTGGCCGGCGACCACGTGCGCGACAAGGACGCCGTGAGCACTTCGCTTTTGATTTGCCAGATGGCGCAGTATTACAAGCTCCAGGGAAAGAACCTTGCCGACGCGATGCACGAGCTGTACGAGAAGTATGGCTACTATCACAACAAGACGATTTCGCTGAGCTATCCGGGTGCTGAGGGTGCGGCAAAGATGGCCGGCATCATGGCCGGTCTGCGCGAGAACTCGCCCGCGGAGCTCGCCGGTTCCAAGATTGAGGCCGTCGTTGATTACAACACCTGCGTGAACGGCCTGCCGAAGGCTAATGTTATTGAGTTCGATCTTGAGGGTGGCAACAAGGGTATTGTTCGTCCTTCCGGCACCGAGCCCAAGATTAAGCTGTACATCTTCGCTAAGGGCGCGGATGCCGCCGAGGCAGATGCAGCACTTGACGCGATCGAGGAGTCCGGTCGCAAGCTGCTGGCATAAGGTATTTAAGAGTCTATTGCTATAGATGGGCGAAAGAGGGGATCTCGGATGTGAGGTCCCCTCCTGTTTTTAACCAGCCAGCCGAGAGTACTTAGATATGTAGGAAATATGTACGTCCAGATTCCCGCCCACGGCGCCCCTCCGGTCTGGCAATATATCTCCTTGCCGCGCGGCCCGGTCGAACCGGATCAGCCGCGGGGCGTGCACCTTGAGAACCGGATACTGCGAGGATGGACA
>CAJMLY010000058.1 GCA_905214425.1 uncultured bacterium
GTTGACGCCGGGGTCGACCCCCGTCATGCGATTAAAATACTGAACCCTTGCCAATGGTGGACTGTGACAAAAGGAGAGAACTTATGAGCGCCGGCGCTACGCTACTCAAGCTGCAACAGATCGATTTGGAGCTCGCCCGCAATAAGAGCGAACTTGCCAATATGCCGGAGCTCAAGGAGCTCGCTTCCAAGCGCAAGACCTATGTGAAGCTCAAGTCCGAGATGACCAAGCTCTACGCCCAGCGCAAGGATCTGGACATTGAGCTCGACGACCTCAACACCACCGAGATTCAGACCAATAACGCCATCGAGGCTGCCAAGAAGCGTCACGTCGATGGTTCCGACTACCGCGAGGTTCAGGACCTGGAGAATGAACTCGCCACCCTGGCAAAGCGTCTGGACAAGATCGAGCACACCCGCAAGGATGTCGTCGTCGCCCATAAGGAGGCGCTCGACCGCGAGGCTCGCGCGCAGGCCATCATCGCCAAGTTCGAGGAGGGTGTGAAGGCCGATACCAAGGCCGCCCGCGCCAAGGCCGCCGACCTGCAGGCCCAGATTGACACCGCCACCAAGGAGCGCACCGCCCTTGCCGCTACGCTGCCGACCGACGTGCTCACCGATTATGAGCGCCTGCTCAAGCAGTTCCGCGGCCTGGCCGTCGAGACCATCAAGGGCAACATCCCTACCGTCTGCCACACCGCGCTGCAGGCTTCGTCCATGAGCGATCTCCACCACGACGGTAGGTCAATTACGCACTGCCCATACTGCCACCGCCTGCTGGTGCTCCCGAGCAAGGAAGCGTAAACGATGGCGGCGCCCAACAATTCAATGCAACTTGAGGGAAAAACGATCCTGCTGGGTATTACCGGCGGGATCGCCGCCTATAAGTCGTGCAATATCGTGCGCCTGCTGCAAAAGCGCGGCGCGCGCGTCAAGGTCGTTATGAGCGAGCATGCCACGGAGTTTGTGGGGCCGCTTACCTTCCGTGCGCTCACCAACGAGCCGGTCGCGGTGGGCCTGTTCGACGACCCCTCCGACCCCATCCACCACATTTCACTCGCGCAGGAACCCGATCTGGTGGTCGTGGCGCCTGCCACGGCCAATATCATCGCCAAGATGGCTAACGGCATTGCCGATGACCTGATTTCTACGACGCTACTCGCCACGCCGCGACCCATTGTGATCGCGCCGGCCATGAACAATGGCATGTGGAAGGCGCCGGCGACGCAGGCCAACATAGCAACCTTGCGCGACCGTGGCGTGCATGTGGTGGGTCCGGGCAGCGGCTACCTTGCCTGCGGCGACGTGGACACGGGCCGCATGAGCGAGCCCGAGGACATCGTCGAGGGCATCTGCGAGGTGCTCAATCCCGTGCCCCAGGACCTTGCGGGCAAGCGCATCGTGATCACCGCCGGTCCTACGCACGAACCGATCGACCCCGTGCGTTTTATTGGAAACCGATCGTCGGGCAAGATGGGCATCGCCCTGGCGGGGGAGGCCGCTCGCCGCGGTTCCGAGGTCACGCTCGTGCTGGGACCGACATCGCTCGATGTTCCTCGCGGTGTGGAGTGCGTGCACGTACAGACCGCCTCAGAAATGCTCAAGGCAGCGCTGAGCGCCTTCCAGACGGCCGACGCGGCCATTTGCGCCGCCGCCGTCGCCGACTACACGCCGGCGGCCCCGGCGGACCATAAGCTCAAAAAGGCCAACGAGCGCCTGGATCGAATCGAGCTCGTCGAGACCGTTGACATCTTGGCCGAACTTTCACGCCAAAAGGGCGATCGCCTCGTAATCGGCTTTGCAGCCGAGACTGATAACGTCGTCGAGTACGCCGAGCGCAAATTGACCCGCAAAGGCTGCGATGCCATTATCGCCAACGATGTCTCACGCGCCGATTCGGGCTTTGGAACCGACACCAACAAGGCTTGGATCGTGAGCATAGCGGGTACGCAAGAACTACCCGTACTAACAAAACCCCAGCTCGCAGATACAATTTTGGACTTGCTCAAAAATAATTAAAAAAGTTCTTGCACAAGTCCAAAGTTTCGGGTTAATATACTCCCTGTTGCGAGCGAGAGCAGAGCAACAAACAAAAGCTTCGGGACGTGGCGCAGCTTGGTAGCGCACTTGACTGGGGGTCAAGGGGTCGCTGGTTCGAATCCAGTCGTCCCGACCAGAAGTTTGCA